>NZ_QETH01000071.1 GCF_003105115.1 Flavobacterium sp. HTF | reverse complement strand
ATTATTAGGGATTAGCAAAGATGAAATCCCGGAAATTATGCACCGGTGTAATTATTCGGATTCTTTTATCCAAACAGCAAACGATTTGCAGATTATGGAATCACTCTGAGCGATCCCGAACAGGTTTTTCTACACAGATTAAAATGATTAAAAAGATTTTTCTGCATGTGAAATAAATAATCAGTGAAATTTTAGTTCAATCTAACTCTTTTTAAACTTTAAATAATTAGTGCAAAATTATCTCAAAATATTCAATATAGCCGGTGGTTTCAACCACGGGAAACGGATTGTATTAATATAATATGTCCCTGCGGTTGAAACCGCAGGCTATGTTTTTCATGCAGATTCTTAATAAGACTTTTTTCAAGTTAGCAACTCTTTGTCAAAGTCACAAACACACTTTCTTCAAATCTGTGGCAAAAAAACTTGATGAAATTTGAATAAAAAAAGAAACGATAATAAGTTGAATATCAACTTAAATATCGTTTCTAAAAAAAAATATTAATTGTAATCTTGAATTAATAGTTCATCGGAATGTCCATCAATAAAAATTCAGCAGCTGTATTTGCTTTAATGTTTAAAGTGTCAGTTCCTGAAATTCCAACAGCATCACGAGTGTTTAATTCCTGACCGTTGATCGTTACGTTTCCTTTTAAAACGAAAGCATAAACTCCGTTTCCTTCTTTTTTGATTTTATATTCTGTTGCAATTCCGGCATCAAAATTTCCCATATTAAACCAGGCATTCTGGTGAATCCAAACCCCTTCGTCATCTGCGTTTGGAGATAAAATCTGAGATAGTTTATTATGTCTGTCTGCAACGTCTAAAGTAATTTGCTGGTAACGTGGTTCAACATTTCTTTTATTTGGGAACAACCAGATTTGCAACAATTTAGTCTGTTGGTCTGCATTTGGGTTAAACTCACTGTGTTGAACTCCGGTTCCGGCACTCATCACCTGAATATCTCCATTTTTAATGATTTCAGTATTTCCCATGCTATCTTTATGAGCCAAATCACCTTCTAAAGGAATCGTAATGATTTCCATATTATCATGAGGATGCGTTCCAAATCCCATTCCGGCTGCGATAGTATCATCATTCAAAACGCGCAGCGCCCCAAACTGAATTCTATCCGGATTGTACCAGCTCGCAAAGCTAAAACTGTGATAAGCATTTAGCCATCCGTGATTTGCATTTCCTCTTGTTTCTGCTTTGTGTAATACTATATTTTCCATGATCGGTGTGTTTTGTTATTTTTATAGTACAAAGATACCGCCGGGGTCAGGAAAAAGCACTTAACCTAGATTAAGAAAGATTCTGAGGTTTTAAGTTGCTGAGATTCGAAGTTTTTATTTTTATGAAAGACAAAGTAGCCACGCCGTTCCTCAGGATGACAAGATTGCGCTGTATTATTTAATTCTAATCAATTTCCCTTTTCCAGTCACTACATCAAGATAATTTGCGGCTGAACTTTGTTTGTCATGCATGTAAAATAGAATAGTATCTTTTGCAATTTGATCTTTTGGAATGCTGATAATCAAATCAGTATTAATAAAATTTTCCAATAGAATTGTATTGCCATAAGAAATTTTTCCTTTTGGCATATACTTATTGTCAAAAACAAAAACGCTATCCTTAAAAGTAATTTTATCTTTTAGCAGGTAGGTATTGCTGTCTTCTATCAAATAATTATAACGGCCAATAAGTTTGTCTGTTTTCTGGTTTGAGTTAATAGAAAGCAGGATTATTATTAAAGATAAATGTTTCATATTATTCTAACTGTATTGAATTATAAACTGTTGTACAACCGCATCTGTATTCTCATGGCGTTTCTTTTTTTCTAGAGCAATAGGAGGAGAAGCCCGTTCCAGGCAATCCTGTACAGCACATGTTTCACAAGTTACCCCCACAATTCTTTTAACCAAAGGTTTTCCTTCAATAAATTTGAATTTCTTTTTCATTGTCGGATTAATTAAAATTCCAACCGAAATACTTCTGATGTAATTTTCTGCGAAAGGATCTTTTGTAGCCGATGAAAAGACCAAATACTCGTTTCCACTGTTGGCGTAACTCGATATTTGAGCATCAAAAAAATGAGATTTATTTTGTCTGATAGCTTCATCTATTGTTTTTACCGAAACCCATCTTCTGCAATAATGCTCGTTTGTTTCGTTAGCATGAGGCTCCTGTTGATTGGTAATGTGCAGTTCTTTGTTTATTTGATAAAAATCTGTTCCGGGACGATGTGATAATCTTAAAAAGAATAGATTTTTCAGATGGAAATCTTTGGGCAATAAATTGGTTAATCGCTGATAGAAAGATTCTGGAGAAACTTCAAAACTTTCGATTAACGAAACAAATTCTTCCGGTTTTGGATTTTCATTATTTAGAAAATCATTGATTTTGTCTACAACTAATTTTCTGGGCAATAATAAGGCACCCGCAAAATAAGAAGCATAAAAATTATTCAAAACCTGATCAAAATTCTCAAATTTAATCCAGCTGAAAGTCAGCAAACGATCTGAAATTTTTAAATAATTATAGGCAATTTCTTTGGCTAAAATAAAAGCTTTCTGAGGAGCATCAATTTCAGTTGAAAGCAATAAAGTCTTGCTTTTGGTAACATAAATAGAACGCAGATCGTCCAGAGCTTCCTGATCGGTGAAGGCTATTTCTTTGATATTGTATTCGTATTCTTCTTTTAAAATCGCTTCCAGTTCTTCAATACTGATTTTAGAATCCAGATTAATCTGAAAGGACTTTGAAAAAGCGATTACTTTATCTTCTAAATCCTCAAAATAATTACTATGCGCTTCCTGATACGATCGTAAAGCGGCCAAAAAGAAACTTTCGCGGCTTAGATTGTAATGCTGTGCAATTTCAATAATGGTACTGATAAACGCATTGACTTTTGCCGGCGCATTGGCAATAATGTCAATTAAATCGGCTTCCTGAATTCCGAAAAGCTCTAGCGGGATCTCTTTTAAAATTCCGGATTTCAGTATTTCGCCAATCGGAGCGAGATTGTTATCGAGTTTTAGAGATACTAATTGGTCGTAAGGAACATCCAAATGTTGGCATAAAAGAAGAATCTTGTCCGTTTTTGGATATTTTTTTCCCTTTTCAATCTCGTTTAAATACGATTTTGAAAGATTAGTCAATTTGGCTAAGCCAAAAAGCGACAGGTTTTTCTGAACGCGGACTTGCTTGAGTTTTAGCCCAAAAATCAGCTTTATATAATCTTTTTCAATATCCATAATGTCAAATGTAAGTATTCTAAAAATAATCGCCAAAAAAATATTTTTAAAATTTAGCGAACGTTCGCTTGTTTTGTAAAAAACTTTTTTATAACATTGTACTGTCGAAATGTGTTAATTATGAATGAGTTATAATTTATTGATTTTGATGAAACGAAAAATGATTAAAGAAAAAATGAGTTTAATCAAATTAAATTAAAATCTGCAGCTATGAAAAACCAATTAGAGATTACTGAAATGGCTTTAGAAATTCTGGCCGCCAAGAAGCTTGCTTATCCAAAAATCTGGAGCGAAGAAGCAATTGCATTTATTACCGAATTGCACAAAAAATTCGAATCACAGCGAAAACTGCTGCTTTTGCAGAGAGAGCAAAAACAAGCCGCTTTTGATCAGGGTGTCATGCCGGTTTTTACTCCGGAAACTAAAAATGTCAGAGAAAGCAATTGGACAGCTGGTGAAATTCCGAAAGATTTATTGGACCGAAGAGTAGAGATTACAGGACCGGTTGATCGCAAAATGATTATCAATGCCCTGAATTCGGGTGCCAAAACTTTTATGGCCGATTTTGAAGACAGTACTTCTCCGACCTGGAAAAATTTAATGGATGGGCAAATGAATTTGATTGATGCCGTTAATAAAAGTATTTCTCACACAGATGAAGTTAAAAACAAATCATATCATTTAAATGAAAAAACCGCAACATTGATTGTACGCCCGAGAGGTTTGCATCTTCCTGAAAAACATATTCTAATTGAAGGAAAGGAAGTTTCAGGATCGTTGATAGATTTTGGTTTGTATGTTTTTCATAATCATAAAAAACTTTTGGAGAATAATTCAGGACCATATTTCTACATTCCGAAATTAGAACATTATCTGGAAGCACGCTGGTGGAATAATGTAATTGATTTTACCGAGGATTATTTGAAGCTGAAAAGAGGAACCATAAAAGTGACGGTTTTAATTGAAACCATAACGGCTAGTTTTCAGCTGGATGAAATTATATATGAATTGAAAGAGCATATTGTTGGTTTGAATTGCGGACGTTGGGATTATATTTTTTCTTACATCAAAAAGTTTAGAAAAAATCCAAAATTCATCGTTCCGGACCGTGATCAGGTAAATATGACGTCACCTTTTATGAATGCGTATTCCAATTTGGTAATTCAAAGATGCCATAAAAGAGGTATCCATGCCATTGGCGGAATGGCAGCGCAGATTCCGATTAGAAATAATGAAGAAGCTAATGCAATTGCTTTTGCAAAAGTAAAAACGGATAAAGAGCGTGAAGTTAAAAATGGCCACGATGGAACCTGGGTGGCGCATCCGGATTTGGTTGCGCTGGCAAAGGAAATTTTTGATAAAGGAATGCCGACTCCAAATCAGATTCATGTTAAAAGAGAGCATCGAAAAATTACAGAAGCAGATCTGATTGAACCACCAATTGGGCTGATTACTGAAAATGGGGTTCGAAAAAATATAAATGTTGGAGTTTTGTATCTGGCTTCATGGCTGAACGGACAAGGTGCCGCAGCTTTACATAATTTGATGGAAGATGCCGCAACGGCCGAAATTTCAAGATCGCAATTATGGCAATGGCTTCAGAATAAAGTGCTTCTGGATAATGGACGAAAATTAGATTTGGCTTATTATCATGAATTGGCTTTGGATGAATTCAGAAAAATCAAAGAAGAACTGGGAGAAGAAAATCACGAAAAACAACAATTTCCGTTGGCTGAAAAAGTACTGGAAAGATTAGTAGTAAATACTGATTTTGTTGATTTCCTTACAATTCCATGTTACAAATATCTATAAAAAAACTACTGAGCCTAATTTTTTAAAATCAGCTTAATCTGCCAAATCTGCGTGCTAATATTTTTTACAAAGATTTAGCAGATCAGGCAGAAAAATTTCAGCACAATAATAAAATACTTTACTAACCAACTTAACTATATTATTTATGAAAACAACAGAAGACAGAATTCAGGAACTGATTAATGACTGGATTGCAAACCCAAGATGGAAAGGTGTTGAGCGCCCTTATACTGCAAATGAAGTAGTGACGCTTCAGGGTTCCTATCAAATTGAACATTCTATTGCTAAAATGGGAGCGCAAAAATTATGGAGAAAGTTAAAAAGCCAGGATTTTGTTGCGGGTTTGGGTGCCTTAACAGGAAATCAGGCAATTCAGGAAGTGGATGCCGGTTTAGAAGCAATTTATTTAAGCGGATGGCAGGTTGCTGCTGATGCAAATCTGGCAGGAGAAATGTATCCTGACCAATCGCTTTATCCGGTAAACAGTGTACCGATGGTGGTAAAAAAGATTAATAATGCTTTATTGCGCGCTGATCAGATTCAGACCGTAAACGAAGTTAAAGATAAGAAAGATTATTTAGTTCCGATAGTAGCTGATGCTGAGGCGGGTTTTGGCGGAAATTTAAATGCGTTTGAGCTGATGAAATCAATGATTGAAGCCGGAGCGTCTGGTGTTCACTTTGAAGATCAGCTGAGTTCTGCTAAAAAATGCGGGCATTTGGGCGGAAAGGTTTTGGTTCCAACTCAGGAAGCCATCAATAAATTAATTGCAGCGCGTCTGGCTTCAGATGTTATGGGCGTTTCTACCTTAATTGTAGCAAGAACAGATGCTGATGCCGCCAATTTACTAACGAGTGATGCTGATCCGAGAGATAGAAAATTTTTAACCGGAGAAAAAACAGCTGAAGGTTTCTTCTACGTAAACAGCGGAATTGATCAGGGAATTGCAAGAGGTTTGAGTTATGCTCCTTACGCCGATTTAATCTGGATGGAAACCAGCAATCCGGATTTGGTTTATGCTAAAAAATTCGCTGATGCAATGAAAAAAGAATTTCCGGATAAAATGCTGGCATATAATTGTTCGCCTTCTTTCAATTGGGCAGCAAAATTATCAGTTGCAGAAATGGAAACGTTTAGAGAAGATTTGGCTGCAATGGGGTATAAATTCCAGTTTATCACTTTAGCAGGATTCCATGCGTTGAACACCAGTATGTTCGAATTGTCTAAAGCTTACAGAGAACGTGGAATGGCGGGTTACTCTGAATTACAGGAAAGAGAATTCGCTTTACAGAAAAACGGATTCAGAGCGGTAAAACATCAGGCTTTTGTAGGGACTTCTTATTTTGATGCTGTTCAAAATACGGTAATGATAGGAAGATCTTCAATAACGGCAATGGAACATTCTACTGAGGTTGAGCAATTTTAATTCAAAAAAAACCTAGTTCAATATTGAACTAGGTTTTTGATTTTTTACCATTAAGATATTAAGAAATTAAGTTAGTTTTAATGAAGCTGATTAAGTTTTGCTCTTAATGAATCTTAATGTCTTAATGGTTAAATTTTATTTCTTCAAAAGTCTCGCTTTCATTTTGCTGAAGAATTCCGGTGTTACACCAATGAAAGAAGCGATTTGTTTTTGAGGAACTTTATGAACCAGAGTTCCGTATTTTTTACAGAATTTATCAAAACGTTCTTCCGCAGGTAAACTTAAGTTATCCATTAATCGCTGCTGATTGGCCACTAATGAATTCTCAATTAGAATTCTAAAAAAGCGTTCCAGTTTTGGGATTTCAAGATACAATTGTTCCTGATTTTCTTTGGATAAAGAAACAACCTCTGCTTCTTCCAGAACTTCAATAAAAAGCTGTCCCGGTTTTTGCGAAAAATAACTGTACATGTCGCTCATCCACCAGCCTTCGCAGGCAAATGAAAGTACATGCTCCACAATATTATCATTGATATTGAAGCTTCTTAAAATTCCGGAATTAACAAAATAAGAATGTTTGCAGACTTCACCGGCGTTTAACAAAATTGTTTTGGCTTTGTAAGTATTCGTTTCCAGTTTAGATAAAAAAAGGGCCTGTTCCTCTGATGTCAAAGAAACATGTTTGGCAATGTTTTCGAGTATTAATGCCATTATTTTGTGTCTTCTATTAACGTAAATGAAGTTGCTTTAAATCTATTACCTACAATTTCGCCGGTAACAGAAGCCTTTCTGATCGCATTGCAAAAACCTTTATCGGAGTGTGCATCTCCATGATCGTGAATAGTAGTTCCGTCAACAAAATAGTTTTTTCCGTCAATACGAACGGCTAAATCACAGCTTTTACCTTTCATTCCGAATTGACATTCTCCACATGAAGCTTCAACAATTGTTGGCTTATCAAATTTCTTTTTGCTTTGAGCTTGTACTGCAATTCCAATAAAAAGGAATGTAGCTAATAATATGTTTTTCATAATTAAGAATTTACAGTTATTAATTTTGCCGTTTCTTTGGCACGTTCGGTTACTTTTTCGATTGGGGTTGATAAAGAATCTTGAGCTAAAACAACTCCCATTCGGCGATAGGGTCTTGAAGTTGGTTTACCAAAAATCCTGAAATCAGTTTTTGGCAAAGCGGCTACTTTTTCGATTCCGGTAAAAGTTGGATTTGTTGAATCTTCTGATGCTAAAATTACAGCGCTTGCCCCGGCTTTTTCTAAAGTAATTTCGAAAATCGGAAGACTTAAAATGGCTCTTAAATGCAATTCGAATTCGTTAAAATTCTGAGTTCCTGCCAACGTTACCATTCCGGTATCATGCGGACGCGGAGAAAGTTCAGAGAAGTAAACGCCTTCCTTCGTTAGGAAAAATTCAACACCAAAAAGTCCGGCACCGCCAAGTGCTTCCGTAATTTTTTCGGCCATATCCTGTGCTTCGTATAAATCGGCTTCAGAAACTTGCGCCGGCTGCCAGCTTTCCTGGTAATCACCGCGTTCCTGTCTGTGACCAATTGGCGCACAAAACAAAGTTGGGTTGTTATTTTGAGTAATTGTCAAAAGCGTAATTTCTGAATCAAAATTGACAAAAGCTTCTACAATAACTTCGATAACATCGCCACGCGAACCTGCAACGGCATATTGCCATGCTTTTTCTATATCACTCTCTGTTTTTATAGTCGATTGTCCTTTTCCTGAGGATGACATTAAAGGTTTTACCACACACGGAATACCAACTTCCTGAACAGCTTTTTGCAGTTCTTCTGCCGAAGTTGCGTATTGGTATTTGGCTGTTTTTAAACCTAATTCTTTAGCTGCTAAATCACGAATGGCTTTACGGTTCATCGTGAAATTTGCCGCTTTCGCTGAAGGAACAACGGTGATTCCTTGTTTTTCGTAATCGTAAAAACGTTCGGTGCGAATGGCTTCTATTTCCGGAACTATGAAGTCGGGTTTGTGTTTGGCTACGATTCGGTCTAAGGCTTCGCCGTCTAGCATATTGATGACTTCAAAACCGTGTGCAACCTGCATGGCAGGGGCATTTTCGTAACTGTCAACTGCAATTATGGTTTGTCCGATTCGTTGTGCGGCAATGACAAATTCTTTACCTAATTCGCCTGAACCCAGAAGGAGTATTTTCATTTTGTTGGATTTAAAGTTTGGGTATTTTGGCTTGCTTTTACAATTATTAAACTGCTTATAAAAGTTAGAATCATTAATATAAATGATAGGAATAAAATCATTAGGATCGAAAAGAGAATTGTATCTGGAATTTGTGATTTTAATACAACAGATAGTCCATTAACAAATTTTCCGATTATATAAATTGTAAAAAGTGAAATTATAAACTTAGAACTTACTCCAAAAGAAAATTGAGAACAAGCTTGAAAATAAGTTATTTGGTTTAATGAATGGCTTATTTTTTTAGCAGTATTCCAAAAAAGGAAAATAATAAAAACCGGAAAAATAATTCCCCAAGATATTGGATTCCAAAAAACACCGAAATCACATATTTGAACACATAAATCAATAAAATAACTATCTGAAAAAATTAATAATGGAAAAAATGCAGTCACAAAAATCCCAGCAATGATTGCATATTTTTGAATGTTATTTTTTGAGTCCATTTAAAATTATTTTGAGAGTAAAGATAAATAAAATGGAATTTATTCTCACGCTGATTTTGGAGATTCGGTAGATTTTAGTTTAATTTTTACATTAAGTAACCACACAGTTTGTCATTCCGAGGAACGAGGAATCTTCGCGAGTAACTCCGTTCCAATAAGCCAATCTTTGTTCGGCTACTTGCGAAGATTGCTTCGCCAGTTCGCTATCGCTCGTGTCCTCGTTCCTCGGAATGACAAGATTGTGGGAAGTATGAAATGAAATTATGAACGCAAAAGTTCTTGTTAACCCGTTCGCGTGAGGGATAGCAGTGGAAAGCCCACAGCCTGACGAAGGAAGTGCGAGGACTTGTAACGGATAGTCCGACCCGCCTTTTCGGCGGGACACGCCCAAAATAAAAAAACCGACACTTTAAAAGTATCGGTTTTGTATATTAATGAAAATGATCTTCTTCAATCTCAAATTCTGCATCTTTTTCCCAGATTTCCATTTCACAGGGTTTGCAGTTAAATTTTAATTTGTATTCAAGTTCACCTTGTTTCAGTACTAATGGCTCTTTTACTTTAACACCAACTATATCTTTTTGGTGTATAGGACATTTTTTCAATTCGTATTTGATGCAATATTTGGTGGTCATTACACGGGATTTTCCAGGATCCCATTGTAATTCGAATGCCTTTTCGATTTCGGTAACACCGTGGCGTTCGTAGAATTTACGAGCTGTTTTGTTCGAAACATTGTACATGAAATCCAGTTTGGTTTCAGGATACGCATGTGATGTTTTTACCAATTGGTGTTCCTCACGTTTGTAATTTGCCAGACGAATTTCTGATAACTGATCAAAAACATTTCTTCTCATTTCGTTGATTTTTGAAATAGGAAGGAACCAGTTTTGAGAAAACATTACATTAATTTCATCGGCACTGTAAGGTGTAAAACCTGTTTTTGCTAATTGAACTTTTATGTTTTCTTCAATTGATTCGCCAGTTTTAGTTTGTTCTTTTGAATGCTCTAATTTTACGGTGCTTACGTTTCCGTCTTCGTCGGTTGCGATTAATTCAAAACCGTTTTCGTTTTCAGTAAGTAGTAAAGCTGTTCCAATTTTACGGATCGCACTGTCTTCTCTTTCAACAATTTTGATGAAAGCAATATCATTGTTACGGTAAATAAAAGTTCCGTCTTTGATTTCTTTTAAAACGTTTGGATATACTTTTCCGTTTTCGGCTTTGTTTACATAGATTCCGTCTGCTTCGTTATTTTCGTTGATGAAACAAAGTCCGTCACCATTGTTTAATAATTCACCGTTTTCAATTTCATAAGCATTTCCAACAGTTCTGATTAGTTTTCCAATATACTGACCTTTTGATTTTGGGCTTTCCCAGGAACCAATAGAACTGTGTCTTTCGTTTACGAAATAATCCGTATAACCACGGTTAAAAGTTCTGTTTAAAGTAGAATCAAAAGTATAAGTGCATTTTCCGGAAGAAGCTTTCGTGTATTTGTCGCTTCCTTCTAAATAACTGTCCAATTTCTGACGAAGATACGATACGTTATTTTTAACGTAAGCTACATCTTTTAAACGGCCTTCGATTTTAAAAGAAACGATTCCGGCTTCAATCAAATTCGGAATCTGATCTGAAACGTCTAAATCTTTAATAGAAAGTAAGTGACTGTTTTTGATTAAAGTTTCTCCGTTTCCGTCGATTAAGTTATAAGGTAAACGGCAGTTTTGTGCACAAGAACCACGGTTCGCGCTTCGTTCTCCGTTGGCCACACTCATATAACAGTTTCCGCTGAAGGATACGCATAAAGCTCCGGTTACGAAAAATTCTAATTCAACATCAGCTTCGTCGTAAATCGTTTTAATTTGATGCAGGTTTAATTCACGTGCTAAAACGACACGTTTGATTCCGGCATCTTTTAAGAATTTAATTTTGTCTGCGTCACGGTTATTGGCTTGTGTGCTGGCGTGAAGTACAATAGGAGGCAAGTCCATTTCCATAATCGCCATATCCTGAATAATCAGGGCATCGACACCAATGTCGTATAATTCCCAAATCATTGAGCGACACGTTTCTAATTCGTTGTCGTACAAAATGGTGTTCATTACCACAAAAACCTGAGCGTTAAATAAGTGCGCATATTTTACCAGTGCTGCAACATCTTCAATTGAGTTATTGGCGTTAGAACGTGCGCCAAACTGTGGCGCTCCAATATATACTGCATCTGCTCCGCTGTTAATCGCTGCCATTCCACCAATTAAATCCCTGGCTGGAGCTAATATTTCAATCTTCTTCTTCATTTTTAAAACTTTAGGCTTTTGTGGTATTCACGAAAAAAAGTGTGCAAAGGTCTTATAAATTATTTGAGTTTGCTAATGATGAAGGTGTTTTTTTGAAATTGTTAACTTAATATGGAATGATGACAAATGAATTTTTAATAAGTGTATACGAATACAATTAATCTAATGGAAAAGAATATCCTGCTGTAAATCCGCCAAAAGATTGTTTAGAAGTTAAATTTCCGTAAAAAGAAACTCCAAGTTCTATGTTGTTTTTTCGGCCAACTGCAAGTCCAAAACCAATTGGAATATGTGCTACGACACCATTTTTTTTCTCATTGACATATTCTGTATAAGTTTCAAAAGATCCTATTGAAGCTCCTATACCAGTTTCTACAAAAGGAGCAACCCAAGGTATTGGAGCGCAAAGACGTACTTTGGTTCCAAGAAAAAAAGCATTAGTTTCTACTTTATAGCCTTGTGGATTTTTAATTTTATCCTCATCTGTTGAGGTAAAAATAGCTCCTAAATAAGGTCTTACACTAAACCATCTCGTTATACCTATTACATATTCTCCTTGCGTATAAAAACCAAAACCATCTATGATTTCCGGGTTTTCTTCTTCATAATGTGATGTACTTGATCCAAAACCTATTGAGGCTTTAATAAAATTACCCGTTGTTTGAGCTTTTGAATAAGAACAAAATAATACTGTAAAAATAATAGTGATAAAACAGCGCAAATTTAAGGTCATAAAAACGTTTTTTTGTAATTATTAAAATGTGCGGCGAAAGTAAGATTTTTATTCCAAATTAATGCTAAAAATAAAAAACTACCTGATTATTTAAACCAGGTAGTTTTTTCTAAAATAAAAGTTCCAATATTTATTAATTCACTCTCATTTTAATTTGTGACAAAGTATTTTGAATACTGTTTAATTGTTTTGAAACAACTGAAATCTGATTGTGTTCGAGATGGTTCTCTTCGAGTGCCATTTTGTATTTTTCGATGGCTGCTTCTTCTCCGGTAACACAAGCGTTAATAATAGCTTCGGTGTCTCCGCCTGTAAATGATGATTTAATATCGATCCAGGTTCTGTGAAGAGCTCCAAGTGGCCCACCACCAGAAGTGTCTGTTGATTTTCCCAGTTTGTTGATTTCGTCTTGTAATTCTACAATAAATAAGGCTCTTTCTCTTGCGTAATCTAAGAAATCACTTTTCATTGCTGAATTTTCTACATGCTCTGCGGCATTTGTATATCCTAATTTTCCGTCTTCAAGAATTGAAATTAATCCTTCTAAAGTTTTAACTGCTTCTTTTGTGGTTTCATCTGTATGTATCATGACTAATAGTTTTTAAATTAATACATTACAAAGTTGGGAATTTATAAAAGGTTATGTTTTACAGGATTATGCCAGATGGTTATAATATTGTGGAATGGGAATTTTGAAAGTGTATTTTTAGTTTCAGGCAGATTTGGCAGATTTAGGAGATTATATTTGAAAATGATTAGTTCTCATTTGCCGTTTTGCGTGAGGGATAGCAGTGAAAAGCCCACAGCCTGACGAAGGAAGTGCGAGGACTTGCAGCGGATAGCCCGGTTCGCCGCAGCGAACACGCCAAAAAAAACAGCTTAAAGTATAAAAGTGATGAAACTTTTAACCTTAAGCCGTTTTTAATAAAACTTAGTATATTGTTATAGAGTCAAAGCTTCTTTGATTCTGCGTAATGCTTCTTTTAAAATATCGTTGCTTGTTGCGTAAGAAAAACGAATGCAATTTGGATTTCCGAAAGCATCTCCAGTTACAGTTGCGACATTTGCCTCAGCTAAAAGATACATCGAAACGTCGTTTGCATCTTTGATTTCAGTTCCTTTTAATGTTTTTCCGAAGAAAGAAGAAACGTCTGGGAAAACGTAAAATGCTCCTTCCGGAACGTTGATTTTTACTCCAGGAATTTCTTTTAATAATCCAACCACTAAATCTCTACGACCGTGGAAAGCCTGAACCATTTCGTTTAATACGCTTGGATCAGCATCTACTGCTGTAATTGTAGCGCGTTGTGCTACAGAATTTGCTCCCGATGTTACTTGCCCCTGGATTTTTGTACACGCTTTTGCGATAAATTCCGGCGCTCCGATATAACCAATTCTGTATCCAGTCATGGCAAATGCTTTTGCAACTCCGTTTACAGTGATTGTTTTTTCTAACATTCCCGGAATAGAACCGATACTGCAGAAAGTTCCTGAGAAATTGATATGCTCATAAATTTCGTCAGCAACTACATATATATTTGGATGTTTTTCCAACACTTTTGCCAAAGCCGTTAATTCTTCTCTGCTGTAAACAGAACCTGAAGGGTTACAAGGAGAAGAAAACCACATCATTTTTGTTTTTGGCGTGATAGCAGCTTCTAATTGTTCAGGAGTAATTTTGAAATCAGTTTCAACAGAAGTCGGAACTTCAACAGGAACTCCGCCTGAAAGTTTTACGATTTCGAAATACGAAACCCAGTAAGGTGCCGGTAAAATTACTTCGTCACCATCGTTTAGCATTACTTGCGCAATGTTGTATAAAGATTGTTTTGCTCCTGTAGAAACTACGATTTGAGATGGTTTGTACTCTAAATTGTTGTCTCTTTTGAATTTTGTGCAGATAGCTTCTTTTAAATCCTGGTATCCATCAACAGGAGAATATGTACTGTAATTATCGTCGATTGCTTTTTTAGCTGCTTCTTTAATAAAATCAGGTGTATTAAAGTCTGGTTCTCCTAAACTTAAACTGATGATGTCTTTTCCTTGTGCTTTTAATTCACGTGCCAAAGCAGCCATCGCTAATGTTTGCGATGTAGCAAGATTGTTGATTCTGTCCGAAAGAATATGATTCATTATAAAAATTTTGAATGTCCTTAATTTGTTGCGCTCATTAAGGAAGGTTAATTATTAATAGATTTTTTTTAGTTTAAACAGATAATTCAGGTTTCATTCCCAGCTCACGTAGATGCTTGAAATGTGCAACGATGGCACTTCTCATTGTTTTATATTCATAATACGGTAAGTTACATTCCTTTGCAGTTTCTTTTACGATTTGTGCAATTTTACCATAGTGAATGTGGCTGATATTCGGAAAAATATGATGTTCGATCTGGTGGTTTAATCCGCCGGTGTACCAGTTTACAATTGCATTTTTAGGTGCAAAATTGGTTGTGGTAAACAACTGGTGAATAGCCCAGGTATTATCCATTTCTCCTAATTCATTTGGAGAAGGGTTTGTAGTTTCATCTACAACGTGAGCTAATTGAAATACAACACTAAGGATCAATCCGGCTGTATAATGCATTGCAAAGAAACCAAGTAGCACTTTCCACCATGTAATACCAATAACCAATGGTAAAACAATCCAGATTGATACATAAATAACTTTAGTAATGATTAAGGTTGTCCAAAGAATTTTTGGACTTTTAGGCTCTCCGTAAGATAATTTTCTTTTAAGATAATTACGCATCTGCTTAAAATCGGTTGTAATAGCCCAGTTAAAAGTTAATAATCCATATAAGAAAACAGAGTAATAGTGTTGAAAACGATGAAAACTATGCCATTCAGCATGTTTTGTAAAACGAATAATTCTTCCGGCATCCAGATCTTCGTCATGCCCTGGAATATTAGTGTAAGTATGATGTAAAACATTGTGTTGTACCTGCCAGTTATAAACGTTTCCTGCCAGAACATAAATAGTTCCTCCCATAAACTTATTAATCCAGTTTTTAGTAGAATATGATCCATGATTTCCATCATGCATTACATTCATACCAACTCCTGCCATTCCTATTCCTATAACGATAGACAAAAGGAGCATTACCCAAAAAGGCATTTCAAGAGTAAGGATTAAGAAATAAGGTGTCAGAAAAACAGCAAAAAGAATAATGGCTTTTAAATGAAGTTTCCAATTTCCGGTTTTCTGGATATTATTTTCCTTAAAGTAATTGTTTACTCGTGAGTTAAGTGTTCTGAAAAACTTCAGATTGTCTTGCCTAGCAAAAGTTGGAGCCGTGTTATTCATAATTATTTTAAATAATTTTCAAAGGTAATTATTATAAATTTTCAATTTGCAAAATTGAGTTAAATATTTCAATCGTAAAGTAGTACTTTTGTTAAAAAATTAGAGCAATGGATGAGATATTGAAATATTTTCCTGATTTGACTGACATTCAAATAGAACAATTTCAAAAATTAGACTTTTTATACCACGATTGGAATGAAAAAATCAATGTCATTTCGAGGAAGGATATTGATGCCTTATATACAAAACATGTTTTGCATTCGCTTGGAATTGCAAAAATCATGAAATTTGAGCCGGGAACGACAGTTCTCGATGTTGGAACAGGTGGAGGATTTCCAGGAATTCCGCTTGCTATCCTTTTTCCAGAAACCCGTTTTTATCTTATTGATGTTATTGCAAAAAAAATAAAAGTAGTTCAGGGAGTTGTAGATGCTTTAGGTTTAAAAAATGTAAAAGCAGAACAATTGCGTGCTGAAAATGCAAAAGGAGATTTTGATTTTATTGTAAGTCGTGCCGTAACTAATATGCCTGATTTTGTTTCATGGATTAAGGATAAAATCAAAAAGCAGCATAAGCATTCTTTGAAAAATGGAATTCTTTATCTAAAAGGAGGCGATCTTGCAGAAGAATTGAAAGATTTTCCAAACGCAACTTTATATGATCTGTCTGCAATTTTTGAAGATGAATTTTTTGAAACAAAAAAAGTAGTACATCTGCCTTTGAAGTTTAAAGCTTAAGTTTTTATTTCAAAGTCGAAAGTGTAATAATACTAAAAATCCGGGTCTGTTTAAGATCCGGATTTTTTTTAGATTCAAATAAAAAAACCACAAGGCTTACTTGTGGTTTTAAACGGATGAATTTATTTAACCCCTTAAAAAATAATCCGCGTTTAAATTGTGTATTTAAAGTTTATGCATTTACTAATTTTTTCATTTTGTTGCAATAATGATTAGTTGTATAATCAATATTCAAAATGAATTCTGTCAAAGCAAAATTTGACGATTTATTAGTATGCTCAAAATCTGTATTGAAGAAAAATTCACGACAAATTTTTTCTTCAGAAGAGGAATCATATATTGTTTCTTCTGAATAATCAATTTCGGTATTTTGATTTGGAAATTGCTCTTGAAGTTTATAAATGATATTTTCAAACCATTTATTAAAGATTTTTCTCTTCGGCGTAATATGTCTCGCAACTAATACTAATCCAACTAACTCGCTTTGCAGTAATGGTGAACCTTTTTTGTACAGTACATCAATCATTCTTACATTCATAAGAGCTACCCATATAGGACCGTTTATAAAACCGGTTGCAGGAACATCCAATTCAGTGTCAAAAGCTAAAGGATTTGTATTTTTGGGATTTTCGATTGAATACCATAGCGCTTCAATGCGGTGTTTAATATCGTCAGATGCTACAGTATATCCCTTAAAGCGCCAATAAATCCATTCAAGTAATGCTGCACTAAGAGCAATAGATGCCTTATGGCTTATTTTGTTTAGTATTTTGTCGAGTTCCTCATTATCTTCAGTAGGATCCACGAGTTTTCTCATTTTTTTTGTCGTCCACTTAAAATCAATTTTATTTCCTAAGCTGTTTGCTTCAACTATTATTTCCGGAGTTCTTTTTAAGTTTTTCATTTTTGGTTTTTGTATTTATTTGTCAAACTTTTATTTAATTGCACAGGGCAAATTTAAAAGGATGAACAGGCAATGATGTACTACAAAAAGTTTTAAAAATAACAGAATAAGTTTTTTTAAGATGTATCTATTTGAAAATCAAATATATAAGAAAAATATTACAATTTTGAATATTCTTCTTTAAAAAGAATATATTCAGATTATTGCGATCAGGAAGAAGATCATAAAGGCACTTAAAAGAAAAAGCCGGATCTGATAAGACCCGGCTTTTATACTATGTATTCGAAAAATATATATTATCCTAAAAATGGATATCTGTAATCTTCCGGAGTTACAAATGTTTCTTTGATAGTTCTAGGAGAAGCCCAACGTAATAAGTTTAGTGCAGATCCTGCTTTATCATTAGTTCCTGAAGCTCTGGCTCCACCGAAAGGCTGCATTCCTACAACTGCTCCGGTTGGTTTATCATTAATATAGAAGTTACCTGCTGCATTTTGTAATTTAGTTGTAGCAACTTCAATAGCATAACGATCCTGGCTAAATACCGCTCCTGTCAAAGCATACTCAGAAGTAGTATCAACTAATTCTAAAGTTTCTTCCCATTTTGCATCTTCGTAAACATAAATTGTGATAACTGGTCCGAATAACTCAGTTTCCATTGTAGTATACTTTGGGTTTGTAGTTACAATAACCGTTGGTTCAATAAAATATCCAACAGACTTATCGTAATTTCCTCCGATGATGATTTCTGCGTCAGCATCTTTTTTAGCCTGGTCAATATAACTTGCTAATTTGTCAAAAGAACCTTCGTGAATAACTGCTGTAATAAAGTTTCCGAAATCTTCTGGAGAACCCATTTTCATAGATTTTACATCAGTAATTAATTGCTCTTTTACAGCCGGCCATAAACTTTGCGGGATATAAGCTCTTGAAGCTGCAGAACATTTTTGTCCCTGGAATTCAAATGCACCACGAGTAATTCCCGTAGTTACTTGTTTTACGTTGGCACTTGGGTGTGCAATGATAAAATCTTTACCACCGGTTTCACCAACGATTCTTGGATACGTTTTATAGTTGTGAATGTTTGCTCCAATTTTAGCCCAGATATCTTTAAATACATGAGTTGAACCTGTAAAGTGTACACCGGCAAAATCGCGGCTTGCCAAAACAGTATCAGTAATCATTAAAGCATCACCAAAAACTACGTTGATAACTCCGTCCGGAACTCCGGCTTCTTTGAAAACATCAATGATGATTTTTGCAGAAAATACCTGACTGTCACTTGGTTTCCAAACCACAACGTTACCCATCATAGCAGCACTTGCAGGAAGGTTTGCAGCGATAGCAGTAAAGTTAAAAGGAGTGATTGCGTATACAAAACCTTCAAGAGGTCTGTATTCCAAACGGTTCCATACTGTAGAGTCTGATTTTGGCTGATCGTTGTAAATTTGAGTCATAAATTCTACGTTGTAACGTAAAAAGTCGATCAATTCGCAGGAAGCATCAATTTCTGCCTGGTGAATATTTTTAGATTGTCCGATCATTGTAGCTGCATTAATTCGGGCTCTGTAAGGACCGGCAATAAGTTCTGCTGCTTTTAAGAAAATAGCTGCGCGTTGTTCCCACGCCATATTTGCCCATGCTTTTCTTGATTCAAGTGCATTAGCAATTGCTTTTTCGATATGTTGTTTTTCAGCTAAATGATACTTTCCTACGATATGTTTATGATCGTGTGGAGCTGATATTGTTCTTGTGTTTCCAGTTTTGATTTCTTCACTACCAATGTATAAAGGAACATCAATCTGAGAGTTCCACATTGTAGTATATGCCGCCTGAACAGCTGCTTTTTCTGGTGAATTCGGTGCGTAACCTTTTACTGGCTCGTTTACCGCTTTTGGTACATGAAAGAATCCTTTTAGCATGTTATTTAAAATTAGTGAATTAGACAAATTTGAGGGTCAGAAGATTTGTTTTGTTACGAATAATCTAACGCTGCACAAAAGTACAAAGGATAAATTAATAATTTGGTAATTTTATGAATAAGATAACTATAAGAATTATAGTTTTAACTTAGAATTAATTTAAAGCAAATGGAGCACACATTCTAAAAGTAGGAACAATAACTTTGAATGTTTTTGTAGTTGTGAAATTAATCATATTAAAATGACCTTTCATGGCACCATAAGGAGACGATAGTAAACAACCAGAACTGTAAGTATGATTTTCTCCTGGTTTTAAAACGGGTTTTTTTCCAATAACGCCTTCTCCGTCAACAACTTCCAGATCATTTAATGAGTCAAAAATTTCCCAGTGACGTGAAGTTAACTGTACAGAATCTTTACTATGGTTTTCAATAGTAATTACATAACTAAAAGCAAAATGAATCTTGTAGTTTTTGAAGTAAGTACCTTCAAAACTAGTTAAAACAGATATTTTTATGCCTCTTGTAATTTGAGAAACCATACTAAAGTAGTATATATGTGTGCGTTATAGGCGCAAAGTTACGAAAAAAAACATTCGGTTAAAAACCTTAACAATCTTTTAATTGACTATATTAATAGAGTTTGCATTTCCTTTTCCGATAACTCTTTCATAACGATCGGAACTTTGTTTGTAATAAACCAAAATTATGTATTCATTTTCAGTCTGATAAAAGTTACCATCAACCGCATTTTCATAATCGACAACTCCTTTTTTGTCCGCAATTTTATATTCAAAATTCGTAAAACCCTGTTTGATCATAACGGCTTTTTCAAAAACACCCTTATCGGTATTATACTCCATTTTATATTCAGGTGTCAGACTGTAATTATTAAACATTCCGGTAATATAAATGTCCTTGCTGGAGGATCTGAAAGCAGGGGCAGAAAGAGTAAAATATACCCATGCATAATCTGCTTCAATTTCATTATTGGATCCGTTTATGTTTTTAACAACAAAGTTTCCGTTTACATCCTGATACAGGGTATAGATCTGATTGCCTCTTGCCTGATTGGTATATAAGTAAGAATTGTATATGTCATTGTTAGAGCCCACTTTTCCCACATTATTATTGGCTGCACGAATGTCTTTGTTTTCAAAATATAAAAATTCGTTTCCGGCCCAAAATTGTGTTTCCTTGTCATATTTATAAACCAGCTGGTTTCCTAAGGTATATTGCGGAACAATATTTTTGATACTGGTGCTGAAATCTCCATTTTGTAATAAAAGAACTTTTACGTTTTGTAATGGTGTCTGAAAAACAATATCATTGGAAACTATAGAAAAATCAAGATTTTGTTTGTAATCAATATTGCTGACGGTTCGGCTTCTTTTTACCTGAGCCGCCACAGTAGAATGTTCTTCATACAAAATAAACTTTCTCGAAAAAATGACTTCTCTGTCTTCATTTAAGATTTTAAGCATATAATTTCCCGAAATCCTCAGTTGATTTGTAAACTGATTTGGAAAAGCCAGTCTGTAATGCGAATAAACCTGAAGCGTATTAAATGAATTGGAGTAATCTGTAATTCTTTGATTATCAAAACCACGGATATAATCTGTTTTTGGGATATCAGTTGGTTTCCAATTGTAATCGCAGTGAGTTACTTCAAAATAATAATTAGCTTCATTGCCAAATAGGTCATCAAACTGTAATTCAAATACAGATCCTAATTCGAATATAGGAACGACGTTGCTTCCGTTCTGAACAAACGTTACCGTTTTAATATTATAAGGCGGGGCAACTTCTGTCTGCACTTCCTGGGCTGCTGCCGAAGTAAAAACAAAAAAAAGAAAAAGCTTTTGAAATAAAAATTTTGGCATCCTTTTGCGTTGTAAGATTGTAAATATAACAATTTTTATAACGCAATAAAGGAGTAATTTATTGGTTAAAATTGATTAAGAACTCAAAATATACTCTAAATTAGTTTCGATTTCGTCATTTATATAGCTTTCTTCTAAAAGAGAATCCGATAACAGTTTTTTGTTTTCCTGAAGTTGGATGATTTTCTCTTCTACTGTATTTTTTGAGATAAAACGAATCACATTTACTTTGTTTAACTGCCCGATTCGGTGCGCCCTTCCAACTCCTTGTTTTTCCGCAAAAGGATTCCACCACGGATCAAGAAATAAAACATAAGAAGCTTTGGTAATATTGAGACCAACTCCTCCGGCTTTTAGCGAAATAAAAAACAATAAAGGTTCTTCATTTTCCTGAAATATTTTTACCTGCTGTTCTCGTTTACTGGCAGGAGTTTCGCCTGTGATTTCACAAAACCTGATTTTGTTTTCCTTGCACCAATCCGTATAGAAATTCAGATTAGTAACAAACGAACTGAAAATGATTGTTTTTTGTTTTCCTTTTACTAAACTTTCCAGATAATTAGTTACCGCAATATATTTCCCGGAATCAATTTCCGACTCCTGATCGACCATTTTAGGGTGATTACTCAGTTGCCTTAACTTCATCAGCGTATTGATAATGCTGATTTTGTCCGGGCTTGATCCGTCCGTTTTAAGTAAAAAATTACGGGCTTTTGATTTTTCCTGCTCATATAATTTTTCCTGTTCAGGATCCATATTGCAATAATAAATCTGCTCTGATAATTCCGGTAAATCCTTTAAAACCTGCTCTTTGGTTCTCCTTAAAATATAAGGCTGGATAAGGGTTTTTAATTCAGATAAAATAGCTGAATCCTTCTTTTTTTCAATCGGATTTTTAAAATTCTCCATAAAAAAAGCATAACTGCCTAAAATATCCGGATTTATGAATTGCATTTGTGACCATAAATCGTCAAGCGAATTTTCGATAGGCGTACCACTCAAAGCAATTTTATGGCTTGTGCTTATTTTGTTTATGGCTTTAAAAATCTTGGAATTTTTATTTTTAATGTATTGGCTTTCGTCTAAAATTAAATAACGGAAATCGTATTTTTCTAAGATTGAAATATCACGATGAACAATGCTGTAGCTGGTAAAAATCAGATCGGTCGAATCTAATCTGGCAGCCAGTAATTTCCTGTCGTTGCCAACATACTGCATTTTTGAAAAATGCGGTGTAAATTTTCCGGCTTCATTAAACCAGTTAAAAACCAATGAAGAGGGTAAAACGATCAGGGTTTTTAGAGGTTCTCTTTCAACAGTAGTTTCGTTTGCAAACAAATCAAAATTGGTAGTTTTGGTTGTAAAGCCTAATTGTTCCTGTACAGAAACCAAAACAGCCAAAGTTTGTAATGTTTTTCCAAGTCCCATGTCATCAGCCAGGCATGCACCCAAATTTGAATTGAAATGCCCCAAAAGCCATTTTACGCCATCAATCTGATAAGGCCTTAAAGTTGCCTTCAATAAATCTGAAGCGGTATATTCTGCATGGGAAATGACCTCATTGTCGATTTCCGAAATTCCATCTAAAGCCGTAAAATTGCTTTTTCGCAAAAGTAAACTGCCTTTTTCGGTATTAGCTAATTTTGCCAGAGAGCCATATTTACTGAACCATTCTAACGGAATCAGAAAATAGTTTCCGTCAGGCAGCATGAACAGTCTTTCCTTGCTTTTTATATTTGGAATAATTTCACTGAAATTGATGGTGTAAGTTCCAATTGTGATGATTATTTTGATATCAAACCAATCGCCTTGTGTATCTTTTGAAGTTGAAACTGTATGATTTGCGGTGATGATTTCTTTGCTTTCCAGTTTTAAATTCTGAATCGTAAAACCTAAGCTTTCCAGTTTTTCTTTATGGTCTATTACTAATTGAATATTGACATACGGATCTGTACTCTCCGGATCTGAAGTCAGTCCGAACAATTCGTTTTTGATTTTTACTAAACCCGTTTCGAGTAATTTGTCTGTATATAAATTTTCTTCAGAACTTCGTTTAAACTGAATTATTTTAGGTTCATTGGGAACACTGAAATCAACAAACGAATGTGTCTTTTTAGTTTTAGCGGCATCAAACAAATAGCCGTTATAATCAAAATAAAGGTTGAGGTAATAACAGTTTTTAAAGAAATCATAAACTGGCTGTATTGTGCATGAAACAATGGTGTCACGAAGTTCAATTTCAAAACCATTTGCTTCAATATCAATTTTTTTAGCTATTTCAGGAATGAAATTTTTAAAATAATCATCAACTAATTTTGAAGGTATTTCTATTGATTTTTTCTTCAAAAACGGCGTCAGTTTCTTAGAATTAAGCTCTTTTAGCTGCCCTAATTTTTTATTTACAATCAGCCAGCCCGGTTCATCCAGAAGAATATCCACATTACTGTTCATCGGCAGAAATGTAGTTTCGTTTTCTTTTAGAGAAAGCGTATAAGTAATACCTTCAGGATGTTTGTCAAATTGAATCTGAGGTTCAAAATCGAGCGGGTCGATACTGACTCTGGAACGATAAAAATCCTTTTCAGGCCCTATGTTGACACATAATGGAAATTGTTCCTGCACAATCAGGCTATAGAAAGAACTTAGATTTATTTTTAAATGCTGGCGAATGGCAAATTCAATTTTGGAATCTTTCTGCAAATCTGCAATCGTCTTTGCTGATTTGATTTTTGTGCTAAATTTTTTAAAAATAAATTCAGGTTTTAAAGAGTCGCAGATAT
>NZ_QETH01000070.1 GCF_003105115.1 Flavobacterium sp. HTF | reverse complement strand
AAAAGAGCAATATTGATAACTTAAAAATAATTAAATATTTTTCAGAATAAAACAATTAAGTAAGTTTAGTACTACTTTTTAAACACCTGTTTTATGCTTTTTTTATGAAAAAAAGCCAATTTGAAAAGTAAAACCTACAGAAACTAACATCGAGTGTAAATTCTTTAGACTTTGTGAAAAAACACGTAGAAATACGGGTATAAAAAAACAGAAAAGTTTAAACAAAAGTTAAAAAACTAAAAAAAGGTAAATAATTTAACATCAACTACTTACCTTTTTCTTATTGAAAATTTATGCAGAAAATTTACGATTCAAGAATTGTATTGATTTGTTTGAACAATTGTCCGTCACTTAAAAACGCTCCCTGCTGAATTAAATCAAAGATGGAAGAGTTACGATCTTCAGTAAAAACCTTCTTTCCTACCTTCATTTCAATAGTTTCCGTAAACATATTATCACTAAGCCATTGTAAGCCTTCTTTAGTAAGAAAATCTGTTTCAGGCACCAATGATTTTAAGACAATTGATTGCACATGGCTTTCAAAACACTGAAAAAGAAATATATGGTTTTTAGAAAAATGTTCCAAAAATTCAGCTCTTGACAGAACACCTTCCCAGATCAAATCAGAAAAAACATCTAATTCCTGTTCTGCTACTTCAGGCTTATTTTCTTTTATCAAATCCCACTCCGCCTTATCAATCGCCTGCGTTGCAAGGAAACTGGAAAATTCTGCGTGTAATTCATCAAATTGCTCTTTTGTCAGTCTTGCGTATTTCATTTTATTTTTCAAAGTTATATCGTTAAATGACTTAATTTATCAGGTAAAAAAAAGCCCCCTCAAATGAGGGGGCAAATTTACAATATCTTTTATCTATTAGAAAATATATCTGATTCCAAATTGCATTTGCCATCTTGATACTAAACTGGCATCATAATTAAACGTTTTGGTCTGAGTATTGGTAAAAGTATACGTTGGTGTAGTTCCGGCAACAGCAACCCCAATTGGCTGCACACTTGTCGGCACCTGAACCACTCCCCAGTCAGAATTAAGTAAGTTACCGACATTTAAAATATCTACACTAAACTGAATAGTGTTCTTTTTTTCTGAAGCGGATGACACCCTGAAATTATAGTCCTGTAAAAATTTAAAATCCCATTTTCCTCTCCATGGAGAAATTGCTCCGTAGCGTTCTGCATACTCACCTCTTCTGTCTCTTAAATATTTATCCTGCTCAATAAATTTATCAAAAGCTTCGCCCTGTCCTGCACCGGAAAATGTCATTTGGGCAATTTCAGCAGAAGTAGGAACATAAATCAAATCATTAACAGCAGAGCCGTCATTATTTATATCTCCTCCATAGGTATAACTAAAACGCCCTCCCTGAGCATATTCAAAGAAAGTAGAAAGCGTTGTTGCCCATTTATCATTTCCGTATCTCCATTTTTTTGAAGCTACCCCAATAAAACGATATGTATCTCCGTATTTAGAGTTAGAAAGTACATCTTTATTTACGTTTCCTAATGCAGGATTAAATGCAAAAGCATCTCCTGTAATTTCAGCCTCAATAGAGTTAACATCTTTAGAAATCAAATAATTATAAGCTATACTTGCATAAAATCCATTTTCAAAAGTTTTCTGAAGTTTTACAGAACTATTAAAAGCAAATCCTTTGTCTGAGTTTGTCATTACATAAGCATTATTCGCTCCTTTATCAGCAGCAGTATAGATCAGCCTGTTATCTACACCCCCCAAAGTGCCTGTTGGGTCTTTTAAGCCCCAGTTTTGCACATGAACACCGTTGATGTCTTTATTATAAGATACATCAACAGTCAAAACATAATTGCTTTCAAATTTATGATCATACCCTACACTTGTTCTCCAAACCTGTGGCCATTTATAATCTGGATCCATAATCTGTAAAAAGCTGTCATCTGCACCACTAACCTGGTTTCCTAACCATACAAAAGGAATTCTTCCCGTAAAAATTCCGGATCCTCCACGAAGCTGTGAAGTCGCATCATTTTTAATATCCCAGTTAAAACCAAGTCTTGGAGACCATAAAAGCTTATCACTTGGCAATTTTGTCGAAACCAGTTTATCAACCTTTCCTGTTTCCGGATCGTAATAATCTATGGTATAATCTCTTCCGGCACCGCCATTATCCGTGTCAATGTATTTCTGAATTAGCTCATCTGTATTAAAATATAAGGGTTTATCAGCCCTTAAACCGATTGTCAGTTTAAAATTATCGGCAACACTCCAATCGTCCTGAGCATAAAAAGCCCATTGACCTACATTTAATTCAGCCAGTTTCCAACCGCCATCTGAACCAACAGCGAAATTACTTTTAGACTCCGCCATATCTTGTGCATATTGCATATTCTGTGCAACAATACTAGTCGCATAAGGTTTGGCAGCATCATCTAAAAATGCCTGTACGTTTGAATAAGGAGTAAAAAAAGTTCCCGCGTAACCATTTGGATTTCCAAAATTGTCATATCCTGCCAGGTTGAATGAATTTTCAAAATTGAATTTTTCAAAAGAAGAACCAAAAGTGAAGGCATGGTTTCCGCTGGTATAAGTAAGGTTATCTGTAATCTGAATTACTTTTTGCTTAAGTGTATTATTGATCGAAAATGGCTCATGACCGGCAATGATATAGTTGGCCCCAGATCCATCCTGAATATTAATTACAGGAGCCGGGGATGAAAACGGATCTCTAAAATCATTAAAATAAGTATAACCTGCCTGAAGTTTGTTTGAAACCGATTCAGTGAATTTTGAGTTTAATTCCAACAAAAACGAATCTAATTTATTATTAATCTGATATCCTGCATTCTGAAACTGCAGTATTGAAGCATTAGGGCCTCTAAATCCTAAAGCTGTTGGGTGTGCAGGTTTATCTTTTGAAGCGTCAAGAAAATTATAAATAACTGCCAGTTTATTGTTATCATTAATATTCCAATCCAGTTTTATAATCCCTTTTGTTGAATTTGACTCATGAATAAAACCCTGATAAGATCCCGGATTATAATTAAAGTTATTACCCTGTGCATCTTTTAAATTCATCAAAGCACTTGAAACTGCATCCAGATCAGATTGCAAAACTCTGGATTCATTAATCCCCGTAACACCATCATTATTATTAGCGGTAAAGTTAGAACCTAAATCGGTTCTTTTATCGATTTCAAAATTTCCAAAAATGAATAATTTATCTTTAATAATAGGAGCTCCCAAACTAAATCCTGCCTGAGTTTGTTCTAGAGAAGGTACAAATATTTTTTCGCCCTTTATTTTACTTCCGGTTAAATCCTGATTTCTGTAAAATGCATAAGCTGTACCATGTAACTCATTAGTTCCTGATTTGGTAACGGCATTTACAGAAGCTCCGGTAAATCCGGACAAAGTAACATCATAAGGAGCAGTCGCCACCTGAATCTGATCAATTGCATCTAATGAAATGGGCTGGGCACTTGTTTGCCCGCCAGGAGTTGCAGCATCTAATCCGAACGGGTTATTAAAAATAGCTCCGTTTAAAGAATAATTATTATACTGATCGTTTCTTCCTCCAAATGAACCACCGCTTGCAGTTGGTTCCAGACGTGTAAAATCTTCTGCTGATCTTGAAATGGTAGGCAAAGCGGTTAATTCTCTTCTGCCAATTGTTGTTTCTGCGCCTGTTCTTCCACTTTGAAAAACTTTGTTTTTTGAGACAACTTTTACTTCTTCCAGCGCCTGACTTTCACTTGCCAGGCTAACATCCAAACTAAATACTTTTCCTAAATCAAGATAAACATCATTATATTCCTGATTTTGGTAACCAACAAAACTAACAACAATTTTGTACGGTCCCCCAATTCTCATATTCAAAATATTAAATCTCCCGTCTTCATTAGACAGAGAAGAATATTTGGTACCCGACGGGGTGTGTATTGCCAAAACCGTAGCTCCCGGCAAAAGTTCGTTTGATGAACTCTTTACTATCCCTTTAATACTCGATGTTGTAGTCTGCGCTACGCTGACGGCAAAACCGAAAAAACATAATAATAATACGATGATTTTTTTCATTTTACTGATTTTGAGTGAGTTATTTCACTCAAAATTAGTCAAAAAAAAATCACTCCGAAGAGTGATTTTTATATTTTATTAACAATAAGTTAACAAGTTGTTATTTTTCTGCGATAATCTCGTATGGTAATTCAACGATAACATCTCTGTGTAAACGGATGCTTGCATTGTACTTTCCTGTACGTTTAACGATTCCGCTTGTGATGAATTTTCTATCGATAGCGTTACCTGATTTCTCTAATGCCTCAGCAATATCAATATTAGTAACAGAACCAAAAAGTTTCTCTCCACCAGCTTTAGCCGTGATTTTAATTTCAAGAGCTTTTAAAGTTTCAGCAGTTGCTTTTGCATCAGCAACAACTTTAGCTTCTTTGTGAGCTCTTTGTTTTAAGTTTTCAGCTAATACTTTTTTAGCAGAAGGAGTAGCTAAATTAGCAAACCCCTGAGGAATTAAAAAGTTACGACCGTAACCAGGTTTTACAGATACTACATCATCTTTAAATCCCAGGTTTTGTACGTCTTGTTTTAAAATAATTTCCATGTTGTTGTCCTTATATTTTAGAAGTTAGGTTCTGTCAGACAGAAACCAGCGACTAGAGTTTTTTTACTATTTTAATAAATCGGCCACGTATGGCATTAAAGCTAAGTGACGAGCTCTTTTTACAGCTACAGAAACTTTTCTTTGGTATTTTAATGAAGTTCCAGTTAAACGACGAGGAAGAATTTTTCCTTGCTCGTTAACGAATTTCAATAAGAAATCAGCATCTTTATAATCGATATATTTGATTCCTGATTTTTTGAAACGACAATACTTTTTAGTTTTGTTAGTTTCAATATTTAAAGGCGTTAAATATCTGATATCTCCGTCTTTTTTTCCTTTTGCAGATTGCTCTATTGTAGACATAATAATTAAGCTTTAGTAGATTTTAATTTGGCTCTTCTTCTTTCAGCCCATGAAATAGCATGTTTATCTAAACTTACAGTTAAGAAACGCATAACTCTTTCGTCACGTCTAAATTCAGTTTCAAAAGCAATTAGAACTTCTCCAGCTACTTTGAATTCGAATAAATGGTAAAAACCACTTTTTTTGTTTTGGATCTCGTAAGCCATTTTTTTAAGCCCCCAATCCTCTTTCGATACCATTTCAGCTCCTCTACTAGTAAGAAATTCTTCAAATTTCGTTACTGTTTCCTTCACCTGAACCTCAGATAAAACGGGATTTAAAATGAAAACAGTTTCATAATGATTCATAAATACAATATTTATTTGTTAAAATTGGGTGCAAAAGTAATCATTATATTTATATATACAACACTTTTTTACATTTATTCGTTATAATGCAAAAAATAACCCACGACTTTAGTTTTTTTACCAAATAAATAATACATTTACTATTGCTATCCTGAATTTATTCTAAATTTAAATGTTATGAAACTAAACTGTGTTGTTGTTGATGATAGTTCTATACAAAGGACAATTATTGCAAAATTAGTTAATAATCACCCAGGTTTGCACTTAATCGGGGACTTTTCTAATGCAATAGAAGCAAAAAGCTGTATCTCATTAAATAATATTGACTTAATTTTTTTAGATATTGAAATGCCTGTTATCAATGGTTTTGACTTCCTTGACGGATTAAAATCTAAACCTCAGATTATATTTATCACTTCTAAGGCAGAATACGCTTTGAAAGCTTTTGATTATGATGCTACTGATTATTTACAAAAACCTATAGCGGTAGATCGTTTTAATGCTTCTGTAAAAAGAGCAATTGACATGCATTTACTCAAAAAAGAAGTAAAAGAAGAAGAGGGTGAACATATTTTTATAAAAAGCAATCTTAAAAAACTTAAAATTTTTACTGCAAAAATAAAATGGATTGAAGCTTTTGGCGACTATGTAAGAGTAGTTACTGAAGACGACAGTAACCTGGTACTTTCTACTATGAAATCCTTTGAAAATGATTTATCAAAAGATAAGTTTATTCGCGTACACAAATCGTATATTATCAATATAGATAAGGTAGAACGTTTTAATAGTAAATTTGCAGAAATCGGTATTACAAAAATTCCTTTAAGCAGAAATAAAAAAGAAGATCTGGTAAGAGCTCTTTCTACATCTTCATAACTTTCAATAAAAATCGACGTTTATTATCACTTTTATAGCCCGGTATTGAGCAACAGCTTCAAAACTATTCAACATTTTCTGAATAGTTTTTTTTGTGCTTCCTAATGGCAGATTTTGAGGGATTTTAATTAAAATCGTACGGATATATTCATTTCGGATCCTGTTGATTGCCGGTTCTTCAGGACCTAAAACAGGCATATTAAGGTTCTGGCTCAAAACCTGATACAGCCACATGGCACCTTCTTTTAGTTTGTCATAATCCTTATTTTTCAGCGTTAGTTTTATAATCCTGAAATAAGGAGGATATTTATAAATCTGCCTGTCATACAACTGCTCCTTGTACATTCCTAAATAATTATGGTTTGTAACCTGCTGTATGGTATTATGATTCGGATTATAGGTCTGAATCACTACTTTACCCTGCTTATCTGCTCTCCCGGCTCTTCCCGCTACCTGTGTCATCATTTGATAGCTTCTTTCAAAAGCCCTGAAATCAGGATGATGCAGCATGTTATCAGCATTCATGATCCCGACAAGGCTTACATTATCAAAATCCAAACCTTTGGCCAGCATTTGTGTACCGACTAAAATATCTATTTCCCGGTTTTTAAATGAATCTATAATTTTTTCGAAACCAAATTTACCACGCGTAGTATCCTGGTCCATTCGCCATGTTTTGGCTTTAGGAAAAAGAGAGATCAGTTCCTGTTCAATTTGTTCCGTACCAAATCCTTTTGTAGTCAGATCTATACTTGAACAGCTATGGCAATGTGTGGGTTTTGCAATTGAATACCCACAATAATGGCATCGCAATTGATTTTTATGCTTATGAAAAGTCAGACTCACGTCGCATTGCTGACAGTGTGGTACGTGTCCACAAGTCAAACATTCTATAATGGGAGAATACCCACGTCTGTTCTGAAATAAAATTACCTGTTCGCCTAAAGTCAGGGCTTCGGTAATTTCTTCTATCAAAAGATCGCTAAAATGCCCTGTCATTCTTTTCCTGAAATGCTTGTCTTTTAAATCGACTAAAACAATTTCAGGCATTCGTACATTATTATAACGTTCTGATAGTGATACCAAACCATATTTATCGGTTTGTGTATTAAAATACGTTTCTATACTTGGTGTTGCAGATCCTAAAAGCACTTTGGCTTTATGCAGATTAGCCAAAACTATTGCAGAATCGCGCGCATGATATCTGGGCGCAGGATCAACCTGTTTAAAAGTTTGTTCGTGCTCCTCGTCTACAATTAATAATCCTAAATCTGCAAAGGGCAAAAACAAGGCTGACCTCGCTCCTATTACAATTTGGGCTTTTTCTGAATTTTCAAGGGTTTGTTTCCAAACCTCTACTCTTTCGTTATTACTGTATTTAGAATGAAAAACAGCTACCTTGTCTCCAAAATGAAGCCTTAATCTGGACACCAGCTGAGTGGTAAGCGCTATTTCAGGAAGTAAGTACAAAATTTGTTTCCCTGAGCTTAAATATTCTTCAATAAACTTTATATAAATTTCCGTTTTACCACTTGAAGTCACACCATGAAGCAGGCAAACTTCTTTTTCGTTTAAATTATTTTTTACAGAATCAAAAGCTGTTTGCTGGACTTCACTTAACAGCAATTGTTTTTCAGAAGCTTTCCCATCATAAGAAACCCTGTCATGCTGAATAAAATACTCTTCAAGAATTTCTTTATCAACCAAAGCTTTTACAGCTGCAGTTGTTGAACCCGAAACTTCTATTAGCTTTTTAACCGTAACAGGCTTTTTTTCTGAAGCCTGTAACTGAAAATATGCCAAAACAATTTCTTTTTGTTTACTGGCATTTTTAAGCACTTCCAATAATTGTCCCAAACCTTCATTTGTTTCGTATTGGCTGTGTAATTTCACATAACGAATCAGTTTGGGTTTGTAACTTTCTTTTATTTCCTCTTCTAAAACAATAATATCTTTTGAAATCATTTTTTGGAGAACCGGAAGTATATTTTTTTTGTTCAGAATCGAAATGATGTCCTGAACTTTAAGAGAACTTTGATGATGTAAAGCTTCATAAATCAGAAATTCATCATCAGAAAGCTCACTGTCATTTACCGCAACATTTGGTTTGTGCGAAATAATTGTTTCACTTTCTAACAATAAGCCCGTCGGAAAGGCTCCACGATAAACATCGCCAATACCGCACATATAATAATTGGCAATCCAAAGCCAGTGTTTAAGCTGAATTTCTGTTGCAATAGGTTTTTCGTCCAGAATCTGATGGATTTCTTTAGCTTCATATAAGTTTGGTGCATTCTCATGAATATCCATAACCAGCCCTGTGTACATTTTACTTTTTCCGAAAGGCACGGCAACCCGCATTCCTTTTTTAATAAAATGGAATTCAGTTTCAGAAACACGATAAGTAAATGTTTTGGCTAACGAAAGCGGTAAAATAACTTCGACGAAATACATGTAAAGATTTTATGGTCTGTAAAATTACTTTTTATTTAATTTACCAGACGTTTTTGCATTGTTATATTCCTGAACTAATTTAAAAGTATGGTTTAAAGAGTTTGTATCGGTCCAATCTTCATGGCCCGGAATGATATACTGCGGGTTTTTACATTTTGCCTGCACTTTTTTTATCGATTTTTCCCACTCCTTTACATCTGAATCAGCCAGATAGCCTAAATCTTTTGCCGAAGCACTTTTTATAAAACAAGCTCCGTACAGTATTTTTTCTTTGGGAAACCAGGCTACAATATTATCCGGCGCATGCCCTTTTCCCGGATAAAACACCTCAAACTTATATTGTCCCACTGTAAATATGGTATCTTTTGGCAGGATATATTCTGCTCTTGGTTTATTTCCTTTCTTTAGAATTTCATCTGTACCTTTTCCTGTGTAGGTTTTAATCCCTTTTTGTTTGTAAAATGAAATACCTCCTGCCCTGTCATCATGAGAATGCGTAGCAAAACACATAATCACCTGTTTATTGTGTTTTGCTTTTATACTGTCTAATAAGGGCTGAAATTGTGTTTCATCCCAGGGAGCATCAAAAAGTACGACACCTTCATTGGTTACAAGGTACATGGCGTTGGCAGAAATCTGTGTTCCGTTGTAATCATGAAACGTTTTATAAACATAAAAGTCACCTGTTAGATGACTTATAGGTAATGCAGAATTCTTAGATTGCCCAAAACTATTTGACAAGATTGTCAGAAATAAGACTATCAAGGCTAATTTTCGCATATTTTATTTTAAAAAAAATTAATTTTTCACTCGTGTCCAGTATTGTGTTCTTCCCATAATAGAAACCCCAACATACCCACGAAGTTTCAGTTTATCAGCAGAGTCTAATGTAATATAACATTTGTATTTTTTACCATTTGTTGGATCAAGAATACTTCCTCCATTATATTCATCACCGTCTTTTTTAAGGCCGTTTATAATAACCATACCTAAAATTGGCTTATTTTTTTCTGCTCCTTCGCATTTAGTACATACATCTTTTCTGTGACTATCGCGAAGTATTTCTACAACCTTACCGTAGACTTTACCGGATTTCTCATACACTTCTACAATTGATTTTGCTTCTCCCGTTTCATCGTCGATAGTTTTCCATTTTCCTATCACACTCTGGCTCTGAATTGTACCCAGCGTCAAAAAGAAAACACCGACCGTTAACATCCAATTTTTCATAATATTTTTATTTTTTTTGTTTTAATTTTCTGACAGTAGCATTCAGTTCGAACCCTAAAAGCAGAATCATACAGTTTATCCAAATATAAAACATTAGAATTAATAATGTACCAATAGAACCATAAAGTTCGTTGTATTTTGAAAATTTTATAACCCAAATCCCAAAAAAGAACGAAGATATAACAATTAGTACCGTCGTAAAAACGGATCCAATACTGATAAAAGGCACTTTATTGTATTGTTTTGTTCCGTAACGCAATAATATTGAGGTAGTTATAAGAATCATTAACATTACAAACACATATCGTCCCAAAATGATGAGCGGAATATTGTCACTTAGTACATCCTGAATGATTGTTTTCTGAATAAGAACCTCAAAAACTACAATTGTAGCCACTGTTACAAACAATATAATTGTCATAACTAATGAGATTGCCAGGGCAACCAGATACTGGCTAAAAAAACCTCTTTTATCAAAAACGTGTTTTGACGACTCAAAACCACTCAAAATTCCGTTTATACCATTTGCCATCAAAAAAATAGACAGCAAAAAACCGGAAGAAAGCAAGCCTGAGTGACTGTTGTTTAAGATATCTGTAATAATTTTACTGATTGCATCATACGTATTTGGTGGAACTCCCTGTTGTACAAAAAGCAGAAAATCAGCCTGAAACCCTTCAATAGGTATAAAAGGAATTAGGTTCAGAATAAATAAAGTAAACGGAAACAAAGCCATAAAAAAACTAAAAGAAACAGCACTTGCGTGATACGAAAATGCCCCTTCAAGAATTCCTAAAATGTACAATTCAAGTAAATCGTATAGTGAAAAACCTTCCAGCCACGGAAGTTTTATTCTTTTAAAAACCCGCACTACAGAACGCAATAACGGAATTTTTTCAATCCGATCTTCTATCTCTTTCGACATATATTTTTTTGATTTTAGACTTTAGATTGCAGATTTTAGATTGTGCAATTATTCATTTTTATAGCTTATAACTTTTTAAAATGCCTTTAAGCTCAAATCCATATTATAAATGGAATGTGTCAATGCACCAGATGAAATGTAGTTTACACCGCATAATGCATATTCACGTATGGTTTTTTCGTTTATATTACCTGAAGATTCAGTCTGGCACTTGTTTCCAATTAATTTCACTGCCGTTTTGGTATCTTCATAATTAAAGTTATCAATAAGAATTCTGTGAACGCCGTCACTCAATAAGATTTCTCTAATTTCATCTAAATTTCTGGCTTCAACAATAATTTTCAAATCCAGATTGTTTTCTTTCAGATATGCTTTTGTTTTTTTGATTGCAAGTGTAATTCCGCCTGCAAAATCGATATGATTGTCTTTTAACATCACCATATCGTAAAGTGCAAAACGGTGGTTTTCACCGCCTCCGATTTTTACAGCCCATTTTTCTGCAGCTCTGAAATTTGGAGTTGTTTTTCTTGTATCTAAAATTTTAGCGCCGGTTCCTTCCAATAGCTGAACATACTGATTTGTTTTTGTCGCAATTGCCGACATACGCTGCATAGTGTTCAAAACTACCCTTTCAGCTTTTAGAATTGACTGAGAACTTCCTGAAACTTCAAATACCACTTCTCCGTATTCTACATATGTACCGTCTTCAATGTAAGTTTTTACTTTTAGCTTAGGATCTACATGTTCAAAAACCATTTTTGCCAATTCAACTCCCGCAATTATTCCCTGATCTTTTACCAGTAATTTAGCCTGGCCATGTGCAGTATCAGGAATACAGGCCAATGAACTGTAATCTCCTGTACCTACATCCTCACGGATAGCATTACTGATTAATAATTTTAATTCGGCCTGAAATTGTATGTCGCTAATCATTTTTTATAGATTTTATAAGATGCTAAAGTAAAAATTATTTTGTGGAATTGAAAGTTAAACAAGTTCTAAAAATTATGAAACATTCAAAAGCCATCTCAATATAACAGAAAAGGCAAGCAAAATTATTACAGTAAAAGATTATTAATTTATTTGCTAAAATAATAATTTTCATAAAAATTTTATTCTAAAATCTGCTTCTTAATATTGAAAACATTAAATATCTTTGAAGTTCAATCAAACAAAATTATGGGATTAATTAAAGATATTTATTCGGTTTCTTTTTACGAAAAATTCAGTCAGGCTGTCGCCGAAGTCTATCCTTCGTTCGATAAAAAGAAATTTACAGAAGCCATTTACGAAGGCAATTTTGCACAAAAAGAATGGAAAGAACGAATGAAACACACAACTGTTGTTTTGCATCAATTTATGCCTGAGAGTTTTCCAGAAGCTGTTTCTTTAATTGACAAAATCATCAAAAATTTAAAGAAAAATAATTTTACCGATGGTAATCTGGCTTTTATCTTTTTTGCAGATTATATCGAAATATACGGTTTAGACGATTTTAAAACTTCGGCGAAAGCCTTTGTCTCTATAACTCAGTTTATCAGTTGTGAGTTTGCTGTTCGTCCTTTTATTTTAAAATACAAGGAGAAAATGATTGATGAAATGGTAAAGTGGTCGTTACATGAAAATCATCATGTCAGAAGATTAGCCAGCGAAGGTTCAAGGCCAAGATTACCGTGGGCAATGGCGATTCCGTTCTTAAAAAAAGACCCCACTTCTATTCTGCCGATTCTAGAAAATCTAAAAAACGATCCTTCAGAATATGTACGCAGAAGTGTTGCCAATAACTTAAATGATATTGCAAAAGATAATCCGCAAATTGTGTTGGAAATTGCTTCGAAATGGAAAGGTCAAAACAAAGAAACAGACGGAATTATCAAACACGGCTGCCGGACTTTACTAAAACAAGGACACCCGGAAATTCTAAGTCATTACGGTTTAGAAAGCACCAATATTGAGCTTTCGTCTTTTGAAATTAAAACGCCGACTGTAAAAATTGGAGATTATTTGCAATTCCATTTTCACTTAAACAATAAAAATAATGAGCCAAAAACGATTCGTTTAGAATATGCTGTCCATTACAAAAAAGCAAAAGGTCATCTGGCGAAAAAAGTCTTTAAAATCAGTGAGAAAGTTTATCAGCCGAATCTGTTAACCAAAATTGAAAGAAACCAGTCTTTTAAATTGATCACAACAAGAGTTTTTCATACGGGAGTGCATCAATTGTCAATTATTATTAATGGAGCTGAGAGTGAGGTTTTGGAATTTGAATTGATTAATTAAGTTTTTAAAACTATTAAACTCCGTTATATTTAGATTTATTATTATTTTTCCATGCCTATTTCTTCAATTGCTGTAGCATCACTTTTTTTCTTTCTAATTAACTTCATACTTAATTTTATTAAAAAGTATAGAATAAGAACATATAATACAAAACAAATAAAAAAAGCAATTGCAGATCCAGGGGCTCCTATCGCTCCACTTTCAAATTTTTTCTTGCAGTTTTCAAATTGGATTGGAAATGCATAAAAAGCAGGAAAGCAAAGTAAAATTGCGAATAGTAATATTATAACACCAGTTATTTTTTTTAAGATTTTCATTTATTTTTTGAATTCAAAGTTCCGAATCTTCGTTGATAGTTTTGCGAAAATAAGATATTCTTTATTTTCAAATTATTATTTTCTTTTTCAAATTATGTTTAAATTTAATCTTCACAACAAAAAAAACCTCAGTTTTTCTTATTTTTATAATTCAAAAAATCCTAAAACCGTTTCTTAATCTAAATTAAGTTACAGACAAGCACCACTACTGTAATTTTGTTTTCAAATCAAATAATACCACATGTCAAATATCAATTTAATTATCGAAGAACGCGCTGCTAATATTGGCAACTTTATGGTAGGCCGTTTATTGCCTTTCCGTGAAAAAAGAGCTGTCGGGCCATTTGTCTTTATCGACCATATGGGACCTGCACATTTAAGTGACCATGAAAATATGGATGTTCCGCCGCATCCGCATATCGGGCTTTCGACACTTACATTTTTGTTTGAAGGAAGTATTATGCACCGTGATAGTTTAGGGACAGAATTAGAAATAAAACCCGGTGCGGTAAACTGGATGACAGCCGGAAAAGGAATTGTTCACTCCGAAAGAACTCCTGAATATCTAAGACATTCTGATAAAATGCTTCACGGATTACAGATTTGGGTGGCACTTCCAAAAGAACTGGAACAAATGGATCCTAATTTTACACATGTTGAAGCAGATGATATTCCTGCCTGGGAAGAAGATGGCGTTTCATATAAATTAATTGCCGGAGAAGCTTTTGGTAAACAATCACCGGTTCCTGTTTATAGTCCGCTCTATTTTATTGAAATTAAAAGTAATGAAACTAAAAAAATCAATATAGGACATCATTTATTCGGCGAAAGCGGTTTGTATATTTTAGAAGGAAGTATCAAAAGCGGTGAACATATTTACGATCCGAAACAAATCCTGATTACCAACGACAGTACTTTGTGTGAGTTTGAAATCACGGCAAATTCAACCGTATATATTTTCGGGGGAACCCCGTTTCCTGAAGAACATTTTATCTTTTGGAACTTTGTTTCTTCTGATAAAGAATTATTAGAAAAAGCCAAACAGGACTGGACAGCACAGACTTTCCCAAAAGTACCTGGCGAAACAGAATTTGTACCATTACCTGAACCAAGAATGAAATAATTATGGATACCATTTCAGCAAAAATAGACACACGTTTGTATCGAACGGAAATACAATCAGCCAGCGATAATATTCTAATCTCTGATGAACCACAGGAACTGGGCGGAAAAAATTTAGGCCTTAATCCGACAGAACTTTTGGCTGCATCATTGGCTTCCTGCACCGTAATTACTTTGCGAATGTACATCAATCGTAAACAATGGGATGTTTCAGAGATAAACGTCAAAATTGATTTTGAAAGAGATTCTGAACGAAGCGTATCCGTATTCACAAGAAAAATCGAAGTAATCGGCGAAGTCGACGAAACACAAAGACAAAGATTAGAAACGATTGCCAACAGTTGCCCGATTCATAAAACACTTACACATTCAATAGAAATTAAAACTACACTAATATAATTATGGAAATTCAACAAATAAACGATACAAGAAAAGGATATTTTGAAGCCGTAGAAGACGGAAAAGAAGCAGGAAAAATGACATACACCTGGGCGGGAGATTCAAAATTTATAATCGACCATACTGAAGTAAGTCCTGATTTTAACGGAAAAGGTGTTGGCAAAAAACTGGTTATGGCCGCTGTAGAATATGCCAGAACTAATAATGTAAAAATTATTCCGCTTTGTCCTTTTGCTAAAAGCGTTTTTGATAAGGTTGAGGAAATTCGGGATGTGCTTTCTTAAAGGTTCAGAGAGGCAAAGGAACAAAGGTTCAAAGGTTTTATTTTAGAGACGCACTTTTGTGAGTCTTTTTTGTTTTTTTAATAATCATTTCTTTAAAACTTTGTCCCTTTGCTCCTTTGTAACTTTGTTCCTTCAAAAACAAAATTTTAAAATCTCCTCCAAAACTCGTATATTTGCATGTAATTTAAACTTAGAGTATGACAAGGATAATTACGCTTTTCTGTATTTTTATAGCACAAATCGGCTTTTCTCAATCGGCTGAAAGTTATTTAGAAAAAATCAGAAATAATGAAGCTCTCTTAACAGCTTTTTTTCAACAAATGCCAAAAGGAGGCGATTTACACCACCATTTTTCAGGATCAGTTTATGCAGAGCCTCTTTTAGAAAGAGCCATTGCAGAAGACTTTTATTTAAATTTGGAAACTATGGCAGTTTCAAATACCAAACCTGCAAAAGGAAACTGGCAAACTTTCTCTTCTCTAAGAAACGACGGCAAACTGGATTTTTACCAACAGCAAGTTATGCAAACCTGGTCGGTTAAAGATTATAACGGTTCTGTTCCTTCTGACGATCAGTTTTTTGATTCTTTTCAAAAATTCGAACCTACTATCAAAGGTCATTTTGCAGAGGGAATGCTCGAATTAAAAAAACGTGCCATTGCAGAAAATGTGTCTTATATCGAAACACAATTATCAACCATTCCTTGTGATATGACTGTTTCAGATTTAACTGATTTCAATACAAAATTACGTCAGGCAGCTGGACAGAAAGATGAAAAAGCAGTTTTAAAACTTCTAGACGAATTGTATAAATCGATTCAGAAAAAAGACGCTAAAAAATATGCGGATGATTTCAATAACAATTTTATCGCAAAACTGCATAAAGAGCTAAAAATAGATGATGAACGTTTCACAATGCGTTATCAGAACTTTGTGCTTCGTTTTATGGAACCAGTTGATATATTCAAAAATCTGGTTATCGCTTTTATTTCTTCTAACGAGAGCAAATTGACTGCCGGTGTAAATATCGTTTCTCCTGAACACGGAGAGAATTCTATGAAAGATTACTGGCTACACATGGTGATGTTTAAATACTGTCATTCTAAATTTCCGGACGTAAAATACACGCTTCATGCAGGCGAACTGACTTTGGGTTTAGTACAACCGGAAGATTTGACCTGGCATATTAACGACGCTATTTATGTTGCGGGTGCGAACCGAATTGGTCACGGAGTTGATATTGCTTACGAGGCAAATTCGTATGACTTATTGAAATATATGTCTAAAAATAATATTCCGATAGAAATCAATTTAGTGAGTAACGAATTCATTTTGAAAGTAAAAGAAAACAGGCATCCTTTTACGCTTTATAAAGAATTTAATGTTCCAATAGTAATCAGTACAGACGATGCGGGAATTTTGAGAAGCAATATGACCGAGCAATACGTTTTGTTAGCCAAAAGATATCAGGATGTTTCGTATGCAACAATAAAACAATACGTTTACAACAGTATAAATTACAGTTTCATTCAGGATGAATCGGTTAAAAAGCAATTGACTAAAGATCTTGATAATAGATTTAAAACTTTTGAAGCGAAGTTCGCTAAAAACTAATTAAAATAAAAATCTGCCAAATCCGCTAAATCTGCGAGAGTATATTTTTTCCCGCAGATTTAGCAGATCAAGCTGATAAAAATTCATTCCACTATGATTCTAGAAGCCGTATATCTTTTTATAAAACCGGAATTAGCATCAAAATTTGAAGCTGATTTTGCAAAAGCAAGTCAGTATATTTCTTCAATCGAAGGATATTTAGGACATCGTTTAGAGAAATGTCTGGAAGTCGAAAATAAATATCTTTTATTAGTGGATTGGAATACGCTGGAAGATCACACCGTTGGTTTTAGAACTTCCGAAGCGTATTTGGAATGGAAAAAGATATTACATCATTATTACGAACCGTTCCCGATTGTAGAACATTTTGAAACCGTTTTTGAGAATAAAAAACAGAGCTTAAAATAGCCCATTGATTCTGCGGATTAAGCTAGTTGACACAGATCAAATTTGTAAAAATTCGTATAATTCTCGGCAAAAATACAGACCATGAACATCAAACTCATAGCCATTGGCAAAACAGATAATAAATCCCTTCAAACTTTGATTGACGATTATACCAAACGTTTGTCGTTTTACATCAAATTTGATCTGGAAATTATTCCCGATATCAAAAACGTAAAAAACTTGTCCGAAAGTCAACAAAAAGAAAAAGAAGGCGAATTAATTCTGTCCAAACTTTCTCCAACCGATCAATTGATTCTGTTAGATGAAAATGGAAAAAACTTCTCCAGCGTTGGTTTTTCTGAAGAATTACAAAAGAAAATGAATTCCGGAATCAAAACTCTCGTTTTCGTAATTGGTGGGCCTTACGGATTCTCCGATACGGTTTACAGTAAAGCGCAAGGCAAAATTTCACTTTCGCTGATGACTTTCTCGCATCAAATGGTTCGTTTATTTTTTATTGAACAATTGTATCGCGGGTTTACAATTTTAAGGAATGAACCTTATCATCATCAGTAATGTTTTGTTTCAGGTTTTCTTAGTTTGAGGTTTGAAGTTTTAGAAGATAAATTCTACTGGAAGTTTATCAAGATTGTAAGTCACATATTTTTGCAATAAAATTTTATTTTGGATATATTCCTCATAACTCATATTCTTATCAAATAAAAATACCATATCAGGAACTCTTTTAAACTTTATACTATAAAAATGCTGTAATATTTCTGATATTTTTATCTCCCTGCCTCCCATCAAAACTTGTTTTTTTCCTTTTCTAAAGTAAACGACAAAATTTTCCCTATTTGGTTTTTCTATTTTATAAAACACTTTCGTGAAAGGCACAAAAGCCAGATTCTTTCCAATTGAATCAGCGTAAGAATAGTAGTTTTGAGCATTTTCATTTTTATGCGCACTGTCTGCTCTTTTCTTTTCCTGCAATTTTATCACCTCCGGAATTACTAATTTCAAAGGAAGACGTTTGTCAATATTGAAAATCCAATTAGTAGAGATTATGCTGCTTTTTCGGTTTACTTCCGTAATTGTATCTTTTCCTTCGGTTTTAAAAAAAATGTAAATTGGAGAAAGATCTTCTACATCTTTTTCAATAGTCACATTTGATTTTGGGAGTAAAACGTCTTCTTTTTTTCCGCAGGAGAAAACAAGAAAAGCGATAATTAAAATAATGTATTTCATTTTTATTTATTTTTTTAAACACAAAGTATGTCATTTCGACGTAAGGAGAAATCGCACTGGAAACTCCATAAAGATTGACGACTTAAAATGAGGAAATACTAGTGTGATTCCTCCTTCGTCGGAATGACAAACCAGGCGATTTTTTCTATTAAAAATTCATTTTATTAAACAAAGTAACACATTCCACCGCTTCTTTCACATCATGAACACGTAAAATTTTTGCGCCTTTAGTCAAAGCAATAGTATTTAGAAACGTTGTTCCATTTAAAGCTTCCTGTGCTGTGATATCTAGTGTTTTATAAATCATCGATTTTCTGGAAACTCCTGCTAAAACAGGCAATTCCAACAAATTAAAAAGTTCCATTTTCTGCATGACTTCATAATTCTGATCCGTTGTTTTGGCGAAACCGAATCCTGGATCTAAAATCAAATCGTTAATTCCCATGCTTCTCGCTTTTTGTACTTTTTCAGAAAAATAAAAAAGTATTTCTTTTATAATATCATCATACTTCGTCAGGCTTTGCATGGTCTGCGGATTACCGCGCATATGCATCATAATGTACGGAACATTGTATTTTGCAATAACATCAAACATTTTATCGTCTAATGCTCCTGCTGCAATATCGTTTATAATCGCTGCACCGTTTTCTATGCTTGCTTTTGCGACTGCTGCCCTAAAGGTATCAATCGATAATAATGCTTCCGGGAAATGCTTTAAAATCAATTCAATCACCGGAATAATTCGGTCAATTTCTTCCTGTTCCGTTACAAATTCGGCACTGGGTTTACTGGAATATGCACCAATATCAATAAAAGTTGCGCCTTCAGAAAGCATTTTATCAACTTGCGAAATAATTTCGTCTTCGTTTTTATATTTTCCGCCGTCAAAGAAAGAATTTGGCGTAACATTCAGAATTCCCATTACTTTGGGAATCGATAAATCTATAAGTTCGCCTTTGCAGTTAATTGTCATCTGTTTTGTTATTTTTGTTTCAGGTTTCAAGTTTCAGATTGACGCAGACTGCGTAAGTTCCAGAACTTGATACGTAAAACCTGAAACTTTTATATTTTCAAATTTTTTGCATTAACACTTTGTTTAGAAAAAACTTGAAACAAAGAAAACCTGAAACTTGAAACTCTTTAATTTAATCCTTATTTTTGAAGAAATTTTAGCAAATATACAGCAATAAATGAAGAATACTTCCCTTGAATTTGATAATGTAATCACGGTTTGCCGAACCTTGTTTATCAATAAAATGAAAGATTACGGGAGCGCATGGCGTATCTTAAGACTGCCGTCGCTGACAGATCAAATTTTTATAAAAGCACAAAGAATCAGAAGTTTACAGGAAAACGAAATTCGTAAAGTAGATGAAGATGAAAAAGGAGAATTCATCGGGATTATCAATTATTCTATCATGGCCCTAATTCAGTTGGAATTGGGAGTTGTGGAACAGCCTGATTTAGATGTTGAAAAGGCAACTGAATTATACGATGCAAAAGTGAAACTTACTAAAGAATTAATGTTAGCCAAAAATCACGATTACGGTGAAGCATGGCGTGAAATGCGTGTGAGCTCTCTAACCGATTTGATTCTTCAGAAATTACTTCGCGTAAAACAGATTGAAGACAATAAGGGCCTGACATTAGTTTCTGAAGGCATTGATGCCAATTATCAGGATATGATTAATTATTCTGTTTTTGCGCTGATTTTAAACCCAATTACTAAATAAAATTCCAAATCTTAAATTCCAAATTCCAATGCTAAACTTGGAATTTGGAATTTGAATATTTAAATATTACTTATGAAAAACATCATTACTCAATTTTCCCGATTATTTGTCGGCGTATTATTTATCATTTCCGGATTAATTAAACTAAATGATCCTGTTGGTTTCTCTTATAAGCTGGCTGAATATTTTAGCGAACCGGTTTTTAATATGCCTTTTTTAGAGCCTCTGGCTTTAGGTTTAGCGATCTTTCTGGTGATTTTAGAAGTAGTTCTGGGAGTAATGTTATTGGTTGGATATAAAGCAAAAACAACGATTTGGGCTCTTTTGCTTTTAATTGTTTTCTTTACTTTCCTTACCTTCTACTCTGCTTATTTTGATGTTGTAAAAGATTGTGGCTGTTTTGGCGACGCCTTGCATTTAACACCTTGGCAGTCATTTACAAAAGATATTGTTTTGCTTTTCTTTATTTTGATTTTATTCATCAACAAGAAATTAGTAAAACCTTTATTTTCAAAACTGGTAACCAACATACTTACTTTGGTAAGCATTGTATTATGCGTCATTATGGCGGTTTGGGTTTTAAATCATAATCCGATAAAAGATTTCCGTCCTTTCAAAGTGGGCAATAATATCGAAGAAGGAATGAGAATTCCGGATGGTGCTCCAAAATCGGTTGTCGAAATGGTTTTTATCTACAAAGTAAACGGAGTGGATAAAGAATTTACCGAAAAAGACCTGATGAAAATACCGGAAGGTGCCACTTTCGTAGACAGAAAAGATAAAGTAATTACAGAAGGTTACGTTCCGCCAATTCATGATTTTACTATGGTAAAAGATGATTCTGATTATAAAGAGGAATTATTAAAAGAACCTAAACTGGTTATTTTTGTGACTTACGATCTGACTTTATCTTCTCCTGAAGGAATGCAGAAACTTGAAAAAATAAACCAGGAAGCCAAAGCAAAAGGATATAAAGTAATTGCTATGACAGCTTCAGGGGCAGACGAAATTGCAAAAGCAAAAAAACAATATGGTTTAAATGTTGATTTTTATTTCTGCGATGCAACAACTTTAAAAACTATCGAAAGAGCAAATCCAAGTATTGTGGTTTTGCATAAAGGAACTGTAGTTCAGAAACTTCATTACAACGATACTGATGATTTAAAATTATCTGATATTGCTTATAGTCTGTAAATAATCAGATAAAAAACTTAATAGCGCCAACGTTCTTAAACAGAATATTGGCGCTTTTTTTTGTCTATATTTGATTACAAATTTTCAATCTTATTTAATCAATGAAAAAACTATTTAATTTTATTACTCTTTCGTTTATAATGCTCTTTAGCACTTTTGGCTTTAGTCAGACAAAAAACACAGATCAGGCTTATATCTTTTTTCTGCACAATAAATTTATTGAAGAAAACGATCTGAATGTCGCACATCCTGAATATGGAAAAGCTGAATACAATGAAATTTTGGAATCATTCAGAAAAGACAACTTCATTGTTTACAGTGAAATCAGAAAGAAAAACACTAATGCGTATGACTATGCTGAAAAAATAGCAAAACAGATTAAAAAACTTCTTAAAAAAGGTGTTCCTCCAAATAAAATTACGGTAATCGGAACTTCAAAAGGCGGTTATATCGCGCAATATGTGTCCACTTTTGTAGCCAATCCAAATATGAATTTTGTTTTTATAGGCTGTTTTATGGATACCGATATAGAACAAATTCCGGACATCAATTTCTGCGGAAACATACTGACCATTTATGAAAAATCAGATATTTATGGTGTTTCGGCAGTTAAACGTAAAGAAACTTCAAAACTAAAAGTAAATCATTTTAGAGAAATTGAATTAAATACCAATCTCAAACATGGCTTTTTGTATAAAGCATTAGATGAATGGATCGTTCCTGCTAAAAAATGGGCAAATGGCAATTATGAATTAAATTAGAATCCCGAAAAAAATATAAAACACTTCAACTAATTACGCTCTTTTTTGAAGTGTTTTTCAGTTAGAATCTGACGTTTTTTTCTTCAAAATTTTATTCGGAAAAATAAAATTTCAATCCTTTTTTTTATTCCATGAATATCTTTTAAAAAATCCATCTCTTTTTTACTTCTACTATTACGATTTCATTCGCGTATTTCTAACCGAAAATCCCCGTTTTGTTATAAAACGTAAGACTCTTCAAATTTTGTTAATCTCCATTTGGCATTCAATTTGTTTGCTTAACTTTGTGAATTCAGCACCTAACAAAAAATTAATATAATTTATATATGAAACAAATTGCTTTGGTTGTAATAGCATTTATTACATTTTCATGTTCACAAGCTCAAAAAACAGCTTTCTCTAAAGAAGCTTTGTCTGAAAAATTACTGACTCTTGACGGAGGTCAGACTACTTTTAAAAACATTCTAAAAAAACATAAAGGAAAAACACTCGTAATTGAAGTTTGGGCTTCATGGTGCGGTGATTGTGTAAAAGCAATGCCAAAATTAAAAGAATTACAAGCCAGTAATCCTGATGTATCCTATTTATTCCTTTCTGCTGATAAAATGGCTGAAAAATGGAAAATCGGAATTGAAAAACACGAGTTAAAAGGAGATCATTTTATGATGAACGACGGAATGAAAGGTGTTTTCGGAAAAGCCATCGACCTGGACTGGATTCCAAGATATATTATCGTTGACAAAACAGGAAAAATTGTACTATACCGTGCGATTGAAACCGATTTTGACAAAATCAATGAAACACTTCAAAGTTTAAAATAAAAAACAAAAAATTAAAAGAATAACAAAAACTACCAAAATGAGAAAAAAGATTGTTGCAGGAAACTGGAAAATGCACAAAAACGCAGCACAGACTGAAGAATTATTGAGTGAATTAATTACTAAAATACCGGCACAAACAACTGCTCAGGTTATTGTAGCTCCAACATTTGTAAACCTGCAGGCTGCAGCTGCAAAAGTAAAAAATACTACAATAGGAGTTGCTGCACAAAATGTTCACCAGGCTGAAGGCGGTGCTTTTACAGGTGAAATTTCTGCAGAAATGTTAACTAGCATTGGTGTGGATACAGTAATTTTAGGTCACTCTGAGCGTAGAGCTATTTTTCATGAAACTGATGCTTTAATTGCTAATAAAGTTGATACTGCCTTAAAACATGACATGACAGTTATTTTCTGTTTTGGAGAAGAATTAAAAGACCGTCAGTCAGGAAATCATTTCAATATTGTTGAGAATCAATTACGTGACGGAATATTCCATATTGCAAAAGAATCATGGTCTAAAGTTGTTTTAGCTTACGAGCCGGTTTGGGCTATCGGAACTGGTGAAACAGCTTCACCGGAGCAAGCTCAGGAAATGCACGAATTCATCAGAGAAACTATCCGTAAAGCTTTTGGAGCTGATATCGCTGACGAAGTTTCTATTTTATACGGTGGTTCTGTAAAACCTGACAACGCTAAAGAAATTTTCTCTAAACCAGACGTAGACGGTGGTCTTATTGGAGGTGCTGCTTTAAAAGCAGATGATTTCTTAGCTATTGTAACTGCTATCTAATTTTAGATTTTAATCCCGAAGCCTCGGGATGATTATATAAAAAAAGCGTT
>NZ_QETH01000069.1 GCF_003105115.1 Flavobacterium sp. HTF | reverse complement strand
CTTTATAAATACTAGTTTAAAAGAATTTTCAATCTGTTTTGTTTTTTTATTGCAAAAAGTTAAAATCGAACAGGTTAATATTGTCATTAAAAAAAATATTCTCATCTTATTTAGTTTTTGAATTATCAATTTTTGTTATTTTCCAGAAAATACTTTTACCAGCACTACTAGTCCCAGAAATTCCATTTGTAACTTTTATTATCTATTAGAAAACCTTATTATAACTATTCATTTTCATTTGTAATTTTGATTCAATTATTTTTTTATCTATAACTTTACCATTTTTATCAATTTTAAAACATAAATTGATATACGTATTTCCTACAGTTGAATATGAAAAGTTATATAATTCAACAATTAAAATTTTGTATTTTTTTCTTAATATGCTTATTTTATTTGGAATTAGGTTTTTAAAATCTGTTATATTTATATCTATAAGTCTATCATTTAATTTTATTACTGGATTTTGATATTGATTTAGTGCAGAAATTATATCATTAGTAATATTCTGATTGAAGCATTTTGAAGTAATGCTATTTTCAGTTTTAATGATAATATCAACACAATCATTTTTTAAATTTTCATGTATTTTATAAACACTAACAGAGTCATTGATCAATATCCTGCATGATTCAATTTTTTTTTGAATAAGATTAGAATTTTTTTTCTGAGCATTTACTAATGCTAGGATGAAGAAAAATAAGATAAAACAATATTCTTTTTTCATAAATTACCAGTTGAACTACTTTCTAAACTATAAGTAGTTGATTTATAAATTACTGTTGTGCCAAAATCACCCTTAAATACAGAGACTGATTCAAATTTAGATTTTTCTAATATATACGAATTTTCCCAATTCTTAAATGCATTTTTTTTATGTTCTTCATGTATGAACAGCCATTTTTTCCAATTTTCGTTGGTACAAATATCAGCACCTTGCCAACCAATTCCACCATTTGAATAATCTTCATCAATATATTCATTGTTAAAATATTTGACAGCTTTAATAGTATATTCAATCGCAGTTTTCATTTTATCATTGTTGTTCCTTCCTTCAGAATTTTTATCATAGTCAATATCTTCATTTAATTTTATATTTAAAAAATTTCTGAAGGAAGAATTTCCTTGGGCTCCATAATGGAATGTATGAGCGTAGGTTTTGTCATTCCACTTATTTCTCATTTTAATTAATGTATTGTTTAGAAGCCAGTTATTTTTATATTTTAAAACATTAGAGTGTGTCAATTGTTTATGATGATTCATAATTATAAACGGAATATTTTTTATCACATCAACTGCGAATCCTGATTCTGAATAAGCTAGTCCAGCAATCCTTAAAAAAACGACATTTTTAATATTCAAAGATTTAGTATTATTATAAGTCAAAAAATCTATTCCATTTTTATCTTTTTGAGTTGATTTTCCATCACAAACATATACATCATCAACAGTCCCTTCGAAATCCGGTTCATTAATTTTTCCTTCAAAAGTTCCATCTTCATTATAAAAATGGCCATTGATATTAATAATCCTATATTCAAAAACTATAGGGGTTGCTTCAATAGGATTACCATAAGAATGACTCTCAGCACTTTCATTAATAAATCCATTTGCATTAAATGTAATATTGCCTTGCGAATACATACTATGATTTCCTTTAGTATGTATTGTAGTTGTTCCTTCAACAATTCTTATTCTGCTCATGATTTAGTTCTGTCTGGTTTGTTCTCCACTATTATTTTGTATTTCTTTTTTAGCATTCTTACTCAAATCACCTTCGGTGTAATGATGTAAACCTTCCTTGCTATTATCATGTCTATCTTTTTCCGTAGTGGATTTATAATCACCTTTAATATGTTCCAAATATTTTCCATCAATAACAGTATTAAAATCTGAACCAACACCCAATTCTTTTGACCCTCCAATACTTTCGCAATGATTTACTCCTATAATATCTGTCTTATTGAGTGTAACATTTGTTGCCATATTTTGATCAACATTTAAAATCAAATTTGCACAATTGAGTGTTAAAGTTCCGGGAGTAGTTATCGTGATGTTTTTATTTTGTTCATCTAAATGAACTTCATTTCCGCTAGGATCAGAAAGCCAGATTCCCACTTTTTCTATAAACTTGAAAAGCATTCCAAATCGGAGTTTCCATCCTTTAATACTATTTTGAGGATCAAAAAATTCCGGTTTTTCCTGTCCGTTATAATACGTTCCGGATACATACGGACATTCGGCATTGTTGCCTTCAAAACCTATACGCACTTCTTCGCCAATTTCAGGTCTGAAATAATTTCCTTTTCCGGAACCTGCATACGATTGTACGACACGCATCCAGTCGCTGTCGCAGCGGTAGTTTGTCCAGTAAAATTTGACACGGACACGGCCAAGACCTTCGGGATCATTGTTGTCAATGATTTTGGCAGACTGGCTCTCGGCAGGGGCAAAGGCTGTTGCATCTGTATAATGCGGCGCCTCGACATCTGCAGGAATTGCCCTGAACTCGCAGCTGTAATTTCCGTGTACTTCAGAACAATGGATGATTTCTATGGCAATCAGCTGGTGTTCTACCGTTTTATTCTGAACCGTAAAAACCTGCCCCAAACCAATTGGCAGATAAGATATTCCGCTATAAAAAACACTATTGGCGTCATGGCCTGCGGTTTGCAGTTTTACCATTTCTTCCAGGTTTTCCTTGTTCTGTGCGTTGTGGGTATAAGCACCAATATTTAAATCTTTGCGTACTACAGATCCCTGGTTCCAGCCCATGGATACGGCAAATCGGTCTTTGCTTCCTGTTGTTGTTCGTTCTGCTGCATCGCGAATGGTGGCGGCAGCATTATAATCGTAGCCCGAAAAGGAAGTTTTTTGCGAAATCAGGTTTGCCTCGATCGTAAATTTATGGAGCGATGATCCGTTGATAAGTTTCACCTTGCTGGCTTTTGTCTGTCCGAACTGCATGCGCATTCCGTCAAAATAAAACCACTGACCATATCGTTTCGAAAGCCTTTTCATGAAATCGAAGTTCGTTTCGTTGTACTGTGGTTTGTATTGAAATTCTTTTGTGTACGTAGGTACAATGGCTTCGCGCTGGTAAAACTCACCTGAATTTTCTTCGTCAAAGACATCCAAAGCAATCTGCTGCAGGTTTTTATTGAGGAAAATTCTGGATTTTGGCATATCATCGATGACGATGGTATGACTGGTGCCAAAAACGTGTAATCCGGCAGGGCTTCCGTCTTTATCGATTGATTTTAATCCTGTGATGATTCCTTTTGACATCAACCTGATTTCGTTGACCCTGAATGTGAAGATGACCTGGCTGCCGGTAAATTTGCTTATTGCTTTTGCCTGGTCTTCGGGCTCAATTACAGGTTTCCCTGTATATTGCCAGATAAAGGAAAAGTAATGGTGATCTGCCATTTTTTGTGAAACCTGCAAATCGTAATAAATGACGTTTTTTTCAAATGAACTTATTGAAATATGAACCTGTTCTGAAAATTTTGACATAATAAAATGTATTTGTTTGTTACTTGATATTGGGATTGATTTTGAATAGATTAGTTGAAATTATAGATATGTTTTGGGTAAAATGTCCAGTAAAAGTTTTTTAAATAACAGAATAGGATTTTAGCTATTTGTTTTTTGTAGTGTGCTGGTTTCGATAGCGATCGGGATTCTAATAGATACCAAAATCTACCAGCGGTATACTCGATGATACCATCAAAAAAGGAATATCTTTTCCGATTTAACTTTGTCCCGTTAATTTAAAAACATTTAAAAATGGACAATCTTAAAAATAAAGTTGCAGTAATAACAGGCGGAAACAGTGGAATCGGTTATGCTACGGCAAAACAATTAAAAGAGCAGGGCGCAACGGTAATCATTACCGGAAGAAGAAAAGAAGCGATTGAAACGGCGGCTTCTGAATTGGGTGTAAATGCTATCGTAGCCGATCAGTCGAGTGTGACGGATATCGAAAAACTGGCTTCAAAAGTAAAAGCAGATTTCGGGACGGTGGATATTCTTTTTGTGAATGCCGGAATTGCGGGCTTGGGTACAATCGAGCAAACGTCGGAGGAATTGTTTGACAGTATTATGAATGTTAACTTCAAAGGGGCATTTTTTACGCTGAGTAAATTTACTCCGATTTTAAAAGACGGTGCTTCGGTGGTGTTTCTTTCTTCGAATACAGCAAGTATGCCTGGCCCGGGATCATCAGTTTATTCTTCAAGTAAAACGGCTTTGAATTCGGTTATGAGATCAGCAGCACTGGAACTGGCACCAAGAAAAATCAGGGTTAATTCGGTTAGTCCGGGGCCAACAGAAACGGAAGTAATGAAAAAAGTAGGCTTGGACGAGGCTACCGTAAAAGGTATTATGGATGTTGTGGTAGATAAGATTCCGCTAAAACAAATGGGAACTGCTGCAGATGTAGCCAAAATGGTATCGTACTTAAGCAGCGATGCGTCAAAATTCATCACCGGAGCCGATTTCCTTATGGATGGCGGAATGGTGCTGGCGTAAGTTTTTGTTTCAGGTTTCAAGTTTCAGGTTTCAGGTTTCGGGTTGGAATTTGTTGCGGGTAGGTTTTTAACCGCAATCCCGATAGCTATCGGGAGCTAAGGTTCGCAAAGGTCGCAAAGATTCTTTTTTAATCTCGCAAAGTCACGAAGTCGCAAAGTTTTTTGTTTCACGCAGATTTAGCAGATTTAGCTGGATTTTAATAGATTATTTATAAAAAAAATAAAAAAATAATCTGCTAAGATCTGCATAATCTGCGTGAAAAATTATTTTAATCCTTTATTTCGATAGCTATTGGGAGTGGCAAAAATTACACTTAAAGATCGCAAAGTTATAGATATAGCTTTGCGACCTTTTGGTTTTAAGGGGAAAAGAATATAAAAAACTTTGCGTGCCTTGCGGTTAAAAACAATATTCCCGTTTCAATTCATAACTCACAACTCATAACTCCCCACATTGTCCGTTTCAGGGTTTAGTTTGTCCGTTTGGGCTGTTTTCTGATTTTAAAACACGGGTTATCGAAATACTTTTGACAAAGAAATTAACAGATAATCAAAATTTAATATCAAAAAAAAATGAAAACAAATACAACCAACAGACGCAGCTTTTCTAATGTATTGGCAACAGGCGCTCTTATCTTCATGACCGCAGCAGGATTTGCACAGAAAAAAAGTATTGAAAATCCGGAATCGATTCGCCCTTATCACATCAGTGTTTCAAAAGAGGCAATTACAGAACTAAAAGAACGTGTAAATGCGACAAGATGGCCGGAACAGGAAACGGTTACAGACCAGTCTCAGGGAGTAAAATTAGCTCAGATTAAAAGTCTTGTAAAATATTGGGGTACCGATTACGACTGGACAAAAACAGAAGCCAAATTAAACTCATTGCCACAATTTGTAACCAATATCGACGGACTGGATATTCAGTTCATCCACATTCGTTCTAAACATAAAAATGCTTTGCCTTTAATTATTACTCACGGCTGGCCGGGATCTTTCTTTGAACTTTTGAAAGTAATCGGGCCGCTTACAGATCCAACTGCTTATGGCGGAAAAGCCGAAGACGCTTTTGATCTTGTAATTCCGTCAATGCCGGGTTACGGTTTCTCTGAAAAACCAAAAAGTGCAGGTTGGGGGCCAGAAAAAATTGGTACTGCCTGGGATGTTTTAATGAAACGTTTAGGATACAAAAAGTATGTATCGCAAGGTGGCGACTGGGGTTCTGTAGTGGCAGATGCGATGGGACGTCAGGCTCCGGAAGGTTTGTTGGGAATTCACGTAAATATGCCTGCAACGGTTCCGGCCGATGTTGCCAAAGCTTTGAAAGACGGAGATCCGGCACCGGCAGGATTATCAGTAAAAGAAAACGCAGCGTTTAATTCACTAAACAAGTTATATACTAAAGGCGGTGGTTATGCCGGAATGATGGTGACACGCCCTCAGACTTTGGGTTACGGACTTACAGATTCTCCGGTTGGACTTGCTTCGTTTTTCCTTGATAAATTCAACGAATGGACGTACAGCGGAGGAAATGCAGAGAAATCACTGACCAAAACAGAAATGCTGGATGATATTTCCTTGTACTGGTTTACCAACACGGCCAATTCATCTGCACAATTGTACTGGGAAAACAACAACAATAACTTCAACGCTGTAGAACAAAGAACGGTTGAAATTAAAGTTCCGGTTGCAATAACTGTTTTTCCGGGAGAAATTTACCAGGCACCAAAAAGCTGGGCAGAAAGAGCGTATAAAAACCTAAGTTATTTTAACGAAGTAAACAAAGGAGGACATTTTGCTTCATGGGAAGAACCACAGATTTTTACCATAGAACTTCGTGCAGCTTTTAAAGGGTTAAGAAAATAATATACTTTGTTTGGTTTCACGCAGATTAAGCTGATTTGTGCAGATTATTTTTTAAAATAAAATCCAGAATAAATCTGCGTGAAAACTAATCCTTTAATCTTTTAACCTGTTGCAGGAGACACACTTTAACTTCTGTCCAATTCAACCCTTACTTTGTCCATTTGACCTTTTTTCTGATTGTAAAACGATGACTGTCAGGATACCTTTGACAAAGAAATTTAACTAATCAAAATTCTTAAATCAAAAAAATATGAAAACTATAATAAACAAAATCGTTCTAATTGCAGTTCTTTTACTAAGTGTGAATTTTAGTAATGCGCAATCAGAAAAACAAAATAAAATCGAAGTAAGCAGTTCGCTTGGAACATTAAAACAAATCAATGCCGGCTTGCTAAATGTAGGTTATACAGAAGCAGGACCAGCGAACGGGAGTCCGGTAATTTTGCTTCACGGCTGGCCTTACGATATTCACAGTTATAATGAAGTAGTGCCAATTTTAGTGGCGAAAGGTTACAGAGTAATTACGCCTTATTTGAGAGGTTTTGGTACCACACATTTTTTATCTGACACCACTTTCAGAAACGGACAGCAGGCAGCTTTGGCAACAGATGTAATTGCCCTGATGGATGCCCTGAAAATCAAAAAGGCAACTATAGGCGGATTTGACTGGGGAGCAAGAACAGCGGTAGCAGTAGCAGCACTTTGGCCGGAACGTGTAAACGGTTTGGTTTCTGTAAGTGGTTACATTGTGGTAAATCTTGAAGCGAATTTAAAACCGTTGCCTCCAACAGCAGAATACGGATGGTGGTACCAGTATTATTTTGCAACCGAAAGAGGTAAAACAGGTTACAGCCAAAATACATATGAGTTTAATAAACTAATCTGGAAACTGGCTTCTCCAATCTGGAATTTTGACAAAGCAACTTACGACCAGACTGCGCAGTCTTTCAACAATCCGGATCACGTCGCTATTGTGATTCATAATTACAGATGGCGTCAGTCACTTGAAGGGGGAGAAGCTCAATACGACAGTTTAGAAAAACGTTTGTCAGCAAGACCTGAAATTACAGTTCCGACGATTACAATTGCTAGTGACTTTGATGGTGCTTTAGCGGATGGAAAAGGCTATGCTAACAAGTTTAAAGGAAAATACGAGCACAGAATCCTAAAAGGAATAGGTCACGATGTACCACAGGAAGATCCAAAATCATTTGCTCAGGCGATTATTGATGTAATGCCTAAATGAGATAATTAGATAATGAGTCAATTAGATAATTCAATATCAATGAGCAAAATTCAATTTCAAATAATCTAAAATCTAAAATCAACAATCTAAAATTAAATTTATCATGGAAACAAAAGTCTTATACACAGGAAAAACACACACTACAGGAGGAAGAGAAGGTGCTTCAAAAAGTTCAGATGACAATCTAAATGTAAAACTGACTTCTCCGGGGTCTTCAAAACCGGGAACAAATCCGGAACAATTATTCGCAGCAGGATGGTCTGCCTGTTTTATTGGGGCAATGGGAATTGCAGCCGGAAAAATGAATATCAAATTACCTGCAGAAACTGCTGTAGATGCAGAGGTAGATTTAGTTGCTACTGACGGAGCTTATTCTTTACAGGCACGTTTAAACATCAGTCTTCCGGGCTTAGATACAGAAGTAGCAAAAGCGGTTGCTGCAGAAGCACACAACACTTGTCCGTATTCTAAAGCGACAAGAGGAAACATTAATGTCGAGATTAATATTATTTAATTAAGCACAGAAACCTCTTCCAAACGAAGAGGGTTCTTTTTTAAAGGAACTCAGAAATCATGAAAAAAATAAAAATATTACCCGTTTTCACTGCCTTATTATTACTAATCGAATTTTCCGCTTTTGCACAAAACAATGCAGATAAAAAGGCACTAAAAGGATTTGCCGTATTGGAATTGTTTACTTCCGAAGGCTGTTCGAGCTGTCCGCCGGCAGATGAATTAATGGGAAGAATTCAAAACGAATACAAAGACGATCAGGTGTATGTTCTGTCGTATCACGTCGATTACTGGGACAGACAGGGCTGGAAAGATATTTTCAGCAATCCTGATTATACCAAAAGGCAATACGATTACGCAAAATGGTTAGGAAAAGAACCTATTTATACGCCTCAGCTTGTGGTAAACGGCAGAAAGGATTATATAGCTTCTGATGAAACTTCGGTACGGTCTGCTGTTAAAAATACACTTTCGAAACCGGCAACAGCAGATTTATCTTTAGAAGCTAATGTCATAAATAACAAACTGAATGTGAGTTATACTGTAAACGGAATTTCAAAAAATAGCCGTCTGGTATTTGCCGCTGTACAAAAATCAGCAAAAAGTAACGTAAAAAGAGGTGAAAACGCGCACCGTATTTTATCTCATTATCAGATCGTAAGGCAATTTCAAAGTGTTGCATTAAAGACTAATGGGCACGGAAGTGCCACAATCACTGCTCCTAAAGATTTTAATACCAATGATTTTGAAATAATTGGATTTGTTCAGGATAGTAATTCCGGAGCTATTTTGGGAGCAGATAAGGCCAGAATCAGTAAATGAGAAATAAATATATCAACTGTTAAATTTTCAAAATAAGCTTACCTTTGGGTAGGCTTTAATGATTTATACTAAAATGGAAAAACAAAAAAAACGCTTTGAAGTATCTGGAAAGGTTATCTGGGGAAGCTCAGTTTCGCTGGCCGTTTTGGCTTCGATACCCAAATTATTTGATTCTTTTTCGACACCACACGATATTATCATTAACTCTTCGATTACGCTGTGTTTTTCGATTTTTATCTGGTATTACAATATTTACAGCCTGCCGAAATTTTCATCACAGCGTACCTCCAAAAACTTATTTAACGGAAAACTATTTCTGAGTGTCCTGATGGGGATTCTGATAATGATAATTCTGGTAATTGCGCATCAGGAACTTTTTGAGGTTTCTATGGATGCTCCCATAATGTTCGAATTGAGAGGGGTTTTAATTAACCTGATTGTGTATATGTTCCTGCACCTGCTTTTTCAGAACTACCAGACACAGCAAATGGGAGTGGAGCTGGAGCGAACAAAATCCGTAAACCTGGGGGCACAATATGAATTACTAAAACAGCAGGTAAATCCGCATTTTTTGTTTAACAGCCTGAATACTTTAAAATCAATGGTGGATATTAATGATCCGATGAGTTCGGATTTTATATTGAAGCTTTCTGATTTTTATAGGTTTACGCTCGAAAGCAGAAAAATGGATCTGATTTCGCTCAGAGAAGAACTTCAGATTCTGGATTCTTATGTATATCTTCTGAAAGCGCGTTTTGAGGACGGATTTGTTCTCCAAAATGAAGTAGATGCCAAACAATACGATGCTGCAATTCCGCCTTTTACGCTACAGCTTTTAATAGAAAACTGCATCAAACACAATATTGTATCGCTGGATAAACCTTTAATAATTAAATTATATACTGAAGGCGATTTTCTGGTGGTTGAAAATAAGATTCAGCTCAAAAGAGGTGTATTATCTACCGGAGTCGGACTTGATAATATTAACCAGCGTTTTATGCACTTGCTGCACAAGGAAATTGAAATTGACAAAACCGAAACTATTTTTAAAGTAAAAATTCCAACTATCTATGACTATCATAATAATTGAAGATGAAGTAAAAACAGCTAAAGCGCTTGGACAGTTAATTTTGAGTATCAGACCGGATGCCCAGATTTTGTCGTACATACAAAGTATAGACGGTGCGGTGAGCTATCTTTTGGAAAACGACCAGCCGGACCTTATTTTTATGGATATTCAGCTGGCGGATGGTCAGTGTTTTGAAATTTTCAAAAACGTTGAAGTATTGTCACCTGTAATTTTCTGCACTGCTTTTGATGATTATGCTATCGAGGCTTTTAAATCAAACGGAATTGATTATGTATTAAAACCTTTTTCCAGGGAAAGTATTTCGAGTGCCATTAAGAAAGCCGGAGAACTGAAAAACTTTTTTCAGCGTAATAAAAAAATGATGCCCGATTTTGAGTACTTGTTAACCAGGACCGGAGAAAATACAGGAAAAAGCAGTTTTTTGGTTTTTAAAAACAATAAATACCAAACCGTTCAAACGGAGAATATTGCTTTTTTTTATATCAAATATGAGACGCCGACGATTATGACTTTTGATAAAAATGAATATCAGATTACGCAATCATTAGATGAAATTCATAAATTGTTGTCTCCGATTCAATTCTTCCGAATCAACAGGCAATATCTGGTCAATTTTTCGGCTATCAGAGAAGCTGAGCATTATTTTTCGCGTAAGCTGATTATTAAACTGACGATTCCTACAGAAGAAAAATTATTGATCGGAAAAGAAAAAACAACCGCTTTCTTAAGCTGGCTGGAAAACAGATAACCAGTTAATTCATCACATGATAAATTAACTGGCCGGTATTTTATAATCCGTAGTCTATTCCCGGAAACATAAAGCAGCTCAGGAAGAAAAGAGCTGATAATATAATGCTGATAATAAGGATGATTTTTTTCATTTTGATTAAAGTTTAAGTAAAACAAATTGCCTGGGACAAAATCTCAGGCAATTTTGTTTTTATTGAAAATCAATTAGTTTGCCTCCACAGGGCTGTAAGTTGCAGTATATAATTTTCTGAACATCACATATGTTACGCTCACCATAACAAAAGCGATAATGGCATCCGTTGCTGCAGGGAAACCAAGCACGGCAATTTTGGAAAAGAAAGCAAAAATGATGTCGAAAAAGATTCCCGCAAATACCCATTCTTTTAATCGGAGTAATTTATTCGGAATTAATAAAGTGATAACTCCTGACAATTTAAATATACCAAGTAAATAAATAAAATGTGCCGGATAACCCAATTGTTGTGTAATTTCCCAAACAATTGGATTATTGGTTAATTCAAAGAATCCGCTTGCGCCAAACCATAAAGAAGTTAATACGATTCCTGTCCAGTAAATGATTTTTGTTGATTTTGTGTTCATGATTTTTAATATTTTTAGTTATTTATCGGGACAAAAGTGCGTCGAAACCGCTAAATAAAATATCAATAATATGCCGAACCGGACAAAATGAAAGGCGAACCGGACAATGTGAATTTTTAAACCATGAAGGTTTTTTACCGCAAAGTCCGCAAAGTTTTTTTAAAGTAGAGTGCGTTTTAAGTTCGCAAAGTTTTAGCTAGTCCAAAGCCTTTGCGAACTTAAACTGTGTTCAAAGTACTTCAAAAAAATCTTAGCGAACTTTGCGGTAAAACGACAACGTAAAAAATTTAGCGGTTAAGTATAGACCCAGTTTCCATAATTAATTCCTGCATCAGTTCATCAGCGTTGTGGTGTTTTAAGGAACTGTTATTCTGACCTGACCAAAAGCTGACCATATCGGTTCTGTTTTGTTCCAAAGCAGCGACTCTCAAAGGAGCAATTAATTTGGTTTGCAGCGGAAAAGGAAGGACTTCCGTCTCAAAAGGAATTCCTTCTGAAATCCGATTACTTACCATTCGCCCCATTCTTCCGGTTAGTGATTTTGAAACTGTCGTATGATTTAAAGCACCTGAAAACATTGCTTCTTTGTGTACCGGATGTGCACCCGACTGATCGGTAACCATAAAAGCAGTACCCATTTGTACCGCATCGGCTCCTAAAGTTAAGGCTGCAGCAATACCTTTGGCATCAGTGATTCCGCCAGCTGCTATGATTGGTGTTTTGATTTTGGTTTTTAACTGCTGTAAAAGCGAAAATAACCCGGTAAAAGAATCCTGCGCGGGTCTCAGGAAAGAAGGCCTGTGGCCTCCGGCTTCAAACCCTGCAGCAACAATGGCGTCTACCTTTGCTTCTTCAAGCGCAAGTGCTTCTTCTAAAGTCGTGGCGGCACCAACTGTTTTTATACCCAGTCTTCGGCTTTCGTTGAGGATTTCTTTAGACGGAATTCCGAAAATAAAACTGAAAACAGCGGGTTTGATTTCGAATAAAACGTCAACCTGTTTTTCAAATTTAGACGGAATATCAGCAGATAAATCCGGTAAAGGAATCCCTAGCTCATCAAAAAAAGGTTTATAGATTTGTTTGATTTGCTCTATTTTTTCCTGTGGATAATTCATGAGGGCTTTGTCCACATCATTCACCCATAAATTAATGTTATAGGGCTTAGTGGTTGCAGCCTTTATGTTTTTATCAGCCTGCAGGATTTCTTCGGGTGTTAAAGTATAAGCACCAAAACTTCCCAGTCCGCCGGCATTGCTTACAGAAGCCAGTAAAGCGGGAGTTGAAAAACTACCGCCCATTGGACCCAGCAGAATAGGATATTGTATGCCTAGTAATTGTGTTATTTTAGTTGAATTCCACATCACTTATTGGTTTACGTGTGTTAGCATTTTGTTTACGATAACCCATTTACCATCTACAATGGAAAGGCTTAGCTGATCATAATAGTTATATTCAAATATCGGAACTTTCACTTTGGCTACAGCCGTATTATTGATGACTTCTAAAGATATGATTTCCATTTTGAATTTCTCTCCAAGTTCATGAGGACTCTTGCGGCCTTTTACCCCTTCCAGATATTGATCCAGGGTTTTAAAATAAGGCAGTCCCTTAATGTCTCCAACGATTAATGCTTTTGGGTGAAAAGTCTTTTCCAATAAAGCGGTATCACCATTGTAAATACCATTGAAGTAGTTCATAATCAAAGCAGTAATTAATGCTGCACTTGTACTAAAATTGTCCATAATTTTTTATTTTAGATTTTTTATTCTCATTTTGTGTCATTTCGACGAAGGAGAAATCTCCACGAGTAACTCCGCAAGGTTTATAATTTTTAGCGTGTTGTTTTCGTTGTAAGCTTTAACAAAGATTTTTTGATTATGATTGTGGAGCTTCTTGCGGAGATTTCTCCTTCGTCGAAATGACAAGATTATGGAATCTCCGCTCAGCTAATTATTTTTTAACGATCAAAAATTAAATACTGTGCCCGGAAACATGTCCGCCATCTAAATTAATGATTTCTCCGGTAACAAAGTTACTTTCAGCAAGATATAACGCCAATTCTGCCACATCGCTGGTTTCCCCGATACGATTTAGTAAATGTAAACCTGCTAGTGAATCGGCATTGCTAACACCGGTTTTGGCTTGCAGCGGACTTCTGATAATTCCGGGAGCAATAGCATTGACACGGATATTATTTTTTCCGAATTCGGCAGCAAGCTGTCTTGTCAGAGCATGGATTCCGCCTTTGCTTGATATTGGAGCTGTGGCAGGAAAACCGTCAATAGCGTGATCTACCAGTACTGTTCCGATATTGATGATAGATCCTTCTCCTTGTTTCAACATTTGTTTTACAGCTGCCTGGCTGGTGAAGAAAGTACCTTTTAAGTTGATGTTTAAAAATTTATCAAGGTCTTTTTCTTCTACATCCAAAAAAGATTTAGGTTCAAAAATTCCGGCATTATTCACCAGGACATCTGCACTTCCAAAACGTTCTATAGCAGTTTCAACCAGTTTTTTTCCTGTTGCAATTAAACTAATATCTCCGGCAACCATTGCTACTTTATCCGGATTATTTAATTCTTTATAAGTAGTTTCAAGATTAGCTGCATTGGCTGAGTTGATTACCAGATTGTGCCCTTTTGCCAAAAATAATTCAGCAATTGCTTTTCCGATTCCGGTAGAAGCACCGGTTACTATTATTGTTTTCATTTCTTTATATTTTAAATTATTTTTTTTGAGCTGTGATTCCTTTTTCACGCAGTACCGAAACCTGTTCACCTGCAAAACCCCAGTCGTCTAATTCTATTTCCTGAATTACAACATGTGTAAGACTAGGATCTTTGTCTAATACGTCGGTAATAAGATTGGTTATTCCGGCAATAAGCTTTTGTTTTTGCTCTCTGGTAACGCCTTCGCGTGTAACCTCAATTTTTACGTATGGCATGATTTCTAAGAATTAAGCAAGTTTTGCTGTAACGTCAACTTCCAATTCAAATTCGTTGTAGATCAAAGTATCACCAAGATTGGTAAAGAAATTTCCAGAACGGAATTTCATATCGTATTTGGTACGGTCAATGATAATTTTTCCGGAAGCTTTAAGCTCGTCGTTGTTGTTTTTTACTTCCAGATTAAAACCTACTGGATGTGTGATGGCTTTAATAGTAAGGTTACCTTCAACAAAATAATCAGAAGAAGATTGTTTTGATACAGATGTAATGTCTAAAAATGCTGTTTTGAATTTGTCTGTAGAGAAAAAATCATCAGAAGCCAAATGCCCTGCAAATTGTTGGTTTGTTGCCGGATCTGTTACGTCAAGGATTATGATAGAAGTAGTATCGATAACTACTTTTCCTCCGGTAAGATCACCGTTTGTAAAAGTGAAGTTTCCGTCTTCGATATTGATTGTTCCATTGTGTGCACCAGTTACTTTTTTACCGATCCAGTTTACGCTGCTTTGAGCATTTGCAATTTTAAAATTTTGAGTTTCCATATTATTGTACTTTTAAATTGTTATTAATTTATAGTACAAAGGAATGGCGATATTACAGATCGGTTACGTGATGTAGATCACATTCGTAAAATGGCTATTTTGAAGAGTGGTATAACCGGCTTAAAGTTTCTCTGGAAACACCCAGATAAGCAGCGATTAAATGCTTTGGAACCGTATTATAAAGTGCCGGGTAGAGTGCGAGCAGTTCTTCGTATCTGGTTTTGGTATCGTTGTTCATAAAAGAAAGCAGTCTTTTCTGAGCCGCTACATACCCTCTGTTGGTTCTCCATCTAAAGAAATGTTCTGCCTGATGCAATTCGCTGCAGATTTTCTCGCGGTCGCTGTTAGAAAGAGAAAGGATCTCTGTATCCGAAACGCAGTCTACATTTATAGTTGCTTTGGTATTGTTGTAAAGTGCCGCATAATCAGAAGCCCACCAGGTTGGCATAGCAAACTGCAGGATGTACATTTTTACTTCATCGTTTACAAAGAAAGCTTTCAGGCAGCCGTCGATGACAAAATATTCTTTATCAACTTCCTGTCCTTCAGTAATTATGCTTTGCCCTTTTTTAAATGTTTCCGGTTTAAAATGCGAAAAGAAATAATCAAATTCTTCATCTGTCAGCGATGCTATTTTTGATACGTGTTCTTTTAGGAGGGTTTTGGCTTGCATTTTTTTTGGAATAGGTGTGGGCGGTAAAATTAGGTAAAAGATGTTTTGGTTGAAAATTTTCGTTTACTAATAATTTATTTTCAATTAAAAGACTGTCTAAACTCAATAGGAGAAACGTTTGTTTTAGATTTAAATAATTTGCTGAAAGACTGTGAATGTTCAAACCCCAGATCAAAAGCAATTTCACTTACGGTTAAAGAAGTGGTAGAAAGTTTTTCCTTTGCTTTTTCGATTAGTTTTTCGTGTATGTGATGTTGAGTGCTTTTTCCTGTCAATACTTTCAGGAGGCTGCTCAGATAAGTTGCCGATACATTTAACTCATTAGAAATATATTGCACATTTGGCAGCCCTTTGTGCTGCAAATCACTGCTTTCAAAATACTTCGTCAGGATTTCTTCTAAACGTTCGAGAATCTGATGACTGCTGATTTTTCGGGTTATAAACTGACGCTGGTAAAATCTTTCGCAGTAATTAAACAATAATTCTATTTGGGCAACAATAATATTCTGGCTGAATTTGTCAATGTTAGAATGATATTCCTGTTGGATAATCTGCATGATTCCTTCAATTATATTTTCTTCTTTTTCAGACATAAACAGTGCTTCATTTATAGAATAACTAAAAAAATCATATTGTTTTATTTTTTTAGCTAAAGGCGTATTCCAAAGAAAATCAGGGTGAATACATAAAAGAAATCCCGTTGGTTTTATTTCTTCGGTTCTGTTTATTACAATATGTACAAGCTGTCCCGGTGAAACAAACGACATCAAACCCTCGTCGAAATCATATTGCTGCTGTCCGTATTTAAATTTACCGTTAATATTTCGTTTTAATCCAACCGAATAAAAATTCTGCACCCAGCTTATTTCATCACTATCGGTCTGATAATCGATTTTTCCATAATCAACAAGACTAACCAACGGATGTTCCGGTTTTGGGAGTCCGCTTAGTTTGTGGAATTCGCTAATAGAGTCAAATCTGTGAATATTGTTTTTCATTTTAAATGCTGTCTGTTTCAAATAATCTATTAAAAGTATAAAATTAGGGCTATAGTTTTACAACCCTAATTTTAGATTTATTCCTTACTATCAAACTCATTCTTATTTTTCAAAATCAGTAGAAAAACTTAGTTCTTTGTTAGAATTCAGTTCATTTTGAAGTATTTCAATTTTGTTTTGCGCCATTCCAAAAGAATCTGAACCCAGAAATAAATGAAGCGGTGGATTTTGGGTTTCGGCCAGTTTAATAAAAGCAACGGCTGCTTTTTCAGGGCTACCCGGCTGATTACCTATTACCTGTGTCTCATGAATAACTTCTAATTCTCTGGCTTCCTTATATTCTCCAATTGGATTTTCGGCAAGTTTTAGAGAACCTTTCAATAAGAAATTGGTTTTAAAATACCCCGGATAAACTATTGTAGCAGAGATTCCCATAGATTTTATTTCTGCAGAAAGTGCTTCTGTTAATCCTGCTACAGCAAATTTTGTAGCATTATAAATTCCCCAGCCCGGAAATGTGCCAAGAAACCCGGCAATAGAAGAAATATTGATAATGTGCCCTGACTTTTTGCTGCGAAAATGAGGCATTACAGTTCTGATAACATTTAGAGTTCCAAACACATTGGCATCAAAATTCTGATGCGCTTCGGCATCGCTTAATTCTTCTAAAGTTCCCAATTGTCCGTATCCGGCATTGTTTACAACAACATCTATAGAGCCAAATTTTTGCAATGCTGATGAAATGGCGTTTTCCACACTTTTTTCATTGACAATATCAGTTTCAAGTGCTAAGAAGTTTTCATTTTCACCAATTTCATTATTAAGATCGTTTGCATTTCTTGAAGTTGCAGCAACCTGATAACCTTCATGCAATAATTCTTTTACCAGAGTTAAACCTAATCCTTTTGATGCTCCGGTTACCAACCATACTTTTTTAGTGTCCATTTTTTTAATTTTTAAATGATTAAATAATTACACTGCAAAGATGTGGCGGATTCAGAATCCGGATGTAGCCATTTCTGTGGTTGTTGTATCCGATTTTGAAAAACAGCTGTTTTTTGGCGTGATTCTAAAGTTCTGCCAATATTTTTATATCCTCTATTTCTAAAATTTGTTTGGGATAAGCTTCTTTTACGGTATTGATCATCGCTTTTCCAACATCTTCAAGAGTCAGTGATTTTTTAGGAAACAAAAGCGGAAAAAGCGGAATTATAATTTTGAAAAAAGGTTTAACGTTTTGCTGTCCCTTAAAAGGTTTCATAAATCCCGGGCGAAAGTTATACTGCCCTTTAAAAGGAAGTTTCATCAGGTCATTTTCGGTTTTTCCTTTTACGCGTGCCCACATTACTTTTCCGTTTTCAGAAGTATCGGTATGACTTCCGGTAACGAAATTAAAAACCATATTTGGGTTTATTTCAGATAAAGCCCTGGCAAAAGCCAAAGTTGTATCGTAGGTTACATATGTATATTTTACTTCATTCATTCCAACAGAACTCACGCCTGCACAATAAAAACAGGCATCGTAACCTTGCAATATGTCAGCATATCGGCTTAATTGCATAAAATCCAAAACGATCAGTTCTTCCAGTTTGGGATGTTTAATTCCTGAAGGTTTGCGGTTGATCATTAATACTTTTTTTACCGCATAATTTTCAAGACATTCAAATAAAACCCCTTCGCCAACCATTCCTGTTGCACCTGTAATAATTACTTTCATGATTTTGTTTTACAAATTGGTATAAATATAGTTTTTCTGTCTGCAAATTTCACTTTAATACAAATAAATCACTTTGCTGAAAAGCTCTTTTGTACTGTGTTTAAAGGCTCAGTGATTTTTACATATTTCGAAGATATTAAAACTTTTCTTTGATTTACTGTTTTATGGAAACGTTTGCAAGTATCTCCGTTAAACATACCCCCAATCTTGTCATTCTGAGGAACGAAGAATCTTCGTAAGACCCCGTCAAGTATCTTCATAAATAAGCATATCCACAATCTGAAGCCTTACCCCAATTTTGTCATTCTGAGGAACGAAGAATCCTCGCAAGTAACTCTACAATCTGAAGTGTTTACCCCAATCTTATCATTCTAAGGAACGAAGAATCTTCGTAAGAATCTCCGTCAAGCATACCCCCAATCTTGTCATTCTGAGGAACGAAGAATCCTCGCAAGAAACTCCACAATCTGAAGCCTTACCCCAATCTTGTCATTCTGAGGAACGAAGAATCCTCGCAAGACCCCGTCAAGTATCTTCATAAATAAGCATATTCACAATCTGAAGCCTTACCCCAATCTTGTCATTCTGAGGAACGAAGAATCCTCGCAAGTAACTCCACAAAGTACTTCATTATAGAATTTCCAATATTAAAAAGCAAAATCATAAAACAAGAATAATCTTTCTTTTTTTATAATTTTGTTATTAAACCTAAACATCTACTTTAGACAAATGGAATTATCAGAAGGTTATCATACGTATTACATTTATATCATAACAAATAAGTTCAAAACTGTACTATATACTGGAGTTACTAATAACCTAAGAGTGCGGCTAATTCAACACAAAGAAAATATTACAGCCCAAAATAAAAGTTTTGCATCTAAGTATAATGTCGAATTTCTATTATATTATGAAAAGTTTACCTGGATCCAGGAAGCAATTATGCGTGAGAAAGAAATAAAAGGATGGGTCAGAGATAAAAAGATAGAATTAATTAAAACTATTAATCCGGATTTAGACTTTTTGAATTATCTGTTTTTATAAGATTAACTGAAATGCTTTGTGGAGCTACTTGCAAAGATTCTTCGTTCCTCAGAATGACAAGATTGTGGATATGCTTTGTGGAGCTACTTACGAAGATTCTTCGTTCCTCAGAATGACAAGATTGTGGATATGCTTTGTGGAGCTACTTGCGAAGATTCTTTGTTCCTCAGAATGACAAGATTGTGGGTATGCTTGACGGAGATTCTTGCGAAGATTCTTCGTTCCTCAGAATGACAAGATTGTGGGTATGCTTGACGGAGATTCTTCGTTTCTCAGAATGACAATATTGTAGATATGCTTGACGGAGATTCTTGCGAGGATTCTTGCGGAGATTCTTCGTTCCTTACAATGACAATATTGAGGTAAAAACAAAAAACCAGAAGCGATACACTTCTGGTTTTAAGGAGATATAAAAAAAGCGGATTAGTTTTGCAAGTAACGTTCAGCAGGTTTTCCGGTTTGGGAACCTGTGAATAATTGAATACGGGCATTTTCATAAGCATCAATCAATTCCTGGTTATGAACAGAAGGGAATGTTGCCAGTTCTCCGGCATCTAATCCTGCAAAAGCTGCATCAACACAATCTTCTGTTGTCATAATAGCTGCCTGGTCCAAAGCAGATAACGGAACTCCGCCCACTTCCCAGATTTCAGTTGCTGTAATTGACGGATTTACCAATTGCACTTTAATGTTTGTTCCTTTTACTTCTTCCTGTAAACCACGTGTATATTGTACGACAAAACCTTTCGTACCACTATATATACTGCTCATGGGTAATGTATAAGCCCCCAGAACAGATCCTATATTGATTAAGGTTCCCTGATTGCGTTCTATAAATCCCGGCAATACTGCATTTGATAATAACATTAAAGCGGTGATATTAACATCAACCATTTCTTTTTGTTTTGCAATAGAAGTCTTGGTGGAAGGCGCAAGGGTAGAAGTTCCCGCATTATTAATAAAGAAAGTAATATTGGAGTCATTTTGAATATCTGTTGCTACTTTTTCTAAATCTGTTGCATTGCTTAAATCTGCTACATAATTGGTTACCGTTACGCCATATTTTGCACGGAGTACGTCGGCAAGTTCATTTAATTTGTCTTCACGACGTGCCACCAGTTTCAAATTGTAACCTCGTTCTGCTAATCTTTGAGCAAATACTTTTCCTAATCCTGATGATGCTCCGGTAACCACTGCAGTTCCTAATTCGTTGTTTGTTTTCATGATTTTATACTTTTAAATTATTGTTTTTGATTGGTTTAAAATTCAATTCAAAGTGTAAACTAATCTGTTTACACTTGCAAATGTATACAGAACTGTTTACATTTGCAAAATAAAATGAATAAAAAAATGGAAAAAAATTTGAAGCCCTCAGCGAAGTCCCTAAAACGGGAGGAAATGGTAAAGTTTGCTTTTGATACATTTTATAAAAATGGCTTTCATGCAACGGGTGTAGACACCGTTATGGAGGGAACTGGAATTTCTAAACGAACTTTGTACAAACATTTTGGTTCCAAAGAAGGTTTAATTCTCGCTACAATAGATCATTATCGATCCTTTATGAGTGAGTTACTGTTGAATTATATTAATCAGGATCCGAAAACAAGTTCGGCAGAAAAGGTTTTGCGTATTTTTGATTTCTTAGCAGAAAGAATAGAAGCGGGTCACGAAAATGGCTGTTTTGTAATGAATGCCAAAACAGAATATGTCAATAAAGCAAAGGATATAGAAACAAGCTGTGACAATTATACAGCGGGCTTGCAGAAATTAGTAGAAACTACTTTGGAAAAATCCGGTTTGCCAAACTATAAAGAACTGGCAGTGCAGATTGTGATACTTTTTGAAGGGTCAATTATCAGGAGTAAAGTGACAAGAAATGTAGAGACTATCAGAATTGCAAAAGATGCGGCAAAAATCCTTTGTGGGCATAAATAAAAAAACTCCGACGAATGCCGGAGTTTTTAAGTAACCTTTTATATAAATTTATTTTTTAGCCACCTCTTTTGATGCTGTGATGATTACCTCAGCAACTGCTTTTGGCTGAGAAATAAAGACTACGTGACTTCCTTTTATTTCGGTAATTTTTGTATTTGAACGTTTGTACATAGCGCGTTCTATACCCGGATCGATGCTTTTATCTTCTGTAGCAACAATTCCGTAAGCTGGTTTATCTCTCCAGGCTGCTTTTGTAATTGGTGTTCCAAAACCCTGAGCTACAAATGCACCTTGTGAAGCAAACATAAAATCAGACTGGTCTTTTGGAAGGTCTCCTGCAAATCCTGCGTGAAATTTTGCCTGGTCGTAATATACAATCCCTTTATCATCCGGAGCTAAAACACCATTTTCAGGAGCCGGTGGTGCCGTTTGTAACCATTGTACAGAGTTTTCCCCATTATCAGGCTGTAATGTTGCTATATAAACCAATGCTGCAACTTTTGGGTGATTTCCGGCTTCTGTGATTACAGTTCCTCCCCATGAATGTCCAACCAAAATGGTTGGCCCGTCTTGTTTGTCTAAAGCTAAATTGGTTACTCTTACGTCATCTGCAAGAGAAGAAAGCGGGTTTTGTACTACGGTTACACGATATCCTTTTTTAGTTAAAATATCATATAATCCTCTGTAACCTGAACCATCCGCGAAAGCGCCATGAACCAGAACTACATTTTTTACGGCCGGAGCAGTCTGAGCAGTTGCAATTGTTGCTGAAAAGAAGAAAGAGAAAAATAATACGGCGAACATGAAATAGCGATTCAATTGTTCTTTTAATGTGATTGTTTTCATAATAATTTTTTAATTAGAAATTTGATAATAGGCAATTAGATAATTGATTCTGGTTGCCATTGTTTTTTGATATTGTAATTGATTTTTAGAATTAATTTAATACGGCTGATAAAGTGATTTCTGTATTTAATAATTTTGAAATCGGACAGATTGCTTTTGCATTCTGAGCCAGTTCCTGAAATTGTTCTTCTGAGATTCCAGGAACTTTTCCTTCTAATTCTAACTGGATCAAAGTAATAGTTCCGTCTTCAAAAGTTACTTTTGCTTTTGTATCTAAATCTTCCGGCACAAAACCTGCTTCAGATAATAAGAAGCTTAACTGCATCGTAAAACATCCTGAATGGGCTGCTGCAATTAATTCTTCCGGATTTGTTCCGACACCTTCGGCGAATCTTGTTTTAAAAGATAATTGTGCGTTGTCTAATGTTGTGCTTTGTGTACTGATTTTTCCGTTTCCTTCCATTCCTGTACCTTTCCAATTTGCGCTTGCTGTTCTTGTAAATTTCATGATTTAATTTTATTATTTGTTAACTTATTGTTTTTTAAATCGTTATTCTGATTTGATGAGACAAATTTATGGCGGATGTTTTTATTAATCAAATTAATAATTTTGTACCTTTATAAAATAAATTTATAATCATGACAATTCAGCAATTAAAATATATAGTCGCTCTCGATGAAGAACGCCATTTTGCAAGAGCTGCCGAGGTTTGTATGGTTTCGCAGCCCGGCTTAACGATTCAGTTAAAAAATCTGGAAGAAGAAATCGGAATTAAAATTTTCGACCGGAATAAAGTCCCTTTAACTCCAACTGAACTTGGAAAAGAGATTATCAGCAGGGCAAAAAAGATTTTGCGCGAGACAAATGAAATTCGTGATTTTGTTGTAAATGAAAAAAATGCTCTGGAAGGCGAATTGAAAATCGGCGTGATTTCGACTTTATCCCCGTACCTGATTCCGTTATTTATTAAAGTAATGAAAGAGACAACGCCAAAAGTTCATTTTATTATTAAAGAAGCCAATACGGGACAATTAATGCATGACGTAGAAACCGGGGCAATTGACGTTGCCATTATGGCGACACCAACGGGGAACAAGAACCTCATCGAGCATCCTGTATTTCAGGAACCTTTTGTAGCCTATCTTAATAAAGATCATCCTATGGCAGGGGAGCATTTTTACGAAATTCAGCCTGGCGATACACCATTATTGTTATTGCTTCAGCATGAATATTGTTATAATGCACAGTTACTGGATATCTGCGGACTGAAAAATACGGGAAAAATAAAAGAACAGTTTACTTACGATATCAGTTCTATAGAAACTTTAAAAAATCTGGTTCGTGCCGAATTGGGATTTGCGATTATTCCGCAGCTTTCTATTTTAAATGAAAAAGAGACGGAACTTTTTAAACCTTTTAAAGATCCAAAACCGGTTCGTGAAATCAGTTTTGTGGTTTCGGATACTTTTTCGAAGAAATTATTATTAGAAAAAATGAATGAAGCAATCTGGGGCTGTCTGCCTGATTCTTTAAAACAAAATTTCAGTTACAGAAAAATCAGATGGAATGATTCGCCTTATTTTGTGGATGCGGTGAGTAAGTTTTAAATTTTTGTATTTGATGCGATTTGACGCGGATTTTACTGGTTCGCTTTCGCGAAAGCGCTGATTAAACTGATTTCTTTTTTTATGACAGTAAACAATACGTTCAATCCGTGCTTTCGCGAAAGCGTATCCGTTTAATCTGTGTTACTGTCTAGGCTCTATAATTTATAAGAAACAAACATCCTAACT
>NZ_QETH01000068.1 GCF_003105115.1 Flavobacterium sp. HTF | reverse complement strand
AATTAAACTGAAAGGTAAAGACAGAATCGCTGTAAGTGCTGTACTTTTTGAAAAAGATGGAAAAATACAATTTAATAAACGAAGCGGGGACGATGTAGGTCCCGGAGAACTTATTCTGACCAAACTATATGAATAAATACTTTTTCAATTTTCTAAAAATAAAAAATAAACCTATGTATTAACTAATACAAAGGTTTATTTTATTTAGCTAAATAAAAAACAGTTTTAAGGAATCCCAATTATTGTTTTTAATTCTGCTAAACTTTCTTTCGTTCCAATTTCGTGGCCTCCATTAGTTTTAATGATACAAAATGCAGTATCTGTTTGTCCGGGAATTGTATAAACGGCGTCAATATTTTCTGTAACGATAAAACATGGTTCGTCGCTATCATACAAGGTAACTTCAATAAAAGCCATAAATTTTTGATTTTTAAGTTAATAACTATATCTAATGTAAGAAAAAAACGTCAATATTTTACATTAAATTATTTATTACTTTGTATAAAAACAAAATAAGAAAGGCGTAGGGAACTTAGTTTTATTAAAGTTTATTTATTTCTTTTCAATCAATCTTTCTAATTTGTCAATCATTTCCTTTTGCTGTTGAAGCATACGTTCGTAAAGTTCTACCATTTTATCAATTGGGCTAAAAGATGGCTGATAGTTAAATCCTGATGCAACAGCATTATCTTTAAAATCCTGGAAGGAATAAGTATTTGCAATAACATTTACAGCTTGCTCTTCGTCAAAGTTTTCAATAGCTTCTACAGGCAGCTTTAAGATTCTGGCAACCTGTTCTAAAATATTCTTTTCTATAGATTCTTTTTGCTCCAAAAGAGAAATTTTCTTTTGATGCCCAGCATTTCACGGAAACGTTTTATATTTCTACCTTGATGTATTATTTTATCTGTCATGTCGATATCTATCATAACTGTCAAATATAAGATTTTTACTTAAAATAATTAAGACATATAAAGGTTTAAATTATAATTTCACTCAACTGAAAATCCGTTTATTTGAAAAAAATAAAATAATTTTTCAAATATGAGAAAATTGAAGCATCACAACGTTACATGAAATCTTGACTAATGTATACATTGTTAAAGTAAAATTTCAACGCGCAAAAATCTTTTATTTGAAATTTGAAAATTATATTTATAAAATATGAGAAAATTTAAAGCCATAAATGTTACAAGCTTGAAGATTTCATAAATCTCATATTTGAAAATAAAATAAACTATTTTAGAAATATGAGATTCTGAAATAAGAGATAGATATATGAATAAGAAGGAAATACAAATAATAAAGCCTCACGAGCCTCCAATTAAACACAGATACTTTTGAACTATAATTTATAGTATGAATTGCAGGACGTCCAACAAGATGTTAACAACTTTATTAACAAAATGGACGTTTAAAGAAATCTAAAATATAAAATATTTGGAACATAAAAAAACCCCGTTTTATTGGGGTTTATTTTTTATCCTTTTACTTCATTAATTAGCTTACCATTTATAAAGTATTGCATTAATGACTTTCCTTTACTCAGGCGGTACAATGTCCTTATTGTATTGCCATCGAAAATCCTAACCTCTCCATAAGTCAAATCATCATCAGGCGTTACAAATGTATAAGACAAACATCTATTGTCTAATAATGTAACATTGTAAAGTTTAAACTTTGAAACATTTTCATAAACTAAATCAGCAGAAAGCAATTCATTAGTTTTAAAATCGTTTGCAAATTTATTTTTAACCTGCTTACTAATCATAATATCAGGATAAAGAAGATTGACCTTTCTAATCAATTCATATTGTTCAAGAGATGCAGTCTCAGTTTTTTCAAGATAAACTTTCATACTAGCATCCTGAGAAAAAGCCGGTATAGAAATCAATATAAAAAGTAATAGAGTAATTTTTTTCATGTGGTTTTGTTTGTGAGTTTATAATTACTAAAGATTTCCAAATATAGTGCCAATAATTTTACTTTACTTTGTCAATTGCTATAAAAGAATAAATAATTATACTTTAAAAAATGTTTAACTTGGTAATCATTTTAGAAACCAGCAAAACTTAAAGCATGAAGGAAAATCCATTTAAATTTTTTGATAAAATTTTAGAATATCTTTATAATAATGACCACAAGTATATCACTTTTCAAGAATTGACTGAAAATATTTTTCCTAAATCAAAAAAGGAAATTAAATTCAAGAAAATTGTAGAAAATATTTTTGAAGAAACTGACAGACAAAAAATACTGGCTAATGCTTTACTGCACTTAAAAAGCGAAGATTTAATTAGCTATAATCAAGTAAAACCAATTACAGATATTACAGTAAGGATCACACAGAAAGGTATAGTTAAAATAAAAACTAATAGTTTTTGTAAAGAACACAATAGAACAGTGTGGAATCATAGAATAGATAGATTCAATAAAATATTAACACCAATGATAGCACTATGCGCATTTTGTTTGTCCTTATATAATTATTTCAATACTAATAAATAAGCCTCTGTAAATTAATACAAAGGCTTATCTATTACAAAATCATTACAATATTGTCGAGAAATATAATTACCAGTTTTCCGGTTGTAAATATTGATATAGTGATAATCAAATCCTATATCTTTTAACAACCAATTATGCAGGTAAAATATTGACTTGCAAAACTCTATTTTTATAGGTTTAATGTTTTTGTCTTTATTAAAAGCCGTACAACTGTAAGGAGTAGGGGTAGTATTAGCCATTTAGAAAAATTTATTTCTAATTTCAATTGTTAAACTAAATGCCGGAAGTTCTATTTTAAAACCACCATCAACAGCCTTTAATGTAGTAAAAACAAAAGGTACATAGGTGCCAGTTGCTATACTGTCATTAGCCATTAAATACACCTCGTTTGTCCTTGCATCCTGATAAATCCTAAGCAAATGATAGCGACCACCAGTATAAACATAAGTAGATGTTACTTTAATATACATGCCATTCATTTGCATTGTATCAGCAGTTAAAACAGTCCTTTGCTCATTAAAATCTGTAGGCATTGTCGCCAAACCGTTTTCATTATCAAAATGGTTTGCAGTCCATACATCCATATTTGAAGTACTGGAGATTTTTAAAACACTTTGAACAATGTAAGGCTTTGAATTAGTAGAAGATGTTAAATTATAAACGTTCCCTCTATATTGCGGATTTTCATAAATCTTAAAGAATTTTTGAGTTTGTACAGGGAAATTATTTACAACAACTTCCTGAACTCCTGTAGCCTGATTTGCTACTTTTAAACGGATTTCTGTCCACGGAGTAAAAAAGTCGTTTAAAGGAATGACGTTTAAATCTGTCATACTTAAATCATTGATAACAGAAGCGACTGCAATATTATCAACATTAGACAATTCAACGCCTTCAACTCTTTTATTATCCAAGTATAAAGCGATTAGGAAGAAATTAGTATTAATTCCATCGACAATATAAAAATAACCCATTTCGTCTACATAGGTTAACTCAACAGGCTTTGTTTTAACCGTATAAGTATCATCTATATATTGTATATAATCTTTTTTAGTACTCATAACTTAACTAAATAATGGGACTTTCTTTAAGTCCGAAGTTGATAAATATTTTTTTAAGTCTGTCTTTAAATCACGTCTTGTAATAACATAATAGCACGCAACGACTAAAGGAACAGTTGTAGCTTGTTTTACTTTAAGTAACTCGTTTATTGTTTCCTTTTCATTTTCAAACATTGCAGACCAATCAATTAAAAACCAGTTCCAGTCTGCATCTTTAGTTGCTTTATCAGTACCTAACCAAACAGCGAGAGACTCAGCAATATCATGCACTTCTTTGCGAGGTGTAATTTTAGTAAGTTCTATCTCTTTAGTTAATGGATTTGCTACAGCAATCTTTAAATCATTTTCATAATTTAATTGGTCGCTTTCCTGTCCGGTTTGTTGTAGTTTTTTATACAACTTTAGTATTAATGGATAACCTAAAATAACACCAATAATAACATACCAGTATAATTTTAAGAAATCAAAAAGCCAAACAGAATTTGCTTGGCTTTTAGTTCTATTTTGAATAGCCATTTATAAATTATTTTTTAAATAATTTCCAAGCTAAAAACCCCGCTAAAGCGACTAAAACAACGTTTGCAATAATTTTATTATTTGCGTAAAAAAGTTTGATTTTATCTAACATGATGTGTAATTTTTGAATTAATAGTTTATCTTCTTTTTGGGCGTTTGTTTAGACTGTAACGCTTAAAACAGTATAAAAAAAAAGCAGTATAGGAATTATCAAATAATTGAATTTAAATTTCTTTTTAGCCATAACGGTAACACCGGAAAGGTTATAATCTCCCAAAATGTCAATAGCATCCTGAATATCTGAATCAAGTATTAAAGTATGATCAGGAGAACATTCATGTTTAATAATTGCCCTTGCAATTACTAAGTAGAATTTTGCATCTATAATTTTAATAGTTTGGTCAGGAGTTAAACCGACAGCCTTTGCAACAACATCAATGTATTTTTGAGTGTCGTTTTCAGAGGGAGGAGCATATTCAGTTATTAATTTTCGAATAGTATTCTTGCCTTTGTCGATATCATTTGTTAAATCCCTCAACATTGCACGAATACCAAATTTAACCTCTGTAAATTGCTCAAAATGCTTGTCTGTATTTTGACTGTTAGGAATTTTCCCCTGCCAAGCAATATTTGTCATTACAAGATTGCCCGGATTGTTATTTCTTACACCTCTGGTCAATTCTTTTCTACCTAAGAAACTACTCATTTTCAGTGATTTTTAAAGGTTCGTTTTTAGGCTCATCTTTTCCTAAATCAAGTTTGCTTAACTCGTCAGAAACAACTTGAATACCTTTTAAAATAGCGGTTACAATAGCACCATACTTAACGATAATCCCGATGATAGCAACAATACTTTTAACACTTTTCATAACTTAGTTTTTTTTAATTGTTTTCTTTTTTCTAAATACTCTTTGAGTAAATCAACTCCCTCATGAAGTATTAGAGGGAGAAATTTTAATATTATCTTAAACATTAGTTAGAACGTAAAAATGTACCTGCATAACCTCCGTTTTTTGCCTTTGGATTAATAACAATAGCCATTGAATCAACGACTACCTTACCAGTACTTTTTTGCATAGTACCCCAATGAAATTGTTGAGTACCAGTTTTAGTATTAGTGAATGTTACAGCAATGGAACCAAACCACCCTTTTTCAGAAAGTTGACTTTTGGAAGTCGTTACGGCTTTAATAGAAATCAACTCACCTTTTGACAATCTCCAACCAGTTGTTAGATGTTGTTCAACTCCTTTATTAGGACCCGTTTCAGGAAAATAAGTAGTATGCTTTGCACCTGAATGCTTAACCTTTTGTTTATTTTGGTTATTATTGTTGTTAGAATAACCCTTATTTTGATTATTGTAACCTTGATTATAATTTCCCATTAGTTTATAATGTTTTTTATTATTAGAATTATTTCTGCAAACTTTTTTAAGATAATTACAGCCGAATCTATCAAGAATACTACAAGATAGATTCGAAAGTAATTTTTAGGTTTATCGTTTTCTTGCACGAGTTGAACGACCATTTTTATCACGTCTTAAGTACCATACCAAAGCAATGATTCCGGCTAAAGCACCTACAACAATTTTCCAGTTTTTATTGAACCAAACCTTAATTGTACTGCTTACCATAGTAGCACCAATCTGACCACCACCTTCAACAACACCGGCAGAAAGACCATTGTTAACACCTTCCATAACACCTTTTGCAAACATATTAGCGCCTGCATTTGCTACTGCTCCAGTAACTTGACCAGCCTGAGCCAAAGCAAGTTGATTGTTATATTCAGCTTGCGCAGCATTATTAGCTTTTTTTGCTTCGTGAGCATCCTGCAAATTTTGTGATATGTTTTGAACCGCACCACCAACGAAAGGGATTGCGCCCATAATTGGAGTAGCAATTTTCACAAGATTTTTAAAAGAAACATTTTTCTTTATTGCCTGACCGATTTTTTTAAAGAATCCCATAATTACACGCTTTTTACCGTTCTTACAACGAAATTAATAATTGCCCCCTGAGACTTGTTTATCTCTAAAGCATGCACAGCCACTAAAGGCAATGTTAATCTATCAGCCAAACCTTGTACAACCGTACCAGCTTGCAATATTGCCTGTATAGGGTCAACATCACGACTTAACGTTTGTAATTCGAAAGGAAGATATTTAACAACCTGACCATTTTGAAAGTGATAAGAAAGGTCTGAAACAGAAGCGTGTACGGTCATAATAGCTAAATCAAAACCTGAAACTTCTATCTTTTTGTTGAACTCCTCAGATGCAACAGTTTTTTGTTCAAAAAAGTACAAATCAGTTGTAAAAACAGGCTCTTCAATTCCATGCAGTTCATAAGACTGCTCACTATCCAAATCTTCCAAAGTAATTTTAATGCTTTCTTTGTCAGCTAAGAATATAGAACCCTCTTCAGCTAACTCACATAATGCAATTAAAGCTTTACTTGCATCTGATTGAGTTGTTTCAGTTCCGTATGTACTCGCAAGAATAAAATCTTTAAGAAGTACTTTATTAGCAAGAATAACATTCGAACCATTTCCACGCTCAATGTAAATGCTTATTTTTTCAGTTGTCAAAGCTGACAATGCTAAATCACTTGAAATGATTAAAGAACCGATTGACTTTGTAACTTGTAATTCCGGCGATTTTGTAACGCCTGTAATAGTTGCAATTTTCATTTGTATAATTTTTAGTTTGTAAATTTCTTTCACAAAGGTTATTGCAACTATTATTTGACGTTTTACAATTCTTTACATTTCTTTATATTTCTTTATATTTTTTTACATTTTACGTAAGTATTTTATAAGCTATTAAATCTGAAATCATTAAATAATTTCTTTTTAACTCTAAGCTGTCTAAAATAGTTTGATACTCTTTTAGCGCAGTTGGATAACTTACACCAAGCAAATGCATTAACTCAGTTTTAGTAACTTTTTGGCTTGTATTTTGTGTTTTCATGGCTTATAAAAATAAAAGTTGATGTTCGTTAAATAGTTCAGAATCAAAGTCATTTACTAATTTTTCCTTTGTTCTAAATTCGTGTAGGTAGAAATGTAATTTGTTTTTAAACCAAGTTAAAAGCGGTTTTTCCGTAAGCATATCCATATCTTCAAGCAATAAATTAAGCGCAACAATGTAACTAACACATTGATTATTTGCGTAATATTCTCTAAAAAGGGATTTCGCCAAACGTTTTTTAATTGTGGTACTGGAGAGAGTTACTTTTTTTAAACGCTTAATTATAGGATTGAATTTTGATATTTGCGACTGCAAAAAATCAAAATCAAACAACATTATAAGCTTTTCTTTATTGATTTGGCTTTTGCCAGTATTCTCACGTAATTCAAAAAAACCTTTATTAGCTATTTTTAGTAATTCGTATAAGTTTGCTTTATCAAAAACACCCCAAGTCATTGACTGACTGACTTTTGTATCTGCTTTTGAATGTTCATTTAACCCCCTGAAAAACGCAGAATTTAATTGATATTCAAAACGCCAAACATTATCATTTTTTAAATCGTTGTTAGCGTAATACTCATTTATATAAGGCTTTTCAGTTAACTGGAGCGATAGCGTTTTATTATAGCATCGTATTATTTTATCGGATGTTCTTTTCCCAATTTGGAAGCCGTTAAGAATCGACTTTCCTTTATACGTTTCAAAATAGCTTTGTAAATTTTTGGGACGACCTGAAATAAGGTAGTTACCTCCAACAATATTACTATATAAATTACGGTAAGAATTGTTGACATCAGACTTATCAAGGCAAATATCCAGTCTATTAATCGACTTAAAATTATATTGTGTTTCATTGCAAAAATCATTTATTATACTTTTTAAAGTATCGTTTGTTAATGTGTAAAAGAGATTGTTTTCTATTTGTAATTGCGCTAATTGTTCGCTGATAATTGCGCTACGTGGTTTTGCAGTATAAATACCAATTTTCAAATCTTCATAATAAAGGTCTGCACGTATTTCAAATATTTTTGTGCCGTAATCATATGGTTTTAATCTAAATTTTGAGTTTTCCGGAAATTCTCCAAAAGGCTGACCTTCCAAATTAAGTATTAAGTAGTCAATATTTATAAGCGTAGTTTTTAATTTATTTGTTTTTAATTTAGTCTTGGTTTGATGACGTTCTTTATATGAAATCATATTTTTGGAGTAGGTTTAAGTGAGTTAGTTGCCGTTATACCCTAAGGCAACGATTTTTAAAGTAGGAGCGTGGTAATTACTCATTAATTGGATTAAGGTCTGGAAACATTGACCAATGAAGTTTTGGAACATCATTAACAGTAAAAACAATACTTGCAGTCGCTTTTTGTGTGAGTTTTTTTAAATCTAAATTTTGGGATTTAAAGAAAAGTGATTGTTTATTAAACTCTGAGTAAATTTTTCTGTCAATTTCCTGAATTTCTTTTATTATAAAATCGTACTGGTAATGCATCTGGTCAATAGATACAGTTTCAACGGGATTATTAATATATTCTCTTAAATCAGTAACAAGACAAGCAATTTGAATAAGTAAGCCGTCTTTTTTAGCGAGTAATCTTGTTATTTCTGACATAATCAAGGAGTTAAAAGATTATGTTTCAGTAACTTTTTAAGGAGAGTTTTGCAGGAATCACAATAAAAGATAAATTCGTGCAAAGCCTGATTTTGACGAATTATAAAACAATCCTTTTCTATGTGAATGGAAATTCCTACTTTCGAACCACGAACACGAATATGCAGTATTTTATGTGCAAGCTGTTCAGTTTTACAAAATGGTCGAATTTTTTTTAAAAAAGTTTTTGCGTTGAATGTGGTTGTACGCATTGATTCTACATGTACAAGTAATAACACGTAGTTTTCCAAAGAAGAGCGTTTTAAGGCCATAGTTAATTGTTGAAAAGTTATTCAACAAATGAACTATAATTTATATTATGTAAAATAGAATCCTTGCATTACCTGCGTTTTTTAAACTTTCAGATCATATTTTATTATTCTGTTGAAAAGCTTCTCTTTACAAATGTTCAGAATAATAAAAAGATAATTTTAAAGTTATTAAATCATATCTTTTCAGATTTACTTAAAATCGCATAGATGCTTTCGCTTTGAGATTTTATTTATTATTTTTACACTCGATACTTTAAAAAAATTATCAGAAATATGAATACAATCGCTGAGCATATCGCAGATTTTTTAAAAGAATATCCGCCATTTAAAAATTTATCTTTTCAGGAATTATCTGACATCGCGACTAATATTCGTGTACTCAATTTAGAAAAACACGCAATATTATTTCAAAATAATGATCCGCTACATGATAGTTTTTATGTAGTGGCTTCCGGCGTTATAAATCTGACAACAATTGCTGATGCTGAAGAAACGATTATAAATAAGTGTCATGAAGGTGATATTTTTGGCTTAAGACCATTTTTTGCCAAAAACAACTATATGATGACGGCCAAGGCACGCGAAGAAAGTATCATCTATGCTATACCAATCGCAGTTTTCAGGCCCTTTGTTGCTAATAATTCTGATGTTTTAAACTTTTTACTGGAAAGTTTTGCTACAAATTCAAGACATACCAAAGACAGTGTAAATTCTAACGGAAAATTAATTTCTGATACCTCTTTTTATGTAGACCAGCAATCAGAAATGCAATATATTCAGTCACTTAACTATAATAATTCTCCATTAAAAACAGAACCGCACCATATCGTAAAAGATGTTGCTATTTTAATGACAGAAGCTATGGTTGACAATATTGTAGTTTGCGAAAAAAACCACCCGATTGGTATTGTTACTGATTCTGATCTGTCTTCTAAAATTGCGACAGGCCGCTATCCTATTACGGAAACAATTGACAAAATCATGTCATCACCGGTTGTTACAGTATTAGAAAATGTGTCTTTAGCCGAAGCACAGCTATTAATGCTAAAACATAACGTTACCCACTTGTGTGTAACGAAAGACGGAACAAGCAAATCTGCTGTCAAAGGAATTATTTCTGAACACGACCTGGTTGTCGCTCAGGCGAGCAATCCCGGGGTTTTGATCAAAGAAGTAAAACGTTCTCAGCTTCCAAAAGATTTAAAACAAATTCGCGACCGCTTGTCTGATCTGATTCAGAACTCAATACAAAAAAATATCCCGATTTCCCATGTTAGTAATATTGCAAGTGAAATAAACCTGGCAATTATCAAACGTGCTGTAGAATTATCAATCCTTGATTTAGGCTCTCCTCCTGCTCGTTTTGCATGGTTAAGTATTGGTAGTCAGGGGCGTAAAGAACAACTTTTACTGACCGATCAGGATAGTATTTTAATATTTGAAGATGTTACTCCTGAAAAGTACAGAGATGTAAAAGATTACTTTTTGAGATTAGCCAAAAGAACTACAGCCATCCTGGAAAAAGTAGGTTACGAACTTTGCCCGAACGGACATATGGGAAGTAATATGCTTTGGTGTAAGTCATTGACAGACTGGACAAAACAATACAACAGCTGGATGAATACTCCAGGTGAAAACAGCAACGATTTGAGCAGTATTTTCTTTGATTATGAAATAGTTTTTGGTGAACCCAAAATAGAAGAAGCTATAGAAAGTGTGATTTTTAAAAATGCCGTTAATAATACTTTATTCTTTGACTTTTTAGGAAACGATGCTCTAAAGAAAAACTCTCCCCTGAGCTTTTTCAAAAAATTCATTCTAGAAGAAGATGGTCCTTATAAAGATAAATTTGATATAAAAACCCGTGCCTTAATGCCTTTAATTGACGGGGCACGTTTATTAATTTTAAATGCCAATATTAAAGGAATTCAAAATACCTATTTAAGATTCAAACAATTAGCTATTACTGATTCAAAAAATGCCGAAATTTACCTAAGTTGTGCCGAGGCTTTTCTGACATTGTCAAAATTCAGAACTGTCGAAGGATTAAAAAATGACGATTCTGGTCAATATATCAACTTAAGAGAAATGTCTAAAAGTGATAAAGAAAAACTAAAAAATGCCTTGTCACCTATGAAAGATCTTGAAGAATTAATTAAGAATAAATTTCAACTTACACAATTCTCCTAAAATATGCTAGACTGGCTTAAAAATATCAATAAAGACTATCCTGATTTCTGGAAGGATTACCTGATGAAATTCGAAACCAAACCAAACCGGTTTGTTGTATTGTCAACAGAAACCTCCGGACTCAATCCTGATAAGGATGTTATTTTGTCATTAGGGGCTTTTGCAGTTGTTGATGACGGAATTGTAATCAAGGATAGTTTTGAATCTGTTTTACTGCAATACAAATTCCTGCAGGATAACGGACTTTCAAATGAATTTATCATTGACAGCAAATTGGTAAAAATGCAGGAACCTGATGCTATTGAAGGTTTGATTAATTTTATTGGCAATGCTATTTTGGTTGGTCATCATATTAATTTTGATATAGAAATGCTCAACAGCGCATTGGAACGTCTTGATTGCGGGAGAATCAAAAATGAAGCTTTGGATGTTGATATGATGTACAGAAAACTCACTGATATCAATGATAAACAATTTTCACTGGATGATTTGTGTGATATTTATAAAATTCCAAAAAGCGACAGAAATTCATCTTCGGAAGATGCTTACCGAATTGCGCTTTTATTCTTAAAATTAAAATCAAGATTGGGAATCAAATAATTATTTAAATTCCATTTTTTTTTCAAATTCCAAATCCAAATATTTAAATAAAAAAGCCTCTTAAATTAAGAGGCTTTTTTATTATATAAATTGAAATTCCTAAATTTTTCCTTGAGTAATTTCTTCTACAATTTCAGGATTTAATAAAGTTGAAGTATCTCCAAAATTAGAAAAATCTCCTTCAGCTATTTTACGTAAAATTCTACGCATAATTTTTCCTGAACGTGTTTTTGGTAAACCAGAAACGAACTGAATTTTATCCAGTTTTGCAATTGGCCCAATGTGATCGGCAATATACTGGTTGATCTCTTTAGTCAGATTCTCTTTATTTCTAACTTCTCCGGTTTCTTTCAGAATAACATAACCGTATAATGCGTTTCCTTTGATTTCATGAGGGAATCCAACAATAGCAGATTCTGCCACAGCCGGGTGTTCGTTGATGGCATCTTCAATTGGTGCTGTTCCTAAATTATGTCCTGAAACAATTACAACATCATCTACTCTACCTGTGATTCTGTAATATCCAACTTCATCTCTTAATGCACCGTCTCCAGTAAAGTATTTACCAGGGAATGCAGAGAAGTAAGTTTCTTTATAGCGGTCATGATCTCCCCAGATTGTTCTGGCGATTCCAGGCCACGGAAATTTAATACATAAACTACCAACAACCTGATTACCTTCAATCTCGTTACGTTTTTCATCCATTAAAACAGGCTGAATTCCCGGTAAAGGTAAAGTTGCGTAAGTTGGCTTTGTTGGTGTAACAAATGCAATTGGCGAAATCATAATTCCTCCCGTTTCAGTTTGCCACCAGGTATCTACAACCGGACATCTTTTATCTCCAACGTGGTCATTAAACCAGTGCCAAGCTTCTTCATTGATTGGTTCTCCAACAGATCCAATAACTTTAAGCGATTTTAGAGGATACTTTTGAATATAATCTAAACTCTCTTTTGCAAGTGAACGAATTGCAGTTGGTGCTGTATAAAATTGTGTGATTTTATGTTTTTCGATAATATCCCAGAAACGGCTAAAATCAGGATAAGACGGAACTCCTTCAAAAATTACGGTTGTTCCTCCATTTAATAAAGGTCCGTATAATATATAAGAGTGACCAGTAATCCATCCGATATCGGCAGTACACCAGAAAATATCATTTTCTTCGTGACTAAAAACATTTTTGAATGTGTAAGCCGTATAGACCATGTAACCTGCAGTGGTGTGAACCATTCCTTTAGGTTTTCCTGTAGATCCTGAAGTATACAAAATAAACAAAGGATCTTCGGCATCCATAATTTCAGCAACGCTATTATCGATAGCAGCATCTAATAAAGGCTGTAACCAGATGTCACGTCCTTCTTTCATTTTAACTTCTGTATTGGTTCTTTTAACAACCAGAACTTTAGTAACAGACGGACAAGAATTTAATGCTTCGTCAACAATTCCTTTAAGGTCAATTGTTTTATTTCCTCTGTAACCTCCGTCAGAAGTAATTACCATTTTACATTCGCAATCGTTAATTCGCGCAGCTACTGCTGAATCTGAAAATCCTGCAAAAACAACAGAATGGATTGCTCCTATTCTGGCACAAGCCAATACTGCAACGGCCAGTTCCGGAATCATTGGTAAATAGATACAAACTCTGTCGCCTTTGCGAACACCCTGCTCACGCAAAACATTCGACATTCTTGATACTCGTTCGTATAATTCGTTATAACTTATGTGTAAAGCAGTTTCTGAAGGATCATTCGGTTCAAAAATAATGGCCGTTTTTTCTCCTCTTTTACTTAAGTGTCTATCGATACAGTTTTTAGTAATATTAACTTTTGCTTCTGTAAACCACTTTACTTCAGCATCAGCCATATTAAAATCAACTACTTTCTCCCATTGTTGATACCAAGTAAAATTTTCTTCAGCTATTTTTCCCCAGAATTTTCTTGGTTCTCTTATTGACTTATTGTAATGTTTAAAATATTGTTCTAAATTTTCAATTTTATAATAACTCATACTTAATGGAATTTTTTTATAAATGTATTAAATCTGTCTGTATTCTTAAAATTATTTAATTCATAAATTTTGACATAAAAAAACACATATTAAAAAAAATATCGATTTTTTATGAATTTTATATAAAAAATTGGCTTTTACTTATAAATTGCTTATCGCAAAAAAGGCACAATAAACTAATATTATGCCTTTTTGATTTTAACAATTTCAATAACAATTAATTTTTCTGTAATCCTGTAATCTAAATGTCCTGCCCTATTTTGAAAATAGCAGCATTTTATTAATTAATATAGAAATCAAATAAGCATATTTTAGTACAAAATATACTTCATTCGTCGGGATTACCTTCACTTAACTTTACAAGACTCACAAAAGTTAAGTGAAATGTAATATGCATCTATATCCATATTATCTTAATAAGTGCTTACTAATTCAAAATATTACATAAAAAAAAGATACAGTGCAAATCCCAGCACAGTCGATAGTGCGGTAATTCCCAATTTATTAGCCAATTTTTTTCATTGCAGTCATAGACTCTCTCAACCATGCTCCCACTTCTTCAATAGGATGTTGACGAATTTCTTTGTTTACTGCTATCAGGACAGCATTATCTACTCCGTTTGAAGTCGAGAATGGTTTTCCTATAATGTTTGTGTCTACTTTTTTCATGAATTCAGTCAACAACGGTTTACATGCGTGGTCAAATAAATAACAACCATACTCTGCTGTATCAGAAATAACACGGTTCATTTCAAATAATTTCTTTCTTGCAATTGTGTTAGCAATCAAAGGTAATTCGTGTAATGACTCGTAATAAGCAGATTCTTCAATGATTCCTGCCTCTGTCATCGTTTCAAATGCTAATTCTACACCAGCTTTTACCATTGCGATCATCAATACTCCATTATCAAAATATTCCTGCTCAGAAATTGGAGCTTCCTGTGGAGCTGTTTTTTCGAAATTAGTTTCTCCTGTTGCAGCTCTCCATTTCAATAAATTTACATCATCATTAGCCCAGTCGATCATCATCGTTCTTGAAAATTCTCCTGAAATAATATCATCCTGGTGTTTTTGGAATAACGGACGCATGATGTCTTTTAATTCATCTGCCAATTCATAAGCTTCAATTTTTGAAGGGTTATTTAAACGGTCCATCATATTGGTGATACCTCCGTGTTTCAAAGCTTCTGTGATAGTTTCCCATCCGTATTGAATTAATTTTGAAGCATAGGCAGCATCGATTCCTTTTTCAACCATTTTATCAAAACATAAAATAGATCCAGTCTGAAGCAATCCACAAAGAATAGTCTGCTCACCCATTAAGTCTGATTTTACTTCAGCTACGAATGATGATTTTAAAACTCCTGCTTTATGACCTCCTGTTGCAACAGCGTAAGCTTTTGCCTGATCTAAACCTAAACTGTTTGGATCATTTTCAGGGTGAACTGCAATAAGTGTTGGTACACCAAAACCTCTTTTATATTCCTCACGTACCTCAGAACCAGGACATTTAGGAGCACACATAATTACGGTGATATCTTTACGGATCTGCATTCCTTCTTCAACGATATTAAATCCGTGAGAATATGCCAAAGTCGATCCTTGTTTCATTAATGGCATAATCGCAGTAACCACAGCTGTATGCTGCTTGTCCGGAGTAAGATTACAAACTAAATCAGCAGTTGGAATTAATTCTTCGTAAGTACCAACTTTAAATCCGTTTTCAGTTGCATTTTTATATGAAGCTCTTTTTTCAGCAATTGCATCTGCACGTAATGCATATGAAATGTCTAATCCAGAATCTCTCATGTTTAACCCCTGATTCAAACCTTGTGCACCACAACCTACAATGACAACTTTTTTTCCGGCCAATGCTGCAATTCCATCTGCAAATTCTGATTGCTCCATAAATTCGCAAACGCCTAATTGTTCTAATTGTAATCTAAGTGGTAGTGTGTTGAAATAATTTGCCATTTTTTTTAATAATATTTAATGATGTGTATTTAATAAATTTGGTTCTATTTAAGTGCTTCTAACATTGATGAGATTTCCATTTTCTCTTTAGAAACTGATATTCTGCCCGAACGTACAAACTGCATGATCCCGTAAGGTTTAAATTTCGCGTACAATTCTTCAATTTCAGAACGTCTTCCTGATTTTGAAATCACGAAGAAATCGCGGGAAACCGTTACAATAGTAGACTGGCTTTCTTTGATGATATTCTGAATTTGTTTTTCATCAAACAATAAACTTGATGCAATTTTAAACAAAGCATTCTCTAAGTAAATTGTCTCTTCGTCTGTATGATAAAAAGCTTTTATAACTTCAATTTGTTTTTCAATTTGTCCAACGATATTCTGAACCCATTTCTCAGTTGTTTCTACTACAATAATAAATCTTGAAACGTTTTCTATCTCTGATTCAGAAACGTTTAGACTTAATATGTTAATGTGTCGCTTTAAGAATATTCCTGATATTCTATTCAACAAACCAACATTATTTTCTGAATATACCGATATGGTAAATGTTTTATCTTCCATTGTTTTTTAGTTTTATTTGTTTCAGGTTTAAAGTTTCAGGTTTTGCTTAACCTGGAACATGAAACCTGAAACCTGAAACTTTTTTTCTAGCTTAATCTAATTTGAGAAACACATGCTCCTGTTGGAATCATAGGAAAAACGTTGTTTTCCTTTTCTACCATAACTTCTAAGAAATAAGAATCTTTTGAAGCCATCATCTCGGCTACGGCAGCATCTAAATCTTCACGTGCACTTACTCTTTTAGACTTGATATGATATCCTTCTGCGATTGCTACAAAATTTGGATTAATCATTTTTGTCGAAGCATATCTGTTGTCAAAAAACAATTCCTGCCATTGACGCACCATTCCTAAAAACTCATTATTTAAAACAACAATTTTTACCGGCACTTGTGTCTGAAAAATAGTCCCCAATTCCTGAATTGTCATCTGGAAACCTCCATCTCCGATAATTGCCACAACTTCACGGTCCGGTCTTCCCATTTTTGCCCCTATTGCGGCTGGCAATGCGAATCCCATAGTTCCTAAACCTCCGGAAGTGATATTACTTTTTGTCGAATTAAATTTAGCATAACGACAGGCAAACATCTGGTGCTGACCAACATCTGAAACCATAATAGCATCACCTTTTGAGTGCTTATTAATCATTTCGATGGTTTCTCCCATGGAAATTCCTTTATTATTGGTTGGACTTAATTCTTCTCCAATAACTTTATCAAATTCTATTTTATATTTTTCTTTAAAAACGTTATGCCATGCATCATGAGATTTATCATCGATTAACGGCAATAGTGCTGTTAATGCTTCTTTTACATCTCCTAAAACAGCTACTTCTGTTTTCACATTTTTATCAACTTCGGCCGGATCAATTTCAAAATGAATCACTTTTGCCTGTTTTGCGTATGTTTTTAAATCTCCGGTTACACGGTCATCAAAACGCATTCCGAGAGCGATAAGAACGTCACACTCATTGGTTAATAAATTTGGTCCGTAATTTCCATGCATTCCAAGCATTCCAACATTTAAAGGATGAGATGTTGGCAAAGCCGAAAGACCTAAAATAGTCCATCCTGCCGGAATTCCGGATTTTTCTATAAATGCTTTTAACTGCTCTTCGGCTTCACCAAGAATAATTCCCTGACCAAAAACAATAAAAGGTTTTTTTGCACTGTTGATTATAGCTGCAGCTTCTGCAACTTTATCTAACTTTAATTTCGGTACAGGAATATAACTTCTGATTCCGGTACATTTTTCATAACTAAATTCAAACTCATCAAACTGAGCGTTTTTAGTAATGTCAATTAAAACCGGCCCCGGACGACCAGAACGGGCAATATAAAATGCTTTTGCAATAATTTCAGGAATCTGAGAAGCTTCTGTAATCTGAAAGTTCCACTTGGTAACCGGAGTCGAAATTCCGATAATATCTGTTTCCTGAAATGCATCTGAACCCAATAAATGTCTACCAACCTGCCCTGTAATACAAACTAAAGGCGTTGAATCTATCTGTGCATCTGCAATTCCTGTAACTAAATTTGTTGCTCCCGGCCCTGAAGTAGCAATAGCTACACCCACTTTACCTGTAGCTCTTGCATACCCTTGCGCGGCATGCGTTGCACCTTGTTCGTGACGTACTAAAACATGGTGTAACTGATCCTGAAATTTATATAATTCGTCGTAAACCGGCATTATGGCTCCTCCCGGATATCCATAAATCAAGTCTACTCCTTCTGCTAATAAACATCTTATAACGGCTTCTGCCCCTGATATTTTCATTTTTCCCATGAGGTAATTTATTGTTTAGAATCTGAGAAATTTAGTACTTCAGATTCATTTTTTTGTCGATTAATTGTCGGTAACGCATCCTGTAGAAGCGCTTGAAACCGATCTTGCGTATTTTAGTAAAACTCCTCTGTTAACTTTTAAAGGAGGCTGAATCCAACTCGCTTTACGAGCTGCAAATTCTGCGTCAGAAATTTTCAGATCAATAGTGTTTTTTACAGCGTCGATGGCGATTATATCTCCATCCTGAACAAGTGCAATTCCACCACCATCATAAGCCTCTGGTGTTACGTGTCCTACCACGAATCCATGCGAACCTCCGGAGAACCTTCCGTCTGTGATCAGAGCAACGCTGCTTCCTAATCCGGCTCCAATAATCGCAGATGTAGGTTTTAGCATTTCAGGCATCCCCGGACCACCTTTTGGTCCACAATACCTGATGACGACTACATTACCCGGTTTTATTTTTCCGGCCTCAAGACCTGGAATTACTTCAAATTCGCCTTCAAAAACTACGGCAGTTCCTTCAAAATATTCTCCTTCTTTTCCGCTGATTTTTGCTACAGCACCTTCAGAAGCCAGATTTCCGTATAAAACCTGAATATTTCCTGTTGGTTTTAATGCTTTTTGAATTTCATGAATTACTTCCTGACCATCCTGTAAATCAGGAGTAGAAGCCAAATTTTCAGCGACTGTTTTTCCTGTTACAGTTAAACAATCTCCGTGAATCAATCCAACTTTTAATAAATATTTCATTACTGATGGAATACCTCCCACTTCATGAATATCTTCCATCATATATTTACCACTTGGTTTCATGTCAGCAAGAACAGGTGTTCTGTCATTAATTGCCTGAAAATCATCCAAAGTAATTGTTATTCCAACTGAGTGAGCCATTGCAATTAAGTGCATAACGGCATTTGTTGAACCTCCTAAAACTGCTACAATTGTAATAGCATTTTCAAAAGCTTTGCGCGTCATGATATCTCTTGGCTTAATATCTTTTTCTAATAATATTTTGATTGCTTCACCTGCTGCCAAACATTCGTCTCTTTTCTCCTGACTTAAAGCAGGGTTTGAAGAACTGTATGGCAAGCTCATTCCCAATGCTTCAATTGCAGAAGACATAGTGTTTGCAGTGTACATACCACCACAGGCACCAGCACCAGGACAGGCATTCTGGATAACACCTTTAAAATCTTCCGGAGTGATTTCTCCTTTTACTTTTTTTCCTAAAGCTTCAAAAGCAGATACAATATTTAAAGATTCTCCTTTCCATTTTCCGGAGTGAATTGATCCGCCATAAACCATCATTGACGGACGGTTTAATCTTCCCATTGCAATTAACGCTCCGGGCATATTTTTGTCACAGCCGGGAATGGCAATTACACCATCGTACCATTGCGCTCCAACAACTGTTTCAATAGAATCTGCAATTACATCACGTGAAACGAGTGAATAACGCATTCCTTCTGTTCCGTTTGAGATTCCGTCACTAACACCAATAGTATTAAAAATAAGTCCGACCAGATTTGCATCCCAAACACCTTTTTTAACATCTTTTGCTAAATCATTTAAGTGCATGTTGCAGGTGTTACCATCGTAACCCATGCTCACAATACCTACTTGTGCTTTTTTTAAATCTTCTTCAGTTAAACCAATACCGTACAACATGGCTTGCGCTGCAGGTTGTGTCTGATCTTGGGTGATGGTTTTGCTGTACTTATTTAATTCCATTATGTATTATTTTATTTTAATTTTTATTCAAAAAAAAACCTTCCAGTATTTGGAAGGTTTGTAATATAGTTTTTCAATTATATTTATACCATTCCCGATGCAGATGTGCTAAACACATTGACAACAACGACAGAAGTAATAATAATTGAGATTTGCATCTTTATTTTTTTAGTGTTACAAAAGTATAAAAACTTTAAGAACTAAAAAAATAAAATCTCAACATTTTCAATACTTCTTGTTATTTATTTCATTATTTTAATAAAAAACTTAAACAATTGTCGATTGACCGATACTAACGTTGTCATTATTAAAATATAACAGATCATCTTTGCTGAAAATGAAATTGGAAACAAACTCCCCTACTTCATTTGTGCCAAATTTAGAATCCGGTCTAAGATCTGTTGTAACTACTTTGTATTCAATTGCTTTTTCTACAGCTTTATAAATTACGCCGGCTTCTGTAAATAACCCAAAATGTTCCAGTAACATTGCCGCCGATAAAATAGAAGCAATTGGATTTGCAATATTTTTTCCTTTTGCCTGCGGATAAGAACCGTGAATTGGCTCAAAAAGCGCATTTTTTTCTCCTAAAGAAGCCGAAGCCAACAAACCAATAGATCCTGTAATAACACTTGCTTCATCAGATAAAATATCTCCAAATAAATTTTCTGTCAAAATCACATCAAATTGTTTTGGATTCAGAATAAGCTGCATGGCTGCATTATCAACAAACAAAAAGTCCAGAATAACGTCAGGATAATTTTCGCCCACTTTCTGAACTACTTTTCTCCATAATCTTGAGGTTTCCAAAACATTTGCTTTGTCTACCATTGTTAGTTTTTTGCGTCGGTTTTGTGCCGATTTAAAAGCCAGATGTGCAATTCTGGTAATTTCTTCTTCTGAATACTCACATAAATCCGAAGCGTGTGTTCCTTCTTCATTTAATGTTTTGGCTCCAAAATAAGCACCGCCTGTTAATTCTCTGAAAATAGTAAAATCAGCACCTTCTATAATTTCTCTTTTTAACGGAGATGCGTCGATTAAAGATTTATAAGGTTTGATTGGCCGAATATTGGCAAACAGACCCAATTCTTTACGCAGTTTTAATAATCCCTGCTCCGGGCGTACTTTGGCACTTGGATTATTATCATATTTGGGATCTCCGATCGCGCCAAATAAAACCGCATCTGTATTTAAGCACAGATTTAAAGTTTGTTCGGGCAAAGGCGTTCCTGTTTTATCGATAGCAATGGCTCCCATTAACGCTTCTTCAAAAACAAATTCATGATTGTACACTTCACCAATAGCATATAATGCTTTTTTGGCTTGTAAAATTACCTCAGGTCCAATTCCGTCTCCAGGTAAAACTGCTATTTTCAAATTCATAACGTCTCGTTCTTTATGTATTTAAATCTTTCTCTTGTTCTGTTTTCTTTTTTAACTAGCTTCTGATTAATTCCCCTTCAATTTTAGAAGCTTCAATAATCTGATGAATATCGGCGTCTACCACTTCTTTTTTGATATCGGCAAATTTCAAAAACTCAACATATACAATGTCTAATTGTACTTTTGTAAGTTCGTAACCTACTTTTTTAGCACGGTAAGCCAAAGCAGCTCTTCCGCTTCTTGCTGTTAATATAATAGACGATTCATTTACACCCACATCAAGCGGATCCATGATTTCGTAAGTTGCTCTGTTTTTAATCACTCCGTCCTGGTGAATTCCGGAACTGTGGGCAAATGCATTTGCACCAACAATTGCTTTGTTTGGCTGCACAATCATTCCCATACTTTCAGAAACCAAACGGCTCATTTCGTTTAATTCTCTTGTATTAATGTTTGTATCTAAATTAAGATACGGATGTTGTTTGAAAATCATCACCACTTCTTCAAGTGCTGTATTTCCAGCTCTTTCTCCAATACCGTTAATTGTACATTCAATTTGTCTTGCTCCATTTATGGCACCCGAGATTGAGTTTGCAGTTGCCATTCCTAAATCATTATGACAGTGACATGAAAGGATTACGTTTTCTATGCCTTTTACGTTTTCTTTTAAATATTTAATTTTTGCTCCGTATTCTTCAGGAAGACAATATCCTGTAGTATCCGGAATATTCAATACGGTTGCTCCGGATTTAATAACTTCTTCACAAACTTTTGCAAGGAAAGCATTGTCTGTTCTACCAGCATCTTCAGCATAGAATTCAACATCTTCTACATAAGATTTTGCATGTGCTACGGCATATTTTGCTCTCGCAATAATATCTTCCGGTGTCGTATTTAATTTATGGATTATATGAGATTCCGAAGTTCCGATTCCGGTATGGATTCTTGGTCTTTTTGCGTGCTTCAGTGCAGCAGCAGCAACATCAATGTCGTTTTTTACAGCTCTGGTTAGTCCGCAGACGGTTGCATTTTGTACAATTTTACAAATCTCAGAGACCGATAAAAAATCGCCCGGACTTGACACAGGAAAACCTGCTTCGATAATGTCAACTCCCATTTTGTCTAGTCGTTCTGCGATAACTAATTTTTGTTTAGTATCTAACTTACAACCTGGAACCTGTTCACCATCGCGCAAAGTGGTGTCAAAAATTTGAACTTTCTCTCTATTCATATTCATTTATTTAATGTAATTTCACATCTTGATAACAAATATATATTGTACTATCTCAGTACGAAATTCATTTTAATGAAATTATACTGTTCATAAAACAATTTATACGGTATTAAACAACTAAAAACCAATAAGTTACATTATTATATTTTACAATGGCTAACCATCAAAAAGATTTCTTATTTGTTCTGATAAAATCGCTTTCAAAATCTGAAAAAAGACAGTTTAAAATTTTTGCAAGTCGTTTGGAAACGAGTTCTAACACAAAATTTATTGAATTGTTTAATATTTTGGATAAATCTGAAAACTATGATGAAAAGCTCATTCTTAAAAGCGGTGTAATTCAAAAAGTACAGCTATCTAACTTAAAATCATACCTGTACAAACAAATATTGGTTAGTATACGACTCAATATCCCAAGTCAGAACATTCGTTATCAGTTGCGTGAACAAATAGATTTTGCTGTTATACTTTATAATAAAGGTCTTTATAAACAGAGTTTAAAAATCCTGGATAAGACCAAACAGCAGGCGCTTGAAAATGATGAAAAATATATGGCGTACGAGATTGTAGAATTCGAAAAACTGATCGAATCGCAATATATAACGCGAAGTATTCAGGGACGCGCAGATGAACTGGTTGTTCAGGCCAAAGAATTAAATTATCGCAATACGATTTCAAGCAAATTATCTAATCTCTCCTTGCAGTTATACGGAATCATGCTGAAAACCGGTTATGTAAAGAGTGACGAGGAATATAAGTATATAGACGATTATTTTAACCGACACGTTGCAAAGCTGGACGAAAGCAAATTTGGTTTCCGTGAGAAATACTGGTTTTACAATGCCAGCCTTTGGCGAAGTTTCCTGGTTCAGGATTTTCTGGCCAGCTACAAATTTGCTTATAAATGGGTTACGCTTTTTTATGATAATCCAAATATGATTTACCTGAATCCGGTATTTTTCTTAAAAGGAAATCATTACTTCCTGGAATCACTTTATATGCTGAAATATAAGTCGAATTTCAAAAAATACCTGACACTTCTTGAAGAGACAATAGCAAATCCGAAGTTTCCTGTAAATGATAACATTGCATCACTATCATTTCTGTATGTTTATAATAATAAACTGAATCTTCATATCCTGGAAGGAACTTTTGCAGAAAGTGAATATCTGATTCCTGAAGTTTTAGAGAAAATAAAATTACATAACGAGCACCTTGATGAACATCACGAAATGGTGTTTTATTATAAAATCGCTTCTATTTATTTTGGAAACGAAAAATACAATGAATGCATCTTTTATCTGGATAAAATAATCAACAACAAGAATTTAACGATGCGCGAGGACTTAATGTGTTTTGCGAGACTTTTGTCTTTAATTGCACATTATGAACTTGGGAAAGATTATTATCTTGAAAATCACCTTAAAAACACGTACAAGTTCCTATTGAAGATGAACAATCTGCATGAAGTTCAGAAGGAAATCATCAAGTTCTTAAGAAACCTGAATAATTTTTATCCGTCAGATATCAAAAAAGAGTTTATCAAAATGCGGGAACGTTTTATTGAACTGGAAAATAATACTTATGAAAAGAGGGCTTTTCTTTATCTGGATATTATTTCATGGCTGGAAAGCAAAATTGAAAACAGAAAAATTGCTGATATCATGAAAGAGAAAGCGAGACTGAATAATCGATAATTTTTTAAATTACAAT
>NZ_QETH01000067.1 GCF_003105115.1 Flavobacterium sp. HTF | reverse complement strand
CAGGTTTCAGGTTTCAGGTTTCAGGTTTCAGGTTTCAGGTTTCAGGTTTCAGGTTTCAGGTTTCAGGTTTCAGGTTTCAGGTTTCAGGTTTCAGGTTTCAGGTTTCTCTAAAACTTTTTCAAAGTTTTAGAATTTGGAATTTGGAATTTTTATTATTGTGATTTGAATTTCTGATTTGAATTTCGCAAATATCGGTTTGAAATTTACAATTCCCCAGCTCTGCTTCACTCCTACCTTTGTCTTATCAATTTAAAAGATCGAAAAGATGAATTTATCAAACAACAAAATTTTAATAACCGGTGGGCAAGCGGCATCGGACTTGGGCTTACGCAACGTTTTATTGAAGAAAACAATACGGTGATTATTTGCGGAAGAAGAGAATCTGTACTGAATGAAGTTAAAGCACAATTTCCATCAGTTATCACAAAAGTGTGTGATTTAGCTGTTGAAACAGAACGTATTGCACTTTACGAATGGATCCGGGAAAATCACAGCGACCTGAATATCTTAATCAACAATGCAGGAATTCAGAAATGGGTTTCAGTTTCGGATGCTGATTTTTACCAAAGTATGAAATCAGAAATCAATACCAATATTGAAGCCCCATTGCACCTGACTTCACTTTTTATTCAGTTAAAATCTTTGACAACAGTAATGAATGTTACTTCGGGACTGGCATTTTCGCCTTTTGCTAAAGTTCCGGTTTACTCGGCTACCAAAGCGTTTTTTCGTTCGTTTACCCTATCACTTCGTCATTTATTAAAAGAAAAAAACATCGAAGTAATCGAGATTATTCCGCCGGCATTAAATACAGATTTGGGTGGAATTGGCCTGCACGATGCACACCCGAGTGTAAGCAGTTTTATCGAATCTATTTTTGAGCAATTAAAAGACGGAAAACAGGAACTTACTTTTGGAACCAGCGAAACAAGACTTCACGCAAGTGCTGAGGATTTAAGAAATCATTTTAATGCAATGCATTCTTAATTGTTAGATATAAAAACAAAACATTTCAACAACAAACAACAAACAATAAACAAAAACACGACATAAAAATGGCAGTAAATACAAAAATAGCTCTTGTTACCGGAGGCAGCAGAGGTTTAGGAAAAAATATGGCAATTGCAATTGCTAAAAAAGGACTGGATGTAATTATCACCTACAACAGTAAAAAAGAAGAAGCTGATGCAGTAGTAAAAGAAATTGAAAGTTTAGGCCAGAAGGCGGCTTCACTTCAGCTGAATGTTGCTGATTCAGGTACTTTTGATTCTTTTTTTAAAGAAATAAAAGCAACTTTGAAAAACACTTTTAAAACTGAAAAATTCGACTTTCTGGTAAATAATGCCGGAATAGGAATTCATAATTCTTTCGCTGCAACAACAGAAGCCGAATTTGATCAATTGACCAATATTCAGTTCAAAGGCCCGTTTTTCATCACTCAAAAAGCATTGAACGTAATGAATGATGGCGGTGGAATTATCAATATCTCAACTGGTCTTGCGAGATTTTCTTCCCCGGGTTATGCAGCTTATGCTTCTATGAAAGGTGCAATCGAAACCCTGACAAAATACCAGGCAAAAGAATTAGGCCAAAGACAAATAAAAGCCAATGTGGTTGCTCCGGGTGCAATCGAAACTGATTTTGGCGGCGGTGTCGTTCGTGATAACGAACAGTTAAATCAGACTCTTGCATCGATTACTGCTTTGGGAAGAGTTGGTCTTCCTGACGATATTGGCGGTGTAGTTGCTTTTTTATGTACCGAAGATGCCCGTTGGGTAAACGCACAGCGAATTGAAGTTTCCGGTGGAATGAATTTGTAAATCTCCGGAAGAATAAAAATAAAAAACCCGATAAGTATTAAAAACTTATCGGGTTTCACGTTTTAAAAGTATTGAGTTAGTAAGCAATTTTATTGTATCTGGATTATTTTATAAAATTCACCGTCCTGGTCAAAAATTATATTATAAAATTTGGCGCTTTTTACCACACCCGCCTCATACGTTTTGACGTTTAAGTCATTTACAACAGAAAAAAATGTCTTAAACGACTTCTTACCATAATTTTTCTTAAGGTAAGCCTGGGCTTTTTTAGGCAATTTAATTAACGCTATTTGTACCTTATAGGCTTTAAAATTTCCATTTTTATCAAATCTGGCATAAGCGGTCGTTTTTGCTGTTTCCTTAAATTTTGCTTCAAAAATAACATCATCACCTTTGGCGCTATATTCCATATCCCATATTGGTTTCTTTTTAGGATACTGCTTTTCAAAAGCCATTCTTATATTTTCAGGGGGCACCAACATCCCGGTTTGTCCTATGAGGAAACTGCTGTAAATAAAAAAGACGAATAAGTAAATATGTTTCATTTTTTAGGTTTTAATTAAAAAACAAAACTAAACAAATTATATTAATTTTCCTACAATATATTAATTTAATTTTTCTCTATAATTACATCAAAACCTCCGTTTTTATCAAAAACAACATCATAGAATCTGGCCTGTTTTTCTACTCCCACTTCGTAAGTTGTTTTGTTTTTATAATCAACAACTACTGCAATTTCACGAATGGCATTTGTCGGATAATTTTTCTTTAAATACACCTGGGCTTTTTGTGGAAGCTGACTTAAAGAAATCTGTGATTCCAATGCTTTCAGGTTTCCTAAATTGTCATAAACAGCAAGCATTTTGGTGTTATTATCCGCATTAAATTTTGCCTCATATCTGATTTCGTCATCATCATCTCCAACATATTCCTCAGACCAGACAGGTACTTTATTCGGGTATTCTTTTTCAAAAGCAAACTTTACCTTTTCGGGCGGAGTTACAACTTTCTTCATATTAGTACCTTCCTGAGCAATCAGAAAACTGCTGAACAAACAGGTAAAAGCAATAAATACGTTTTTCATGATTCTAATTTTTAAATTATAAATCGCTAAAATAATGTATTAAAATTACTACTTTAAAATGAAGACAAGATTAAAATTCAGAAAATTATCCGATTACAAATCAAACTTTTTAAGCCGCTCAGTAAGTTCTCTTCTGTAGGTAATACCAATAGGCAGTTTTTCTTTTTTTATGACAACAAAATCTTTCTCGGTTCCTTCAATTTTATCGAGTGCTACTATATACGATTTATGAATTCGAATAAAGTTTTTCTCCGGAAGGCATTTCTCTAACTCCGTCGTAGTAATCGAAGCAAGATAGGTTCTTTTTATAGTATGCAACTTTACGTAGTTCCCAAAACTCTGGGCATACAGCACCTGGTCTAACTCAATATTTACAAAATACCCGTCTACTTTTACACTAACTGAATTGACTGTTTCTTCTTCTTTCTGAACTGTATTTTCGTTTGAAAAAAAGCGGTCAATGGCCTTTAAAAATCTTGGAAAATAAATCGGTTTTAAAAGATAATCAATCACTCCGTAGTCATAACTTTCAAGGGCAAATTCTGAGTAAGCAGTTGTCAGGATTGTTTTAGGATGCACCTGAAGGATTTTTAGCAGTTCCATACCCGAAATTTCCGGCATATTGATATCCAGAAACATCAGATCCACTTTGTTTTCCCGAAGATAATCCATGGCTTCAATACCATTGTAGCCCTGAAAAACAAGTTCCAGATTGGGGTTTTGCTTGATGTAATTTGCCAGAACATAATGCGCTGCCGGTTCATCATCTACAATAATACATTTTTTGGATTCTCTCATTCGACAAACTTTTTCAGTTGCAGTTTCAAATCAACAATATACGTATTCTTATCCTCCTGAATGTTCAGTTTGTAGTCTTTACCATAAATCAGGTTCAAACGTTCAATCGTGTTTTGCAGACCGATTTTAGTCGACACTACATCTGTTTTTTTATTCGGAATTGAATTTACAACATGCAGATGCAATAAACCATTTTCGACCGTTACAATGATTCGGACAAAACATTTTTCGATGGCACAGGTTCCGTGTTTAAAGGCGTTTTCTATAAACGCTATCAAGAGCATCGGAGAAACTTTATAGGCGTTTTCATTATCGATTTTACAATCGAATGTGATTTCGCAGCGGTACCCTACTCTTTCTTTTTCGAGTTGTACATAACTGTTTATAAACTCCAGTTCGTCTTCCAGGCTCACACATTTTTTATTATTGCTTTCGAGCTGATAACGCATCAGCTGTGAAACTTTCATAATCAAATCAGGTGTTCGGTCCGGAAATTCTAAACTGATACCGTAAAGCGTATTAAAAGTATTGAATAAAAAATGTGGATTCAGTTGACCTTTTAAGGAATTCAGTTGCATTTCGTTAAACAGTAAAGTTTCATTCGTTTGTTTTCTGTGAATTCTATAGAACTTAAAAACAATAATCGGGCTCAGAATACAAACCAAAGTTCCTAAAACACTCGCCAGTTGGTACATATAACTTCTCTGATGCGAGTTTTGGTACAGCCTGCAATTGCTGAACATATCCAGCATGGTAATTTCATATAAAACGACCGAAAATACAAAGACACCAAATAGTGTCAAAAGGATATAAGTTATTGGCTTTCTGGTTTTGAAAAGTATTGGCAACAGAAAAAAACGATTAAACTGGGCATGCATGTATAATATGCAATAGAAAAATACCCCCATTAATATAGAAGTGAAAGAGCTAAAAAGCATCCAGTCGTTCTTTAGGGTATATATAGTAAATGAAAAGGCAACAACGGCAACCTCCTGCCACCATTTGTTATCTAATATGTTATCAAATTGTCTGCTCATTCTTAATCTTAAATAGTTTACAAAGTACGAACAAAAATTTAATAATTATTTCCAATAAATGACCAATTGAATTGGTCATTTATTAGTGGCTTACATCATTTAAGATGACAAAAATCAGGAGAAGTAAAATAATTTTGTTCTATAATTTCACACTTTGAGTTTTATGTATTTCAAAAAAATTACCTTATTATTTTTCTTGATTTTTGCCTCTCTTGGTTATTCACAAACTCTGTCTTTAAAAGAAGCTATAAAAACAGGTCTTGAAAACTACGGTTCGATCAAAGCAAAAAACAACTACAGCAGCGCTTCGCGGGAAACGCTCAAACAATCCCGCCGTGATTACCTGCCCAACTTAAATTTATCCGCACAACAGGATTATGGGACTATCAACGGACAAAACGGGGCTTTATACGGATTTAATGGTTTAGGAACTGCTTCTTCCGGACCGGCTTTACCGGACCAAAACTGGAATTCGGCTTTTGGTGCTTTGTATTTAGTAAATATGAACTGGGATTTTTTCACCTTCGGAAAAACCCAGGAGAGAATCAATCTGGCCAAAATCGATGTTCAGGCCAAAGAAAAAGATCTAAATCAGGAAAAATTTCAACAGGAAATTAAAATTTCTGCTGCGTACCTGAATTTACTGGCAAGCCAAAGATTACTGATTTCACAAAAGAAAAATCTTGATCGCGCTGAAGTTTTCAAAAAGACAGCCGCAGCGAGAGTTAAAAACGGTTTATTGGCCGGAGTCGACTCAACTCTTGCCACTGCAGAGGTTTCGAAAGCCAAAATAGCCTTAAACCTGGCAAAAAATTTCGTAAAAGAACAAAATAATAAGTTGGTTGATTTGATGGGAGTTGCTCCTCAGGATTTTGCAACAGACACCCTTTTTGTTAATCAGATACCGAAAGAATTATTACTAAGCGAAAAAACAACAGACAGCCTGCACCCATTACTGCAACTTTATAAAACAAAAATAGATTACAGTAACCAACAGGTTAAATTATACAAACGATTCTATTATCCTACCATGACGGCTTTTGGTGTTTTACAGACCCGTGCCTCAGGATTTGACTCAAATTATATTACAGATCAGACAGCTTTTACCCGAAATTACTGGGATGGCGTAAATCCGGATCGCTCTAATTATTTGGTTGGAATCGGGATAAGCTGGAATCTTACCACTCCGTTTAGAATGAGCAAGCAGGTAAGTGCGCAAAAATATGTGTCGCAGGCTTTACAGGAAGAATACAATCAGGCTGACAGGGAATTAAAATCACAACTGAGTTTTGCCGATGATAAAATAAAGATCACGCTTGACAATTATGCCGAAGCCCCGATTCAGGTGAATGCAGCACAAAAAGCGTATTTGCAGAAATCAACTTTATACAAAAATGGTTTAACTGACCTGACCGATTTGACACAAACGATCTATACACTAAACCGCGCCGAAATTGACCGCGATATTGTAAACAACAACGTGTGGCAGTCATTTTTACTAAAAGTAGCTGCAACCGGCAATTTTGACTTATTTATAAATGAATTTTAATTATAGATCCTAATGAATTTAATACGTTTTGCACTCCGCAAACCCATCTCCATATTAGTATTGGTTGCTGGTTTATTTTTCTTCGGAATTGGTGCCATCAAAGACATCAAGGTAGATATTCTTCCAAAGATGAATTTACCGGTTATTTACATCGCGCATCCTTTTGGAGGTTACACGCCAGACCAAATGGAGGCATATTTTGCTAAAACTTACGTCAACATTTTACCCTTTGCAAATGGTGTAAAATCGGTTGAAACCAAAAATATTCAGGGGTTAATGATCATGAAATTAACCTATTATGAAAACACGAATATGGCTCAGGCTGCAGCCGAATTAAGTTCTCTTTCGAACAGGATTCAGGCGGCATTTCCTCCGGGAACACAGCCTCCGTTTATCATTCGTTTTGATGCTTCTTCATTGCCAATTGGACAATTGGTTTTGAGCAGTAAAATCAGATCAAATAATGAATTACAGGATTTAGCCAACGTTTATGTTCGTGCTTCGTTTACTTCGATTCCCGGTTTACTTTCTCCGGCACCTTTCGGCGGAAGCCCAAGAACTATTGAGGTTAACGTAGATCCTGATTTGTTGCGTTCGCACAATATGACGCCCGATCAGATTGTTGAAGCAATTCGTATCAACAACCAGACGGCTCCTTCCGGAAACGTTAGAATGGGCGATATCAACTATATTACACCAACAAACAATACCATTAAAGAAGTTAAAGATTTTGAACAGATTCCATTATTCAAAGGTGGAGTTCAGAACTTAAAATTAGGCGATGTCGCTTCAGTAAAAGATGGTGCCGATATTACGGCCGGTTACGCACTGGTAAACGGGAAACGTTCGGTTTATATTAGTATTGCCAAAGCGGGTGACGCTTCTACCTGGGATGTGGTTCAGAAATTAAAAGCAGAATTACCAAAAATCCAGAGTACACTTCCTGAAGATGTAAAATTATCGTATGAATTTGACCAGTCGGTTTATGTAATTAATTCTGTAAAAAGTTTGATTACGGAGGGAATCATCGGAGCGGTTTTAACCGGATTGATGGTACTGCTTTTCCTTGGTGACAGACGTGCTGCTTTAATCGTAATTATGACGATTCCGATTTCTATTATTTCAGGAGTTTTATTTTTAAAATTATTCGGACAGACGATCAACTTAATGTCTTTGAGCGGACTTGCGCTTGCCATTGGTATTTTGGTGGATGAAAGTACGGTGACGATTGAAAATATTCACCAGCATCTCGATATGGGAAAACCAAAAGCGCTTGCCATTTGGGACGCTTGTCAGGAAATTGCATTGCCTAAATTATTGATCCTGCTTTGTATCCTGGCAGTATTTGCTCCGGCATTTACAATGGTCGGAATTCCGGGAGCGTTGTTTCTTCCTTTAGCACTGGCAATCGGATTCTCTATGATTATTTCATTTTTACTTTCTCAGACTTTTGTTCCTGTAATGGCCAACTGGATGATGAAAGCGCACCCAAAACATGCACACGAACCCAACATTACAGATGATGAAGCCGAATTTAATCAATGCGGATTAACGCCTGAATCTGAAAAAGATCTGATTTCTCAGAAAAAAGTAATGGTCGAAAGAGACGACACCAATAATGATGGTAAAATCGGAGCCTTTGAGAAATTCAGAATCCGATTCATGAGAACTTTAGACCGCTTGTTTGTTCACAAAAAAGCGACAAGTATTGTTTATCTGGTATCGGCTACCGTTCTGGCTATCATTTTCATTTCCTTTATCGGAAAAGATGTTTTCCCTAAAGTAAACTCTAGTCAGTTTCAGCTAAGAATTCGTGCCGTTGACGGAACACGTTTAGAACGAACAGAAGAACAGGCTGTTATAGTATTGAAAGAACTGGAAAAAATGGTCGGAAAAGAACATATCGGAATTTCGTCTGTATATGTAGGACAACACCCTTCCCTGTTCTCGATCAACCCAATTTATTTGTTTATGGCCGGTTCTCACGAAGCTGTTTTTCAGGTAAGCTTAAAAGAATACCATGTTGATATGGATGATTTTAAAGATGATTTCAGAGCAAGGATAAAAAAGGTACTTCCGAATACTAAAGTTTCTTTTGAACCGATCGAATTGACAGACAAAGTTTTAAGTCAGGGATCGCCTACTCCGATTGAAGTTAGGATTGCAGGAAAAGACAAAAAACGAAATGAATTGTATGCGAATCAAATCGTAGACAAATTAAAAGCGATATCCTATTTCAGAGACGTACAAATCGGGCAGCCGATTCATTATCCGGCAATGAACATCGATATTGACAGAACACGTGCCGCAGAATTAGGCGTTGATATGAATGATATTTCAAGATCACTGATTGCTTCAACTTCGTCATCCCGATATACCGAAAAAAATACCTGGGTAGACGAAAGAGCGGGATTATCATACAACGTTCAGGTTCAGGTTCCTCTGAATAAAATGAAAAGCAAAACAGATATTGGAGAAATTCCGGTATTAAAGAATTCGCTTCGTCCGGTATTAAGTGACGTTGCCAAAATCACACCTACTTTCGTAAGTGGAGAAAATGATAATTTAGGGGCTATGCCGTACATTACCGTTACAGCCAACATCAGCCAGACCGATTTAGGAACAGCAACAAAAGATGTGGAAGCAACAATTAATTCATTAGGCGAACTTCCTCGTGGTTTGTTTATTTCGCCAATTGGATTAAGTAAAGTACTGAGCGAAACATTAAGCAGTTTACAAGTAGGATTATTGGTTGCCATTTTTGTAATCTTCTTAATGTTAGCCGCTAATTTCCAGTCGTTCAAAGTTTCTCTGGTTATCTTAACCACAGTTCCGGCGGTAGTTTTAGGTTCATTATTAATGCTGACGATTACAGGTTCAACGCTTAACTTACAATCGTATATGGGAATCATTATGTCGGTCGGGGTTTCGATTGCCAATGCCGTTCTTTTGGTCACGAATGCCGAACAGCTTCGAAAAATAAACGGAAACGCATTAGAATCGGCCCGTGAAGCAGCAGCATTGCGTCTGCGTCCGATTATCATGACTTCTGTCGCGATGATTGCCGGAATGCTTCCAATGGCCATTGGTCATGGCGAAGGCGGTGATCAGGTTTCTCCGTTAGGAAGAGCGGTTATCGGTGGGTTATTATTTTCTACTTTTGCCGTATTATTAATCCTTCCGCAGATATTTGCCTGGGCACAGGAAAAAACATCGACACAATCTGTTTCTCTGGATCCGGAAGACGAAGAAAGCATCCATTATATCTCATCATTAAAATCAGGAAATGAAATCGCCACTAAAAAATAATTTGTTGAAAACAAATACCAATAAATTAAAAAGCGATAGCATACATGACCTATATAAAATGAATTCAACATTTATGAAAAATAATAGTATAAAATCAATCGTATTATTGTTCACCGCTTTAGTAGTATTAAGCAGCTGTGAATCCAAGAAAAAAGAAGAAGCTCCTACACCTGAACTTCAGCCGAAAGTAGAAACTTTTCTTCTTGACAAAGAAAAACTAACAACAGAATTGCGTTTACCGGCAGAACTAACCGGTTTTCAACAAGTGGATTTATATGCCAAAGTAAGCAGTTTTGTAAAAACACTAAAAGTAGATATTGGTACTAAAGTGACCAAAGGACAGCTTTTGATTGTTTTAGAAGCACCCGAAATCAGCTCTCAACTGGCAGCAGCCGAATCGAGATTAAAATCGATGGAAGCAATTTATGCTACCAGCAAAAGCACTTACAACCGTTTGTACGAAACCAGCAAAGTAGAAGGAACTATTTCTAAAAACGATCTGGAAATGGCAAATGGAAAGAAAAATTCTGATTACGCACAATATCAGGCAGCAATTGCAGCCCACAAAGAAGTATCGATTATAAGAGGGTATCTTGAAATCCGTGCCCCTTTTAACGGTGTTGTGGCAGCAAGAAATGTCAATTTAGGAGCATTTGTAGGTCCGGCCGGAAAAGGTTCAGATTTACCATTGCTAACGATTCAGCAGCAAGACAAATTACGTCTGGCGGTTTCTATTCCGGAATTGTACACAGGATATTTGCATCAGGGTGACGAAATGAGTTTTAATGTAAAATCATTGCCGGAAACTTTTAAAGCTAAAATCACAAGAATGTCCGGCGCTTTGGATTTAAAATTACGTTCTGAGCGTGTAGAAATGGATGTTATCAATACAAAAAAAGATCTTTTGCCAGGAATGGTAGCCGAAGTTCTATTACCGCTTAACGCAAAAGACAGCACATTCGTAATTCCGAAAATAGCTTTGATCAACTCGGCTGAGGGAGTTTTTGTAGTAAAAGTAATTGATCACAAAGCACATAAAGTTGAAGTTAAAAAAGGAAGAGAAATCGACGAGAAAATTGAAATTTTCGGAGACCTGAATCCAAACGATAAACTGGTAAAAATCGCCAGCGAAGAAACTAAAGAGGGAGATGTTATAAACGAATAACCTGCGTTTAGCCTTCATTTTAGTGATTACCAAAAACTGTACGCATTCTTAGGAATGCAAATTTTTAAATTTGCCTAAAAGGGCAGTTCTTCTGAAGTGGAGGACTGTCCTTTTTTTGTTTGATAAATCAGGTGAAAATACGTGGTTATTGAGATTGTTAAATTAATATTTTTGAAAAAGAATAATACAAAATAAACATTCACTAATACAACCAAATTTGGATAAATTGTCGCTACTTTGTAGCGAGTATCTATAAGTTAGCCGTAATTATAAACAAAACCTTACTCAAAAAATGAGCTTTAGACTAAACAAGTTTCAAATCGAAGATAATGAATTTGAAACCGAGGAAATTGACCTAATTAACTTTAAAAACGATTTAAAAACTAACCATTTTACTGTAATTGTTGGAAATAATGGGACTGGTAAAAGTCGACTTCTTGGAAGCATTGCAAAGGCACTTAAAAATGATTTCCGTTCTAGAAACTCTAAATATTTCTATTTTTCAAAATTTGAAAAATCAACTGAATCTCCAAAAATTATTTCTGTATCAAATAGTTTAAATGATAAATTTCCAGGTGATGGTAGTGATAGTTCCTTTAGAACAAATACACTTGAGTATTCCAATTTAAATTATGTTTATCTAGGAACAAGAACCAGATTTGGTTCTAATAATAGAATATTGATTAGACGAGCTATAGATATTCTTTTAGAAAACTATTCAAATAAATTTGTAGCTAAATGCTATAGGCATATTTTTGATTATCTAGATTTCCACCCAATTATTAAATTAGATTACAATATAGGTTCAATAAATAGAATGCTAGATTTAAATCGAGATAAAAAGATTATAAAAAATGATTTATTACATTTCATTAATGATAGATCCAGTAACGGAAGTGTAAACAATGTAATTTATAATAACTTTTTAGAAAAATATGAGCATAGATTGGATGAAATATGTGATTTTATCAATAATCTAAATGAGAAAAAAGACTTTAGTCTTGAAATAAATTTCTCGGATTCTAATATAAAAAAAATAGATAAAAACAATTCTATATATGAAGAAGATTTAAAATCTTATGAAATTTTAAATCTCCTTCGAAAATTAAATGTAATTAGATCTTTTGATATTTTATTATATAAAAAAGATACAAATCGATCCTTTAACATAAATGATGCAAGTTCTGGCGAAGCTAGCATATTAATTACTCTGATAGGATTAACACCTTTAATTGTTGATAATTCATGTGTTTTGATTGATGAACCTGAAATAAGTTTACATCCAAGTTGACAATACCGTTACATTGAGTTATTGAATAAAATATTTGAAAACTTTAAAGGTTGCCACATAATAATTGCAACACATTCTCATTTTATTATTTCTGACTTACCACTAGAAAGTTCAACAATTGTAAGTCTAAAGAAAATAAACAATAAAGTCTCATCAAAAATATTAGAGTTCAATACATTTGGTTGGTCAGCTGAGGATATTTTACTAAATGTTTTTGAAATGCCTACGCCAAGAAATTACTATATTTCTAATATTGTCTCAGAGGCTTTAAAATTAATTTCAGTTAATAAAGTTTCAACAAAAAGATTCAAAGAAATAGTTTCTACTCTATCAAAACTTGAAAATCATTTTAAAAAAGAAGACCCTTTAAAACTTGTAATTAACACAATTATAAATATAGAAATCAATCATGAGTGAGAGAATTGTCACCGCATATATCTTCGACAAAGCAGACATTTCAATCATTAAAACTAATTTCAATAATTATTTAGATTGGGACAAACCTTGCTTTGATGATATAAAAGATAAAATTAAGAATAAATTACGAACAGAACAAGGTAACAAATGTTGTTATTGTAAAAAAGAATTAGAATTCGACTTAAAAGATGTAGATATTGAACATATTATACCTAAATCAAAATACAGCAAATTTACTTTTCATAAATTAAATCTTTCATTATCTTGTCCTGCCTGCAATACCATTAAAGGTAGTAAAGAAGTTTTAAATAAGACTATAACAAACTATCCTAAAAGCTCAAAATCGATAAAAATAGTTCATTCACATTTTGACAATTATTCAGAACATATTAGAATTGAAAATGATTGTGTATTTATTCCTTTGTCAAAAAAAGGTAGTGAAACAATAACTACATGTGAATTATATCGACTAATAACTGTTGAACAAAAAGCTAAGGAAAGCTTAATAAAAAAAAGCGACAACTCATTATTAAAAGATGTGATGAAGTTGCCTAAAAATGAAAAATTAGAACTATTAAATGAGTTAATGAAAAGAAGTTTAAAATAACTACGGCTAACAGCCGTCTGGCAAAATGGCGGGTTTATTGCTAAATTCAACGGCAGTTCCCGCGCTGTGCGAAGTCTCCCGACTTCGTACACATCCCTATGTTCCATTCCTATCTAGATTTGCAATGTATCATTGGAACAGGTAAGAAGTCGGGAGACTTCGCACAGCATAAACAAGAACCTAGAATAACTAACTTAAAATAAAAAACCTCGACCTTAAAAAATCGAGGTTTCTCATTTTATAAACCTTACCCCTCACTCAAATAAGGATTCAAAATCTCCGCCAATTCATTCAGCCAATAAAAGTTGTTTTCGAAATTAGCTATTCCTTGTTCTTTTATAATTCCTAAAGCAAGAATGTAATTAACCTGTCTTATTGTTTTAGCCATATCTTCCGGATCTATAGTATGGTTAAAAAAATCAATCAGTCTTGTTTCGGTTTCTTTGGAAAGTGTGTTTGTTTTCATAATTGTCGTAAAATTAGGAAATATAAAAACCCTTGCATTTTAGTGTTCCTAATACTACGACAGTATTTACGGTCGTTTCCGATACCGCACACATGATACAAGGGCAAAATTTATTTAGCTTCAAAGTCGTAATATTAGGAACTTCAAATTTAAAGAAATTTCCATAAAAAAGAAAGTTTTTTCTTTCAAAAAATATAATTCTTTAATCAAATATAAGAAATCTATATTTCAGCAGGCATTTATCGCATTTTTGTCATTTCGACGTAAGGAGAAATCTTCGCCAGAAACTCCGTAAAATAAGTTACCCATCTTTGTCGATATACGAGTGTGATCCTTTGTTCCTCAGGATGACAAACTGGGCGTAAATTCCTTTTTCTCTTCCTCCGTTTTGTCATTTCGAGGAACGAGAAATCGCACTCGGCAATGTACACAAAATTGACTTATTCTTTATGGAACTTCGTGTGGGATCCTTCCTTCGTCAGGATGACAAACTGGGCGTAAATGCACAAACCTCGCTGACTTCGAACCCATAAAGTAATTTAAATCCTCATTAAACTGACCATCAAAAAAAAATGCAAGACCAAAATCGATCTTGCATTTTTTATAAATCTAAAACAAAAACATCTTTTTAAACTGTCTGACGCTCATGTTTTCCTTCTTTAATCTCTTCCACCATTTTTTTATTAAAAGCGGGCAAATCATTCGGATTTCGGCTCGTTACCAATCCATTGTCTACGACTACTTCTGAGTCTTCCCATTGCGCTCCGGCATTTATCAAATCGTTTTTAACAGAGAAGAACGAAGTTACTTTTCGACCTTCTAAAACATCGGCATCTACCAGAATTTGAGGGCCATGACAAATAGCCGCTACTGGTTTTTTACTTTCAAAAAAGGAACGTACAAAATTTACTGCGGCCTCTTCTCTTCTCAATAAATCAGGGTTTATAACTCCACCCGGAAGAACCAAAGCATCGTAATTGGCTTCATTTGCCTGATCTAATACAACATCAACATTATATTCCTTGCTCCAATTACCGTCTTTCCAGGATTTGATAGTACCTGATTTCAAACTGATGATATCTGCATTCCAGCCTTGCTCTTCCAGATAGGCTTTAGGTGATGATAATTCTGATTCTTCAAAACCGTTTGTGGCTAATATGGCTATATTCTTTTTCATAATTTTAATATTTAAAACGTTATTAATTTGATTTAAGTTAAAATTAGTTATTTCAGACAGCCAGCGGAAACAGACCATGTTAAAGCTTTCTTTAATAAAAGTTAATTATTTGAATATCAATTTTTTATTAAAAATTAAATTAAAATTATATAAAATACCTGTCAATCTGGTTCATTATTTTATAGCAGACTAGTGTTGAATCTCCTATCAAAAAATCCGCAGAATCGAAACATGTATGTACCGTTCCTACGGAACTATTTTATCATAACGATCATTCGTTCAACGGATTTAAATCCGTTGCTACAATATTTTTTATTCCTAGCGGAATATTATTAATCAATTCGAAAATTGTCATTAGAATATTTGGAGGTATTATTTACGGAATTACGTATATAATCCTTCCTTCGTCAGGATGACAAACTATGTAAAAACAAAATATAAAAGCATGAACTTTTCGCAATCTTGTCATTCTGAGGAACGAAGAATCATCGTTGCAAGATCGACAGAGAATGACTTAACTTACTGAAATTCTCATTTCTCGAAATTACAAGATTATGTTTTCTTTGCCGAGTTACTTATGAAAATTCTTCGTTCCTCAGAATGACAAACAAGATCAAAAAGATAATAAAAATGATGCTTTCTTACCTAGCCCCGATCGAAACGGCATCCTTTTGTGGTTCCCGAAGCCTCGGGACGCCACAAAAGATATAGTGAAGAGCGGGACATATGGTCTTGAAAATTAAATTTTCACTGCTTCAAATAAATATTTAAAATTCTAAATTTCAATAATAACAGGGCTTCACAAAGCATTTTTAAACCGCTTATCGCACGATAAGAAAATATTATGATAAAATTATTTCATAATCAGAAAAACGGTCATACATTTGCCTAACGGTGTTAAACAATTTAATACTCGAATAAAATGGCTAGCAAAGATCGAATTTTAAGACAAAAAGAAGAGACAAGGAATAATATCCTTGGGGCTGCTTATGATATCGTAAAAGAAGAAGGCTGGAATGGTTTGAGTATGCGTAAAATTGCCGACAGAATCGAATATACTGCTCCTATTATTTATGAATACTTCTCAAATAAGGAAGCAATATTGGAAGAACTGACAGGCAAAGGTTTCATCAAGCTGACCAAAGAATTGCAGATTGCAATAGATAAGTTTGAAAAACCCGAAGATCAGTTAGAAGCCATGTGGATGACTTACTGGGATTTTGCTTTTACGAATACTGAAATGTATCAGTTGATGTTTGGTGTTCAAATGACATGCTGTGCACAACGATGTTCGGCTCAGGAAGGACCTTACAAATTATTCACGCATGTGATTGCTGAAGTAATGAAAGACAGCAACCCAAGCCAGGATATCATAAAACAAAAATATTTTACTTTCTTTTCTGTAATTCATGGTTTAATCGCCATCAACATCATTAACAAAAGTGATATTTTAGAAACTATAAATGCTCAAATTTTGAAGGATGCTATTGGCGGTATCATCAAATCTATACAATAATATTTTTTTCAATTTTTACTTAACAGTGTAAAATAATTTAATAGGATAATATAAAATCTTTTTTTTTGTAACATTCACTTAACACTGTTAGAAAATTTAATAAAGGTAATGACGAGTTTTTTTACTCCTTTACTTAACAGTGATAAATTATTTAATACTGATTTAAAACAGAATTGAAAAAGCTTACTGCATGGAGATTTGCGCACTTTTACTTAACGGTGTTAGAAAATTAAACAAACTTAAAAATGAATTCAAATAATACTATAAATAAATTTTTTAAAAACGAGAATGTCCAACAAATTAAAACCAATATTAAGATGAAAAATGTAATTATAACCAGCTTTATCCTGGCATTAGTACTAAGCAGTTGTGCCGATAAGTCACAAGCTCCTGCTGCTGCACCTGCTCCTGTATTGCCGGTTTTGGCAATAACAAGTGAAAACACTACTACGGATAATGAATATCCTGCTTCTATACAAGGAACTGTAGATGTTGAAATCCGTCCGCAGGTAAGCGGAAACTTAGACAGAGTTTTGGTAGACGAAGGTGCTTATGTTTCTAAAGGCCAGTCTTTATTTAAAATAAACGAACGCCCTTTCCGTGAGCAGTTAAACAATGCTCTTGCAAGTCTTCACGCTGCTGAAGCGGCTCTGATCAATTCTCAGTTAGAGGTTGATAAATTAACTCCTTTAGTACAAAACAAAGTAGTTTCTGATTATCAGTTAAAAACGGCTAAAGCATCTCAAAAAATTGCTGCTGCCAATATCGAACAGGCTAAAGCAATGGTTGCTTCTGCTAAAATTAATTTAGGCTATACCAATGTTACGGCTCCGGTAAGTGGTTATATCGGAAGATTACCTAAAAAACAAGGAAGCCTGGTTTCTGCAACAGATATTGAAGCTTTAACAACTCTTTCTGATGTGCATGAAGTATTTGTTTACTTCTCTTTGGGAGAAACTGATTTTATCAATTTTAAATCTCAATATGCCGGAAACAGCATTGGTGACAAAATCAAAAAATTACCTCCGGTTTCTTTGATATTAGCTGATAACAACGCTTATCCTCAAACAGGAAAAATCGATATGGTAGACGGTCAGTTTGATAAAACTACGGGTGCTATTACTTTGAGAGCTACTTTCCCAAATGCAAACGGAACTTTACGTTCCGGAAACACAGGAAGAATCCGTTTAGGATTACAGCATGACGATGCTATTCTGGTTCCGCAGTCGGCTACGATTGAAATGCAGGATAAAGTTTTTGTCTTTACGGTAAGCAAAGACAACAAGGTTACCAAAATGCCAATTACTGTAGTTGGTAAAAGCGGTACAAACTATCTTATAAAAGATGGTGTAAAATCAGGTGACCAGATCGTATTAAGCGGTATTGACAAACTTCAGGAAGGACAAGTTATCCAGCCGGAGAAAGCTGCTGCTAAGGTTGCTCAAATAACTAACAAAAAATAATTTTTACGAAAATGTTCAAAATATTTATACAAAGACCCGTACTGGCAACCGTAATCTCCATCTTACTGGTGATTCTGGGAGTACTTGGACTTACGAAATTACCTTTACAACAGTTTCCTGATATTGCGCCTCCATCGGTTTTGGTAACGGCGGTTTATCCGGGGGCTAACGCAGAAACGGTTTTACGTTCTGTGGCACCATCTCTTGAAGAATCTATAAATGGTGTTGAGAATATGACTTATATGAGCTCAACTGCCAGTAATGATGGTACTTTAGCGATTACAGTTTTCTTTAAATTGGGTACAGATGCCGATCAGGCTGCTGTAAACGTTCAGAACAGGGTTGCTCAGGCTAGCAGCCAGTTGCCTGCAGAGGTTGTTCAGCAGGGTGTAATTACGGCAAAACAACAAAATAGTTTTATCATGGCCATCGGTATGTATACAGAGGATGAGTCAAAATACGATCAGACGTTTGTTGCCAATTATGCACAAATCAATATTATTCCGGAGATCAAACGTATTCCGGGTGTAGGTGCTGCCAGTATTTTTGGTGGTGTAAAAGATTACTCTATGCGTGTATGGTTAAACCCAACGCAAATGTCTACTTACAATGTTACGCCAAATGAAGTTATGGCAGCTATTCAGGACAAAAGTTTAGAAGCTGCTCCGGGTAAATTTGGAGAAAGAAGTAAAGAAGTTTTTGAATATGTAATTAAATACAAAGGAAAACTAACCAAACCGGAAGATTACCAAAATATTGCCATTCGTTCTAATGCTGACGGTTCTGTCCTTCGCTTAAAAGATGTAGCACGAGTTGAACTTGGAGCTTATTCATACAACAGTTTAACACGTCTGAATGGTAAAAAAGGAATTGTAATTGGTGTTATTCAGTTAGCTGGTTCTAACTCAAACGATATTCAGGTGGCGATCAACAAATTGATGATCAAAGCCTCTAAAGATTTCCCTGCGGGAATAAAACACAATATTTTCTATAGTACAAAAGTATCTTTAGATCAATCTATTGATCAGGTAAAGCACACTTTATTAGAAGCTTTTATATTAGTTTTTATAGTTGTATTTATCTTTTTGCAGGATTTCAGATCAACATTAATCCCGGCTATTGCTGTACCTGTAGCAATTTTAGGAACGTTCTTCTTCATGCAGTTATTTGGATTCTCGATCAACTTGCTAACACTTTTCGCATTAATTCTGGCGATTGGTATTGTGGTCGATGATGCGATTGTGGTCGTCGAGGCCGTACACGCAAAAATGGAGCACAAACATTTGTCTCCAAAAGTAGCAACGCATGAAGCTATGCACGAAATAACGGGTGCTATTATCTCGATTACGCTGGTAATGGCTGCTGTATTCCTGCCGGTTGGTTTTATGGAAGGCTCAACAGGAGTTTTCTATCGTCAGTTTGCCTTTACGATGGCAATTGCAATTGTAATTTCGGCTGTTAACGCATTGACTTTAAGTCCTGCCCTTGCCGCTTTATTCTTAAAAGATAATCATGGTGCTCACGAAGGAAATACTCCATACGTGAAAAAAGGATTTAAAGAGAAATTCTTTAACGGATTCAACAAAAGTTTTGACTCATTAACCAATCGTTATGTGGGCGGATTAAAATTCTTAATTCGTAACAAATGGGTTAGTTTGGGAGGTTTGGCGCTAATTACTTTTGCTACAATCGTAATGGTAAAAACTACTCCGTCAGGATTTATTCCAACAGAGGATCAGGGATTTATTGCAATTGCAGTTAACACGCCATCAGGAACCTCTTTAGACGGAACTCAAAAAGTAATGACCGAAGCTGAAAACACTTTAAGAGGATTAAATTCTTCCCGATTTGTAACTGCTATTTCTGGTTTCAACTTATTGACTAACTCTACAAGCCCGTCTTCTGCTGTAGTTTTCGTATTGCTTAAACCAAATGAAGAACGTGGAGAGGTTAAAAATATTGATGAAATCATGAATGAAGTGCGCGGAAAATTAGGTGCAATTTCAGGAGGAAGTTTCTTCGTATTTAGTTTCCCTACTGTACCTGGTTTTAGTAACGTTGAGGCTTTAGATTTAGTTCTACAGGATAAAACCGGTGGTAAACTGGATAAATTCAGTGGAATTTCACAACAGTTTATTGGTGAGTTAATGAAACGTCCGGAAATTGCGGTAGCGTTTACGAGTTTCAAAGCCGATTATCCACAATTGCAACTGGATATCAATGATGAAAAAGCAGATCAGTTAGGCGTAAAAGTAAAAGACATTCTGCAAACCATGCAGGCGTATTTTGGTAGTGCACAGGCTTCTGACTTTAACCGATTTGGTAAATATTACAGAGTAGTTGTTCAGGCCGATATTGCCGACAGAGCAGATCCGTCATCAATTGACCGTGTATTTGTAAAAAACAAAGATGGAGAAATGGTTCCGTTAAATACTTTGGTAAAACTAACCCGTATTTATGGTTCTGAAACCGCATCAAGATATAATTTGTTTAACTCAATTGGTATAAATGCAATTCCGAAACCTGGATTTAGTTCCGGAGATGCCATTAAAGCAATTGAAGAAGTTGCAGCTCAACAATTACCTGCGGGTTACGGATTCGAATTCTCGGGACAAACCCGTGAAGAAATTTCTTCCGGAGGTCAATCGGCAACAATTTTCTTACTGTGTCTGATCTTTATCTATTTCTTACTTGCCGCACAGTATGAAAGTTACATCCTGCCTTTAGCAGTTATCTTATCAATACCTGCAGGTATATTTGGAGTGTTTGTAGCTATCGGTTTAACCGGAATTGAAAATAACATTTATGTACAAGTAGCACTGGTAATGCTTATTGGTCTACTTGCTAAAAATGCCATTTTGATTGTCGAATTTGCTGTTCAAAAACGAAAATCAGGACAGGCTTTAGTCAGAGCTTCGATCGATGCAGCAAAATTACGTCTTAGACCAATTATCATGACGTCTCTTGCTTTTGTTGTGGGATTAATCCCGATGATGAGCGCAACAGGACCATCAGCACAAGGTAACCATTCAATAAGTATTGGTGCCGCCGGAGGTATGATATCAGGAGTAATTCTTGGGTTGTTAATCATCCCGGTTTTATTCATCGTCTTCCAGCATTTACAAGAAAAAGTTTCCGGAAAACCGGTAGCTGTAATTCATAATGAAGAAAAATAAATATGGAGAACTACATAACGACATTTCTGATGGTTATTATCGTCAGCCTAGCATACATATCCTATAAAGTTTCGAAAGATCTCGAAACCAAAAAAGATAAATGTCCAGAAATTTAATTACGACAAAGTAAAATGAAAAATTATATAACCAAAATCGTGATGATTGCTATTTTAATCGTCACATTCATATCCTGTAAAGTTTCTAAGGATATTGAAACTCCAAAAGATGCATTTCCTGAAAATTTCAGGAGTGCATCGGTTTCAGGGGATACCACTAGTATCGGAGACCTGGAGTGGAAAAATTTCTTTACAGAAAATGACATTATTCAGTTGATTGATAGCGCAGTGGCAAGAAACAACGACCTGCAGATTGCTACCAAAAATATCGAGATTGCACAATACCGATTTACACAATCGAAATGGAACAATGTTCCGCAGGCCAATTTATTTGTAAATGCAAGTGTCAATCGTCCGTCTGAAAACAGTTTTACCGGAATGAACCTGAATCAGGCTCTTGGAAAACAGCATATTGAAGATTATTCTACAGGAGTTTCACTTTCGTGGGAAGCAGATATCTGGGGAAAAATCAGAAGCCAGAAAAAAGGCGCTTTTGCCAGTTACCTTCAGTCGGAAGAAGTAAAAAAAGCGTTACAGACGAATATTGTCGCTAATGTTTCTAAAGGATATTACAATCTTTTGATGCTGGATGCACAATTGGAAATCGCTAAGAAAAATGTACAATTAAACGACAGTACAACCAATATCATCAAATTAAAATATGATGCGGGTCAGGTTACTTCATTAGCTATTCAGCAATCTGAAGCACAAAAATTAACTGCTGCGCAATTGGTTCCTTTATTAGAACAAAATATTGCAATTCAGGAAAATGCCTTGAGTGTGTTGACAGGATCTTTTCCGAATGCTAAAAAAAGAAGTATTGCTTTGAGTGAAATCGAAGTAAAAAACAATGCATCAATCGGAATTCCGTCTTCATTAGTAAGCAGAAGACCGGATGTAAAAAGTGCTGAATTAGCCTTAAAAGTGGCAAATGCAAATGTTGGAATCACAAAAGCGGATCTTTATCCTGCATTAAGAATCACGGCACAAGGCGGATTGAATTCGTTTGAAACCAGCAGCTGGTTCAACATTCCTGCTTCCCTTTTCGGAACTGCTCTTGGAGGTTTAACACAGCCTTTACTGAACAACAAAAAAGTAAGAACACAATATAATATCGCCAAAGCCGAAAGAGAAAAAGCGGTTCTGACTTTCAGACAAAGCGTTTTGGTTGCTGTTAGCGAAGTTGCTGATGCTTTGGTAAAAGTGGAAAAACTACAACAACAGGAAGCTTTTCTTCAGGAACGTGTAAAAACATTGCAACAGGCAATTAAAAATTCGAATCTGTTATTCAAAAACGGAATGGCTGAATATCTGGAAGTAATCACTGCGCAGGCTAATTTATTGCAAAGCGAGTTAGAACTGGCTAACATAAAAAGAGAACAATTATCTGCCAATACCGAGTTATATCGCGCATTGGGCGGAGGTTGGAGATAATACCCGTTTTTTAATTATTTATTTGAGTGACGCTGCAGGACTTCGGTTTTGCAGCGTTTTTTTTGTTTTATTGCTGAGCTTTTTTTTCCACGAAGACGCTAAAGTACTATTACCCCTCATTTTTGTCATCCTGACAAAGGAAGGGTCTTGACAAGTAGCCCCGCAATAATAATCTACTCTTTGTCGAGTTTCTCGTGAAGATCCTTCCTTCGTCAGGAAAAAAATCTAAAATCTGCAATATAAAATCTAAAATAAAATGTCGCAAATGACCCCAAAATAGTCGTAAATACGTATTCAAAAATAAAATAACAATAGTAGATTTGTATTAAATAATTTCCATAACTATTTAAAAACCAAACCTATGAAAAAAGCAAAAATTATTTTTTGGATTACCACTACCATTATTTTCCTCTTTGAAGGCGTCATGCCTGCCTTTACTTCCCAGTCTGAATTAGCAAAAGAAGGCATCAGACATTTGGGCTATCCTGAATATTTTGGAAACGCCTTAGTAGTTTTTAAAATACTTGGTGTTCTAATCCTGGTTATTCCGTCTCTTCCAAAAAATGTAAAAGAATGGGCTTATGCAGGATTTGGCTTCGATTTTATATTTGCTTCCATAAGCCATTTTGCCGTTGACGGAATCAATTTTCAAAGCTTTTTTCCATTGATCTTTTTAGTAATTCTTGCGATATCTTATACCTATTATCATAAAATAGAGCGTCATAAGAATATTGCCTTATAAACTCAGGAAACAATGATAGAAGTTTTTAAAACAAATGTGCAGGAAACAGAGCAATCTAAAATTATTGTTACAAAACTTCTTGAGCATTTCCCGAACAGCAACATCAATTTTGATCTCGAAGATTGTGATAAGATTTTGCGTGTACATGCTTTATCCTTTTCAAGTTCACAAATTATCGAGCTTCTTGATTCGTACGGATATAAATGTGAAGTTCTTGTATAAATAATTGATTTACAAAAACTTCTGTTTATTTCGTATATTTAGTTTATTAAATTATAAATCAGAGAAATATGAAATTACCAGTTGGACATCAGACCATAATGCCTTATTTGATTGTAAATGGCGCATTAGAATTTATAGAGTTTACCAAAAATGTTTTTAATGCCAAATCCAATACCCAGGCACTTCGTGAGGATGGAACTGTAATGCATGCCGAGGTAATCATAGACGGCAGCACAATAATGGTTACCGACGAAAGTAAAGACTGGGCAAAACAAACTGCCAACTTATTTGTATATGTACCAAATGCCGATGAAAGTTTTAAAAAAGCGACCGAAGCAGGTGCAACCGTATTGATGGAATTAAGTAATCAGGATTATGGCAGAACCTGTGGTGTAACTGATCCGTTTGGGAATGTGTGGTGGATAACTTCTATTTCAAAATAATATCAATTCCAAAAAATGAGAACGATTCAAAAAAATATAGTCGAAACCTTTAAAGAGTTAAATGACAAACTCAATTCTTTTTCTGAAAATGAATTGAACATCATTCCTTTTGAAGGAAGCTGGACTGCCGGCCAGGTGGTGAAACACCTTATTTTATCGTGTAATGGTTTTCCGGAAATGTGTGCCGGAAAGACTGAAAAAACCACACGCGATCCTGACGAGAAAATTAAGGACATCGAGGCTCTTTTTTTGAATTTTGATATTAAGATGGAATCTCCTGAATTCATACTTCCGGCCAATACAGCGTACAACAAAAATTCGTTAACTTTATCTCTGTTAAAAAATGAAAAGGAGTTACTGGATATTACAGAACGTTATGATGTATCACTGACTATTCTTGACTTTGAATTTCCGGGTTTTGGTAAATTTACAATTATGGAATGGATTGGTTTTGCCCTTACTCATATCAAAAGACATTTAAGTCAGCTGCAAACCATTTCTAAAATGGTGATAAATCAGTAATCCGGTAAATTAATTTCAAGCTAATTTATTTGATATGACTTCTAAAACGGGAACTGTATTTTTATCGGGGTTAATTGCAGGCACATTAGATATTCTGGCTGCAATTGTTATTTATGCCCTTATATTACAAAAAACAACACAAAACAGCAGAACGTTCACTATTGACACAACCATTTCTGGTTATTTCAACATAATACGTTGTTGCTGTTGTTAAAGCCGGAGTGGTATATGCTGCTGT
>NZ_QETH01000066.1 GCF_003105115.1 Flavobacterium sp. HTF | reverse complement strand
TTCCATTTATTAATATTTTAAATTAATTCCCTTACAATCTGTATATCAAATATATAACATTAATTATTGCGTCACATACATTTCAAAAGGTCTTAATACACTATTTATCAACAAAATATGAACAATTTTAAAAAGAGAAATCTTGCCTTGTTCTGTCACTATACAGCTGTTGGGTTTCAAAATAAATCATAGTGTAAACCCCGTAAACCAACCCATTTCAGGCTGAATTTGAAGTTTCACTTCTTTAAAAATCTGTTTTATTACAAAGTTTTTCCAAGTCATTACAAATTTCAGTACCCCCTGTTTGGCACTAATTGATTTTGTCTTAAAATTGCGCAGATTTTATACACTAATCTCCATATTCTGCTCCGATTTCCTTTTAAATATAAATGATTTTGGAACGGAAATTTTAAATCAAAAACAAATGAAAAAATTTAGAAACGGTATTTTTTACGTTGGTATTATTGGCGGATTTTCCATTTTAATGTACTGGATTATCCTGATGGGTGTCAAACTTGAAACTGGTCGAAATCTTAAAATCCCAACTTCGGATAAAAGTCAGTGGAATGAATTCCTTGATTCACTTATAAAAAATTTACACCATCCTTTAGCCCTTTTACTGGCACAGATTGTAACCATCATTTTTGTAGCCCGTATTTTTGGATGGATCTGTATCAAAATAAAACAACCTGCCGTTATTGGTGAAATGATTGCGGGTATTGTCATGGGGCCTTCGCTGATCGGAATGTACCTTCCGCAGTTTTCAGCCGTATTATTTCCGGCAGAATCCCTTGGAAACCTTCAGTTCCTTAGTCAGATCGGTCTAATTCTCTTTATGTACATTGTCGGTATGGAGATTGACATGAAAATCCTGAGAAATAAAGCTCATGATGCAGTCGTAATCAGCCATGCGAGTATTATCATTCCGTTTGTTTTAGGAATGGGGTTAGCTTATTTTATTTATGATGAATTTGCTCCTGCCAATGTTGAGTTTACGTCATTCGGTTTGTTTGCCGGTATAGCAATGAGTATTACCGCTTTTCCGGTACTGGCGAGAATTGTACAGGAACGCGGCATTCACAAAACAAGATTAGGAACCATTGTGATTACATGCGCCGCGGCAGATGATATTACGGCATGGTGTATTCTTGCCGTTGTAATTGCCATTGTAAAAGCCGGCTCATTTGGAAGCGCTATTTATACCGTTCTTTTGGCCTTAGGATATGTGTTTTTAATGATAAAAGTAGTACGTCCGTTCTTAAAGAGAATTGGCGATTTGTATGCTACAAGCGAAAAACTAAGCAAGCCCATTGTCGCTATATTTTTCCTGACACTTGTGGTTTCTTCTTATTTAACTGAAATTATCGGAATCCATGCCTTATTCGGAGCGTTTATCGCAGGTGCGATTATGCCGGAAAATATCCGTTTCAGAAATCTGTTCATAGAAAAAGTAGAAGATGTTGCTTTGGTACTTTTACTTCCTTTATTCTTCGTATTTACGGGATTAAGAACCCAAATTGGTTTATTGAATGAACCTTATTTATGGAAAATCGCCGGATTGATCTTTGTGGTGGCGGTTGTTGGTAAATTTGTCAGCAGTACGCTTGCAGCAAAATTCGTCGGTCAGAACTGGAAAGACAGTTTGTCAATTGGAGCCTTGATGAATACCAGAGGTTTAACAGAATTGGTTGCCCTGAATATTGGTTATGATCTAGGTGTTTTAAGCCCTGAATTATTCTCTATGATGGTGATAATGGCACTTGCAACAACTTTTATGACAGGTCCTACCCTCGATTTAATCAATTGGATTTTCAAATCTGGCAAGGATGAAAATGAAAGCGATGTTGCCTTAAAAAACAAATACCGAATCCTTTTATCCTTTGACAGACCTGAATCCGGAAAAGCGCTTCTTAAAGTTGCGGACGGCCTTACGAACAAAAGGGCGGAAAGTTCCGAAATTACTGCCATGCATTTCCTTCCATCAGAAGAATTGCACCATTATAATACGGACACTTATGAAACGGAAAGATTTAAAGATGTAATTCAGGAATCGGTTGATTTAAACAGAAACATTACGACCATGTTCAAAGCCTCTGCGGATATTGATAACGAAATTGTAAATGTTGCCAATAAAAGCAATCATGATTTATTGTTGATTGGTCTTGGACAATCTATTTATGAAGGAAGTTTACTCGGAAAAGTGCTTGGATTTACCACCCGCATCATAAATCCTGAAAAACTGATTAATACCGTTACCGGTAAAGAAAACATCTTAGAATCGGCTCCTTTTGATGACGGAACAAGACAAATAATTTCAAAATCACAAATACCTGTCGGAATCCTAATTGATAAAGACCTTACTGCTATTTCAACTATTTTCATTCCGATTTTTGATCTAAAAGACTGGAATCTGATTGAGAATTATGTTCAGAAATTCATTCAGAATACCGATGCCGCAATCCAGATTCTGGATGTAGACGGAAAAATCACAGCTGATTTGGATACAAAAGAAAAAATCAGGCTTATGGAACAGGCTGCTCCAAAACAGTTTTTATTAAAAAACGAAAAAGCAGTTGAAAAAGAATTCCTGGATCAGCAAAATCTTATGATCATATCCATTGATGGCTGGAAACATTTAGTAGACACCAAAAGTCCGTGGCTAGCTAATATCCCGTCAACTTTAATCTTATCGGAAGATAAAAAGTAAAACTTCTGATTTTCTTAATTAATAAAACGCCTCCAAGTGAGGCGTTTTTCTTTTTCAAATGACGAGTGATGATTTTGTTACAATTTGTAACCTGACACAAGACTATTATTGTTACGAATTACTCTAATTTTGATATTCCTAAAATGAAGTAAATCCCACGAAAACAGAAAAAGATGATAAAGGAAAGAGTATTACAAAAGTTAGAGATTTTGTCTGATGCCGCAAAATATGATGTATCATGTTCTTCCGGGCAAAGCAACAGGAAAAACAAAGACAAAGGCCTGGGCAATTCGAGTGGTTCCGGAATTTGTCATTCTTATACCGAAGACGGGCGCTGTGTGGCGTTACTAAAAATTTTACTGACCAATCACTGCATTTTCGATTGTGCTTATTGTGTATCCCGAAAAAGCAATGATGTAAAACGTGCCGCCTTTACCGTTGATGAAGTTGTGGACCTGACAATTGGTTTTTACAGAAGAAACTATATTGAAGGTTTATTTTTGAGTTCCGGAATATTTGACAATCCTGATCATACGATGGAACGTCTGGTGAGGATTGCAAAAAAACTACGGTTAGAGCAAAATTTTAATGGATATATCCACTTAAAAGCAATTCCGGGAGCAAGTGATGAATTACTAAAAGAAGCCGGAATGTATGCCGATCGTTTGAGTGTAAATGTGGAAATGCCAACAGAAAAAAGCCTGAAACTACTCGCACCGGAAAAAAACCACAAAGATGTTATTAAACCCATGCAATATCTAAAAACTGAAATTGCGGGTCATAAGGAAGAACGAAAACAGAATTATAAAGCGCCCCTCTTTGCCCCTGCCGGACAAAGTACGCAAATGGTAATTGGTGCAACACAAGAAAGTGATCTTGAAATTTTGGGCATGGCTGATTATTTTTATCAGCAGATGAACATGAGGCGTGTTTATTATTCCGGATATGTACCCATAAGCCATGATAACCGCCTTCCTTCTATTGGTACTCCCGTGCCGATAATACGCGAAAACCGTCTCTATCAGGCTGACTGGCTTATTCGTTATTACGGATTTAATGTAAACGAAATTGTGGGCTTTAACCAGCCGAATCTTGATTTGGATATTGATCCCAAATTAGGATGGGCTTTGCGCAATATGCATCAGTTTCCTGTTGACATCAACAGAGCTGATCTGGAACTCATTAAACGAATTCCCGGAATTGGCTTTTTGAGTGCGCAGAAAATTGTGGCCGCACGGAAATTCAAAAAACTGGTTCCGCAGGATTTACAAAAAATGGGAATCGCTTATAGCCGTTCCAAATATTTCCTGGCTTTTAGTTCTCCTTTTTTGCTTCACAAAGATTTAACTGCCCTGCAAATTAAGGATCATATTTTAGACGCTCAAAAAAGTAAATACCAAAACGATTTTTCAAACCAGCTTTCTTTATTTTAAATCATGAACAAATGGTACAGGTAATTTATGACGGAACTTATGAAGGCTGGCTTAGCGCGGTATTTGAAATTTATGAATTTAAATTTCAGGATATTGTTTTTGCAAAAAATGAGCCTTCGACAGCGTTACTTTTTTCGACCACTCATTTTGTAAATACTGATATTGAAAAAGCCAAACGCGTTTCTGCCGGCTTGAAACAAAAACTTTCTGATGAAGGATTTAAAAGTATCTACAAAACATTTCTGTCCGAAGTTGATTTTGCAGAAGAAACCATGTTCCGGTTTGCCAGATATGTTTTGTCAAGCCCACGGAATATCGAAGAAGATTTTAGCAATAATGATGTCTGGGACGTCAGAAAAGCAGCCAAAATAACCCGAAGAGAAAGTCATCGCATGAAAGCTTTTGTTCGTTTTAAATTAACAAAAGACCAATTATATTATGCCATCATTGAACCGGAATGCAATGTGTTGCCACTTATAGAAAATCATTTTAAAAGCCGTTACGCAGATCAGCGCTGGCTTATATATGATGCTAAACGCAAATACGGAATTTACTATGATCTTGAAGAAATTTCTACTGTAGAACTCCAGTTTAATCCCGGTACATCTTCGTCAAAATCGCTGACTGAAATATGCGATGATGGAGAAGAGTTTTTTCAGATTCTCTGGAGGAAATATTTTACGAGTGTCAACATTGAATCCAGAAAAAACATGAAACTCCATCTTCAGCACATGCCAAAGCGATACTGGAAAAATTTAACCGAAAAATTACGTACTTAATATTTTCAGAATCAGCTTTTAAAATTATTAAATACTTATCATTTTTTTATAAATGATCTTGTTAAGGGCAATAAATGCATTATTTAAGTGTTATTTAAATAGTTATTAACGTGTCATTTATTTACAATTTACATATGAAAAGGATTTTATTTTTATTTACCATACTTATTTTTTCACAACAGGGACAAGCACAGGAAGAATTAAACAAAAAGTTTACACCGATTCCGCCAAAGGATGCAAACACTAAAGAAGTTGCCCCGCCAAAAGAAGCTCCGCCTAAAAATGATCCGCCAGCCGTGGCAGAAAAACCTGATCCTTATAAAATCAATCCCGATGAACTTTTTAAAAACACAAATCTGTATAAACAGGAAGCAAATGTAGAAGGTATTTTTTACAGAAGAAATCAGTTTTTAGGAAGTATTAAAACAACCGGACTCACCTCTACCATCCGTTACCGAGATGCCGCTTTTGTCGATGGAGACAAAGTAAGAGTATATCTGAACGATAAGGTAATCCAGCCAGAAGTAAGTCTGGACGGAGAGTTTAAAAGCCTTAAAATAAACCTGGTTCAGGGAATCAATAAAATTGACATTGAAGCTTTAAACGAAGGTTTTGCTTCTCCAAATACAGCAGAATTTCAGGTTTTTGACGACAAAGGAATCGTTGTTTCGTCAAGCGAATGGAATGTCGGTACGGGTTATAAAGCCGTAATTGTATTGGTTAAAGAATAGTTTTTTTTAAAAGTTAGAAGTTATGGGTTATACGTTATGTGTTATGTGTTATGAGTTGTACAATTCTTAACTTTTAACGCATAACCTTTAACTTCCAACTTCCAACTCTTAACGCATAACTTCTAACTAATAACTAATAACTTCTAACTCCTAACTCCTAAGTCAAGTTTCAAAATATTTCCGTAAGCCAGGGCTGCTTTGTGTACCTGTACTGCCCAGTCTTCGGCTGCGTTATCATCAGCTCCGTCTGAAATATATTTTAAGCACAAAAACGGAATATTTTCTTTCATTGCAATCATCGCCAGTGCATATCCTTCCATATCTACTACATTGTATACGGTTGTACGGTGGCCCATTTCAAAACTATCTCCGGTACCACAAATACCTTGCTCCAGTCCTTCCATAACCAAACCATATTCTAGTATAGAAGGCAAACCTGATAATGGTGTTTCGTACAATTCAAACCCCAATCCTCTCACATCCATATCTCTCTGCACAAATTTAGTGCAGCAGATAACATCCCCTTTCTGGAAGTAATTGCTTCCGGCAGAGCCCAGATTAACAATCAATGACGGCTTTTTGATCTGGATCGCTTTTGTTAATTCATAAGCTGCATTTACTTTTCCTATTCCGGTGATTAAGGTATTACAATCTTCAAAAACTTCTGCTGCTTCTGATTTTAATGCAAAAGAGAAGAGTGTATTCGCTATATAAAAGGAATCTTTTGAGTTTATTCTTATCATTATTATGTTCTAATTTGGATGCAAAAATACCATTTTAAACGCTATTTCTCTACCGGTTAAAAAATCCAATGCATTTATATTGTATAAACACAAATTATAATCATGTAAGCGAATAGAATATAAAGTATTTATTTTTAACTACTTACAAATATAAATTTTAGGCAAAAACCAAAAGATTTAAAAAATCAATAAAAACACATTTATTTAAAACAAAAATCATGGAAGCAAATACACCAACTTTGACAAATGTGCTGCCGCACAAAAAATTAAAAATTAAAAACAACGTATCTTCACTGGAGAGAATCTTAATGATTGCGAGCGGTTCATACCTTCTTTACAAAGGATTATCGCAACAACAGAAAAGTATACCAAAAATAACATCTGCAGGTGCCATGCTGGCAAGAGGTATAAGCGGATACTGCCCTGTTTACGATGCAATTGACCATCTAAAAAACGATAAGGCACAAAATGTAAATATCAGGGTAAAAAGTGTTATTAACAGACCGATAAGCGAAGTATATTCTTTCTGGAGAAATCTCGAAAATCTGCCAAAATTCATGAATCATCTTCAATCTGTAAAAACAGTCAATAATACCTTGTCTGAGTGGACTGCAAAAGGTCCTGCCGGAATCGGAACCCTTACCTGGACTGCCGAAATAGTAAAAGATGAAAAAGATAAATTTCTGGGATGGCAATCATTACCGGACGCGTCGATTAAAAATGTTGGAAAAGTAGTCTTTAACAGCAACGGAGATCAAACAGAAATTGATGTAACGATTTCTTATCACGCTCCACTGGGAGTTGCAGGCGAAGCAGCCGCAAAACTGCTGAATCCTTTCTTCGAAAAAATAGTAAACGACGATATTAAAAATCTAAAATCTTATCTGGAATCTGTTCATTAATTTCAACTTTTAAAATAAAACTGCAGCATATTTTTGTTGCAGTTTTTTTATTAATGCTTAGTATAATGAAATCTGAAATTTATGATAGAAATAATTAATGTTCCTGAAAATGTTGTCGCCTTCAGGGCAACCGGAGATGTGACTGCACATGATTACAAAACTGTTATCGCGCCGGCAATAGATCAGCTGGTGAGTAAAATTAATAAAATCAATTTTTTGTTTTTAATAGATACTAATATCGAAAATTTTACAGCAACAGCCTGGCTTGAAGATATTTTTATCGGAATTAAAAATTTTACCAAATGGAACCGGGCCGCAATTGTAACCGATTCTGAAAATGCAATTTCATTTACGAACGCATTTAGCCACATAGCCCCAGGAGAATTCCGCGGTTTTAAAAAAGAGTCATTTGATGAAGCCCTGCAATGGGTTCAGGGGAATTAATATGTTATAAAAGCGAAAACCCTCTAAAAAAATAAAGGGTTTTCTAAATTAACAATTAACAAGTAAATAACTGTATAGAATGTTTAAATCCTATGCAACAATCTTCTGTTTCTTAGGAATTATCGATCTGTTTTGGGATCTGCTTCCTGACCTCCTTCATTTCCTTCATTCGCTCCACGCGTTGTACCTTTTGACCCTGAATTTATAGAAGTACTGTCACCGGCTTTTATCGCATCTGATTCTGTTGCTACAGGATCGCTTGAAGTCTTACAGGAAAATGTAAATGCTATTAAGAATATAAACAGCAACGTTTTTAAGTTGAATAATGTTTTCATATTTGCAATTTTTAGTTTGTATTTTACTGATTATCAAATATAAAAACTCTTGTTATGTCAATTGTTGCAAATTTTCCGTTATATGTTACACGATTTACTGTTTTTGGCCGTTTAAAATATAAATACGTAGAATCCTACTATTATATTAAGTTAAAAAATGGGAATTATATAACAAAAGACAAAAATTATATAAGCCGGATTTGATTCATAATTAATTCCTTTTATTCTGTTTTTATATGCCTACTTATATTGATTATTTCCTTTTTATAATCAAAGAGTTATTTTATCTTTGATAATTAAGTAATAACCCAAATCTTGCACATTTACTAAATAAATTACCTAAAATGAAAGAACAAAACTTTCCGGTGGTCGGTATTGGTGCTTCTTCCGGAGGACTGGAAGCTATCAAAAAATTACTTCAGCAAATACCCGCAGATTCAGGTATGGCTTATATAATTTTGCAGCATTTATCTTCTGATCATCGCAATACATTATCTGAAACATTATCCAATTACACTCAATTACCGGTAAATGAAATAATAAGTAATGTAGATTTACAACCCAATCAAATTTATATCATACCTGATAATAATAATATTGTTGTCGTTGATGATGTTCTAAAATTACAGCAAAACTCCCGCAGCGAGAAAAGAATTAATACTATTGATATTTTCTTTGAATCGCTTGCCAAAATTTATAAAAGTTTTACTATCGGAATTATTCTTTCAGGAACCTCTTTTGAAGGAACAATAGGTTTAAAGAAAGTGAAGGAAGCCGGCGGTGCAACGCTAGTGCAGGATCCTGATACGGCAGAATTTAAGGGAATGCCCCAAAATGCAATTGACGCCGACGTTGTTGATTATGTTTTGGCACCCGAAAAGATTCCGTCACAGTTATTGGAAATCCAGAAAAGTTATGAGATCAATCATGCCTATTATGAAGATGAAAACCTTTCTAAAAATGAAGAGGAAATACTGCTTCAGATTATAAACCTGATCTTTCTAAAAACAGGAAACGATTTTCGCCATTACAAACAAGCCACAATAAGACGACGTATTGCCAGAAGAATGGTAATTGTTCACAGAGAAACTTTACAGGATTATTATTTTCATATTCGAAATGATAAAACAGAACAGGAATTACTCTTTAATGATTTTCTGATTCCTGTAACGTATTTTTTCAGGGACGATCATTTTTTTGAATCTTTACCAAGACTTGCTTTTCCGAGATTATTGGAAAACACAGTCAATAATAGTTTAAGAATCTGGGTGGCTGGATGCGCTACCGGAGAAGAAGCGTACTCATTAGCCATAAGCCTTCACGAATACCTGACGGAAAAAAACAGCGATATCAAAGTTCAGATTTTTGCTTCTGATATCTCGGAAAAATGCATCACAAAAGCGCGTACAGCCATTTATTCTGCACAGGACGTACAGCATGTTTCTTCTGCAAGACTCAACAATTATTTCACGAAAAGAGATGGTAATTACCATATTAACAAAGTAATACGTGATATGTGCGTTTTTGCCGTACATAACTTTATCAAAGACCCTCCATTTGCTAAAATTGATTTGGTTTCCTGCAGAAACGTATTGATTTACCTGGACTCATTTCTTCAAAATAAAGTTTTGACCTCTTTTCATTATTCGCTTAAAGAAAAAGGAATGTTGTTTCTTGGCAGTTTTGAAAGTGTCAATACGGCACAGAATTTATTTGCTCCGGTAGGAAAACATGAAAAAATTTATTCCCGCAAATTTGTTCCCGGCCGATATGAGCCTCAGGCTTTTAAACCGGTAAATTTTATCAGTAAAGAAAAGACAGAAACTCCCGAAAGAAAAAAATCTTCTGCCAACGACTTTTTAAAAGCGGCATCAGATATTTTGTATTCTGATTATACTCCTGCGAATGTCATTGTGAATGAACATCTGGATATTGTTCATTTTCATGGTGATACAAGTCCGTTTTTGCTGCCTTCTCCCGGAAAGCCCAATTTTAATATTTTAAAAATGGCGCGTGACGGAATTAGTTTTGAATTGCGAAATGCTTTTACAAGGTTAAAAAATCAGAAGGAAAGAATTATAAAAGACAATATAATTGTTAAAAACCAGCCTTATCTGGCTACTTTTGAAATAGTTCCCCTGCTTAACAGAGAGGATTACTATATGGTTCTTTTTACCAAAAAATCATTGCCCGATGCAGATACTAAATCAAATTCCAAAAATTCTGATCAGATCAGGATACAGGAACTGGAAAATGAACTGACGCAGCTTCGGGAAGATATCAAAAGAATAACCGAAGAACAGCAAACCGCTTTTGAAGAACTGCAGACCACCAATGAAGAATTGCTAAGCAGTAGTGAAGAACTGCAGGCAATGAATGAAGAACTGGAGACTTCTACAGAAGAGCTGCAATCTAATAATGAGGAATTAATGTGTGTTAACGATGAACTTGTTGATCGTCAGGCACAGCTTATTTCTATGCGAAATTATTCTGAATCGATTATCAATACCATTCATGAGCCCTTACTGATTGTAGATAAGGACTTTTCTGTAAAAAGCGCCAATCCGGCTTTTTACAAATATTTTCAGACAACCGAAAAAGAAACCGAAGGTTATTCGCTTTTTGAAATCGGTGACTGTCATTGGAATATTCCGGAATTCAAAGATCCTTTACATAAAATGCTTTTGGAAAAAGGCTTTGTTGAAGACTTTAAAATAGATATTACCTGCAAAGGAATTGGAAAAAAAAGCATGGTCATAAATGCTCACCGTCTGATCAGCGCACAGCCTCCGGGCATGATACTTCTGGCTATTGAAGATATAACCGATCTCGTAAAATCAAATGAATTACTGAAAACAAAAAATTCTGAATTACAGAATTATAACGAACAGCTTGAAGCCTTTAGTGTAGCCGCAAGTCATGATCTTCAGGAACCATTGCGCAAGATTCAGATGTTTGGTAAGCGAATTATCGAAAGCGAGAAAAACTTAACTGAATCGAGTTCACATAACCTGGAACGCATTTTGGCTTCTTCTGCTAATATGAGCCAGCTGATAACTGATCTTATCAATTACTCACGGGTAAATTTTGTAGAAAATGAATATACGGAAACCGATTTAAATGTGCTGCTGAAGAAAATCATTGCAGATCTGAAAGATAATATCGCAGAAAAAAATGCCACAATTACTGTATCTCCTTTACCAAAATTAAAGGTTATCCCCTATCAGATACAACAATTATTCATCAATCTGATTATGAATAGTATGAAGTATATCAGTGAAGGCACCAGTCCCAATATTAAAATCGAAACCAAAGAAACCTCCAAGGAAGAAATTATTGAAATTGGAGGCAATACTGAACTTAACTATGCTAAGATCTGCATAACAGATAACGGAATCGGGATAAGTAAAGAATATGTACATAAAATATTTGATCCTTTCTATAGATTTCATAGCAACGATCAGTACAAAGGAAGCGGACTTGGGCTTACTATTGTCAAAAAAATTGTTTCAAACCATCACGGGTTCATAACGCTTTCCAGCGAAATCAATACGGGAACTACATTCTATATTTATATCCCTGTATAAAATCTGATTCAGATTGAAAAAAAAAGATGCCTAATGGCATCTTTTTTTTTATAACAAATTTTTAAATGACTGATAATTATAGAATTGTAAATCAGAATAATATAAAATCAATAGTTTCAGCAATTCTATATTTGGTATAATAATTAGAAATAAAAAAAACAAACCTATTATAATAGTATGTGTGTACTTCCTGTATCAAAATAACTTTCTTTTGACAATTTAAGATTATTAATACTTGCGTTGATACAGGAATGTACATCACTATCAGACATTTTAACAGAGGTTTTTTTGGCTATTCTGATTATAAACTTTTGCTAATTTTTTAAACTCATTATTATGAATACAGAAAATAAACAAAATTACGGTTGGGATGACCCTAATTTTAATGAAACCGAAAATTTGAATATAAACGGGGAAACAATAAATTTCTCTGAAAAAGACCAGGATGATGATTCAAGTTATGTAGATGAGTATCAAAATGATATCGAAAACGAAAATGATCCGGACGATGAATCAATTACTAATGGTGATGATTCGATTGTTAATGAAGAAGAAGATCTGGACGATCAGTTTCTGGATGCTTTGGAAGACGATGAAGATCCAGAAGAGGAAGAAATTGATGAATCGGATATTGATGATGATTTAACCGAAGATTATGATGAAAACGATACCGACATAAATGATCCGGATTATCAAAAAGAAAACTACAGTGCCAAAGATGATTTGGATTTGCCATATGATATTGATCAGGATCTCGAAGAAAAAGATCCCGTCAATAATCCCAGAAAATTTTAGGTATTAAAAAAGCCATTAGCATAGATACTAATGGCTTTTTACATAACTAAGAAATACAAACATTAATCCGGATTGGCCAGTATTTTATACAATTCGGCATTCGAAATATAGAATTGATTTTCTATGCCAATTTGCGATAACTTCGCACTCACCAGATTATTTTCTCTTGAATTGATCAGAAATATGGAGCTTTCGCCGAAGGAAAACAACTTCTCTTCTGAGTTTAACATCGCTACATAATCTTTTACCAGATTATCAATCACTTCTTTTTGTCTTTTCAGCGAAGTAATTTCAGTTTGCTGTGCCTTAATTTTATTCTTAAGTTCCAGCCTCTGCTGATTAATGTCAAACTTCAGGTTTTCTATTTTGATTTTAGCGATTTTAAGGTTTCCGCGTTCTTTTCTCAGGAAAATCGGAATGCTGAAATCAATATTAAATTTATAATCGTCGGCATTAAAAGAATCAAAATAAGCCGGTTCAGAAATGTAATTATAACCAACATTTACCTTCGGAAGCAATAAATTTGCCTTAAGCTGCCTATTTACTTCCAGCATTGATAATTTGGTTTCCAAAGCCTGTATTTTCGGATGCGATTCAAAATTTTCAACATTCACGAGCATGCCATCCGTTTTTAATGTTTTTTCCAGAGTCTGAAGCAAATTTTGCTCCGGTTTCACATTATCTTCCAATTCGACCGGGACATTTTCAATCCATAGATAATTAGAAAGATACAGTTTGGCTTTTGCCAATTTCAGATTTCCGTTTTCAACATTCAGTTCCCTGTTTCGTACTGTAATTTTGGCTTCAATACTGTCAATCGCGGGAGAATCTCCCAGTTCGATTAATTTTTTGACACCTTTAAAACGGGTGCTGGCAAAACCGAGATAATTTTTGTACAGTTCGGCCTCGTTATAACTTTTTCTCCATTCAAAATACGCTTCGCTCGCTTTATACAATACTTCAATTGCCCTGAGTTTTCGTTCCGCATCGCTTAGTTTTAGCTGTAGCTTTCCCTCCCTCACATCGGCCATTCGCTGGTTGATGAACAAACCCTGTCCAAGAGCCACACTTATCCCAAGAGAAGTCAAGCCTGCATTGGGTGTACGGTTTTGGGGATTATAATATTGCCCGTCGGTATCATCAAAGCCTGCTTTTATTTCAACCCCGTACCAGGTTGGAATTTTAAAACTACTGTTCAGTAACGAATAATATTCTGTTCCTTTAAATTCTTTTTTATTGTAATCAACTTCAATTTTCGGGTCAAAACCCCCACGTGCAGCCATAAGCGCAGCCTGAGCCGTGCTGACTTCCAGATTGGCCTGTTTTACCAGCGGATGGTATTTTTTTACGTATCCTAAAAATTCGCTATAACTTAATTCCTCTTTATTAAAATCCTGGCTGTATCCATTAAAAAAGCCGAATAAAAATAAGAGAGAAAGCAATTTTATAACTGATTTCATTTTATTTTTTCTTCTTTTCATCTCCTTCTTTTTCAACTGACTTATAATAATTTGGTGGAAAACCGTTCAGGTTACGCCATATTTCATAGCCTACAGAAACAGTTTCCAGTAAAGCTATACTTTGTGCCCCGGCTCCGATACTCAGTTGTTTTGGCCATTTTTGATCTTCGCCTTCAGGTGAAATAAGCACTCTGTATTTTCCGTTTGAACTTATAAAATTTTCAATTGCTACTACTTTTCCGCCATAGGTTCCGTAAGACAAACCGGGCCATCCGGAAAAGACAATTCTCGGCCATCCATCAAACCAGACACGTACTTTTGCACCACGATGCACCAACGGAAGATCGATAGGATCAACAAATGTTTCAACCGCTATATCATAACTGGCCGGCATAATGCTTACAATTGGCGTTCCTTCTTTGATTGTTTCGCCCAGTCCCGCCAGCAAAGCACGGTTTACATACCCGCTCTGAGGCGCTGTAATGTAGTACAACCCATTTCTGATGCTGTAATTTACATATTGGTTTTGGAGCTTATTTACCTGTGCTTCCGTATCGTATTGTGTACTTAAGGCCGTAAATTTATCACTTCTTGATTTTGAGATCTTTTCAGAATATTCCGCTGTAATACGGTTTATCTCCACTCTGGCATTTATCAGTTCATTTTTACTGCTCAAAAGCTTGTTTTGCTGTGTGATGATATAAGCTTCCGATTCCTGAAGTTTCAGTCGTTTTTGTTCGACGTCCGTAACGGGTTTTAACCCTTCTTTGTTAAGCGCTGTTGAACGGCCAAACTGCGTCTGTGCGATTTTTAACTGCGTTTTAATCGCTTCAAGGTCCATGCTGTCACTTTTAATCTTCAGCTGGGCCTGTTTTATTTTATTCTGTGCCTGCTGTAATTTCAGTTCTCTTTCGGTGTTAAGCGATTTTGCCTGAACATCCAGCGAATTTACTTTATCACCGTAGGATTCAACCGCCATTTTTTTGGCATCTACCTGTTGTTTTGTATTGCCAACCAGATTAGGATCCAGGTAGTCTTCTTTTACTTCTGAAATAAAAACGATTGTATCTCCTTTTTTTACATAATCCCCTTCTTTCACAAACCATTTTTCAATCCTTCCCGGAATTGCATTATGAACGGTCTGAGGCCTTTGGTCAGGTTTTAAGGTCGTAACCGAGCCACTTCCTGAAATATTCTGTGTCCAGGGAAGAAAAAGGCATGCAATCAAAAAAATCAAAAATCCGACTATGACTCTGTTCAGGATTTTATAATGGGGTCTTCGGGCAACACTCGTTATCGATTTATATTTGCCCGGAGTTATAAGTACATTGTTATCTTTAGATATATTGAGCATAATTAAAGCTTTATGTCGTTAATAATTTTTCCGTCATCAATTGTAATCATACGGCTGCATTTGTCCTTCCAGATATCGTTTTTAGAAGTTACAATTACTGTCCAGTCATTTTCATCAGAAAGTAAAAAATCAACAATTTGGGCAGAAGTCTGTTCGTCCATTTTATCAACAGGATCTTCCAGGAATAATATATTGGGTTTATGAACGATGCTGCGGGCCAGCAGTATTTTCTGGACATCAGAAGCAGAAAGTTCGTTTCCGCCCGGATGAATCTGATTTTCAAGCCCGTTCGGAAATGTTTTGATATAGGGCGTCAGGCATACATTGTCCAAAGCCCATTTCAGGTCATCGTTATTGATTGTACTGTTTCCAAAAAGGACATTTTCACGAATTGTGCCCGCAAAAAGCGTATCTCCTTCCAACAATGTTCCGGCCTGTGCCCGGTAGGCATCCTCGCCAAGTCGGTTCATATAATTATCTGTCACGTACATAGCACCGCTTTCTGGTTCTAACAAACCGGAAAGTAGTCGTAATAAGGTACTTTTTCCGGCACCATTGGTACCTGTGAGCAGTATTTTTTCGCCCTGAGCGATTTTCAGGTTAATATTTTTGAGGGACTTTTTATTATAACCCGGATAATTATAAGCGATACTGTCTGTTTCGATAGTAATTCCGGTTTCTGTTACTTCTGAAGTCTTAGGAATACAGACGATTTCCATGTCCGTAACCTGTCCAATCTTTTCTACCGAAGTAAGAACATCATAAAAAGATTCCAGTCCGAAGATTATTTTCTCTACAGAATTGATAAGCAATACAATAACAATTTCAGCAGCTACAAACTGCCCAATATTCATTTGATGGTGAATTACCAGGAAACCACCAATAGACAAAAGGGCAGCCGTAACAATAACTTTAAATATAGTGAGCTGTATGTATTGTTTTTTCATTACCTGAAAATGTTTTTCGCGGTAATTGATATATTCGCTTACGTAGCCGTCATTGCGTTCTAATGCATATTCAAATCCGCTTTTTTTACGGAAACTCTCGCGGTTACGGGCTATTTCCTGAAGCCAGGCTGCTACTTTGTACTTGAACTTGGATTCATTAAGACTTGTTTCAAGACCATCCCTGTAAGAAAACTTAAAAATAATATATAAAATGGCGATGAAAAAAATTCCGATTACCGTAAAGAAAGAATGGTACAAAACCAGTAATATTATACCAAGACCGACCTGAAGAAAAGCGGTACAAAAGTCTAATAACAGTTTTGCAGTTCCTTTTTGTACCATCAGGGTATCAAAAAAACGATTTGCTTTTTCGGGTGCGTATTCAGAATACATTTCTTTAAATTTAATTAAAGGCATTCTGTAAGCAAATTCAAAGGAGGAACGGACAAAAATACGCTGTTGGAGGTTTTCGACTATACGAAGCTGTAAAATGACTAAAATACCGCCAAAGCCAACTCCGATTGTAACCAAAAAGACCAAAATGATCCAGGAAACGCTCAATTGTCCGCTCTGGATAAAATTGATAATAGCCTGGATTCCCAAAGGCAGTGAAAGGTTAACCAAACCTGCAAAAGCGGCATAAAATACAATTTGATATACGTCGCGTTTGTCAAGCGAAAGTAAATTAAAAAAACGTTTAAGAGGTGTCATGAATTTATATATAAATACAAGATTAATAGATAGATATACGGCAAAAGCCATAGAAAGGATGTTAGAAATTTCTTCTAAATCAAAAAAAAGTATTTATATAAATATTTGTGGAGGCGGTAAATGGATTTTACCATGAAAAGCAAAGGAAAAAATAGGATTATCTATGTAATTTTTCCCTGCAGATTCGATCTGAAAGTCGATAGTATGCAATGAGGCGTCTACAGGAACCAGATAATCTAATGAAGGGATTCCTTTTGCCAGTTTGGTCGTTTTAGTATCTTTTGTTTTACAATCTTCCAGTTCTTCCGGGATTGCATCACATTTGAATATTTTTTTTAGAAAATTACAGGTCATTGCTGATACAGAATTTTGTCCTGCGCTATCATTTATAACAAGCCCGAAAGTATTGGCTATATTGATACTGCTCATCAGAAAATACCCGATAAGCAACACCTGAAGGCATTTACACAAAAGACTATTTTTTATTCTGTTAAGCATTTTTTTCTAAAAGTTCTAAGTGCGCAAGTTAAAACTAAATTTTCGGCGCTACATTAGAGGAACATTAGAATTTTAATTTTCAGAATTAATTAAACTACTACTAATCAGTTATTTATAAAATTAAAATTATAAAAACCTGAAAAATATTACATTTTAAAACAGAGAAATACCTTGTTATTCATCCGCAGGATGCAGTTGTGATTCCATAAATTTGGCAGTAACGATAGTGCCTTCCTGATCTTCCCATTGCGTGATGATATTCTCAATTAAATCCGGTTCAAAACCGATTACTTTCATGATTTGTCCTCCAAATTCCTGCTGTACATTTTGACCTTTTGTAAACATTTTTTTCGTTTTTAAATTATACCTGAACTTCATATCTAAAATTACATCAGATGTTTGTTGATTCCTTATATGATTTTGTAAGCTTTTTACATTTTAATATTTAGACTAATAAAATCCACATGTAAATTGTATAAAATCAAAAACGGATTATATAAAAACATTCATTTTTTAAATTACTTACTTTATACAACTCCCCTTTTTTCAAACAATTTTAATCAGATCACTATGAGCGATATAGCACACCGTTTTCCCGAAAATCCTTTATTGATGCCCAAAGACCTGAACGCAAGTACTGCTGAACTGCAGATTATAAGCCTGTTGAATCCCGGCGTGTTTGTATTTGAAAACAAAACATGGCTATTGGTAAGGGTTGCGGAATCTATTGCACAAAAGGAAGGTGTGATATTCTTTCCGGTAGTAAATGCAGTGGGAAAAGTGGAAATTATAGAAATCCCTCTTAATGATCCTGACCTGATAGCAAATGATGCCCGGGTAGTCAATTACAAAGGGCTTGATTACCTCACTACACTTTCGCACCTCTGGCTGGTTTGCAGCGATGACGGAGTACATTTTTATGAACCTGAGAATCCCCAAATTATAATGGGCACAGGTATTCTGGAACAATTCGGAATCGAAGATTGCCGTGTGAGTAAAATTGATGATACGTATTATCTAACCTATACGGCAGTTTCTGAAAATGGTGTTGGTGTTGGGTTACGCACAACGAAAGACTGGAAAAATTTTGAGACAAAAGGAATGATCCTTCCTCCGCATAATAAAGACTGTGCTATTTTTGAAGAGTTAATCAACGGTAAATATTATGCGTTGCACCGGCCTTCAAGTCCTCAGATTGGAGGGAATTTTATCTGGCTTGCCGAATCACAAGATGGAATTTACTGGGGAAATCATCAGTGCATTGTAAAAACACGCCACGGCATGTGGGATAGTGCCCGGGTTGGTGCGGGTGCTGCACCTATTAAAACAGAAAAAGGATGGCTTGAAATTTATCATGGTGCCAATGCAGAACATCAGTATTGCCTGGGTGCATTTCTAATGGATCTGGAAAATCCTTCAAAAGTTATTGCCCGATCGTTAGAGCCTATTATGTTTCCAAAGGAAAATTATGAACTAAGCGGTTTCTTTGGCTATGTTGTTTTTACTAACGGGCATGTTGTGGATGGAGATAAACTAACTGTTTATTATGGCGCAGCCGATGAATTTGTTTGCGGAGCCGAATTTTCTATTAACGAAATCCTGAAAACATTAGAAGTTTAATAAATCTTAAAAGCATAAAAAAAACCTGTAGCATTTATTTTGCTACAGGTTTTTCTTTTGTAATCTGATTTTTTAATTCCTATTAGGCTTCATCTTCTTCAGCTGCATCGAAATTGATGGTATTATAAGCTGCTTCAGTAAGTGTTACATCTGCTTCTTTTTCTTCGCTTAACGTTTTTTCAAGTAATAATACCGCATCATCTTCACCCAAAGTTTGTGCAAATGCTGCTAAAGTACCATAAGTAGCAATTTCATAATGCTCGATTTTTTGCGAAGCGGCAATAATTCCCGCATCTCTTACCGGTCCAACTTCAGTTTCTTCCATAATGCTTTCTCCTTCTTTGATAAGGCCTTCCATAGCATCACATTTTTTAGCTACAGCTTTTTCACCAACTGATGCAAACACTTTTTCAAGTCTTGTCACCTGCTCTTGTGTTACGGCTAAATGTTCGTTGATTGCTGTAATAAGGTTTTCTGAAGTAGCATTTTTTGCCATTTTAGGAAGTGCTTTTACTAATGCTTTTTCTGCCCAGTAAATATCTTTCAAAGAATCTACAAATAATTCTCTAAGTCCTTCTGCTGCGCTGGCTTTTGCTTTTACAGTTGCAGTTTTACTTGTTGATTTTGAAGCAGTAGTGGTTGCTTTTGTTTTAGATGCTGTTGCACTTTTTGTACTTGTTGTATTTTTCGTCGCAGTTTTCATGATTTTCTGTTTTATAATTTATAATTTATAATTTCAAATTTATAGAACATATCATGGGATTTCTTACAGAATTAACTATCAGGGTTATAGGATTATCAGATTAACATTTACTTCAAAAAAAAGCGTTTTTTATACTTTTTTAGGAAGATAAATATAAAATGTAGTTCCTTCACCTGGCTTGCTTGTAAAATTAAGTACACCATTGTGATTTTCAATAATTCTTTTGCATAGTGCAAGACCAATTCCGTTGCCTCCATACTGGTCACGTTCGTGCAATCTTTGAAACATATCAAAAATTCGTCCTGAGTATTGGCTGTCCATTCCGATTCCGTTATCAGAAATTGTAATCATATCATAATGACCAACTGGATGGAATTTATCTGTAACTTTTGCGTTGGTAGGTGAAATAACCGTTGCAAAAATGGTTACCGTTGGCTGGATAGTGGTAAATTTAAGCGCGTTATTGATAAGATTAAAAAAGAGCTGACGCAGCTGGGTATTAAGACCGTCTACAACTGGTAACGGACTCGTATTGATTACAGCATCCTTTTCTTCTATTATAAGACTTAAATCATTTAGCGTTTCATTTAAAATTTCATTTAAATCAACTTTTGAAAGTACCTGAACATTATTATCCACACGTGAATAATTAAGTACGTCTGAAATTAAAGCCGACATTCGTCCCGCCGCGCTTGTAATTTTATCAAAATAATAATTTTTTCTTTGTTCTTCTGTCAGATGCTCTCCGGCACGTGACAACATGATCATAATCTTACGGAGTGGTTCCTGCAAATCATGACTCGCAATATAGGCAAACTGTTGAAGTTCTTTATTTTTGAATACTAATTTTGAATTGGCATTTTCTAATTCGCGTTGTATGCTTTTTAATTCAGAGTTATTTTTCAGCGTTTCAGAAACTGTTTTCTGTGCGTTGATATCCACTAAATTAATAATCCAGCTATTAAAAGTTCCGTCTTCGGTTTTATTAGGAATAATAGAAATAATATGCCAGATATAAGTATCATCTTTTTTTATACGTATTTCTCCTGAGAATTCAGATTTATTTTTCTTTGTCTTGTTCCAGTTATCTATAATTCCGTCAATATCATCAGGATGAATAAATGCACTAAGCTCTCTCTTGTCAAAAAAAGTAAATGTTTTTTCTACGTATTTTTTAAACGAATCATTTGCAAGCAGGACATTATTACGCTCGTTGACAATACAAATCAAAACAGGAATTGTATTGGCCAGCTGTCTGTACCTGTTTTCACTTTCACCCAGTTTTTCAGAAAGTGCTATAAGTTCAATATTTTTCTTTCTGATCTCGTCATAAGGTGACAAAGGAGGTTCATAAACAAAATAATCAGCGAGGCTTTTTATTTTAGTTTCTGAAAGAAGTCCCGGTGAGGGCACTTTTTGGCTTAATTGCGTAATAGAATAATTTTGGGCAAAACTGTATTCGATATTACCCGAAAGTTTTGCTGCATAATTAAAAGCTTCCGGATTGCATTTTTTTAGATCTACAGCATCATTTAATACAGCAACAATTTCTTTGTGTGTATTTTTTATAACATTGATTCCCAATGTTAACATAGAATCCTTTCCATTAGCGATACAACATCTGGCTATTTCTGAAACAGCCGTAGAAAATCTGGTCTGAGCCGAGGATGGCATACCGCACATTTCTGCAATTTTCATTGATCGCTTGTGGGCCAGAATAAGGTCCATTTCATTATCAAGATTAATTTTTACAATCTCTGTCATAGGCCTAAGTTATTTTCCCTACAAGCACGGTAGCGTCATCAGTACCTCTCATATTATCTTTATATAAGGACGAAGCAATAACTCCCGGACTTTGTTTTATAATGGACATCATATCGTTAAGATTCCATCTTGTTCGTAATCCGTCACTATGCATTACAATTATTTGATGTTTTAGATACGGCACAACGGTACTATTCATAGTTCGCGGAATATTAAGTCCCAGAATCCCGTTATACGGAGAATAGGTTTTGTTTTCCAATCCTCTGTAAATACGTGTATTGATATTTCCAACGCCGCAGATGTTCCAGCTTTCCGATTTATAATCTACTGCCGCTACAGTAGCTACCAATCCCCTGCTTTTTTTTACGGCATCATTAATTTCTTTTAAAATTTCTGCAGAATCTTCTGCGGTAGATCTTTGAAAAGCTTTGATAGCGATCTCAACTGCGTCATGGGCATTTGCACCGTGACCTAATCCGTCTCCGACAAAAATTTTAAATCCGTTTGCTGAATATTTGATATGGTAACCATCACCGCACACATTTTCACCCGGATAGTTAACACTTAATGCAGCGTAATTTAAACCGGCAGGATTAGGAATAATATCCAAATCTGCACTTTCGCAAATTTTAATATACTGTACGACTCCCCATCCTTTCATGGAATAAACCTGAAAATCATTACTCAGCCTTTTAATAGAGCCCATTCCATGACCCAATGTTTTAGAAGTTGAGTAACCATCATTCATAATTTTTGCGACATTTTCTATTCCTGTACCGTTATCAATGCAATATATTTCAATTTCATTACGTCCCAGCATTTGGGTACATCTGTACAATAATTCACCTCCGCCAGCGAATTTAATAAGGTTGGAGGTTAGTTCTGCTACAATAATATCAGTTTCAGCCGCGCGATGTGTACTAAAACCTAATTGCAGGGCCAGATTATGTATTTCTCTTTTTATAAATGCTACTAGGCTTCGGTCTTCAATTTTATAACTGGAAAAAGTATTATCCATTTTTCCATTTTATTATAGTAACGGTAGTTCCGACTCCCATTTCTGTTTGTATATCAAATTCGTTAACGAGTCTTTTTGTTCCCGGTAATCCTAATCCTAAACTTTTTCCTGTACTGTATCCGTCCTTCATTGCCAAATCTATATCTTTTATACCTGGTCCTTTATCTGCAAAAGTTACACGAACACCTTTGTCACGTCCATTGGTTACTTCTTCTACAATAACTTTTCCTCCTCCTCCGTATTTCAGAAGATTACGAACAAGCTCACTTGTAGCTGTAATAAGTTTGGTCTGATTTAAAATACTCATACCTACTTTTACACCATAGTCACGAACGCGGTTACGCAATGGCACCACATCCTGTTCTCTGACTATTGCAACCTCTTCTTTATTCGTCGTCGTTATCATCAATCTGATCTTCGTTATCGCCATTATACATTTTCGCGCGAAGCAGATCCATGCCTTTCTCAACATTCAGGGCACTAATAACACCATTTAACGACAACCCAAGCTCAACAAGGGTAATAGCAACAGCAGGCTGCATTCCTACAACTACTGTTTGTGCGTCCATTATTTTGGACATTACCGCTATATTTCCGAGGATACGACCCATAAAAGAGTCAATTATAGAAACAGCAGATATATCAATTAATACACCTTTTGAATTGTGTTTATTAATAGTATTTATTAAATCTGATTCAAGATTTTCTGCCAGTTGGTCATACAGGTCAACCTGTATAGTCACCAACAAAAAATCTCCCATCTTTAGTATAGGAATTCTTTCCATATCATTTAAAATCTTAGTAGATTGTTTTCTTTTTTACAACAGCAATCTGAAGCATTTCAAATGCAGTCTTAAGTGCACTTGCAAGAGTAGCTTTTGTAATAATACCGGTAAGATCGATTCCTAAGTGTACCACTGTCTGTGCAATTTCGGGACGAATACCACTAATGATACATTCTGCTCCCATTAAACGTGTTGCACTCACTGTTTTTATTAAATGCTGCGCTACAAGTGAGTCAACCGCTGGTACTCCGGAAATATCCAGAATAGCAATTGAGCTTCCTGTATCAACGATTTGCTGCAGCAGGTTTTCCATTACAATCTGTGTTCTTGAACTGTCTAAAGTTCCGATAATTGGCAATGCCACAACACCTTCCCAAACTCGGATAACAGGAGTTGAAATTTCACTAATTTCGTCTGTTTGTCTTGAAATTACATCTTCACGACCTCTCATAAAAGATTCGAAAGTCATGATAATCAAATTATCAACAACAGCATTTAATTCGACATTAGCGGCATAAAGTTCTGATGGGTCAATTTGCAAGCCTGACAAAATCTGAGAAGCGGCATCTTTGAATGAAATCATGTACTGCCCGGTTTCGCGAGGAGAAAAACCACGTTTTGCTCTAGATATAGAGATACCAGTCAGTAAATCATATAATTTCTCAAAAGCATTTGAATTTAGGTTTTCACTATTTCCTCCCTGACTTATAGCATCTAAAAAAAGTGACGTAAATTCTTTGGATTCTTCTTCTTCCGTATATCCGTCGGTAGATCCTCTTTCAATAAGAAGTTGTGTCCAGATGGTATTTAATTTGTTTTCGTGCTCTTTTAAGCTAACTAAAAGATTTTTTTGCATTTCGCTGTATGATGTTAAGGTTTCTATACAAATATAGTCTAAATATAGGTCATTCTGTTAAACGGTAGAAATATTCATAAAGCAATATGGCTTTACTAAATTAACATTTGTTCACCGAGTAAAAATATTCTAACCCTATCTTATCAGATTTACATAATTACAATCAATAATTATATAATTTAACAAAAAAGGCTTTAAAAAAAGTATACGCTTAAATTTAAATCAATCTGAAATTTATTCCTTTTACAACTATCAAGTTAAAAAACTATTTTTTGAGTATTGTTGAGATTTAAAGATTTCTTTTCAGTATAATGTGGGTCTCTGGCTCATTTTCCAATAGGAAATAATATTACCTATAACATCCAGATAAGTTTTGAAATTTTCTTCTTTCCTGAAATAACCGTGTGCGGAAAGTGCAAATGCGCGATGTATATTTTCGGGATCTTTTGAAGTGGAAAGAAAAATATACGGAATACATTTTTTGTTTAGCAAATCATCATTCAAAATTATATTCCTCAATTCATAGCCTTCCATTTTGGCATTATTGATATCTGATAAAACCATAAAAGGTTTTACTTTTT
>NZ_QETH01000065.1 GCF_003105115.1 Flavobacterium sp. HTF | reverse complement strand
TTTTTTTCAAAAAAAATGTTAAGTAAAATAATTTTAAAATTTTAAGCAACTAAAAACAAAAGAGTTAACCCTTTCAGGTTTATTTTTATTTCTTAAGAATTTTTCTAAAAAGACAAGATTTAATTCACGATATTAACCGCTTTTAAAAAAAAAATTTTGAACAGAAGGAATAAGCTTTTATCATTAAATCAATGATAAGGAAGCGCTGTTATAGAAAAAAAAATGCCCCAATTGATTGAATAAAACATTCGATCAATTGGGGCAAATCATTAGATTAAAAAAAACTATCTAAAGTTGTTGACGTTTTTATACTTGTAAGTAAACTCGCGGGCTTGCTTATCTCCCGGTAAATTATACTTCATGACTATTTCATAGTTCCCGTATCGCATAAACAGGAAATTATTATTCATAAAACGTTTGGCAATTGTCTCCACACTTATATCACCATTAACATACGCATTGACAATCTGATTGTTTAAATCAATCCAATCCTGTTTATAAAGTAATGGCATGTTATACTTAAATGGAAAATTTTCTCTTGTCCATGACTGGTTTACATTATTTTCTATACTCGTCATATAATAAGCGTTGAGTGGTATAGCCTTGGCGGGAATTACACCTAATTCTTCTGTATCCCTGTCACTTATAGAATAGCTTCCATTTAAAGGATAATCTTTATACAGATACGGAAAAATATCTGTTGTATAGTACTCGTCGTTTAGCTTGGATGCTGCCGTTATCAGAGCCTTGCTATCACTATAGGTTGCTCCGCTAAGTTCTGTCATATCAAAGGCTTCCTGACTTGAAATTGTATTAGTTAAATAAATAACATCTGAATACAAAACTCCGAAATTATAACTTTGAGTATTAATTGCATTCATTTTAGAAGTAAATGTTTTGTACTTACTTGTATTGAATACATACGATAAACGTTCGATACTGCCCTCAGCTTTTGACAATTCATCGGCCTGGTTTTCTCTTATCTGAATATCATTTCCTTCATCACTTATGGTATTTGTTTTGGTACCGGCACTAGTATTGCCCGAAGAATTCTGCTTCAGATTACTTACTATTGTAAAATTGTATTTCTTTTCCTGATCAATATTCGGTAAATCATATGATACTTCATTTGAACCTGTATTATAATTAAAGGCTGTCGCTTTAGAAATAGAAGTTCCGTCCTCGTTTACTTTAATATTTGTTTCCCAATTGGCATCTTCAAACAAATAATCCTGTCCTCGTTTAAGCTGAATATAGCCTTTAGGGTATTCTTCCTCAAAGAAATATTTCTGATCAACAACCGGATAGGCATATTTAATATTGGTTAATGGTATATGATTTGGAGCACCTCCTGTTGTAAATAATCTTTCTTCATATTCTGTAGCTACTTTTCCGTCTACTTTTATAGGCTGGAAAGAACCATTTACCATCTTTTGAAAACTAACCTCAACCTGTACTTTAAGTTCTTTGTTTGGAGGCAGGATATCTGTTGAAACAAAATTAGCTTTGTCTTTCATAGATCCCCACTCCAGAACTCCCGGAATTTCTGTTGTTCCGTCAAAAACCTTAAATTTTTCTAATATTACTTTGTACGTAACATCTCCCGTATCTTCGGGAATAACAAATGCTTCATTTACTTTCATTGAAAAAGCCGCCTGTGGTACAGCAAAAACATCTACGTCTGTTGAACTTTGTTTCGGAGTTACATCGGTTATTAATTTAAGACCTCCTAACGGCGAAGCATTTTCAAATTGGCATTCTTCTCCCAGTTCAAATTTGAAACGGAATTTTCCTTTTATCAATCCTCCCAAAATATTCATATTTCCAGCCACATAACCTCTCATCCAAACCGGATTTGGCAGTTTTGCCTGCAATAAAACCGCTGCTCCTCCTGAAATAATCGGAACTTTAAATTTCAAAAATGATAATTTAACTCTGATACCTAGTTCACCCTGAAGATACGCATAGGATTGTCCGTTTGCGTACCAGCCATTTATTCCTACCTGATCTCCTGTATTAGAACATCTGGCTTCCTGATAATCTTTTAGCATGATATCAAATCCCATCCCTGCCTGAAAACGGGCATAAAAAAGTAAGAAACTCAAATCTCCGGTATCAAAATCCAGGCTTGCACCAAAGGCAATACCTCCTCCATTTTCGAGTGCGTTTTCATCACGCATATAATCTAATTCTTTGGCGTCAACGCCCAAAATTTGTGAGACAATTGCCGGCGGCGGCGGACTTCCCGGAAGTAATGATCCGGCCATGAAATAACTGGTTGTTTTCAGATACATTCCTGCTACTCCTATTTTTATTCCGCACCTGTCATCCGGTGTTCCCATGTACATGTACCAGTCTTTTGGGTCTTTATGGAAAACGCCCCAAACTGCTCTTCCTCCCGGTCCTGTACCTGAAAGGAAATTTCCCGGTGTATTGATGTATACATCTGTTGTAGCATGCATCGATTTGTTTTGGAAATCAAATTCTACAGCTGCTGCCATTTTTATTCCTACTGCTGCTGATAAATCTCCCGGGATTGCTTCTTTTGCTTCCGGAATATATTTACTGGCAAAAGACCCTTTAAGATCACTTTCTGTTACTCCTAAAAAGCTTTTCTTTGAAGTTACATTGGATGCCACTTTTCCCATCAGGTCCGTAACATTTTTAAGCCCTGGTATCTTAGCCATTACATTTGCTTTACCAAAAATGGCTAATCTGTTTACTCCTCCATTAGAATTAAATGCAATTTCGAATCCGGCTTCACCATCACAAACACTTTCTGAACCAATATTAAAATAAATTAAGGCTTTAACTCCCAGATTTATTTTTTCATCCGGAGTATAACTTAATCCTGATGGAGAGAAATCACCAATTGCTACATCGGGATTTCGATGCATTTTATAATAGGCACCTCCGCCAAAACCGGTAATCATAAAGGGCGCCGGAACTGGCGGCCATTTTACAGCGGCATCAAAATACCAGTATCTAAAAGTAGTGCGTCCGAAAATAGCTTTTGCTTTTACGTTGACAACACCGGCAACATCGACTTCCAGATCTGCATTAAACCCATTTCCATATACCGGGTCTTTTTCCATCAGGATCAGACCTCCTTTGATGGTTAGTCCACTGAATTTACAATTGATATTAATGGCTGATAAATCAAGTCCGTCGTACCTGCTTCGCTGCCTGTAACCATCATCATACATTTTACCTTTTATCCCGATTCGGGCTGTGGCGCCGGCTCCAACGCTTTCCATCAGATTGATTCCTAAATCAAAATCAATTCTGGAATCATCACCATTGATGGCGACATTTATGTTACCGATAGAAACGGGAAAGTTACCAAAGGCGACAGTTCCTTTATAACCCATATTTCGAACAGAAATTATAGGCGAAACAGTCTGCAATTGAAGGTTTTCAAAAGTTATCCCTTTAAAATCAACTGTCTTTTTTCCTTCTACTTCCTTATCGTCAGATGCTCCTTTATTGGTTCCAAAGGAAATTGACCCGTTTAAATTAGCTTTGGGCAAAAATTTTCCGTTTACTAATTTTAACTCAACAGAACTATTAGGCAATAACAACGCTTTTGCTTTCCAGAGATCAAAAGCAATAGAATCTTTTGTGATCACAACTAATTGTTGTTCCTGCATGGATATAAATCCATTATAAGCCAAACCTGCTCTATTGGTCTGAGCCGGTTTAGGAGGGGTAGTTGCAGTGCCTGTCGCTGTTCCTGAGGCTGGTGTACCTGTTGTTGCAGCTGTTGTGGTTTCTTTTTTCTCTTGTGCTGCTTTAGTTATCGGTAAAAGAATCTGACCGCTCAAATTTGCTTTTACAAAGGTATTTGCAGCTATCGTTACATCGATATGGTCTAATGAATATGCCCACGATTTTTCCTGACTGGTTATACCACGATCTAAAGGAAAAACATTATCAGCATAAAAAGTTCCTGAAACACCAAATTTATCAACAATAAGGTTTTGAGCCCCTACATGAAGCCTTTCTTTGCTTGATGCGGTATCTGTGGTTTGAAATTCTTTTGGCAGGCCGACATCAAAAGTCTTGATAAATACTCCTTTCCAGGCTTCCTGACTTGGTACTAAGAGTGCATTTTTTTGATAATATTCCGGGAAAACAACTGTGGGATCATTTTTTAAATCACTAAGATCCAATACGGCATTGCTAACTAAAAACTGAAAATTACCATCAAAATCTTTTCCGTTTCGTTTGTCTTTTAACGTAAAAGGCTGCAGGCTTACATTAACCAAAATATCATTCCAGCTGCTTGCCATAAAGCTAAACTCACCTCTGACCCTATTAGGAATCTGAACTGTTTTTCCGTTATAATAGGTTTTAGGAACTGTTGTTTTTGCTTCGTCTACAGTTTTGGTTACCGGATCAATTGGCAATATAAGGTTTCTTGAAAATTCAACTGCTCCTGAAATTTTCATTTCCTTAAATCCGTCGCAGTCAATCGTTACATAGGTCAGGTCATTAACTTTTCCGGTTGCCATATCAAAACCACCGTATAATGATACCTGCCATTTATTTTCACTAAACGGAATATCAACATTTCCTAATAATACCAATTTGGCTTCGCCCATGATACCTCCCTGATGCGATAATTTTACATTATCTGCACCAAAAAATAATTGCATTGGCTGTCCGTTTTTATCTTTCTGCGGGATGTCTACTCTACAAAAAACAGTCAGGGTAGTATACTCAGATGAAAAAACAGCTTTTGTAATTCCGATCGAATACTGGACATTATTGACTGTATTACGAATCCCGATTGGTAATTCTACCAGATCCTGATTCGAAAATTTATCAACCCAGCGTTCAGAGGCCTCTATTTTTTCGATAGCGCTTGAAGCTGCACCTAATTCTTTTGGCGGTGCAATATCCTGCCCATAGGAAAAAACAACCGACAGCATGATAAATAATACCGATAAATGCAATTTGTAGAACTTTTTCATAAGCAAATAATCATGTTTTTTTGTAAAATAAAGCATAGTAACTTTTTTAATATTTTAGCACAACTTTTTAAAACGATCTGTAGAATCCGGGGCTAATTACAAACTCTCGCTTTTATTGATCATTAATTATTCTTTAAATATTTAAATTCAACTTCGTCATCTTTAACATTTTTAAGCGCTAAATCGTGATAAAACGGAATCAGTTTGATTTTTAATTCTTCAACTACTTCTGCATCTGTCTTTTTATCTTTCATCATTTTGAAAAAGCGGTTCAGTTCCTGGCTGTTAAAACGCGAAAGATTTTCATTTTTAGGAATTTCGTCAGCAGGGGTTTTCGCAAGTATTGAAATCTCATTAAGCATCCATCGATGAACTAATAAGGGCTGTAACTTTTTATTTTTTCTGTCTACTAGTTTTAAATAAGAATTATAACTTGTTTTGTTTGTTACATCTTGTTCATTTACGCCGTGCATTTTATGCTTATTTACCCTTCCAAGGGCCATAACATAATCATTTTCAAATCCCTGATCCTTACCTTGCATCTCTTCTTCTAAGCTTTTTACCGTTTCAAGAATATAGCCGTTATATTTATTTAGTATGTCATTATTCAGATCATAAGCATTTAAATAATTTAAAGCCTTTTCCTTAAAACTTGCATCGTCTGGAGTAAGAGTGGTAAGTGTCAGCAAATGCTGTAAATCATCCAAATCTTCTTTTGGGATCGGCTGTAACTTAAGCTGAAGTTCTTCAAACTGTTTTATAAGTTCATTTCTCGTTCCCTGGTACGTTTTGCCTTTGTGCTGTATTTTTAAAACAGGATCCAAAACGAGTTCTTTTTCTTTTTTCGGTTCTTTTTTGGCTGGTAATTTTATTTTATCAATTGAATAAGAATAATTTAATGTAGCATTTAAATCGTTCAGCTTTTTTGCATTAGAACTGCTTCTGAACATGGAAATAACACTCATATTAAAACTATGTTGTTCCAGAAGCATATAGCTATTGTTAAATTTAATTCCAAAGACAGAACTCGAATTCGTGTTTGCCTGTGAATTATTATACAATACTCCAAAATTGGTATTTAGTTTATCCTTAAATAATTTCTTTGAGGCTCCGACTGAAGCTCCTACCGAAGAACTATTGTTTTGACTTACCTGATTATTAGTATAATTAAGCGAGCTGTTTAATCCAATTTTCATTTCGATAAAGTTTATGGAATGCGCCACATTATAATTTTGTACAGTGCTTGCCTGTCCTTTGCGGATTACTCCTCCCTGTTCGTTTGCCTGACCTGCAATACTGTAATTTAGATTTAAGTTTTGGTTTCTCTTTTTTCCAAAAGAATAAGACATGTTCACGTTGGCATTTTGTGATAACTGCCTGTAATCCAAAGTATCAGAAGTGACAACATTTGGATTATTTATAAGTTCAAACTGGTCAAGTTTTTTATTTGTGTAGGTGGAGAAATTGGAATAACTACCTGTAATATTAATTTGGTCTGTCACTCTGTAGTTCATATTAATAGAACCCACAACTCTTTTGGTATCCTGCTTTTTTACTTTTTCAAGATCATCTCTCTGAAAACCTAAACTGGTAGAAACCGTAATTCTGTCCTGATAAAAAGGGCGGGAAAAACGCAATGCAATATTTTCTAAATCGTTATTAAAATACAAAGCTCCCAGTGTATTGTAATTCGGATCAATACGTTCATAGGTAATTCCCACTATACTTTTCTGAATGTTGTAGTCAAAATTGACATTTAACGCATTCAGAAAACTGGTGCTTTCTTTACTTGAAAATAATTTGTCTCTAAAACCTCCGCCTGAAATCTTTTCTGCCCGGGTGTCATCTGTCAGGACAGACAAAGCATATTCTACATTCAGGTTTAAATTTTTCACTAAAGAGGTACTAAAGATTATACTATTTACAAAGTTTTCTTTTGGCGTAACTCCTTTATCAGTTACCAGATTTAAGGAATTAACATTGTCTTTGGCATAAAAACCTATCCAGCCAATTTTATATCTCTGTTGTTCAAAACCAATTTTTGCCCCATAACCAAAACGTTCGTATACGGGAATTCCGCCCAAAGCTTCCTCTTCCGAAACTGCTTTAAGTAACTGTCCGCCCATTAAACTTATTTTAAAGGGGCTTCTTGGAGTAAGCTCTAACCCAACCCCCTTAAAAGGAAAACCACTTAAGGTATAAGGTGAAAAAGTCATACTTACATTTCCTATATAAGCTTTTACCCATTTATATTTTGGCATAATACTTAATCTGTTAAAATCAAACGGAGCCGTGTACCCCAAATTATTTCCCTGATTAGTAATACTGTAAAATAACGGTACACTAAAATTAAACGCACTAATATTCAGATTTCCTGAAAGCAAATAGGTAAAGGGTTCACGTTCATTTTGCATATTAGAAGTATAATACATCATATTTGCATTCACGTTACCCGTAACTTTAAAATTCGGTTTATAAAAATTCTCTAAGTCAACATCCTGGGCATATGCTGTTCGGCAAATACAACAGACGAAAACTACATATAACCAAAACAAGATTTTATTATTTCTCTTCATTTATCGGTTATTGTTTTTGAACTTTGATATCGCATAAAATATAAGAACTTGTTCCGTTCTTTACCATATCCTTAATTTTGATGGCTCCTTTTCGTCCGTCCTGTGTTTTAAATAAAATGATTCTCGGATAAGCAAAACCAAATTCCTGTGCTCCCGCAGCTGTATAACTTATATTTAAAGATTGTATTGGTGTATCATTTACCATAGCATCAAACTGTGCTTCGGTAAAATTCAAGCCGCAATTGCACAAATTTTGAGAATTTACAAAAATGGTGCTTTGTGCATTGTTTAATGCTAAAAAGCCATAATTATTTGCCTGGTCCGGTGATATAAATCTGTTATAGGTAAAATTGCTGTTTAATCCCTGAAAAACAATATCTATTAAATTACTGTTCTGGTCGTTAATTTCATTTGCTTTATAAACCTCTCTGGTTACTGTCGAGAACATAGCACCTATATTATTGTTGTTATGTGCTGCATTTATTCCCAGTTTAATATTGGTTAAAATACGCAAATTGGTATCCGGCAGAACCGTGATCGTTGATTTAAAAATCTGGCTTGTTTTATCATTAAAGGCTTCTAAGACAACTTCATGATTTCCGGCACCTGTAAAAACAACTGTCGGGTTTTCTTCTGTTGATGTCGCCGGATTTCCGTTCTCAAAACTCCATTTATAACTTGTCGCACTAACTGATTTGTTGGTAAAATCTATTGTAACGGGATCCTCATAATCATCATCTTCAAGCTTTGGTTCATAAGAAAACAGACTTATTAAATAAGGGGCAACAGTTATTGTCTGGATTTGTTTGTCTGATTCGAAACCATTAGAAACAGTTAATGTTATCTTATGATCTCCCGGGGTAGTAAATACAACATTCGGAGGTGTTTTTCCTGTAAAAGTGGCCGGAGCGCCATCCTGAAAATCCCATTCATAAGTTAATCCTTCTCCGATTGTGGCATTCTTTAATACAACTTCAACAGGAGAATAATTGCTTTTTATGATTTCGTGGGTAAATTCAATTTTGATTCCGTCTTTTATTACTACGGTTTTACTGAATTCATTGCGCTCGCCGTCTGCATTTGTAGCGACCAGTTTTATTATATAACTTCCTTGTTTATTGTACAATATTTCACCGGGATTTTTTAGAGTGGAAGTTGACGGATTTCCTCCTTCAAATGTCCATTCATATTTATCTGCGCCACTAGTATTATTATTTATTTTAACAATTACAGGTATTGATTCGTCTTCGTTGACAAATGAAGTCGTAAAATCACCCTCTATAGCTATAGAGGTTTCCTCATAACAGGAACTGATAACAATGAATAAGAGTAATAGTAAAGTTTTTTTCATTTAATTTATTTTATTTTTATTCTCTTATTTATTTTGTGTTATTGAATACTGGCTTCCCAAAGTATAACCATTGGCCACTAAAACCCTTACTATATTCATAGCTGTAATATCTTTACTCATTTTGTATCCTATCGGATTACCTCTATTGTCAAAAGCGGCTCTGAAAACCTTATTATCATAAGTGATAAGTTCCTGATTTAAAAATTTATCGTACCCTGAATAAGTTCCACCTTTGGCAAACCATGTTGCTATTAATTTATTATCCAAATCTCCAACTTCATATTTTAAGTCGCCATTTGCAGATGGCGAAGTCATTTGGATATAACCAATTATTTTATCATTCGGATCCGGATTTTGAGCTTTTATACTGTAAATAACACCATTATCCCCTATTTCTAATTGATAGGTATCCGCCAGAATAGCTGCATTTTCTACATCATTTTGAACTCCCAGACGCCTGGCTGAAATTCCGGTTGATTCTCCATTAATAAAATTATTTAGTCCTTCAAGGTTTAGGCCCTCAGCAGTTATAAAATTCCGATCGAATAATTCATAAATAATACTCCTGTCATAATTGAAGGAACTAAATTTTCTACTCCTGAATTCAATTTCGTTAGCCTTTCCGGATGCTTCGTTTTTAATTTCTATCCACGGCAACGTCAAGGATTCAGCATTAGGAACATTCTTTAATTCTGCTGTTATCGAAGCGCTTTTATCTAAGTTATAAATCTTAAAAAGCGGCTTCTTGCCTTCTACATAACCAATTGTTTTTTCATCAAGCTTTATTTCTCCTTTTTCAATCTTTATTTTTTGGGCATAATTGCAAATGCTTATTAACACAATGAATAGGGTTAAAAAATATTTTTGTATGTATGAATTTTTATTTTTCATTTATTTAATAATCAATGAGCTTTCGGAAAACAACTTAATGTTTGGTTTCCAGAATTTCAATCAACTCTTTGATTCCGTGTTTAGTTATTTATATCTCCTTACTCTTTCTCAAAAATATGTAAAGTATTATGGTGGTCTAAAACATATATTATACCGTCACCATATTTCATATCTCTAATAGCAGGAAATTTATCTTTTACCTCTTCTATTTGTCCGCTCCATATAATATCTTTCTTTTGCTTACTAAAAACAGCAAAACGATTATTATCGCTTCCTTCATAGGAATAAATATTTTCTTCATCAAAACCTCCAATATAATTTAAATTGAGTTTATGAGTTATCGAAGATTCTTTGAAACTATAACTATCAAAATATATATTTGTAGAGTTCAGATTGTATTCAATATAAAAATGCTTACTAAGATTAAAAATGAGCCCTTTTTTTTCATCTAATACGGTATCACAACCAAAATAACCCTTGAAATCCTCAAAATCACTTTCTCCAGTTATTATTTTTCCTTCTTTTATATAGCGGGATTCTTCTCCAGTTTCTATATTTAATGCTAATAATGCTCCACTGTTTAATAAAAGCCAAAGTTCATTTTTATAATCCCCTAAAAACTTAATGACTTCTGCCTGTTTTTCTACTGGTGGTTCATCAATGTATTCTGCTCTTTGTCTCCAGTTGTATTTAGTTTTTAAATCATATTGCCATAAAATTTCAGCATCTATTATTTTATTCAAGCAAATTAAATTTTCATTATATGAAAAAAAATAATCATCATTAAGAACAAACGTTTTAAAAAAAGTCCTTTCAGATTCCCATAGCTCGTTATTTTTATTTGTAAAATCTATTGCTTTAGTTAATCGAATTGTATAACTGTCATTCCAATAGCCTAATCGAATAATTTCATTAGTTAAGAATTCTCCGGTTTTCTCAATTTTATATTTTGAATAATTATCTAAATTATAGATATATACTTCCTCTCCATCATTAATTTCTACCAATAGACTATTTTCAAATCTTATAAAATAATTTACATTACCCGAAATGACTTCTTTATTATTGACAGTTATACTGTTCGTTTGCCAAATTATTGAATAATCCTTGCTAATATCTATTTTGTTTACATTCTTAAATGTTCTTTTTTCAAAATACATAATTTTAATTCTTAATTAGTTGTAATAAATTTTAATGCATTATTTCTAAAGCTCTCATTGTTATTTAGTAAATTCTTAAACTCTGTAGCATTATCAAATTTAAAATTACTGAACTCAAAAAGTTGTTTTATCTTATCTTTTCCTATTCCACCTTCGCTTATAGATTTAAACATATTATCAGAATTATTTACTAAAAAATCTTTCATACCAGCTTTGGCTTCATCCAAAGATAATTTTGATTTGTTAAAAATATACCTCAATTGCTCTAGGTTATCAACAGTAGATATATAATTTAAAAACTGCGGTTTGCTTATTTTAGAAGCATTTGAATAACTTTTATACTCAAGATACTTTAAATCATTACCGTTACCACTTAATTCAACATCAAATTTACATTTTATACATGGCAAGTCGTCTCCATCAAATTCCAAATCAAAGGCTTTTATCTTTTCTTTTGGAATTCCTCGTTTTTCTAAATCTTTCATCATATGCCAAAACCCATCTTGTACAGCAGGGTTCGGATTATTTAATGCATCTCTTAAACTCTTATTAAAACCTTGTGCTCCTTCATATTTATTTGCAATAACTTTAAGCATACGCATATGTTCTTGAAAAGAGAATTTATTCCAGCCCCATTTTGAATTTTTATGTGCAGTTATAAATTTCTCCATTACATCATCCATTTCGCTTCCTAATATTTTCCTCATCGAAACATCATTTAAAATGTCTGATAAGGCTTCGATAGCTGCTCTATTGCCACGCAACTTAATATCTCTTCCAGATTTTTTTAATAGATCCCATTCCTTACTAAAGTCTTTTCCATCTCTAATTAAATCCTGTAAATCTGTACTAGCTTTAATATCAGTTAAAAAACTTCTGATTTTATCTACATCATTTTTAAATGAGGCTTTTTCTAATAATTCAGCTAATTTTTTACCATTTGCAACTGAAGTACCTACTTTATCAATTACTTTTTTTAGTTCTGTCTCTGAAAGACCTAAATCTTTAAAACGTTTTAATAATGTTTCATTTATTTCTCCAAAAATTTCCTTAGACATAGTGGCTAATGTTGCCTCACCTCCAGAAACCCCTACCATTCGCACATTCTGTGTTATTCCATCTATACTAAGATTAGTTCCATTTCCTGCTCCTTCCACTAATAGTCCTAATTCAGCAGTATTAAAATCTCTTATAATTTCAGTATTCTTAATTATTACTCTAATTCTAAAGAGATCATTTTCTATTTGTCTTACAACATCACCAGAAGCATTTTTTATTACTAAAAAGACTTTGCCACTAGCTTTTTTAACAAATTTAAAAGACATACCCACATATCTAAATGGGTCAGCTATTTTATCACAATATTGAAAAATCTTAATTGTCGTACTTGCAACTCTGCTAATAATTCCTGTACCTGCTACTTCATCACCTAAACACATAACAACAATTGGTCCTGCAATAGATCCAACAAATTCAGCTGTTGAGCATGGTTTTGATGGGTCCAATTGTGCTACAAAACCTTCTTTTATAAAGTACCATATTTTAGGAAAACTAATACCTACTCCACAAGATTCACAAGCTAATGTAACTTCATCCTCCTCAAAAATTTCTTTTTCACTAAGTTGCTCAATAAATTTAGATACTTCCTCTCTTCCTTTAGAACTAAGGGGAGAAATCAATAATTTGGCAAGATCTGGAACAGATTTTATAACATCGATTAATCCATTATAAACACCACAAAATAGCGCAAATTGAATTTGACTTAACTTAACATTTGGATTACCTAAAATATCATTAAATTCAGGATATGATTCTCTTACTTTAACAATAATTGCATCCTGCAATAAAGATGTAAAATTAAAATAACTAAATACTTCTGCGTATATCTTATTGTAATCAGAGGCAGTACAATCATACACCGAAGGTTTAATCTTGACTTTACTTATCCCTGTACTTAGCATATCAAACATGTCATAGTATGCGGTAAAATACCCATCAACAGACTGATAACCAATCGCTATTAATTTTTCAAATAACGTTTTTTGTTTCCAGTCTAAACTTGATTCCCAAGATTTTAAGGCAACAGAAATATTCTCATCGAAACTGCTTCCGGAGATAATTTGTTTAACTTTAATTTTACCTTCTTTACTATATTCCAGCCAGAATACAATCTCATCAGGTTTAATTTCTTCCTTTATATTATCAACATAAAAACTGTTATCCTTATATACAACCCTGTTTGTTTGTTCTGCTTCTGCAGTTAAAAGTATATGACCTTTTATCTGATGAGCCTGACCAGTAATCCAATTTTTTGATTTTCCAGACATTAAGGATTCTAATTTGTCTAAAACCTCTTTTTTAACTTCTCCTTTGATTAGATTTTTAACTAATAATCCCTGGCTACCTCCTGGTGTTCCTTTAGTTTCACTCCAATTCTGTGCACTTGGGTCATTACATACGACAACTTTCTTGGTTTTGGCACTTACATATTGACTTATAAAAGCTTTAAGTGATTTCTTACTATCTAAAAATTCTGAAATTTTAACTGTCACGTACGTTGTGCTTCCACACTGTTGATCTTTATCAAAAAATAAAAACAACCATTTATCTCTAATCGAATTCAGATTAGCAGAAACATCTGATATTTTATAATCGCCATCACTACCGACTTCATCATTTCCATATTTATCACCCTTCCACCAATACAGTTTTCCTGATAATTTAAATCCAGGAAGTGTTCCGTCATTTGCAGCAGCATCATTAGCAACATATGAATTATTATCAAATTTCGAACGGGCTGATCCAATAGTAAAGATTTTGTAATCAGGACTTACAACATAACCACCTGCAAACTCCCCACTAGCCTGACTCTGAAATGCATATAACTTAAATGCAGGATCATTAATTTGCTTCCAGTCCTGGTGGTTTAAAATAGTCCCGTCACTGTAATCCATTAACAAATCAGTACTTTTTTCAGCAGTTTTGTAAACCTCAAAAGGGTGTTCTAATTTAAAGATTCCGTGAGCTAATTCGTGTGCCGGAGTTTTTGGGAAACCAGATTGAAAGACATAACCAAACTGTCCGTTTAGTCGCATATAGCCCTGCTGTCCTGTACTTGACGTTTTATCAGTTACAAAAAGCACATAACTTGCCTCTGTTGACTGATACAACCCGTTTATATTTTGCTGCTCTGTACTGTAAGTAGAAGTAATTGTATTTTTTTCCGTCTGAATTGAATTTCCTGAAACTACACTATCGATGTTTAGGATATCTTTCTTTACGAAGTTAATTTTTACCCCAATCTTATTATAAATCGCTTTTGTATCGGTGATAATAGCGTCGAGTTTTTGCTGCGAAACTGCATCTGTAGGCACTAGCGCAACATTAACATCTTTTGGTGAAATATGTACGAGCATAAAAGCTCCTATGACTTTCCATTTTTTCCCGTCTTTTATAGTCGCTAAAATTTCCTCTTCTGCGTAGCTTAGGTTCCCTTTTACCTTTATGACAAAAACTTTATCATTTCTTTCAAAGTCAACTTTTGCTCCATTCTGAGTTTTAAAAACTATGCTGTCTAATTTTATATTAGAATCAGTAACAGTTACTGTTCCCAGTAAAGTATCGGTATCGCCATTTATGACCGCTTTGTACGGCAACACGGCATCACCTGCTTTTTTATACAATGCTTTCAAAGCTGAAGAAGCATTATTTGGCATTACATCAAAAGCATATTTACTTCCATTGCCCGAAAAAGCAATCGTAATTCCTTTGGCGGTAAATGCAGTGGCCTGACCATTTTTATCTACACCATCCGTATTCTCAGGAGTTGGTTTTCCTCCAGCAGCAGCTGCTGTAGGTTCGTTACTTCCGTTTCCGTCCTTATCAACATTGTAGGTATTGCCTTTACTGTCTGTAATTACGGTATCTTTTCCTCCCGGAATCGTTACCTGCTCGCCATCTTTACCGCTGACTACGATATCTCCATTAGGATTGATCACAATTTTATCAATCTCAAACGGAACCGTTTCTTCAATCTGTCCGCCCTGACCTTCTCCGGTAAAATCTTCAGTGTCGGTAACGTTTTTCCAATCAGGATTGTAACTCGTTTCCACAACACCACTGATTAATTGATAATCGGTATTGATTACGATGTTATTAAACTCAACTGCAATTTTAGTATCTGCTAAATAAGGTACAATAATATATCCTTTTCCTGAATAGGGACTGTTTTCGCCTTTAAGTTCTAAAATTGTAACCGGAAAATCTCCGGCTTTAAATGTTTCGCTTTGTATTAAGTTGGTAAGCGGTTTTTGATTCTGAATATTAATTTGAGGAACTATACCACAATTATAAGCAGGAACTCCTGTTGTTTCTGTAGCTGTAGTAAAAGTACTGATTCCGGAATATGTAAACGACTGAACCCCTTCTGTTACGGGATCACAGCTTGAACCGACCCTGAACTGATAGGTAACACCCGGTTCTAAATTAGTAATTAAGCTTTGTGTGTTTAAGCTATAGGTTGAAAACCATTGTGCATTATGAACATCCTGTTTTTTATACTGAACCTGAAAACGGGTATGCTCCGGTATTCCTTCCCACGTAATTTTTACGCTTTTGGAACTTTGGGATTCACTTAGTAAAAATGTCGGAGCAGCACAGGAAGCAGTATATTTAAAGGAATAAATCTCACTATACCCGTCATTTTTAAATACCGCATTTTCTGAAAGTCCTGTCGTTGAAATAGCTTTTACGCGCCACGCATAACGCATACCCGGAGTCAGAATTGGCATACTTAAATTGTAGAGTAAAGCAGTTCCAAAAAGTATCTCTTCATACAAAACAGGAGACATTTGAAATGCAAACTGTGGATCTAACGTAGGATCAATAAGCTGTTTTAACTCAAATTTATACGATATGTTAGTGGCATTTATCTGACGTGGCGTCCAGGTAAATAAAATATTTGGGAATTCTGTCGAAGCAATTTGTTCGTTTCGCTGTGGTGTATTTAGTAATGGCGGATCATTTAATATCAAATATAAATTGGCGCAACTTTTTTGTGATATCTTTTGGTTGGTCACAAAATCATACATCTCAAAACAGAAATTGTACATTCCTTCCGGCAAAGCATTGGCATATTGCGCTGGAGAAATTCCCTGGAGATTTTCTAACCTGAAAAGAGCTCCGATATCTGTATTGGTAAGAGTTTGTAATTCTCCTCCGTTTATAAAAATTGGACGCTGTCCCTGTATATAGTCACTGCTTTGTATATTTAGTCCATTTCCCTGAATATACAGTTTTAACCGAACTTGTCTTTGGGAGATAGAAATATCTGTCGGGTTAATAATCAGCTGCATTTTAGTATCCATACTAGTGGCATAATCTGATATTTTGACACTGTACGGGCTATTAAAAACAGGTGTTAACTGAACTGGATATAATTGCGCATATCCGGTAACACAAAAAAACAGAAATAGAACAACTAAAAATATATTATTGAAAAAGTGCTTCATTTTTTAATAGATAATAATTTTTTTAACTAATGTTTGCTGTCCCGTTTCTAATACTAAAACATAAATTCCAGATCCTAATGAGGTACCAAAATCTACTTCATATTTTTTCTTTCCTGATTCTTTTTTCTGAATCATAGTATCTTGTCCGTTAGTTGAAAAGAGTCTTAAATTGATTTCACTGACATTCTCTAAATTTATAAGTGCAGTAAAATTACCATCACTTGGATTTGGAGTTACAATAAAATCTAAAATAAACTGAGATGTACTTCCTGTATTAGGTAATGTACTTCGTTCCTCTACCGTAATATTTTTAGTATATGTTGCATAACATTCTCCCTGTGTTTGCTGCAGACCAATTGAATAGACACCTGTAGCATTAAACTTTAATGTTATATATTTTTCCTTTTGCTCAACAACTCTTACCCCATCAGGAATTACCCAATTTGTGCTTTCTCCAAATGGGTTACTGGTATTAATTAAAATTACTTCTTCATCTAAATAAGCTTGTGAGCTTAATAAAAATTCAGCACTAATTATTGCCTGGCTGGTTTTTATTACAATTTCATCTTCACTAATACATCCTAAAGCCGATGTTACCTTTACATGATAGGTTCCGGCTTTTGATACATTAACTTTAGCTTCGTTTGAGGTAAATCCGTTCGCAGAAGTCCAGCTGTATTGTGCATTTTTATCTGCAATTGTAGCATCAAGATCTAAATTTTGATCGTTACATAATGTTCTGTCCGGGCCTAGATTCACTATAACAGCTTCCGGATCTTTTAAAACAAATTTCTTTTTATACACGCAGCAATCCGGGCAGATAATAGAAACTTCGTAATTCCCTGCTGCAAGATTACTTAAATCCTTAGTCGTTGCACCAGTATTCCATAAATAACTGAAAGGTGAATTTCCTCCTGTAACATTTAGTTCAATTGAACCATCATTTCCTTTGGAACAAATAGGATCTTTAACTTTTTCAGTAGTAAATATTCCATTTGGATCACCAACAAAAATACTTCCCTGAGTAACACATCCTTTTGCATCAGTTACTATTACAAAGTAATTGTTTGTTGTAATATTTTCTATTTTCGGCGTTATTTCTCCATTAGTCCACTCATAAGTATATGGTGGAGTTCCTCCGGTTACGTGGGCCTCAGCCCAACCATCATCACCAGTGGTACATCCTACATCAAACTTGGTAAAGCTTAAATTTAATTTTGCCGGCTCTGGCATGTAATATGTCTTATCTATTTCTTTAACCAAAATATTATTTACATATGTACCAAGTTTTATCCCATTGGCATCTTCAATATTTAAAGCATAAGTCCCTTCAGATAAGTATTCGGCGGTTTCACCTTTATTGTTCCACAATGTCCAAGAACCATCCTTTTGTTGCTTTTTCCAGGTATAATAATAAGGTAATCCATTATTTTTATCTGCCTTCAGCTGAATTCCTCCTTTGACATGAGCCACTAAAATTCCATCCTGAGATTCATCTCTTTGATTATCCAAAGGATTGGCATCTGTTTCATTTCCAAATTCATTACTTACATTACATGAAATAGTACGAACTACTTCAAAAGTAACTTCAATCGGATCCGGGTCGTCTAAAGTTGTGATAGAATTGGCTACCGTACAACTCATTTTATTTGTTGCAGCATCATAATTAGCATCATGAACTGTAAGGCTGTAATTATCTTCAGGAAGCCCGTCTAAAGTAATTGTATATATACCGTTATTGAAACTGGTTGTTGTAGTGGTTTGTATTATTCCTTTACTGTTTTTCCATTCAAACCAATATGAATTATCGGAAAAAATAGTACCGCCTGAAACTTCAACAACAATTTTTCCATTGGTTGCTTTATAAAAACTTGGATTAAGAATCTCTTTATAATCAATCACAAGTGGTGTTGGAGGTTCTTGGATTATAACACTTTCCTGTGTCGTACATCCTTTGAAATCTGTAACAAATACCCAATATTCACCTGCTTTTAAAAGATTATTTTGATCAATTTCTACTTCATTTGACCATTTATAATCATAAGGTGGCGTGCCTCCAACAACATTTGCTGTAGCCCAGCCATCGTTTCCACCATTACAAAAAACATCTCCATGAGTAATCGTTACGGATAATTTTGAAGGTTCCTGCATAAATTGGGTAACATCAATTTCTTCTGTTAAGACATTATTCACATAGGTTCCCAGCATGATGCCGTTTCTGTCTTTTACATTTAAAGAATAATTACCATGAGAAAGATTCGAAGCTGTTTCTCCCTGAATGCTCGGTAAAGTTATCCAGGAACCATCTGCCTGTTGTTTTTTCCAATAAAAATAATACGGTAATCCATTATTTACAGAAGATGCCAATGGCGTTCCCCCCGTAACATGAGCTACTAAAATACCATCTTGTGACTCATCACGCTGACCATCAATTGGAGTTGTATCTTTATCATTACCAAACTCGTTGCCTGAATTACAGGAAATAGTGCGGACGATTTCAAAAACAACTTTTAAAGGATCTGGCTCGTTAAGAGTAACTTTTGACTCCAGAACTGAGCAGTTAGTAATTTGATTTGTTGCTTCGTTATAATTTTTATCCTTAATCGTTAAGAAATAATCATCTGCCGGTACACCATTTAGAGTAATAGTAAAAATCCCGTCTTTTAATTCAGAAGTTGTAATTTGAACTACCCCTGCTGAATTTTTCCATTCATAATTATATGACTGATCATCGTTTGATGTTCCGCCTGTTATCTTTGCTATAATTCTACCGTTAGTTGCTCCGAAAAACGTAGGTGTAAAAATCTCTTGATAATCTATGTTCACAGGCAATAAAGGTTCTGTAATTTCTATATCACCTTTAGTGAAACAACCATTTCTATCGGTAACTTCAACGGTATACGTTCCGGCAATTAAATTAGATATTTTATTTTCATCAATTGTTCCCCCGCCTGTATTATACCACGTATAAACATATGAGCCTGTGCCTCCGGTAACGGTTGCTGTTGCCCATCCGTTATTTCCTTTATTACAGGAAACATTTCCGGAAGTAAATGATAATTCCAGTTTTGTCGGTTCTAAAATTTCTTTAGTCGTTGGTATTGCAGTTACTAAATCTGTAGAATTATAAGTTCCTTGTACAATTCCGTTTGCATCAACCACATTCAAAGAATAATTCCCTTGTGAAAGATTCCCGGCAGTTTCTGTTTTATAATCTGTTAATTCATCCCAGACATTTGTTCCCGAATTATATTTTGACCAGATAAATTTATACGGGAGTCCATTATTTGCTGACCCGGTAAATTTTATACCACCGATTACGGTTACTTTCAAAATTCCGTCAGATAATTTATCTGGGTTTCCTAAAACAGGATCATGATTTTCTGTATTACAGGAAATAGCCTGTGTTTGTTGTATTGTAATGACAATAGGATCAGGCTGAGTTAAAGTTTGCGATGATTCAATAACAGAACAACCTGCTTTATTTACAGCATCATTATAATTTTTATCCTTTACCGTTAATTTGTACTCTCCATAAGGGACATTTTCTAATGTAATATTGAATGTTTTATCAATAGAATTGTACTGCGCTGTTGTTGGTAAAACAACCCCACTACTGTTTTTCCATTCATATTCATAAGATTTATCATCATTAATAGTTCCTCCGGATATTGAAGCTACTATTTTTCCGTTAAGAGCCTGGTAAAAAGTAGGGTCTTTTTTAAATGTATAATCTAATGCCAAAGGTGAAACCGGTTGAGTTAAGTTTACTTCTAACACTTTATCATCGCCTAGTTGAATCTCTCCGGCAACCATGGTCTGAATTTTAGCTATACACCCATTCATATCTTTCACCTTCACGTTGTATGTACCAGGTGCTAAACCTGTAATCGTGTGGGGCGCATTGTTTGCAAAGGGAATCCAGCTAGCTCCATTATCTAATGAATAATAGTCATTACCTAATATGGTGCGTGTTCCTCCGGTTGGTGAGATGGTTATAGCTCCATCCTGACCACCAAAACATCTAATATTTGTTGGATTTAATGTAAAATCTAATATAGGAGGAGAACTTATTAAAAAAGGCTTCAAATCATACCTGTCTGCATCTGTGGCGGTACTTAAACCATCTTTAAAGCCTACTAATTGCAGCATATAATTTCCTTTTCTTAAATTCGAAATCACAAAGGATTTATCAGCTCCAATAGATAATACACCATTATAACTTGTAGGAGTATTTGTTGCAACGTCCAGTAAAGTATAATTTAATTGTTCCCCTGGATATAGAGTTCTATTAAATACAAGTCTGATTGATCCATCATTTGTGTCGCTACAAGTAGGTTGAATTGGTGTTGCCGAATCTACTCTTGGTGCAGATAAACGCACTGTATATGTCACTACATTGGAAACTGCTGCACCATTGTAAGCAACTTGCCTAAGAGACACTTTTTTTCCATGACTTGTTCCATCCAATGTTTGCAATATATCAATTGCATTTACAGATATACTTGCTGTACTATATGGCAAACTCACCCAACTTGACGGATCAAGCGGATTAAGTGAATATTGCCAATTATATTCCGAGGCTAAAAATCCTGTAGCAGATTTAATCATTATTCTATCTGTTGTAGGCAAAATATCACCTCCGTTATTAGTTGTTGGCACTAGTATCTTAAGATCAGGAAGGACTTTAAGTGTTGCTCTTAAGTTGTAAAGTGCAGTAAAATAATTAGGAAGATAATATTCTGTAATACCATATGAAACATTTATATATTCATTACTATTATTGTCATTTTTACAACCTGAATTGAATCCTCCATGCCATTTTTTACCTTCTGAATAATACCTAATTCTTGTTAGTTTTTTTGTACTTGGAAAGGTTGTCGCCCAATTTCTCGGAAGATCTTGTCCATCTCCAACAGGCTGATAAAAAAAGTAGGTCTCTCCAGCATTACTGTAGTTCAGCCAAGACTCCATACGGCTACCACAATTTCCAGAAATACTTACTTTTACATTCAAGCCTGTTATACCCAAACTAACTTTGTAATTCCCAACACCCTGAGCGTAACCAAATGTTGAAACCAATAAAATGATTAATAAGTATATTTTTTTCATAGGCTTAATATATAACTGTTAATGTCTCTGCTTTTGCAGGAGTATCGCTTTCTAAGTTTGGAACGAAATGATATTCGTATTCCTGGTTAATTTTTAAATTCTTGTCTTCTAAAGTAAAAACGTCATTATTTAATTCTCTCCACAATGTTGGCGGAGTACCTTTTACATTTTTATAAATACTAAGCCCCAAAATTTTACTTTTACTTTTCACATAATCCCAAGAGAATACTATTTTCTTATTTTCTCTATCTGGCAATCCTTGCAAAAAACCAATTATTTTAGCCGGGGTAAAATTCAATACATTTACTGTAATGGTGGAATGATCTAATGAAGACCAAAGATTACTTTTATCTTTAGCCAAAATTGCATACTGATATATTTTCTTATTTTCTACTCTATCATCAGTATATTCCTGAATAGTATCATTTATCTGTTTAATTTCGATCCATTTTTCCTGTCCTTTTTCTCTCCTTCTAAGGCTATATCCTACTACATCTTCACTATAACTTCTGATCCACTTTAATTTTACTTTGCCATCTTTGTTATCGTAATCTTTAAAAATTGGTGCAGCTGGCGGAATTTTATCTGGTTTATCCAAAACTAATATTTCAGAAAGGCCGGAAATATTAAATCGCATATCTTCGGCAGCAAGTCTGTAATAAACCTTACTATTGGTCATCTTTAGGCTCACACTGTCCTGATAACTATTTCCTACATAAGATTGATGGTAAATATCTACAAACTCTTCACCCGGGTTATTGGCTTTTAAAATCCTGTAGCCTCGTAAATCTTTTTCGAGATTTGGCTTCCATTTTAACCGTACTACTCCAAGGCTGTCAATTACTCCCTCAAGTCCTGTAGGAATTGCCGGCGGTATAGAATCAACAGGCTGTACAAGCATACTTTGAGAAGTCAACCGCTGATTATTTTTGCCAACAACAGATATTGTAAAATAATTTGATGGAAATAAATTGTCCTTATAATTAAGCTTTCTTTCGGATGGAGGTATAATTTTAGAAACTACTTTATACGGTCCCTTATCATTATCTGCCAAGTTAATTTCATAACCTTGAATAAAACCTTCTGATTCTTTAGGATAATCCCATTCTAAATTAACTTCATTTGAATTGACAATATTATAATCTACCAATCTGGCAGCAGTAACAACAGCCGAAACACCTGTTGCAGTGATTGTTTTTGTTAGCTCTCCTTTTTCGCCAAATGAGGTTATACCATATAATCTATAATGGTAAAGTTTTTCATTTACACTAAGTGTATCAATATAATACATCGTTTTAGACGGATGCTCATCTTTATCATTTAAGTTAACTAAAGGAGTAGTAGCAATTGGACTAAAATTGATTCCATCTGATGATTTCTCTACCATATAAGAAGTATAAATTCTTTTGAAAGTCTCATAATCCCAGGATAATAAAACTTTTTTATCATCAGGAATAGCAATAAAATCAGTTGGAGCCGGCAGAACACTATAATCCTTTAAACCAATCATATAAGATGATTCTTTAACCTTTGGACTTTCAAAAACACTTACCTGATAAGCATATACTTCATTCTTTTTTACATTTTCATCTACAAATCCCCATCCCGCTTTTAGTGCCGCAAGAAAACTCATATCAGCCGCATATAAAGCAAAAGTATACCTCTGATTTATTTCATCTGCCATATTTACTATTTTGGACAACTCACCTTCCTTTGCAGCGGTTACCTCAAAACTATCACCATAAATAGACTGCGCTATAATTGCAGCATTATTGTCTTTTTGTACCAGATCAAGCCAGGAATCTAAAGGCTCCGGCAGAAGTGGTTTTGGTGTAAGAAGCGTTTTTTCAGGTTTGGACAAGACAACACCATCTCTCAAAACTGTCGATCTTGTAATTATATATCCCTTTTTATTCGCTTTTTGCCATTCAACCGGAGAATTAATAGCCCATCGAACTAAAATCTTATCTTTCTGCGCTCTGGCATTTACCATGACGGTAGCATGTTTCGTTTGAGAATACGATAATGATATGACGAATAAAAAGAATAAAAGAAACTTGATTTTAGACATTAACTGTAATTATTTCCATGTTAAAAAAAACAAAAATAATATTTAAAATTAACTAACAAACAAATTTTAAAAAAATAAAAAAAATCATACTAATAAGCTAATTATAAAGATGAAAAAAAATAAAAAATAAGAAAAAACCTATTCAACAAACTCATTAATAATCCGTTGCAAAAAGCAGTTATACTGATCATTTTAATGCTGTAAAAAATATGAATTTAGAAATCAATAGCATAGAATAAACACAAAATACTCTAAGATATGTGATAAAAATAATGACTCCTTTATCGAAATAAGCTAATTGACTTAAACTTAATTTTTAGTTTTGTTAGAACAATTAGAAAATTTGTAATTTTAAATAATTCAATAACTTATAAATTAAAAATATGCGCTACACACTTATCGTACTATTATCATTGGTAGTTGTTTCTTGTCAAAAGGAAAGAAAAGTTGAACCTCTTTCAAAATATTTCACCTATAACGAAGGTACTACTATCGAATCTGCTGGTGTAAAAATGATTCCTATTAAAACCCCTGTTGGGAATTTTAAAGTATGGACAAAACGCTTTGGCAATAATCCTAAAATAAAAATATTATTATTGCATGGAGGCCCGGCGATGACTCATGAATATATGGAGTGCTTTGAAACATTTTTTCAAAGAGAAGGTTTTGAGTTTTATGAGTATGACCAATTAGGATCTTACTATAGCGATCAGCCAAAAGATAGTAGTTTGTGGACCACAGATCGTTTTGTAGATGAAGTTGAGCAAGTCCGTAAAGCTATAGGAGCAGATAATAGCAACTTTTATGTATTAGGAAACTCATGGGGAGGAATTTTAGCTATGGAATATGCATTAAAACATCAAAAAAACCTAAAAGGATTACTAGTATCAAATATGGTAGCAAGTGCCCCTGAATATGGAAAATATGCTGATGAAGTTTTGGCTAAACAGATGAAACCAGAAGTTCTTGCCGAAATCAGAGCCTTAGAAGCCAAAAAAGATTTTAATAATCCCAGATACATGGAGCTACTTATCCCTAATTTTTATAAAAAACACTTATGTCGCCTGGAAGAATGGCCTGATGGATTAAATCGTGCAAGCAAACATGTAAATGGAGAAGTTTACGCCTTAATGCAGGGACCAAGTGAATTTGGAATCAGTGGCCGTTTAGCAAAATGGGATATAAAAAATCGTTTAAATGAAATTACAACCCCAACCTTAATGATCGGTGCCAAATATGATACCATGGATCCAAAAGCAATGGAAGAACAAAGTAAATTAGTAAAAAAAGGAAGGTATTTATATTGTCCAAATGGAAGCCATTTAGCAATGTGGGACGATCAAAAAGTTTTTATGACAGGTGTAATTAAATTTATACACGATGTTGATAATAATAAAATCTAAAGTTATTCCATTCATAATCAAACAAATAAAATTCAGTTAAATTTATTTGCGCTTCTAAAACAAATTGAAAGATCTGTATTGATAACAATATCAATACAGATCTTTCAATTTAGGGTAATTCTCAGGCTTTCTTTTAAGATTTTTAACTTTGATTAAAAAACATTTATAAAACAAAAAACCCTATCCGGTTGGATAGGGTTTTCAAAAGAAAGGCGACGACATACTCTCCCACATAACTGCAGTACCATCTGCGCAGGCGGGCTTAACTACTCTGTTCGGGATGGGAAGAGGTGAGCCCCGCCGCAATAACCACCTTAAGGTTGTTAGT
>NZ_QETH01000064.1 GCF_003105115.1 Flavobacterium sp. HTF | reverse complement strand
CAGAAAAACAGATTTAAAAATTATGATATTATCGAATATTGCCTGAAGCCTTTGGGGAATTTATATACCATTCTTGGCGATTATGTCAATGCTGAAAACACCATTAAACAATATTATTTTATTGCCAATCAGCAGAAAAATGAGCCGCAGAAAATTGCTGCTATTCTTAATTTATCAAACGTTTATCAAAACACCGGAAATGTTTATAAAGCTGTTGATTTAATAGAAAAAACACTTGAAACCGAAAAATTAACCTCTTCACAAAAAGGCATTTTACTAAATAATCTGGGAGCAAATTATATTTTGTCTTCTAAAAAAACGATGGCAGAAAATTCATTTTTAAAAGCCATTTCATTGTTAAAAAATGAGCCTACACAACACGAAAATTTAGCAAATACGTACCTGAATTTTGCCAAATTAAAAGTAGAGCAAAATAATTTTAATGATGCTTCGGCTTATTTTGAAAAAGCCAGAACAGCATTTAATAAAACCCAAAATCAGGAACCGAGAAAAACAGCCCAGTTTTATTATGAAGCTGCTTTTATTGCTTTTAAACAGGAAAAATATAAAGAAGCGGGCGAAAACATTAAAGCTATCTTTAAGACACTGATTCCTGATTATTCTCCCGGGAAAAATGTTTTGCCCAACCAAAATTCGCTTTACGCTGAAACTATTTTGCTTGACGCTCTGGATTTAGAGGCACAAATTTATCTGACGCAAAATCAGCCAAAAATGGCATTGAAAAGTTTTGGTCTTTCCTTTTATATCGAAGAGATTTTCCAGTCTCTTCTGGTCTATGAAAATTCTAAAATCGTCACTCAGATCAGAAACCGAAACAGGATTGAAAAATGTATTTCTATTTATCATTCATTGTATGAAAAAGAGAAAAACGCCAGTTATCTCGAAAATGCTTTTTTGCTTTCGGAAAAAACGAAATCTGTGGTTTTAAAAAATTATCTCCACAGCTCCCAAACTCATTCAAGAGAAGAAAAACTGATCTTACAGCAACTTCAAAACTGGAATACGATTATTGTAAAAGAACAGCAAAAACTGGAATTGGCCGATATTTCGAAAATCAATGAAGCCATTAAAAAGCAAAATGAATTAATGCTGCTTCTCAAAAAAAATCAAATCAAAACTGATTCAGAAACAAATTCAGCTTTTGATTTACAAAAACTATATACCAAATTAGAAGACAATAAAGCCACTATGATTTCGTATTTTTTTGGCGTCAATGGTATTTATAATTTCACTGTTTTCAATAAAAAAATTACGCTTCAATATATTCCGCTTCAGGGTAGAATTGAAAACTTAATTGCTTTTATAGACTTTTTTAATAGTCCCAATGCGATAAACGACAATCCGAAACATTATAATAATCTTTCGAACCAAATTTATAAAACGCTTAAAATTCCTTCTGTTACAAATCACAAAAACCTCATCATTATTCCGGACGGAATTTTGAGTTTTTTGCCTTTTGAAGCTTTGGTAACAAAGGAGTCAGGCACAACGAATTTTGCTAAAATGCATTATTTACTAAATGAATTTAATGTTGCTTATAATAATTCCGCATCGTTTTACCTGAATTCAGTTCCATTTTCAAAAACTAAAAAAACAGTTTTGGGAGTTTTTCCTGTTTTCGAAAAAACAAAGTTTGCCCTGACTTTTTCCAAAAATGAATTGCAGTCTATACAGCATAATTTTGAAGGTCAGTTTTTTGAAAATGACAATGCGACGTTTCTTAATTTTAAGAACAATGCGGCCAATTATTCTATTTTGCATTTAAGTACACACGCTTCTTCGGGTGATACGGAAACACCGGCAAGTATCAAATTTTATGATCAGGAAATTTTATATTCTGAATTGTATAATCTTAATATAAATCCCGATTTGGTTGTTTTGAGCGCTTGCGAAACCGGAATCGGAAAATTGTATAAGGCCGAAGGAGCAATGAGTGTTGCAAGAGGTTTTCAGTTTGCCGGTGCTCAGAATTTACTGTTTTCTTTGTGGAAGGTAAATGATTTTACGACCTCTGTTTTTATGGATGATTTTTATAAAAATATTAAAAACAAACAATCTTATTTTGAGGCCAATGCCAATGCAAAACGTGATTTTCTGAATAATCCGGACATTCCAAATGCGCGAAAATCGCCTTATTACTGGAGTGCTTTTGTGTATTACGGAAGTATTACGCCAACTGAAAAATCATCAAATTATATCCTGTACATCATTAGTTTATTGGCGGTAATTGGTTTATTTTTGATTTTCAATCATTATCTGAAATGGAAAATCTTCACGAAATTCTCAAAAAAGAGAAATACAAAAAAATAAAATTCAAAATAACCAAAACACAGCATTTACTGATTAAAGCTAAAATCAATGATGTTTCCGGCAACTTCATTTTAGATACGGGCGCATCGAACAGCTGTATCGGATTTGAGAGTATTGAACGTTTTGAACTATTGGCAAAAAATTCAAAAACCAAAGCATCGGGAGCAGGCGGAACGGGAATGAAAACCCAGATTTCTTCTCAGAACAAAATACAGCTCGGAAGCTGGAAAAATCAGGATTTCAGCATCGTTATTTTTGATCTTTCCCATGTTAATGAAGCTTTGGAGTCTTATAAGGCAAAAGCTGTTCATGGTATTATTGGAGCAGATGTTTTACTGGAAGGGAAGGCTATTATTGATTATTTTAATCATTATTTGTATCTGAAATAGTGTAACTATGTTTTTTACGTATATATTTGTTAAGCCTATTTTAACAAACATATGCTTATGAAAAAAACACTACTTTATCTGTTCATTTTATTTACCAATCTATTTTATGCACAAGTATCCACTGTATCAGTTTGCAACAATGAGTCTTTTAATTTAATTACACTCAAAGCAGACTTCATTGGTAATTTAAATCCGGCTCAGACAACTGTGACCTTTTTTTTAAGTCAGGCTGATGCATTAAATAATACTAATGAAATTCTTAATTCAACCGCCTATAAAGGGGCTGTAGGTATAACAAAAATCTACGGACGAATTGATAATAATGGTACAATTACAGTCAATTATGCTGATCTGACTACATTTCAGTCTCCAATTGTAACTGCATCCAACAAACCAATTTTATGTAAAGGTGATACTGCATCGCTGACCATAAATGTTTCAGGAGGAAGTGGATCATATTCCTATTCGTTAAATGGAGGTTCGTTTACAAATAACGATTATTATCCTAATTTACCTGCAGGGACTTATAACATACAGGTTTTGGATAATGTGAGCAATTGCATTTCTTCTATTAATTATGCTATTATAGAACCTGCTTCTTTACAGGCAACCGTAGCGACGGCAAATCAAAATACATTTGTTACTGTAACCGGAGGTACACAACCTTATAAATATTCTTTAAGTGGATTTAATTATCAGACTAATAATTACTTTTCAAATTTAGCTCCGGGAAATTATAATATAGTAGTTTCAGATTCTCAGGGTTGTGTAACAGCAGTAGCTACTACAATTTTACCTGCTTTGACTTCGTCGGTAAATATTACCAGAGCGTTAACTTGTTCAATGGACTATGCATCAATCAATATTACTGCTGCCGGAGGACAAGCTCCATATACTTATTCTGTAGACGGAAAACCTTATCAGGTAAGTAATATTTATTATGATTTGTATGCCGGTAATCATATTGTTACTGTGAAAGATGCTTTAAATACAACAAATTCAACACCGCTCTACATTGAACCTTATTTACCATTCTATGCTTCATCGACTATAACTGGAGCAAGTTGTTATGGAGCAAATGATGGAAGTGTGGAAATAACTGCCAGTGGAGGTAGAGCTCCATATACATATTCAATAAATCATGGCCCTTTTGTCTCAGGCAATATTTTTAATAATTTGTCTCGTGGATATCATACAGCAGTTGTAATGGACGCCGTAGGATGTTTTACAGATAATTTTGATATAGAAATACTACAGCCTGATCCTGTCCTTATAACCCCGAATATTAAAAATGCCGGTGTTAATAATAATGATGGAGAAATTATAATTACAGCTTCGAAGGGAAATGCCCCTTATAGCTATTCTCTTAGTGATAATACAGGTACGGTATTGACAGGCCCACAATCTTCTAATATTTTTTCCGGTCTTCCTGCGGGTTCCTATCAGGTTCAGGTTACTGATTCAAAAGGCTGTTTTTCTACTAGATCTTATATAGATGTTGACCAATCTACACTGAGTGCTAATTTAACTGTAGCCTCTGTAACTTGCAATAGCCCAAAGGGGTCAATTACAGTTACAGCTACAGGAGGAGTTGCGCCTTATGAATATTCATTAAATAATGGAGCTTATTCTTCTGTCAATGTGTTTACTGACCTAACTCCTAAAAATTATACCGTAAAAGTAAGAGATGCAGAGAGTACAAGAATTACTCTTTCTGCAACAGTTATACAGTCAACTCCTTTGACACTTTCTACCAAAGTAAATGTTCCGGTATTTTGTAATGGAGATTCTTCTGGTGCTGTTCTTTCTACATCAACTGGAGGAAAAAGTCCATATATGTATTCTATAGATGGAATAACTTTTCAATCCAGCAGGTATTTTCTAAATCTAAAAGCAGGGACTTACAACATTACAACTAAAGATGCCAATGGATGTATTGCAGTTAGCTCAATTACATTGTCAGAACCATCTGCACTAACTGCAACTTATGAAATTGTTAACGATCAGAATATCTTTATTTCTGCTTCTGGTGGTAGTAATCTTTATACTTACTACCTTAATAACACTACGACGGGAGTTGAATATGGGCCGGAAACTGTAGGCGCATTTACTAAATTACCACCGGGAATCTATACAATTATGCTTGGCGATTCTAATGGTTGTACTTTTAATCAATCCGGAATAAAAATTGAAGCTTCACAATCTAATGCATTATCGGCTGTTTCAGTTGTTGATCCTGCTGATTGCGTACGTTTGGGAAGAATAAGTGTTTCAGCAATGGGTGGTAAAGCTCCTTATGAATATTCGATAAACAATGGAACAAATTATTCTTCATCCAATCTCTTTCCTTCTCTTTCTCCGGGTACTTATGCTGTCAAGGTACGTGATGCTGACTTAAATACAACATCTCATTCTGTTACAATAAATCCTATATTGTCATCCCCTACAATTGCTACTGTTGTTAAAAACATAAGCTGTCAAGGTCTTAAAAATGGATCAATAACAGTAAAAGGAATTGGCGGATCAGGTAATTATCTTTACCGTTTAAACGGAGGAATACAACAAAATTTTGATACGTTTTCGAATTTAGCTCCTGGAAATTACGTCATAGAAATACAAGACATGGGCTTATGTACAGCTACACTAACAGTTGCAATAACAGAACCAGAAGTTTTGAGTGCAACCGCAAAAATTGGCATTAATCAAGACATTACAGCTAATGTAACAGGAGGTTCTGCTCCTTACTCTTATGCTCTTGAAAATGACAATGGAGTAATAGTAGCTGCTCCTCAAAGCAGTAACATCTTTAGTAATTTAGCAACCGGACTTTACACATTAAAGGTAATAGACGCTAATGCATGTAGTGTATCTTTACCTAATATCGATGTGAAGCCTTTAACAGAATTATCTGCATCTCTTAATGCGACCAATATAACTTGTAGCAATCCAACAGGAACAATCGCAATTCAGGCAACTGGCGGAATTCCACCATATCAATATTCATTAGATAATGGTACATATGTTTCTTCAAACTTATTTGAAAACTTAGCTCCAAAAAATTATAATGTAAAAGTTAAAGATGCACAAAATACTGTTTTCAATTTGAATACAACAATTGTTCAAACAACTCTTTTAACCGTTTCTGCTGTAATTGAAACTCCTATATTCTGTCCTGGCAATAATACAGGTTTCATCAGCGCTACAGCAAAAGGAGGAGAGGGACCTTACCAGTTTTCAATTGATGGAACTAATTTTCAATATAGCAGATATTTTGATAAACTGAGTGCCGGAAGCTATAACATTACAACAAAAGATGCCAATGGGTGTCTGGCGAAATCATCAACCATAATATTATCTGACCCTGCTCCATTATCTGCAACTTATGAAATTGTTAATGAAGAAAATATAGTACTAACTACAACTGGAGGAAACAAGTTATATACTTATTATCTTGAAGATGCTGCAACTGGTGTTAAATCAGGACCTGATCATACTGGCAGATTTACAAAACTGGCTGTTGGAATTTATAATGTAACTATTTATAGTTCTGAATGTAATATTAGTATTCAAGGAATAAAAATTGAGCCTTCAACATCAACGAATTTGACGTTAGCATCTTTTGCAGATCCTATAACTTGTTCGTTTGCTGGAAGAATAACCCTACTTGCAAAAGGTGGTAAAGCTCCTTATCAATATTCATTAAATAATGGGGATACTTATTCTTCATCAAATACCTTTGTTGGTTTAACCGCTAATTATACCTATCCTGTAAAAGTTCGTGATGCAGATCTTAACACAGTCACAGCTATGGTACCAATGAATTATATTGGTGATTCTGTTACAATAATAGATGTAGTTGCTACAGATGTAAGTTGTGCCGGCAATAATGATGGTAAATTTAAGATTCTTACAACTAACGGTATAGGTCAATATAATTATTCTGTAAATGGGGGCATATCTACTAATTCAGATACATTTGATGGATTGTCACCTGGTAGTTATGTATTATCAGTGAATGGTGTGAATATTTGCAATCGTTTTATTGAAGTTATAATAAAAGAACCAGCAGCATTAGTTGCAAACGCTACAGTTGGCAACGATCAAAGCGTAACTGTTAATGTAACAGGAGGTTCTGCTCCGTACTCTTATTCTCTTGAAAATGAAAATGGAGTAACAGTAGCTGCACCTCAGAGCAGTAATACTTTTAAAAATTTAGCAACAGGTGTTTACACGTTAAAAGTTATAGACGCAAATACCTGCAGTGTATCTTTATCTAATATAACTATTATTGAAGTACCTGAATTAACAGCAACAGCAACTATAACTAATGTAACTTGTAATACTGCAGGAACAGTAACCATCAATGCAAATGGTGGATCTGGTACTTACCAATATTCGATAGATGGTGGAATTAGCTATTCTTCTTCGAATATCTTTACTGGTTTAACTGCGGGCAGCTACACTTTTAAGATTAAGGATTCTCAAAATGCTGTATTTACTTTAAGTTTAGATATAACTATAACTACGCCTTTACAACTTATCGCAACAGTTACATCTCAGCAAACCTGTTCAGGTCCGGGAACAATTACGGCTGTCGTAGCCGGTGGACTGCCTCCATATTATTACTCTATTAATAATGGAGCATATAGTACTTCAAATATTTTTAGTGCCAATAGCGGGATGCATATGATTTCTGTCAAAGACAGTAATAATTGTATAGAAACCGTTATGATAGCAATAACAGATCCTACGCCAATAACAGCTGATGTCACTGTAGAAAATCAGACCATTACTGTAGTTACAACTGGAGGAGCCGGAGGCTACCAATATGCTATTTCTCCTGACCTGGATAAATTTTCATCAAATAATATTTTTACTGATTTACTGCCTGGAACATATACAGTATTGATTCAGGACGCAACAGGATGCTATATTACGTTAAGTGTTGTTGTTGATCCTCCTGCTCCATTAATAGAAGGAAAAGACACTATTATTGTAGAATTTACGTCCGGTCAGACTTTAGGAGATATTGTTGTAGAAGGAGAAAACATACAATGGTACAGCAGCAATACGCCAACAAATAAAAAGGCTGAAACGGCTTTACCTCTAACAACAGTTTTAATTGATGGAGTAACTTATTATGCTTCGCAGACTGTAAACGGAATTGAAAGTAAAGAGCGCCTTGCTGTAACTGCTAAATTAAAAGGTGGACTTTCTACTCCTGATTTTGAATTGGCTAATTTCCAGTTTTATCCAAATCCTGTAAAAGAAATATTGACAATAGACAATACATCTGTAATTGATGGTATTGAAATTTTCTCTTTGTCAGGAAAATCTGTTTTGGTTAAAAAAATAAATGATACACGTTCTCAAATTGATTTATCACATCTTTCAAATGGGGTTTATTTCTTAAAAGTAAAATCTCAAGGAAAAGAAAGAACAATCAAAATCATAAAATAATACCATTTTAAACAGCAAAAAAGCCTTCATTCCAGTAATGAAGGCTTTTTTTATACTTAAACAATACCTGTATTAATGTTATATTGAAGTTAGGTGTTTTTTAATAAACAATAAGTAACAGCGGTACTCAATAACATTAAACTCTGCCTAAAATAAATAGTGCTGCTTCAGATTAATGGTGCAATAGTACGTGCAAAAAATAAAATGCCGGCTATAAATAGGCACACTCATTAAACTTATTATAGATTCCTGAATTTGCATGGTTCACTTCTCGGTACTTTACTTGAAACAACAAACTAAAAAAAATCCCAAACTCCTTTCGGAATCTGGGATTTACAAATCAAAAATTAAATCTATTATTAATGCGTATGTTTTGGATTAAAACCGTCTTCGCTTAATTCTGTGTGCTCATAATCGGCAACCATTTCAGCTTCGTAATCGATTTTTTCTCCTTTAGAGAATTTCTGGATTAATTTCTCCATAATATTATAAATTACAGGAACTACAATCAGGGTCAGGAATAAAGAAGAGATTAATCCTCCGATAATTACCCATGCCAATCCGTTTTTCCATTCTGCTCCTGCTCCGGATGCCAATGCAATTGGGAACATACCAAATACCATCGCAATTGTCGTCATCAGGATCGGACGTAAACGTGCGTGATTTGCCTGAATTAATGCTGTTCTTATCGATTCTCCGGCAGCTCTTCGCTGGTTGGTATAATCGACAAGCATGATCGCATTCTTACACACCAGACCGATCAACATGATGATACCTAATATCGTAAAGATATTTAACGAGTTATTTGTCAACGCTAATGCCAACATCGCACCAATAAACGAAAGCGGAATAGCAAATAATACTACGAACGGGTGCGCGAAACTGTCATACAAACTCACCATTACAAGATAAACCAAAATAATAGCGGCTAATAAAGCGATTCCTAAAGTACCAAATCCTTCTGATTGGTTCTCCTGATCTCCACCCCAGATATAGTTTACACCTGCAGGTTTTTTCAGTTTGTCTAATTTCACCTGCCATTGCTGAACAATTGTTCCTGATGGCACCCCAACGTTTTGTCCTTTTACAGTTACAGAAGCCGATTTATCTCTACGCTCTAACTGGCTAGGTCCGGATCCTTCTGTAATATCTGCAAACTGGGACAATTTAATTTGCTGTCCTGCTGCATTCACGAAAATCAGATTACTTACGTCAGTAATACTTTTTCTGTCAAAAGCATTGTATCTGATGTTGATGTCGTACTCATATTCACCGGCTCTGTATTTACCGTCTGTGTTTCCGCTAAAAGCAGTTTGCATGGTCAGACCAACTGTCTGAAGTGTTAATCCTAAAGCAGCCATTTTATCACGGTCTACTTTTACGTTAACCTCAGGGTTACCGTCTTCAACAGTCAATTTAATCTCTGTTGTTCCCGGAATTGTACGTAATTCAGCTTCTGCCAATTTAGCAAATGCCATTGCACTTTCTGTTGACGGACCTGTAACGATTAATCCTAAAGTTGCATCTTCAGCAGTACCTAAAATACCAACCGGAACTGTTTTAACTTTTGCTCCAACTAATACTTTTTCAAGCTTACGTTTGATTTTTGCCGCGTAAACGTTGGCATCATCGGTACGATCTTTTTGCTCGATCATTTTTACGTCGATCTCTGCTTTGTAAGCCGTAGCCTGAGATGCTCCAAAACCTTCACTGGTTTGTCCTACAGTCGTAATCTGGCTGTGAACATATTCCTGTTGTTTTAAATAAGCTTCTGCTTTTTGCGTCATGAAGTTCGTTTGCTCTAACGAAGCATCTTTGGGCATTTCGATCTGAACTAAGAACTCCCCACTATCAGATGATGCAAAGAATTCTCCTCCGATGAATCCACCACCCATTAATCCTATAGTTGAAGCAAAGAATAAAATCACTACCACTACAATGGTTTTAATATAATGATCTAAACACCAAGTCAATAAATTAGAAACCCAGTTAGTAAAACGAGTTAAATAGTTTTCAAAACCAAGAATTATTCTTCCGAATAAATTCTTTCCTTCAATATGCTCTAATTTTCCGAAACGGGATGATAACCATGGAATAATCGTAAACGAAGCTAAAAGAGATAACATCGTTGAGATAATTACAGTCACACAGAATTGTGTAATAATGTTAGAAACCAGACCGGAACTCATCGCAATCGGAAGGAATACCACCACAATTACCAATGTAATCGAAGTTACGGTTCCACCAATCTCTGCTGTTCCGTCATACGATGCACGAATTCGGCTTTTACCCATTTCCATGTGTCGGTAAATATTCTCCAATACCACAATCGCATCATCGACCAGAATACCTACCACCAGAGATAATCCTAATAAACTCATTAAGTTTAATGTATATCCCATTAAATAAATACCAATAAATGTAGCAATCAACGAAGCAGGAATAGATACCATTACAATCAATGAGTTTCTAATACTGTGAAGGAAGAACAACATTACAAATGCCACCAGAATTACCGCAATCAATAAATCGTGTACTACAGAGTCCGCAGCTTCTAATGTAAAGATGGTACTGTCTTTTGCAACTTCTAATTTTAACTGGTTTACTTTATAATCTTTTTCAAGAGTCGCAATAGTTTTTAATAATTGCTCACTTACCGCAACGGCATTGGCATCTGATTGTTTTACGATTTGTAAAACGATCGCACTTTTTTGATCTACACGGGAAATTTTCTCGGCAATTTTTTGTGTATCCTGAACATCGGCAATTTCACCCAAACGAATCTGAATTCCGTTTTGAGAAGAAACTACTAAATTTCTTAATTCATCAACATTTTTATATTTACCCGCTAAACGAATTAATATTTTCTGATTACGGGTCTGAATGTTTCCTGTTGGGAAATCCAGGTTAGAAGTCAGAATAGTTTGCTGAACCTGCGGAACTGATAATCCGTATCCCTGCATTTTTACAGCGTCAAGATTTACCTGAATTTCACGTTCAGAACCACCAATAATATTTACCTGCGCCACCCCTTGTACACGGGATAAAATAGGAGCAATTTTTTTGTCAATTAAGTCATAAAATTCTGCCTCATCCATTTTTCCGTTGGCACCAAGCGTCATGATTGGCAAATCACTTAATGAGAATTTAGTCAGTGCAGGCGTTTTTACGTCATCCGGCAAATCACTAATGATTGCATTAATTTTTCGCTGTGCATCGTTCAGGGAGAAATCGACTTTTGCGTTTGATGTCAGTGTAATCGAAACGATAGACAAGCTTTCGTATGATTTCGAATCGATTTTCTTAACATTCTCCAGAGATGCAATCGCATCTTCAATTTTCTTTGTCACCGTATTTTCTACCTCACTCGGAGAAGCTCCCGGATATATCGTAGAAATTGTAATAACGTTTTGCTCAAATTTTGGGATCAGCTCATAGCCTAACTGGCTGTAACTGAACAATCCACCAAGAGTCAGAATTGTAAACAGTACAATTACCAACGACGGACGTTTTATGGATATTTCGGCTAATTTCATATTTTTTTAATGCTATAGGCTTTAGGCTGTAGGCTTTAAGCTTTAAGGTTTAATTTCATATTTTTTAATGCTATAAGCTGTAGGCTGTAGGCTTTAAGCTTTTAAATTGCTTATTGCCTATAGCTTATTGCTTAAAGCCTACTTAATAATTTCTACTGTATTTCCGTCTTGTAAATTGATCTGACCTGTAACAATTACTTTTTCTCCATCAGATAATCCGTTGATAACCTCAACTTTATCTCCCAAAATTCTTCCTGCAGTTACTTTTCTTAATTTTGCAACACCATTTTCAGCTACAAAAATTTCATTACTGTTTACACTTCCTACGAATGCATTTCTAGGAACAACCATCAGGTTTTGTTTTTGTTGGTTTGAAGCAAAATTTGCAGTTCCGTACATACCTGCTTTCAGGTCGTTATTTGCATTATTTGTTATTTCAATTTCTACAGGGAAATTTAAGGACTCATCCGCTTTTGAAGCGATGAAAGTAATTTTTCCTGAGAAGTTTTTATCAGGGTAAACACTCGCTGTTACGTTAATAGTATTTCCGACTTTCAAGCTTGCTACCTGATTTTCGTTTACCGTAACTACTAATTTTAATTTAGAAACGTTTACGATATCAAACAAAGCTGTAGCTGGCATTCCGGCTAAAATAGATCCCGGTTCAATATATTTTTTATTGATAAAACCGTTAATTGGGGCTTTTACCTTTGTATCTCCAACATTAATATTTGCTTGTTTTAAGCTGGATTCAGCGTTTGTTAAAGCTAATTTTGCCTGATCTAATTGTTGTTTTGTAACACCGCCGGTTTTAAATGCATTTTCGTATCTGCTGTAATCCGATTTTGCATTTTGATAAACAGCCTGAGCTTGTTGTGCACTTACATTGATTACATCTCCTCTTACTGTTAGCAAAGTCTGGCCTACTCTTACGTAATCTCCTTCTTTAGCTAAAACGCTGATTACTTTTCCAGATTTTTCAGCAGAGAAAGTTAATTCCTGAATTGGCTGAAAGTTTCCGTTTGCAACGAAATCCAGAGAAACTTGTTCTGTTTTTACGTCAGCTATTTTTACTGAAACTGCCGCATTTTTTTCGGCAACGATATCTGTTTTTGCTTTATTTTCTTTCTTATTATTATTTAAGACATATCCAATCACACCCAACGCTGCGATTATGATTACGATTGTTATAATAGTTTTCTTCATTGTAATTAGTTATTTAATAAGAGATTTAAGTTCGCCTTTTGATTTGATTAGAGATATTTCGGCAATTTTATAATTTAAAACTGCTCTGGAATAGTTATTTTGAGCTTCAAGTGATGCGTTTTCTGCATCCAGCAAATCTGTTAAAGATGCCAGCCCCTGAAGGTAATTGTTTTTGGTATTGCTTAAGATTTCAGTCGCCAGACGCATGTTTTCTTTTTGATTTTCGATAGTCACAATATTGTTCTCAATTTGAGTTATTGCGTTTCTGTAATCTAGATCAAGTGAAAGTTTAGTGTCCTTGATGTCTTCCTGAAGCGATCTGATTTCAATATCGGCCTGTCTTACTTTTGCGCGGGTTCCAAAACCTGTAAAGATTGGTACATGCAAATTCAATCCTATTGCAGAGTAATCTGACCAGTAAACCCCGTCTTTTGGTTTTGCAAACCATGGAAATTCAGGACCCTGACCAATATAATTGTAGCCAGCAGTTAATGAAAGCGTAGGGTAATATCCTGCTTCAACTGCTTTTTTATTATACACCAAAAGCTCTTCTTGTTTTTTCAAAAGCAGGTATTCTGTTCTGTTTTCAGCATTTGGCTGTTCTGTTAATGCAGCCGGTACCACTTCAAATTCTTCTTTTGGCATGTCAATTTGAGTTTCTATTGGCATTCCCATATAAAACTTCAATGCATTTTCCTGTAAAGCAATTTGGTTTTTAATCTGCTGACGCTCTGTATCAATGTTAGACATTTTTACGATAATACGGTCTAAATCAATTTTTTTAGCCAGTCCGTTATCAAATTGCCCTTTTACGATATCACGTACTTTTGAAGTATTTACGTAGTTACTGTCCAGTAAAACCAATCTGTCTTTTTGTACATATACTGAATAGTAGTTATTAGCCACTCTCTCAATAACCTGTTCTTCTGTTAACTGATCGTTTATCTGATAAAATTCACGTGTAGATCTTGCTGCTTTCAATCCTGTAAAAACAGACTGGTCAAATATCGTCTGAGTTAAGGAAAGACCTGCATTTGATGTCCATTTTTGTCCAAATGCCGCCTGAATTGTAGTTCCCGGTGCACCAAATCCTGCTCCGTCAATAACCGTTGTTTGTATTACCGGATTGTACGTTATATTTCCGTTTGCAGAAATTTGTGGCAATGCTCTTGATCGAACTTCCTGAATTTTATATTCACTGTTTTCAACCTGCAGCTTCGATTTTTTCGCTTCAGCCTTATTTACAAGTGCGTAGTTAAGCGCATCTTTTAAGGTCAAAGTAGTTACTTGTGCGTTGGCCGTTATGCCAATTGTACACAAAAATATAAGAACTATTTGTTTCATATGGAGTATATATATTTAAGATTGATGATTATGCTCTAATTTTTTTAAGTTGTTTTTCAAGTTCAAGTATGCCTTTTGCTGTTGCCATTGCTCTTGTATGGTATTCCAGTGCTTCTAATTCTATTTCCTGTGCTTCTCTTTCTGAAACCGTATTTTCATTAATATGAAAAATCAGGGTGTAATAAAATTTTACATAGATGTCAACATTTAAATCCGGACGGTACAATTCTTCACGGATTCCTTTTTCAATATTTTCCCTGAAATATTTCGTGCACTGCTCAATTTCATGAGATAATACATTTTGGTAAATCTCCGGGTAATGCTTTTTTAACTGATATATAGGAGATGTATCGGTATTATTTTTAAACATATCACGAAACATTTCTCTAATTTCAAAATTCTCATGAATCGAGTTCAGGTTTTTCTCCACAATACTGTCAATTATTTCATGTACTTGTCTGTGAACCGTTGATGTGCTCTCTTCAATCAAAACCTCTTTATTACAGAAATATTTGTAAATCGTTTTTTTTGAAATACACATCTCTCCCGCAATATCATCCATCGTAACACTCTTAAAACCAAGCTTTAAAAATAACTCGCTTGCTTTTGATATAATTTTCTCTTTCATTTTGATTTTTCCGATTGTACTACAAATATAAACAGGAAACTAAAATCTAAAAAATAGTTTCCATTATTTTTGTAATAATTTTACTTTAAATTATTCAATTTGTAAGATTATATACTGAATTCCAGATTTGCAATCAATTTAATATCTTTTCCAAGGGCTAAACCGCCATTGTGATTAAAGGAATTATAGTCTAAACCAAAGTCCTGACGTTTAATATCTCCTTTGATTTCAAAGGCTACTTTCTTTTCTCCGTTATAAGAATTGATACCAATAAATTCTGCATCAAGTTCTACTACTCTTGTTACATCTTTTATGGTCAGATCTCCTTTGAAAAAATTAATATTGTTATTCACCTTTTGAAATGAAGTCGATTTAAAACTTATAATCGGATGCTCATTTACATTAAAAAGATCATTTAACTGCAAATGCGTATCGATTTGCTGAAAACTGTCATTTTTGTTATTTACATCTAATGAAAACTCAACAGAAGCATCTTCAATCTCGTTGTCTTCGATATTTACATAACCGTCAAATTTGTTTGCAGTTCCGCCTATATAAGCAATTATCGAATGTCTCATTTTAATTAAAACATCTGATTGAGTCGAATCTAAAGTCCATGTTGTTTTCATAATCCCTGGTTTTATTGAGTTCTTAAAATATTTTAAACTCTTATGGAAACTTTTTTAGTGTTATGAGTTTCCGTTTTCACGGTGCAAATATAGACAGGAAACTCTGAATACCAAAAAAGTTTCCAAGTTTTTTAGAAAAAATTTTAACAGAACAATTTTTAGTAGTCCCGGCATCTGAAATTTTGAAGGCATAATTCATAATTGAATTGTATCTTTGAGCTTCGTAAATCAGAATTTTATTTTATGCACGATATTAGTCAGTACCAGGATTTTTTTATTAGTTATTTAAAAAACCAAAACATTAGCAAAGAGCCTAAGAACCTTTATGAACCTATTGAATATATTTTAGGCCTTGGCGGAAAACGCATGCGTCCGGTATTAACATTAATGGCTGCCGAAGTTTTTGATACTGATTATACAACTGCGCTTCCTGCTGCTATGGCTGTCGAAGTCTTTCATAATTTTTCACTGGTTCATGATGATATTATGGATGATGCGCCTTTGAGAAGAGGAAAAGTGACGGTGCATGAAAAATGGAATATCAATACCGGAATTTTATCTGGAGATGCGATGCTGATTCTGGCTTATCAATATTTTGAACAATATGAACCGGCCATTTTCAGGGATTTGGCAAAATTATTCAGCAAGACTGCCCTTGAAGTTTGCGAAGGCCAGCAATGGGATGTTGATTTTGAAGAAAGAAGCAATGTTACCATTCCCGAATATCTGAAAATGATCGAATATAAAACAGCTGTTTTGGTTGCTGCCGCTATGAAAATGGGCGCAATCGTAGCCAAAACTACAGAAAAAGAAGCAGATTTAATTTATGATTTCGGACTTAACTTAGGATTAGCGTTCCAGCTTCAGGATGATTATCTGGATGCTTTTGGAGATCCTGAAACATTCGGAAAACAGGTGGGCGGTGATATTATAGAAAACAAAAAAACATACTTATACTTAAAAGCCTTAGAGTTTTCATCTCCTGACCAGGCAGTACAATTACAGAATTTATTTCATTTACAACTGGAAGATAATACCGCCAAAATTCAAACAGCAAAAGCTATTTTTAATGAATCGGGAGCATCAAAAGTTACTCAGGAAGCGATCGAAATGTACACACTAAAAGCTTTTGAGACTTTAGAAAAAATGACGATTTCTGAAGAAAAAAAGGAAATTTTAAAGACTTTCGGAGAAAATTTGATGGGCAGAACTGTTTAAGTTCCAATCTAAAATCTAAAAATCAACAATTAAAATACATACTATGTTTGTCGCTCCTAAAAACACAGAATTATTACTTCAGGAAGCTCAGGCTGAGACTTTGTATTTAAATTTGATTGAACAGATCAACAAAGATTTTAATCTGGCAAATGAAGGAATCGATTTTCCGCTGAGTATTTCTCCTGATGAATTAAAAATTCAGCTTCACGAAAAAATCTATCGCATGATTCAGTACAAATTTGCCGAATACCTGAATTTACTGTACATCATTGATGTTTCTGAAAGCGAAATAAAAAAACTTGACGGCTCAGATTTGGTAATCCTTGCCGAACAAGTTTCGTTTTTAATTCTAAAAAGGGAATGGCAGAAAGTCTGGTTTAGAAAAAATTATTAAACCTCTGCTTCCTCCTCTATTTTGCTGTATTCATAAATTACTTTTCCAAACTTATCTGAGTCCAGATTATAGGATTTAGTAACAAAATCTGACAAGGAATTTTCATCTGTAAAAACGGAATCTACCAATAATTTTTTTGTTTTATAAAATTCCAAACCTGTTACCAAATCATCAGTTGTTCCTAAACAGTTACCAATAAAACTAATGTTTCGCATCATCAAATTGGCAATCAGCAAAGTTAAATTGGTAGGCTTAACATTCTTAATTTTATCCAGAGACTGATTGAAAATTCCGCACGTTAAGTAACGGGCATTCAGATTCAGATTAGGTATTAAATATTCTAAATACGTATCTGAAAATGAATCCAAAACAGCATCAAACAATATTGTATTAGGAATGTTTTTTTCATTTACTGAGAAAATTTCTTTTATAAAAGGAAAATGTTCGCGAACGGTTTCTGTATTTTTTCCTGAATAAGATAATCCGTAAACATTACATTCAAGATTCCAGAGTGCATTTAACAAAAAATAAGAAGTGTTTGAGGTTACAGAGGTTACCAGTACATTGTCTCCTTTTTTAATATTTGCCTTGCGAACCATAGCGTTGGCTGTTTGTGTTCCTATACCCAATGCACCTGCCTCAACACCAGAAAGATAAGGTGGCACTTTGATTAACTTGCCATAATGATAAATTTCATATTCTTTGCTTGCATGATTTGACGGAATTCCCGGCATTGCACCATTTTCAGGTTCGGGATAAAAACAGTTTCCTATTACCAAATCTCCAACAGACAATGAAGAAACATTTTTTCCAATTGCAATTACATGCCCGGCAAAATCTGATCCTATCGGATAAAAAGTATCAATTTCTGCAGATTTTAATTTCTGCCATGCATTTTCTATAACTCCTAAATCTCTGTAATTTAAAGAGAAACTCGTCTTTTTTACCAAAACAGAATTGGCATATTGTTCTGATTCTTCATTAAATTCCGGAAAACTTCCTTCTATAAAAGCCAAAGGAATTTCTAAATTATCAATACAAATCAAATGTTTATTATGATCTTCAATCTGATCAAACAAAGAGGATGTTACTACTGCTAATGCTCTCATAATCTATGATATTAATTCTTCTGTTACTGTCGTTTTTTCTCTTTTTCCAGTGTGAAGCTGTTTGCTGTAATGTTTGTATAAAAAATCATAAACAACCATTTCATGTATTCTGTGCTTTGTTAAGAAGATTCGGTTACAAATCATATGAACATAACTTAACATTATATTGTCCAGATAAGTTGGCAAACGGTGTTGTTTGCCCAGTTCTTTTATCTGATTTACAGCATCAGCGTTTTTCTCTGTACGTTCATGAAGAATTTCCAGCAGAGGCTCATAAATTTCATCCATCAGATTTGGGTCCAGAAAGTTTTCAATTTCAGATTCATGTTTTACAAACATTTCATTAATTTGTTTATTCAATTTTCCTGAACGGTTAAATTCTTTGCCAAAGCCAGTCTTGGCTACATTAAACAGTTTGACTTTTCCTTCGAGTTTTACGTCAAAATCATTTAAGAAATGATCAATAGACAATAGACAAAACATCCATCTTATTTTTTCTCCTGTATCGCCTTCAATCATATCTGCAAATTTTAAGGTACAATCACTGTCATTAAAAAACAAAGTTTCTGTTTTTTCAATGGCTTCATATCCATAACGCTGCAATTCTCGAAGATAGTTGTCGGTTTGTGTTTTCCAGATGATTCTGGTTTGCTCAAGAGGCTCTATATACTGCCTGATGATTCGGATACAATCTGTAAATAAATTACTGTTTTTCAACAAAACACGAAATCTGATATGATGTCCCTGAGCATCATAATATCGAATAAAAAACCATTTGTCAATAATTCCTTTTTCTTTTAATTCTTCAACAATTGGAGCAATGCCTCTTTTTAACAATTCTTCTCCGGCTCTTTCTCCACAGTAAAATTTGTAATAAAGCCATTCTTCTCCTATCGAAAATGAAGTTGCTACACCTTGCTGATTTTCATTAGAAACAAATTGATTTGCCTCAATGGTTTCTGCTTTCTTCTCAATATTTTTGTGTGCTGTAAAAATAATTTCATTGCAATAATTACCTGTAATTGTATTTTCCTCAAATAAAAATTCTTTTAACTGAACAAAGTTTTCACTCTTTAGCATGTAATAAAACACATTGCAACTCAATTCATTATTAAAGTTTATAAGAACTTCATTGTCGCCTTGAGAGATATAAACCAGATCGGGGATATTTCTGTTTTTTCTGAAATTATTTATAAATTCAGTATTCTTTGATTCGCCGGCAGCAAGGATATGATCAATTTCTGTTTTAGTGATATTCCAGGTTGCTCTGCTAAAAATGGTGTCTTTATAAGTTAGTCTGGGTAAAAAATCAAATTCGTTTTGAAGTGCTCCCCAGCTAAATCCAAATCCGAAAGAGTTTTGATTTTGAAGATCACATAAAAAATGATAGATTGGCAATGCATTTGAAACAAAATTATGGGCGTTGCTCAATCTCGGGATTATCTCTTTATTCAGTCTTTTTGAACGCAGCACAATTTTTCCTGACTTTACCGAAACATACAAATCATCTATCGCAATCTGATGATCTCTGTCTACAGAAGCATTTCCTAAATAAGGAATTTCATAATCTCTCTGAAAGTTTCTGTATAATATATTCCCTGTTCTTGCCTGAGGCAAATGCACTATTTCTGCAATAATTTTATCCGGATTAAGCTGATTTTCAATACTGGATACTTCATTGCACAAGTCAAGAATTTTGGTATCTAAATGACTAAACCTTCCAATCAATCCATTTGCAGACGGTCCGCTGGCTGTTTTTAGATTGATTTTTTCGACTCCATTTTCATGAAATATATTCACAAATGCAGAAAAAGTATCAGGATATAGAGATTCATTCTCTTCAAATTTGTTAATTTCTTCATCTGTTAATTCGATTGACTGCAAATTGTTTTTTGTAGCCTGAAGTAGTTTTTTGAACAAAAATGTTTTTTTAGAATCCATAGAAATCTGACTGGCATCTGAATGTACTCCACCAATAAGTAATTCATCTACCAAAGCCGATTTTGCTCCAGCTGTTTTTGCGTAACCAATTCCTATGTCCGGATCCAGAACACTTACCAAAGGTTGTTCGTATTCTTCATAACGCTCCAGGAATTTTCTTTTGAATTCTTTCAAATTATTGTTTTCCGAAACAGATTGCAATTTGTTTAGAACACTCAACGCCGGACGTAAATTCTTTAAAGTTTTAAAACTTACAGAACCCTTATAAATCTTTCTATAACTGTCTACCTGAAATAATTTTGAGATATCGACATTATTTAATTCTTCGTTTACTAACTCATGAATTTGAGTATATAGAGCAGGATCGTTACTATTATTTGTGTCAAGGGAATTGATTTTGGATTTTAAATTTGTAATTAATTCTTTGATAACTTCGGCTTCATAAAAATCGAATCTTGGTTCTGAAAATATTCTCAATAGTTTTTCAAAATAATCTTCTCCGGTAATGGTAAATTCTAATTCGGTTACAATAAACTGACTTTGAATAAGTGTATCGATAAATTCCTGTGCATCTTTCAACGAAATTTCGTCAGAAACAAGAAGATCTGCAAGTTCGCTTAACAGAACTCCGTTTTTTGCTTTTTCAAATATCAGTTCCAGATAATCGCTCATTTCAACCTCAGAAATTTTATGAAAGCGAACATTCTCTTTAAAATAATATTCGACATACCGATATTTATCAAGAACTGTGTAAATAGAATTGTTGCTGTAATATTTTAAGGCATTTCTGATAGCATCATTTTTTACAATAACAGGCAGGAAGCTTCCTAAAAAATACATGTCAAATTTGGTAAATCTGCCAAAAGTACTTGCTGCAATATCAAGATTGGTTTCTGAGTTTAGGTCTACTGCCGCCACGGTGGCAAACATTCCAAAAGGCGTACTTCTGTTTGCTAATCTTGAGGCATATTTATATAAGGATCCTTTTAAGTTTTTAAGTTCTTCTTCTGTCTGAAAAGCTTCACCTGTTTCCCACATAACAAGTGCTTTATAAATATTTGGAGAACCTATAAATAAGGCTTCCCTGTTTTCTTTTTTAGAAAAAATTGACTGAATTTTTTCCCACGTAAGATCCATTTGCTTTTCTTCAATTGGAGTTCTTACAATAGCCGTTTTTGTAAAAGAGTAATTTTTCATTTTTGTTAAATTTCCTTATTAAACAATTATATTATTCCACATTCTATAATAGTATTCTTCTTTATTCATAAGCTCATCGTGTGAGCCTGATTCAACGATTTCTCCTTTTTTGAAGGCATAAATTACGTCAGCTTTTTTAATCGACTGAAGCTTATGCGCAATTACGATAATTGTCTTGCCTTCTGCATTCAGGTCTTCTACTAATTTTTTGATAACCAATTCAGATTCAGAATCCAGCGCCGAGGTTGCTTCATCCAGTATAAGCACTTCAGGATCTTTATAAAGTGCTCTTGCAAACGCAATTCTTTGTTTTTCTCCTCCCGATAAATTAGCACCAAATTCTCCTAAATAAGTATTAAATCCGTTTGGCAAAGATTCTATAAAATCATAAGCACCTACTTTTTTACTTACTTCTATTATTTTTTCCATATCAGGAGTTGAGTCCCCAATAGAAATATTAAAAGCGATAGTTCCGTCAAAAAGTTCTACATTTTGTGGCACCGTAGTAATCAGCGAATTAATACTTTCTTTAGAGATGTAATTTAAGTCATATTCACCAATTAATATCTTTCCTTCTTTCGGATTGTATATATTTTGAATTAAGGATGCAATAGTACTTTTCCCGCTCCCGCTTTCTCCCACAAAGGCTGTAAATTCTCCTTTTTTTATGGTAAGATTTAAATCCTTAAAGATGTAACGCCCTAACTCATAAGAGAAATCGATATTTTTAAATTTAATATCATCAAAATTATTTTTGGTCAGCCATACTTTAGACTCCATTTCTTCTCTGTCCAGATCCATAATACCAAACAAACGATCTGATGCAATCATAGCGTTCTGAATAGCCTGGTTTGTACCTATTAATTGTGAGGCCGGCCCGGTAAAATATCCTATTATAGAATAAAATGAAAACAGTTCCCCCGGAGTAATCTCTCCATCAATAGCATAATAAGTTCCTACCCATAAAAGGATTATGGTAAATAATCTTGAAATAAAATCAGTAGAAGTTCTTGCAAAAATTCCGTTCATTCCTGATTTATAAATACTTTTTAATAAATCTACAAACTTTAATTCTGTTTTTGTTTTAGAAAAATCTTCCAGGGATAATCTTTTTACAGTACCAATATTTTTAATAGATTCTACAAGCTGAGATTCCATGAGTGCATTTTTTTCCATTATCTCACGTTCTACTTTTTTATTTAACTTATTTGTTATCAAATAAATAATAATATAAAACGGAATGATTAACGAAATTATCAACGCTAATTTCCAGTAGAAAGAAAACATAAAGATGAACGAAAAAAACACGATTAGAATATTTACAGAAATGCTTAAAGCTGTTTCGTTTATAAGTGCTCTAATTTTTACGGCATCGCCAATTCTAGACATAATTTCACCGATTCGCATCGTATCAAAGAACTTCTGAGGCATTGTAAAAAGATGTTTGTAATATCCCAAAATCAATCTGGAATCTATTTGCTGACTTGTTCTTAAAATGAACACATCTTTTAAAACACTATACAAAATCTGAAGCAGCAAACAGCCAATTACTATTATACTCATTAGGTTCAGTAAACTTTTATTTCCGCTTACAAGCACGAAGTCTGTAATCTTACCAACATAAATCGAAACCGAAAATCCTAACAAAGTATACAAAACAGCTCCTATAATAGCTTGTAGCAGAATATATTTATGAGGTTTTAGTAAAAATAGTATCCTTTTAAAATTTGATATTTTTTCATTTTTTTCTTTAAAAATATCTTCATCCGGAACTAATATTAAGGCATAGCCTGTAAATATTTTTTCAAACTCAGCCAGTGGCTTTTTTTCTAATTTACCAACCTGAGGGTCCATTATCTGGATATAAGTACTGGTGATTTTGTAAGCAACAATATAATGAGGGAACTCGTGTCCGTCTTTTTTTATCAAAACATGCAAAAGTGAAGGCAGCGGAATATCCTTTAATCCTTCAAAAGAAACTTTTACCCCTTTTGCAAGAAATCCCAGTTTAACTGAAGCTTCTCTTAGTCCTAACAGCGTAGTCCCTTTTTGGTTTGTATTGGCATATTGGCGAATTCTCGAAATCGGAAGGCTTAGATTATAATGTTCAGAAATTGATGCCAGGCAAGTTGCACCGCAATCTGAAAAATCATGTTGTTTTATTTCTATTTTACTCATTTTTGCTGTTGTAAGGATTAAACCAATCTTCTACTTTATCAAACAATAACTGAAAGGCAGTTCTTTTGGTTAAGAAAAAACGGCTGGTTAAACTCATTCCTTTTTTTAGATTTCCTTTGGCTCCGTTTTTTAAGGTTAAGCTATTGACCTGAAGGTTGCTTTTTATTTTATAGTAAGGATTATTATTTACGATAAGAATGTCTTTACTTATTTCGAAGATTGTTCCTTTTGCAAATCCCCATTGATTTGAATTGAAAGCATCAATCTGATAAATGGCATCGCCTCCTTCTTTTAAATATCCGATTTCGGATGGGTTTACATAAGTTTCTACAATTATACTTTTGTCGGGCGAAATTTCCACAATTGGATTTCCTGATGCGATTCCGCTTCCTTTATTAAATCCCTGCATATTGATCAATTCACCATCGATCGGGGCAATTATTATATAATTATTCTCTTCTTCTTTAAGTTGTTTTTGATTAGAATGGATACTTTTATTATCCTGACTCAGCTGAGTGTATTCTTTTTGCCAGGATAATTCTGTTTGTTTGATCAGGTTGATGCGGTCATTCTTTATTTTATTCAGTTCTAATTCAGATTTTTCAAATTCAGATTTAGAAATAACCTCTTTTTTATAAAGATGATCTTTTCTGTCAAAGTCTGCCTGAGTATTTTTTACCACTATATCCAGATTATATAATTCCTGCTGATGTTTTAAAAGCTCTCTTTTGTATTGATCTGATCTGATCTGGCTGTAATTTCTATGAATTAAGTTATTCAGATCACTTAAATAAAGGGAATTTTCTGAGCTCTGAATCGTATTTAAATTTTCTCTTTCTTTTAATATGTTGTGCTCTATTATAAGTAAAGTATCTCCTTTTTTTATTTTCTGATTTTCTTCAATATTAAAAAGGGAAATTTTACCACTAATAGGAGAATAAAGCGTAAGTTTCTTTTCCTGTGGAATTATAGTTCCTCTGCTTGTTGTATAAACATCTATATATATAAAAGGAAGAGAAACAAAGGCAATCAAAAGCGCTAAAAATGTAATCACAAATAAGAAAGAAGTTTTCTTATTATGTTTAATGATGTGACTTTCAACAGTGTTGTTCAAAATCTCTTCTGGGAAAATTTCTTTATCGTTCATCTTGTGTCGTATTAATTTCTTATGACAAATGAACCTATTATTTAAGGAAGAAAAAAATGAAAAAAGCCTATTTTTATAAAAAATCGGGTTATAATTATAAGCCTAAAACACTGAAAAACAGAATATTAAATGTGTTTTCAAAAGAATTGTAAAAACGATTCGATTGTATTGGTTTTTATGATTTTAAAGCATAAAAAAAGCGTTATCAGTGTAAACCGATAACGCTTTTTTTGAAGGAGCATGTCCGAAAACTAATTAAAGTTTAGCAATTAAGTAACTAATTACCAAATAACATGCTGGAGAGCTTCCACCATCTACATCATGCATTTGATTGTCATTTAATTCTGTAACAGCTATTTTATTGAAAGACAGCTTGTTGTTTACGTTTTGTTTTTTCATTATAGTTTAGCAATTAAGTAACTAATTACCAGGTAACATGCAGGAGAGCTTCCACCATCTACGTCATGCATTTGTGTGTCGTTTAATTCTGTAACAGCCACTTTGTTGAAAGCAAGCTTGTTGTTTACATTTTGTTTTTTCATTTGGATTATAGTTTTGCGATTAAGAAACTGATTACTAAGTAACATGCAGGAGAACTTCCTCCGTCAACGTCATGCATTTGTGTGTCGTTTAATTCTGTAACAGCCACTTTGTTGAAAGCAAGCTTGTTGTTTGGATTTTGTTTTTTCATTTTGATTATAGTTTTGCGATTAAGAAACTGATTACTAGATAACATGCCGGAGAGCTTCCGCCGTCTACGTCATGCATTTGTGTGTCGTTTAATTCTGTAACAGCCACTTTGTTGAAAGCAAGCTTGTTGTTTACATTTTGTTTTTTCATTTTGATTATAGTTTTGCGATTAAGTAACTGATTACTAAGTAACATGCAGGAGAGCTTCCGCCATCTACGTCATGCATTTGTGTGTCGTTTAATTCTGTAACAGCCACTTTGTTGAAAGCAAGCTTGTTGTTTACATTTTGTTTTTTCATTTGGATTATAGTTTTGCGATTAAGAAACTGATTACTAAGTAACATGCAGGAGAGCTTCCTCCGTCTACGTCATGCATTTGTGTGTCGTT
>NZ_QETH01000063.1 GCF_003105115.1 Flavobacterium sp. HTF | reverse complement strand
GCGGAGATGATACCGAAATAGATGGAAAAGATCCTATTCGTGGTGGCGGAGGTGGAACCGGAACTCTTTAATTTCTAATATTCATTTAAATTTAAATAAAAACTAACCTCAATAAATACAAGTATGGGAAATAAAAAATTAAAATTTGGGGATTTTAAAACTGAAAAATTATCACCCAAACAACAAAAAACAGTAAGAGGTGGTGACGATCCGATAGACGGGAAAGATCCGATTCGTGGCGGAGGCGGCGGAACCGGAATTCCTTTAAGCTCTCCGGTAACCACTAAATAGGTTCACTAGATATTATTCGCAAACTGAGCTGGAGATACTCCAGTTCTTTTGCGAAATGATTTAGCAAATGAAACAGCATTTTTAAATCCTACACTTTCTGCAATTGCCTGGGTTGAATATTTACGATACATATGATTTGTAATCATTTCGTTAATTACATAATTGATTTTTAGCTCATTAGAATATTCTCCAAAAGATTTACCGAATCTTTTATTCACCACATAAGACAAATAAGTGGTATTTGTTTTGATCTTCTTGGCCACATAAGATAAAGTAAAATCGGCATTTAAATATTCATGTTTGTTTTCTAAAGCCAGCAGTTTTTCAACAATTTTGTTTTCTTTGGCTTCATCAATACTCAGATTGACAATTTCTTTTTTATGAATTCCGTCTTCTTCGTTTGTAACTAATATTGTTTCCTTTCTAATTTCAGGATTATCTTTTTTCTCCAGGTTAGCTTTAAATTCCTCTATCAAAGCATTCATTTTTTTATGCGCTTTGTTTTTATCCCTGATGTTTTTTATCAAAAGAAAGACAATTCCGATTACCAGTAAAACATAAAATACTTTTAGAGCTTTGCTCAGCAAAATATCTTTTTCATATTTCTGCTGAATTGTGATCATTTCGTCACTCAAATCTCCAACTCCCAGTTTATAATTTACTTCTAAAGCTTCATTACTTAATTTTGCTTCTGATTTTTCGTAATTATCAAGGTAAATTTTGGAATGTTTAAAGGCCAGTTCCGGCTCCTTACGTATATTATATATTTTCGCCTGGTAATAATTTGACTTCAAAAAGCTTTCGTCCTTGATATTGTTTTTTAAGGAAACAGAATCTACTCTTCTTAAAAATACCAGTGCTTTATCATATTTCTTTGTTTCAAAATATAAATTGCCCAGATTATAATTGGCAATTTTATATTCTCTTTTCATATTATTTTGTTTAGCAAAGAATATGATATCATAATATGTTTTTTCAGCATTTTTGAAATCATTCTTCATATAGTAAACATTTCCCAGGCTTATTTTAGCCATAATATTATTAAGTGGGAAATCCTGAGAATACGAAACTGTTTTTCTATAATAATATGCCGCAGAGTCTAATAAATAGGTCTGGTTTTTGTTTTTTAGGTACCACCCTTCATATGAGCCTGCCAAAGTGAGGTTGTTGTTACTTTTCAGGGTATGAAACAGGTCTTTGGTAAAAGAACTTTCATTCTGATCTATAAAACTATTGAGTTGTTTTAAATTCTTTATCGCCAATTGATAATTCCCAACTGATTCATTTATTAAAGAAATATTACTTTTAAATTTTACGATCTGAATAAGATCTCCTAATTGTGTAGAAAGTTTAATTCCGGTCTGATAATTTTCAAGGGCTTCACTATAATTTCCCCTCTTCCATTCAATCAGTCCTCCATAATTATATAGGTAAGATTTAAGCTGGGTTTTATCTCTTGATTCAGGCATTTTGTCAAGATATTTAAATGCCAGCAGATATTTCTCTTTCGATTTTCCAACATTCCCTTTTAACTGATACAAATACGCTAACGAAACGTTTGCAAAACTCAAATGCTTGTTTTGACCAGATTCAAGCATTTTATTGGTATATGCAAAAGCACTATCTACATTAGTGCCTGAACTTCGCCGTATCCTGTCCTGTAGAATTAAATATTCTTGTTCTGTCAATTCTTTCTTTTGCTGGGCAAAAGAACTTGTTAGAACAAAAAAGAGTAAAAAAGAGATGATCAGCCTCATTTATATTGTTTTTGGAACTCAAAAATAGTTTATATAAAACCAATAAACTAGTATTAATTCGTCTTATTCTTATTTATTTGTTTTTTCTTTTGTAAAAATATAACAATTTAACTTTGTTTTGTTATATTTTTATTATGTAAATTTGTTTTTGTAAAAACTATCAAAAATGAAACCAGATTTATTTCAAGCTCCGGATTATTACAACCTAGACGACTTATTGACTGACGAGCATAAATTAGTTCGTGATTCTGCACGTGCGTGGGTTAAGAGAGAAGTTTCTCCAATTATTGAAGAATATGCTCAAAAGGCTGAATTTCCAAAACAAATTATAAAAGGACTTGGAGAAATAGGTGGTTTCGGCCCTTATATTCCGGTTGAATATGGCGGTGCAGGATTAGATCAGATTTCTTATGGCCTTATTATGCAGGAGATTGAAAGAGGTGATTCTGGTGTAAGATCAACATCTTCGGTACAGTCTTCTCTGGTTATGTATCCTATTTGGAAATATGGTAATGAAGAACAAAGAATGAAATACCTGCCGAAATTGGCAACAGGTGAATTCATGGGATGTTTTGGTTTAACAGAACCTGATCATGGCTCTGATCCGGGAAGTATGATTACCAATTTTAAGGATATGGGAGATCATTATCTTTTAAATGGTGCCAAAATGTGGATTTCTAATGCTCCTTTTGCTGATATTGCCGTTGTTTGGGCAAAAGATGAACAAGGAAGAATTCACGGTTTGATTGTAGAACGCGGAATGGAAGGTTTTTCGACTCCTGAAACTCACAACAAATGGTCGCTGCGTGCTTCTTCTACAGGAGAGCTGATTTTTGATAATGTAAAAGTTCCTAAAGAAAATCTTTTACCAAATAAATCCGGTTTAGGCGCTCCGCTTGGATGCTTGGATTCAGCCCGTTACGGAATTGCCTGGGGTGCTATCGGAGCAGCGATGGATTGCTATGATACTGCTTTGCGTTATGCAAAAGAAAGAATTCAGTTTGGAAAACCAATTGGGGGAACTCAGCTGCAACAGAAAAAACTGGCCGAAATGATTACCGAAATTACCAAAGCGCAATTGTTAACCTGGCGTTTGGGAGTTTTGAGAAATGAAGGAAAAGCAACAACAGCACAGATTTCGATGGCAAAAAGAAACAATGTTGATATGGCGATTCATATTGCCCGTGAAGCCAGACAAATGTTGGGCGGTATGGGAATTACAGGTGAATATTCTATCATGCGCCATATGATGAACCTTGAAAGTGTAATTACTTACGAAGGAACACATGATATCCATTTGCTGATTACCGGAATGGATGTAACTGGAATTCCAGCATTTAAATCGTAAACAACTATTGTTAAATATAGAAAATCAATATTAAAAGCTTCTTCTTATCGGGAAGCTTTTTATATTTGCAGCAAAATTTACGCCTAATGAATATTGAAACTATAAATAATAGCATTCAACCTCAAAAAGAACAACTGTTACAGCATTCTTTATACAATAAAATCCAGACAATTGATCACTTACATAGTTTTGTAGAAAATCATGTTTTTGCAGTTTGGGATTTTATGTCTCTATTAAAAGCTTTACAAGCTAAACTTACCTGTACGACAACACCATGGTTTGCTACAAAAAATCCGGAAACAAGATATTTAATAAATGAAATTGTACTTGCCGAAGAAACCGATCTGACAATTGACGGAAGAAGACAAAGTCATTACGAAATGTATCTGGAAGCAATGGAAAGTTGTGGTGCAGATACCACAGGAATCCATAAATTTCTTTCTGAGGTTCATTCATTGCATAACATATTTGTTGCTATTAAGCAGAGTTCTTTGCATCCTAATGTAAAATCATTTTTAGATTTTACTTTCAGAGTTATTGAACAGGGCAAACCACACGAAATTGCTGCAGCCTTTACTTTTGGAAGAGAAGATTTAATTCCAAGCATGTTTACGGAAATCCTGAATAATTTTCAGAAAAACCTGCCTGATACCGATTTAAGCAAATTAATATATTATTTCGAAAGACATATCGAGCTTGATGCCGATGAACACGGACCAATGGCAATGCAAATGATTACAGATCTTTGTGAAGATGATGCGCAGAAATGGAAAGAAGTTGAAGAAATCTCTATTTTGGCGCTAGAAAAAAGAATTGGTCTTTGGAGTGCTATCGAAGAAGAAATTCTCCTGAAGGCAGAAATGGTATAAAACCAAAACTATAATTTTAACGTAACTATTTGTTTAGAATGACCCAAAACCTAATTTACCCAAATTATGAAAACAGAGTTCAAACAAATAGTTATTGTTTTATTTTCTATATTTCTTCTTAGCTGCAGTTCTGACGAAATTGCTTCACAAGGCAATACCACAACACCCCCAGTCACAAACCCGCCAACTACTCCCATAGCAAATTCTGTAAATTATTTAGCTCTGGGTGACAGTTATACTATCGGTCAGAGTGTTTGTGAAACATGTCGATATCCAGAACAGCTTAAAGCAAGCTTAAACGCAATTTACCCACAGACCAATTTTTCATTAAAAGTAATTGCTACAACCGGGTGGACAACATCTAATTTACTTTCGGCAATGAACAGCCAAAATCTTCAGTCAAATTATGATTTGGTTACTTTATTAATTGGTGTAAATAACCAATATCAGGGACGGGATTTTTCTTTATATGAAAAAGAATTTCCGGAATTATTAAACAATGCAATAATGCTTGCCAAAGGTGACGCCAAAAATGTTATTGTTCTTTCAATACCGGATTATGCTTATACTCCGTTTGGAGTAAGTCTGATGCAGGGGCAGACAGATAAAATTTCTGCAGAAATTAATAAATATAATTCTTTTGCAGAAAACTACTGTAAAACAAAAGGTGTTGACTTTGTAAACATCACAGACATAACACGTAATGGTCTAAACAACCCTACTCTGGTCGCTAAAGATGCCTTACACCCGTCTGAGTACGCTTATAAATTATTTGTGGAGAAATTATTGCCTAAGGTAAAAATAGTGCTTCAGAACTAAATATTTGAGTTTAAAGAAGTAAACTACTCAAAAAAGAGAAAATAGCACCAAGCGCAAACCATAATAATCTTGAAACCCGATTATTACGAATGATTTCTGTTTTGTTTAAATTTTCCATGTCAATGATTTTGACAATAAAATTAAACAAAAGCTAAAGCCTTAAATATCTGTAAAAGCCTTTTTTGTATTAAATTAAGACTAAGTTCTAACACTAATTCTAATCTTAAAATATCATCATTTTCCAGATTTCCATATAAATCCGTCCAAAATATAATGTGTAAATTGTGGAACACTTAATAATGGAACCGCAAAAAATTCCCATCCGGAAAAATTAATCACTGTGATGTTTTCATTCCAAACAAAAATTTCCCAAAGAAATTCTTCTGCAAAGGCGATAAAAAACAGAATTGAAGCATAAATAAAAATACCATTGTACTTTTTAAAATAACGTAAAAAACCTAGTTCTGAATTTGTTTTCCCTTCTATTTCTTTAAAATAAACCAAGGACATATATGGTATCCCATGAGAAATTACATTAAGCAATGTAAAAATCAGATCATTATCAAAATAAACGATTCCAAAATACCATGAAAGTGCCGTACCTAAAATAATAGCGTTTTTAGGTATGTTAAAAAACTTGTTTTTAATACTTTTCCATATAGTATAAACTACATATACAAGAAAAATACTGATGTAAATCCAAAATGCAACTATCAAAATTCGTTTATCATTAAAATGGAAAAATTCGTTTTCAACAAACCAATTGAATTTTCTTGGAGACGATAAAAACCAATATATCATAGGATAACCTGTAGAAGAATAAATTGCAAGATTATCTAAACAGACAGAGAATGTTGTTTTTTCTTCTTGCCTCGAATATAATCTCATAAATCCGTATTGCTGTCTGATGAAGTGATAAACTGCGATATACGCTAAAAATGACCAAAACACCAGACTCCCAAATGCAAAAAGAATAAACCCAATGGAGAAACATAACAGAGGCAAAATTGTTAGCAGCCTTTTTCTTTTCTCAAATTCTTTTTTTACAAAATAAGTCTTGAATAATGTGGCATAAACATGAGCAACATCAATAAAAACGATTAAAAAAAGCCATGTAAAAAATGAATACTTATCTTCAATTCCGGGCAGAAAATCCTGAAACAGAAAAATAATTGCCAATACAAAAAAGGATGGTCCAATTATAAAAAAGAAGTCAGTTTTTGCTTTATGAATCCAGGGTTGTCTCATCTAATAATTCGTTTACTGCATTTATTCCCTGATGAAAAGCTTCTTCAAAAATCGAAATGCCTGATAAATCACTATGTGCGAAATAAATTAATTTTTCAATATTTTGCTTTGCCTGTTTTTTTGCTTCACCAAAAATAAATCAAGGTGCAGGTGAAATCATTCCATGACCAAGAAGAAAAACTTCAATATCTTCCGTATATTCTTCTATGTCGGGATGAGCAATCTTTAAGTCATTCAAAACAAATTGTTTCCAATATTCCTTGTCTTTTTTATAAATCTCTTTTCTGGTTTTTCTTAAATCTCCGGAAGAAAAACTAAAATAATAAGTAATAACTTTTTTCTTCTCAACCTGATTTAAATTTTGATGCTGATTATAAACATAACCTAAGCCTTTAGATCCATAAATAACGTTATCCCATGCCAATGGAAAACTATAATTGTCCGGTAAATCATTTACAATCAAAGTGGCTAAAAGCCAGGGGGTATAATGAAAATCTTTTATAAACGCTTTTCTGTCTTTTATCAAATATTGATTTATAAATTGTGGAGATGCCATTATTACTTTATCAGCAATAATTTCAACCGAAGTTTTGCTGGCATCATCAAAAGCTTTTGCGATTACTTTATTTTTTCTGACTTTCACTTCATAAACCAAATGATTCTTTAAGGATTTATCAGTCGCATATTTTTTCAAATGGTTAGCAAGTCTGGAATTTCCTTCCGGCCAGGTCAAAACTGAGTCATGTTTTTCTTGTGTACAGTCTTGCTTTCTTCCGGCAAAATAATGAATCCCTGCCCAGGCAGAAACATATTCAATTCCTAATCCGAAATCGTCTTTACAGCAATAATCAATATAATTAAACAGAGGTTCTGAAGTAAAGCTATTGTCTCTAAACCATTGTTTCATCGTAATTTTGTCCAAATTCCTTGTTTTCTCATCGGCAGAAGAAAGATAAAGCGGAATGTCAAATAAATATTTTTGATCCTTTCCTCTTGAAGATCTGAAAACATCCATTTGTTTGAAGAACTTTTGAAATTCTAAATCATCTAAAAGCGTATTTCCATTTTTTGGAACGACACCTTCCTGCCAGTTATTTTTATAAAACAACCTTTCATCTGGTGCAAAAGTCAATTGCAATTCGTCAAAAACAGGAAAACCTTTTTCAGTATAACCCAGGATTATCTTTTCTTCTTCCAGAAAATGAAGCAATTCTTTGTCCTGAAAATTAGGTAATGGGAGGTAATGCGCACCCAAAGGATATTTGGAATATTTATTTTCTCCGTTAGAAGAGTTACCACCCAAATGATTTTCTAATTCTAACATCAAAAAATCTGAAATTCCTTTTTTATGAAATTGGCGTGCCGCACTTAAACCGGAAATCCCGCCACCGACAATCAAATACGGAATTTCGATTTGTTTTATTGGCTTAGGAAAATCCTTTGTCCACAAACGATGTCCAAGCAAATGTTTTGTTCCTGACAAACGGATCATTAATACCACGATTTTATCAGAACAAAACTGAAAAAATGGAATCAGAAGCAAAGAAGCACCGACACCTTTTATAAAATTTCGTCTTGATTTATTGCAATTTTCCCCACTCTTCATCAAAATAGCGTACTAATATTTGGTTATCCAGACGATTGATTTCAATTTGATTTGAAATCATGTCATTTGTAAAATAATTAAATCGGTCAAATTGATAATTATAGAATTTTAATCCGGGTGCTTTTCGGTTTACGTCATTAAAAGTAGTTCCGAAACCATTTATCGCAACCGTATAACCCCATTCTCCAAAAGATGGGACATAAGCATGATAAGCATCAACCTGAGGAAAAACCTGCATCACTGTTTTATTGATACACCAAAATGATTTTGGTGCAAAATAAGGGGAAGTTGTTTGTATTACAACAGCCGCATCGGGTTCTAAAATTGTTTTTATTGTCTGGTAAAAATTTAACGAATACAATTTTCCTAAACTGTAATTTGATGGATCCGGAAAATCAATAATCACAACATCAAATTTTTCTTTGCAATTCTTTGCCCAGATATAAGCATCTGTATTAATAACTACAACTTTTTTATTATTAAGTGAGTTTTGATTAAATCCGGTTAATACTTTATTGGTCTTAAAAAGTCTAGTCATTCCCTCATCTAAATCAACTAAAGTTATTTTATCAACCTCTTTATATTTTAGAATTTCGCGAACAGCCAAACCATCTCCTCCACCCAAAACCAAAACATTTTTAGCTCTCTTTGCGATAGACATTACCGGATGCACCAAAGCCTCATGATAACGATACTCATCGGCTGAACTAAACTGAAGATTATTATTTAAATAAAGCCTGTAATCGCTTTTATTGTGAGTTAAAACAATACGCTGATAGGGAGTTGAATTGGTGTATATAATATTTTCCCCATATAATTTGCCTTCTGAATAAGATAAAATATTTTCTGAAAATATAAAAACAACCAATAGCAGCAAAAAAGAAAATATGGCTTTTATCTTTAAGAAATAACTTCTCTTTAATTCTGATTTTAAAAGAAAGCATAAAGCAATTGCAATGCTTATGTTAATCATTCCAAAGAATAAAGAAGTTCCCATTATTCCTAGTTTCGGAACCAATATTAAGGGAAAAAGTATTGATGCCAGCAATGCCCCGATGTAATCAAAAGTAAAAACATTTGAAACCAAATCTTTAAACTCAATTTTATCTTTTAAAATATTCATTAATAAAGGAATTTCCAGTCCTACCAAAAATCCCGTTACAAAAACCAAAAGATATAATATGAACTGAAAAGATGCTACACTCTCAAACAATAAAAATAAAACAACTGAACTCAACCCTCCAATTAAACCAACCAAAATTTCGATTTCAACGAAAGTATTTAGCAGGTTTTTATTGAAAAATTTAGAAAAAAAAGAGCCTATACCCATCGAGAAGAGGTAGACACCAATTATAAACGAAAATTGCTTTACTGAATCACCCAACAAATAGCTCGCAAGAGTTCCGGCAACAAGTTCATAAACAAGTCCGCAGGTTGCAATTACAAATACAGCAAAAAGTAAAAGAAATTCAAATCTGAAAAAATTTTTACCCATGAATTGCTGCACTAATAATCATTGCGATTCCAATGATAAATGCTGCCAAAACAATAGCCACTGCAACATTATTTTTCTCTACAACCTCTTTCCATGTATTCTCAGGTGTAATTTTTTCGATTATAAAATAACCTACTAAAAGGATAACAATTCCTAAAAAAGAATAAATAATCGAATTGACTATTGGTTGAGCATGTATTAATTCCATATTTGTTAAATGTTTTTATTTATGATAAAAGCGATTATATGATGTACGGCTTCCCGCCGAACTAAATTTTTCTGTAGTCTCGCAATCGCAGATTCGGTTTCCTGCCAGTGCAAAATAAATATAACACCCAAAGCAAAAAAGACCAATTAAGAAAGGAGCGCGATTGTTATATATAAAATCCGTAATTTTTTTCATTCTTTTTATTCATTAAAAGGAGAATATGAACTGTCTGACCATCTGTTTTTTTCAAAAGTACTTTTAAAAAATCTTATAGCTAAAAACACTACAAGCATAAAAACAACAACCAGCCAGACATTTCTGTCAGAAGGTTGATTCCAAACGACCTTTACCTTCAAATTGTTATTATTAATATCCTCAGGAGCTTTTAGAGGTGTTATCAAGAGATGGTATTTTCCAGCTTTTACTCCACAGATATTAAATTCCTCAGACTGATTTCCTTCTGTCCATGATTCTCCGTCAGAATAACCATGATAATACTCTATATCTTTACTGGTATAAATTTCATCACCGTTACCTTCGTTTATCAATGCAATATTTACATTGGCCCATGAATTATCTACATCTGTGGAAACTTTGATTGTCATAGGAGCTGATGCGCCATTTAAAACAAAAGAATCGCTTGTAATTTCTTTATTATCAAATTCACTAAATCTAATTACTTTATAAAACACATTCTGTTCAACCTGATCCCTATAGATAAACCAGTTTGCTGTAATAATCAATAAAGCAAAAAAACAAAAAATCACAGCCGTATTTGTGATATTAAATTTATAAGGCTGAATCATGTTTACACCGTTCTGATAAGGCAGTGTTATATGCGGAAAGGCTTTTTTTATTTCGCTCTTTTTAATGTATTCACCATAAAAAGCAGTTTCAACACCATCCATTCTTTCTACTGAAATGATAAACGGAGGTCTAATATATTCAACCAGATGAATCAATTTATTTTGAGGAAGCTGAAAATCAAAAAATCCCTGAGCATTTACAATTTCCGCATCTGAATATTCAAAAATATTGTATTCTTTGTCTTCATATTCCAGAATCAAAGGATGTTTTTTTACTTCAAAAGTTACATCCATTTCACTCAGCAGCATCCAATGACCATTCGAAAGAGAAAGATAAATAAATTCCTTGGCCTCATTTTGCAGAATAAACTCTGTCCAGGAATAATTAGGATAAACATTTTTCCTCAAAATTCCGGTGACTTTATAATCACTCCCTTTAAAAAAACCAACATCGCCAATTTCCAACGGATAATCATTCAGCATTGTTTTATACTGAGATTTTCTGCGAAATCTACCTTCATTATCAATAGCATATAAACTATGACAATTTGGGCAGACAAAATTCACAACATCAAAACCAACCTCTAATTCGGTTACGGTATCACAGCTGTAACAGGGAATCTTCATATTTATCGGTTAATTTCAAAATCCTTAATAATTTTTGCGTCAAAATAAGCAATATAATCAGCCATAACATCACGCACTTTTTGCGAATTATCCTGAAGATAATTACACAAATAAACATCCAGAGTTAGCTGATTGTATTCTGGCCAGGTGTGTATACAAATATGTGATTCTTTGAGGCAGAATGAGATCGTAAAACTATTATTTTCGAAATCATGTACAACTAGTCCAACCTTTTCAAGTTCATATTTATTTAAAATGAAATTAGTAATATCAACAAAACTCTGACTATCTGTAAGCTTATTAATTTCATCAACATGTAAAGTAACCAGTTTATGTAATCCTGGTGAATAAGGGGGTAAATCCATTAAATTATTTGTATAACACAGAAGCCAAATATATAATAATTTCTGTAATAAAATAATCTAAAAAAGGCATTTTCAGGTTAACTTCTCAGAGCTATGTATTTATCTTTTTATTTTTTTTCGGGCAGAAATTTTTGTTTTTCAAGATTAAAAACTTTGTTAATCTCTGGCTTCAATTTCCTGGGGTTTTCAAATTACTTTATTCATTTATAATTCTCAAAATCAACTTCAACTTTTTCAAACATTGCTGCATTTTCCAAAATGGAATTAATCTTTACTAAACCTTCCTGGTTATTCTCCGCCATTATAAAAGCAAAGCCCCAAATATCTTTTGAAAGGGTAAAATATCCAATTTCAGAATTATACGTCATTATAACCTCATCGTTCATCCATAAATCGAGAATATCGGTCATTTTTGGTTTTAGTACGGCGATTGCATTTAGAAAATCAGGAATAAATGTTTCGTTTTCTGCACCATAAAAAATGTCGATCAAAAGCTCCTGAGACTGATAACCGGGACGAAAATAATATTTGTATAATTTATCCACTATTCTTTGATTCTTTTATAATGATATCCTAAATTATAATCAGATCCTGCCCAAAATAAAAATAAAAGCGCACCCGTATTATCGTAAGCATGATTTACCAAAAGCCCATTGTCTTTTGAGAGTCCGATTCTGGTTTTGTGATTATTGTAACCTCCTGCAAGGTATGGAATTCCATTACGTTTCAGATATTTATTGTCCAGATAAAAAAGTCCGTTTTTTAGTTTTCCGCTCAATCCGATACTGTCAGTTGTCACATTATTCTTTTTGGTTACAAATTGTATTCGGTTTATATTGATGACTTTGACCTCAACAATAGCAGATTCTGAATAATCATATTTTGAATCCTGAGATTTTACAAAATAATTCAGGTTATATGTTGTCTTAGATTCCTGAGAATCTATTGTCTGAATATTTCCCTTTTCATCGTATTTCAAGTCGGGAAACAATTCATATTTTCCCTCTAGTTTTGATAAGTCATTTTCTGATAATGCCGATTTATTTTGGTTCACCATTTTATCTGAAAATGAAGCACAGGATGATAAAAGTAAAACTATTGCAAAGCCTATTATAAATTTCATATATCATTCGTTTACTATTTAAAGATAATCTTTATTTCAATAAAAACTTATTCAAAAAGCTGTACTTTTGTTTGTATAATGAAAATTATATCTTACAAAAAAGCCTCGCTTTTTTTACGGAAACACATTATTACTTTTAACCATTTTAAATATTTTGATTCATGAGTACAGCAGTAAAACCAAATCATATAGGACGCAAAATCAGCCGAATTCGTGAGCTGAAAGACATGAAACAAGAAGCATTGGCACAAGCTTTGGGTGTATCTCAACAATCAATTTCTGCCATAGAAAATAGCGAAACTGTTGACGATGAAAAACTAAAACAAGTAGCAAATGCGCTTGGTGTAACTGTTGAAGCAATTAAGAATTTCTCCGAAGAAGCTGTATTTAATTATTTTAATAACATTTACGACAATGACTTTAGTTATAGTAATGGAGCTATTCAATCTAATCATTGTACTTTCAACCCATTAGATAAATTAATAGAGGTTTATGAAGAGAAAGAAAAACTTTATGAACGTTTACTTCAGTCTGAAAAAGATAAAAATGAATATTTGGAGAAGTTATTGAATGGGAAGTAAATTCTTTTATAATAAATAGCTAAACAAAAAATCCCGCAATTTCTAATTGAAATTGCGGGATTTTATTTCGCAGAGAGGAAGGGATTCGAACCCTCGATACAGTTACCCATATACTAGCTTTCCAGGCTAGCTCCTTCAACCACTCGGACACCTCTCTATTTTGGTTTGCAAAGAACACAAAAAAAATCGAGTTACAAAAGTAAAATCTAATATTCCTTCAAATGCTTTTCCTAAATTCTTCCATAAACAATTTTACGGCCTTTTTTTGGTAGCCTCCAATGGTCAGCATAAAAGAATCTCTTCTGGTTGCCACTCCTGTAATCTGAATCGCAATGAGCTCATCCCAGCCTTTTAAGGCTTTTTCGGCAACTATTGTCGCCCAGTCGCTGTCCTGTACCATTTGCAAAAGCGCGTGAATAGAATTTAATTCGATTGCAATTTTTGGCTTCATTTTATTTTTGGCAAACAATTCTTCTACAAATTCTCTTGAATTCGAACCTTTTCCCGGCAAAACAAGCTGAATTTCTTCTATTTTCTTAAAAGCAATTTTATCTAAAACCGCTAAAGGATGCGATTTTGAAACTGCCATTACCATCTGAGACGTAAACAAAGGTACTTTTTGGATCGGTAGATCAATCTGATGAGATGAAATAACGAGAACCAAATCTAATTCGTTGGTCAGTAATTTTTGTTCTAAAGCTTCTGTCGTTCCGTATTCAACGACTATTTTAAGACTTGGATAAGTTTTGGCAAACGAATTGACAACCGGCAGGATCAAAAGTCCGAAAATGTATGTTACTCCTATTCTCAATTCTCCGCCAATCATTTCGTTTAAATCTTCTATGGCCTGTTTTCCGTTTTCTACATTTTCTACCACTTTTTTGGCGTGAATGAGAAAAACAGAACCGGCTTCGGTCAATTGCACTTTCTTTCCTATCCTTTTAAACAAAGGCATTCCGAGTTCTTCTTCCAGTTTTTTAATTTGCTGCGAAAGCCCGGACTGAGTTACAAAACATAATTCGGCAGCTTTGGTAAAATGCAATACCTCAGCAGTTTTAATAAAATATTCGAGTTGGTAAATTTCCATATTGATAAGTTTTAATACTCATTATCAGTAAAATTATTAATTTTTCTAATGAAAACATAATCCCGACCTTTGTATTAAATATTTAAGGTTATGTTTAAAGCGTTAAAATCAAAAAACTTCAAGCTCTTTTTTTACGGTCAGTCTGTTTCGGTAATTGGAACCTGGATGCAGAAAACAGCCGTAAGCTGGATGGTTTACAGTATAACAGGTTCTGTTTTTTTACTTGGACTGGCGACTTTTTTAAGCATGATTCCGTCGTTGTTTTTAGCTCCGCTGGCCGGAAGTATCATCGGGCGTTATGACAGGCACCGTGCTATGATCGTTTTGCAGTCTCTTGCCATGCTTCAGGCTGGTACGCTGGCTTTATTAATTTATCTCAAAATATACAACATCAACTTTATTCTGGCACTGAGTTTAATTCAGGGAATTATTAATGCTTTTGATATGACCTGTCGTCAAACGATGATGATTGATATTGTGAATGACAAGGAAGATTTGCCAAATGCGGTTGCACTAAACTCGACACTTAATAATTTTGCCCGAATTGCAGGCCCTGCGCTTGCTGGAATTATTCTGCATACTTATGGAGAAGACATTTGTTTTATTGGGAATTTCATTAGCTATGTTCCTGTTTTGATTTCGTTATTTATGATGAAAATCACACCACACATCAAAGCAGAAAACAAACTCAAAATGCTTGATGACCTTATTGAAGGCCTGGACTACGTAAAAAAAGAAACCGAAATGGCAAGAATGCTCCTCATGCTAATGTGCAGCAGTATGTTTGTCATTTCTTTTAATACACTAATGCCGGTTTTTGCCAAAGATATTTTTAGCGGAAACGCAGAAACTTTCAGCTGGTTTGAAAGTGCTGCCGGAATTGGTTCTGTTCTGGCTGCTGTTTATATTGCTAATTTAAAATCATCCGGAAACATGAATAAACTGATGATCTCTGCCAGTTTACTAATGGGTTTTAGTATCATTATTCTGGCCATTTCGAGCAATTTAACTGTTGCCCTTATTTGTATGACACTAAGCGGTATCGGAATGATGGGACAAACTTCATCCATCAATATTTATATCCAGACACAGAGTGCGGTCAATATGCGTTCGAGAAGTATCAGTTATTATATGATGGCGTATCAGGGAATGATTCCCGTGGGAAGTTTGATTATCGGATATGTTTCTCACTCACTTGGAGTAAGAGCAACGGTTGCCATTCAGGGAATTATCTGTATTATTTCTGTAATTGTTTATGTGTATTACAAAAAACATAAATCTTCAGAAGATTTGGAAACTTGCCCGGTTGAATATCGAAATTCTAAATTTTAGAAGAAAATTTCAATTTAGAAAATTCCAAATTCCAATTATGCGCAACGTCATGCTGACGAAGGAAGGATCGCACTAGTAATTCCGCATGCAAAGAGCAATCTTTGTCGAGTTTCTTGTGTAATCCTTCCTTCGTCAGGATGACAAACTAGCCTTTTAAATAAACTTATATCACTTATATGGTGAAAAGCTTATAGCGAGATTTCCCCGCGAAGTGCCGTTTCAAAAATATCTTTGAATTCGTTTTGAGGAATATTGTGACCCAGCAAATACATTAATTTGGTAATTGCAGCTTCTGTTGTAATATCTTTTCCTGAGATTACTCCGAGTGATTTTAAGGCCGTACTGGTTTCGTATTGTCCCATATTGACACTTCCGCCGGAACATTGTGTTACATTTACAATATGCAGGCCTGACTGGATTGCTTTTTCAATTAATTTCAAAAACCAATCTTCGGTTGGGGCATTTCCTGATCCGTAAGTTTCCAGAATAATCCCTTGTAAGCCCTGAGTTGACAAAATTGAGGCCAGCACAATTTCGCTCATTCCCGGGAACATTTTTATAATCGCTACGTGATTGTCCAGGTTTTTATGAACAATTAGTTTTGCATCTTTTTTTATAGGAAGAAATAAATGTGAATTCAATTTTAAGTGTACACCAGACTCTACTAATTCAGGATAATTTGGTGCCGTAAAAGCCCTGAAATGTTCTGCGTTTACTTTTGAAGTGCGGTTTCCACGATATAATTTATACTCAAAATACAGACAAACTTCATGAATGACAGGGTTTCCATTTTCTTGAAGTGAAGCAATTTGTATAGCCGTAATCAGGTTTTCCTTTGCATCAGTACGCAAATCACCTATTGGTAATTGTGATCCCGTAAATACAACTGGTTTGGTTAAATTCTCGAGCATAAAACTCAATGCAGAAGCCGAATACGACATGGTATCTGAACCGTGTAAAACTACAAATCCGTCAAACTGGATATAATTTTCCTCGATAATAGTGGCAATCTTTGTCCACATTTCGGGATTCATATTGGAGGAATCAATTGGGTTTTCGAATGAAACGGTTTCTATTTCACAATCCAATTGTTTTAGTTCCGGAATTTTTTGCAATAATTTACTAAAGTTGAAAGCTTTGAGCGCGCCGGTCTCAAAATCTTTGCTCATACCGATAGTTCCTCCGGTATAAATCAGCAATATTTTAGCTTTAGATGACATCCTGATATTTTAATTTGTTGACTACAGGATTGGCATACATAGCCAAAAACCCTTGTCTTGTAACAGGATTGTCGCTTCCGATACGCATTTCTAAACGACGCTCAAAAAGGGATTTTTCGCTTTCTTTATATAAATGCGAAAATTTATTGGTTTCGTTTAAAATATCGTAAGCAATAAAATTGGTTGGCCATAACTGGTAATTTTTCAGAATAGTATCATCAATTACCTGAGCAAGAGCCTGAATTTGTTTGTTGGCATTATCATTTTCTGCCACAATCTGATCAATTTCTGTATCCAGAACATCTCCAACAGAAATATGTATTCTTTTTTTAGTTCCCATGATACCACTCAAAATGGTCATGAAATCTTCATTTTTTTCTTTTATATAAATCTCATTGTTTGCTTCTGCCATTAATTGCGGCATTTTCAAAACATCCGTTGGATCATATTCATACGAAATAGATACCGGAACGATTTTTAGTTTCTTAAAGTAATCCATTAGATTGGCTTCATCAGAACCCATTCCGATCATTTTAAGCACTCCCGGATTGGTTTCGTCGTTTCCGTCTTTGGTACGGCCTTCTCTTTGAGCAATCCAAACCGATCTGTTTTCGCGAAGCAGTAACTGCCCCATGTATTCGGCCAGCAGCTTAGAACTCTGCAGCATTTCTCTTGGCGTTAACCCTCTCAAAACCAAAAAGTTTCTGTTTAGTTTAGCCAGAGTACTTAAGAATGCTTTTTTAACCAGATTATCACCAATTGCCGAAGCTGTCATAACCAAGCCATGCTCAAACAACGAAACGTTTAATAAGGTGGTGTCTAATAATATATCCCTGTGATTGGAGATAAAAAGATAAGAGGTGTTTTTCTCCAGTTTCTCAAAACCTGAAGTTGTAAGTCCTTCTGAACTTCTTTCTAAGACTTTCTGAATGGTATTATAAATAAAATTGCATTGAAAATCACGAATAGAGTGTGTTTTCTTAAGCTGATCTTTCCAAACCTCATCTTCTAATTCCGGAAAAGTAAAGTTCATCATGGCTTTCATCATCGGATGATTGACTACATTATGAAGTGCTTCATTTATTTCGGAGTCATAAAACGGTCTAATCGCATCAAATTTCTGCATTACTTTTATTTATTTAGGTGGGCAAAAGAACAAAAAAAAAACCAAATTAAAGTAACGATTTCGTTAAATACCAAAAACGTCTTTTGAGTTTTGTGTTGTAATTGCTGCTATTTCTTCTTCAGAAACATTATATATATCCGCCAGCTTTGCAATAACATTTACCAGATAACTGCTTTCATTTCTCTTTCCTCTGTACGGGATTGGTGCCAGATACGGCGAGTCTGTCTCCAAAACGATATGCTTTAAATCGATTTGATTCATGAACTGGTCGATTTTTCCGTTTTTGAATGTTACTACTCCTCCAATGCCTAATTTCATTTTATAAGAAATTGCCTGCTGTGCTTGTATTAAAGTTCCGGAAAAACAATGAAAAATCCCAAATAAATCTTCAGATTTTTCTTCTTCAAGGATTTCGAAGATTTCATCAAAAGCTTCACGGCAATGAATTACAATTGGCAACTTGTATTGTTTTGCCAGTTGAATTTGCTTTCTAAAAGCGATTTGCTGTTCTTTAAGATGTGTTTTATCCCAATACAGATCAATTCCGATTTCACCAACAGCGTAGAATTTTCTTTTGGCCAGTTCAGCTTCAACGTGTGCTAACTCATCCAGATAATTATCTTTCACGTAAGTGGGATGTAAACCCATCATTAAAAAGATATTTTCAGGGTAATTTTTCTCCAGATCATACATCGACTGCGTTGCAGCCGCATCGATTGCAGGAATAAAAAAGCGTGTGATTCCGGCATTAATAGCACGCTGAATCATTTCGTCACGATCCTGATCAAATTCTTCCGAATATAAATGGGTGTGTGTATCGGTAATAATTGTTGTTGAATTCAATGGTAAAATTTTAAAACGGCAAAATTACGACAATATTAAAAACTTTCCAATTGGCTTAGTGGAACGCGGATTTTACGGATTCACTTTCGTGAAAGCACAGATGAAAACGGATTTTAATTCTTGTTGTCACCCTTCGTTCTTCAGGGTAACAAATGAGGCTTACTTCCCGATATTAATAAACGACAAAGCGCGGTCAAGAACTTCATCTTTTCCTTCCTGAATTCCTTTTATTGTTGGTTTTACTTCGATATCAGGCACAATTCCGATTCTTTGGGTTTCTCTTCCGTCAGGATAGAAAACTCCAATACCAGTGTATCGGGTGTGAAATCCTTTAAAATCAATATCAACCGCATTTCCGTCTGTTCCAGCGGTCTGACTCCCAATTATTGTTGTATTACCCGCTGTCTGAAGACACATCGCTGTCCATTCTGACTGGCTTATTGAATTTTCGTTTAAAAGAACAATAATTTTTCCTTTGTAATTATCTTTATTTTCAGTGCCGCTGTTTGTTCCGTCTGTCCATTTAAATTTTCCCGGATAATTTAAATAAGGATAGGTGTAAATGGCAAATTTTTCTTCTTTAGCATTCAAAAAATTAGATATTTCTGCATATGTCCCATTCGGGTAATTTCTCATATCAAAAACAATTGCCCTGGTCGATTTCAAAGCTTCAATCATTTCAGGAATGTGTCTGCTTTGTATGGTTCCCATATTCACATAACCTACATTATTCTCCAAAAGCTTAAACTTTTCTTGTTTTTTCTGTGCTCCTTTTTTAAACTCATTTCTATGTGAATCATGATAATTAAACCAAATCATTGATTTTGTTTCGTAATTTCCGTCTTTTAAAAATTCAACTTTTACATTTTCTGATTCACTTGTCAAAATTCGGATAACAGCTTTATCTAAATATGCGGCTTCATTGGATGCACAAATAGCATCCTTTTTTTCTGTCAAAATTTCCTTTATAGTTTTATCATTTATTTTGGTAATTACAGTTCCTATTTTAATATTATCCGCCTCTGCCAGACTATCACCCAGGATTTCGGTCACGATCAATTTCTCATCGATTATTTTACCAGTCGCTGGAAAATAATAATTTTTATTAATTCCTGTTTTTGCAAATGATCCATAAATCTTAAACTCAACATGACTGTCATTCAATTTAGTAGATAATTTTCTCATAACAAGATAAAAATCATCCTCGTTTTTAGCGTCTGCAATTTCGGGCAGAATTTGTTGTAAACTCAAATCCCATGGCTGATCCATAATGTATTTATAAGGAAAAAAATACTCTATGACGTTCCAGTAAGCAGACAGCATTAATATTCTGTTGCCTTTATTGGTATAATCCAGATCGAAATAGTTTCTTGTTTTTTTTAAGGCATCAAAACCATGTTCAAAATCTTCATTACTTTGAAATCTGTTTTCTTCTATAAATTTTAATTTCTTCGAAAGCTTTTTAGAAAAGAGTTTATTGGCACTGATCCATGATAAATTAAAGTTTTTATCAAAAAACCTGACATCTTTTGGCACAGGAATTGGCGCAATTTGTTTTATTGGACCCAAGTTATCAATCCAGTTTTCCATTATCAATGAAAATTCTTCTTTGGTTTCTGCTTTCTCAATTTTTGGTAAAATATCCAGTAATTGCTGATCCCAGTTAAAATCTCCATTGGCTACTTTTGGATGGTAATATTTTAAAAATCCCCAGACTTTACAAGTGGCGGCAAGTTTTTCTGTTTCGGTGATTTTAGAATTTGCTAATGAAAGTTGAGAAAATACTATAATTAGCAATAATGTGATTTTTTTCATTCTAAGATTGTGGTTTTGTTTTTGGTGAGCCGAATATAATATTAAAATTCAAAACCGAAGTATTTTCTTCTTTAATTTACCAAATCCTGTATAAATAAAAACGAGGAATCTCTTATCGAAATTCCTCGTTATATTGTAAAAATTTTGGTCTTATTCCAGTTCTTTTAATAATACCTGAACATCAACATAATCCTCATAATCCTGCGGAATAGTGAGCAGAATTTCTTTGCAGCCGATATAGTTTTTTTGTTTGAGTCTTGTAAGCGCGAGATTCCATGTCGCTTTGTCTTTATAAACAGAATTTCCGGATCTGAGTTCCTGAAAAACAGTTGCCGCTTTTTTGGTTTTGTTGGTTTCTAATAAAGAGATTCCATAAAAATATTGAATTTCAGGTGTTTTTGCCTGCTTTAGGATTTTCTCAAAAAGCGGAACCGCTTCTTTGTACTGACCGGCATTAAAAGCAGTTTCAGCTTGTTTTAAAGTTGCACTTTCTGTACTTCTCTCTGTAAAATAAGCCTGTTCGTGCTGATTAAAATCTTCGTAAACAGGTTTTTGCATATAATTAAAGAAAAACAAACCCACTAAAATTACCACAGAGGCTGCAACCGCATAGTTCCACGGCTTAAAAGCAATTATTTTTGAGCTTTCCTTATTAAAATGTTTATTTGAAATCTTAGTCAGGTTTTCTTTGAACGCTTCTCTTTCTGCCGCAATTCCGAATTTATTTTCCAATTGAAACTGTGCTGTTTTAAAAGATTCAAATTCTGATGCAAACTCCTGATTTTCGGATATTTGTTTTTCAAAATTCGCTTTTTCTTCAACATTCAGTTCATCCTGAAGATATTGATCAAATAATATGTAGCGTTCTTCGTTCATGACTAATTGTTTTTTAAAGATTTAAAATTTTTAGCTTCCTGAATCCATTGTGTTAACTGACCCACGCATAACGATTTCTTCTTACGGACATAACCGTATGTAACGTTAAGTTTTTCAGCAACTTCTTCCATAGATTTAATGGTAAAACTCAACTTTAATAACTCCTGGCATTTGTCTCCCAATTTCCGGAACATGGCATCAAAAAGTTGTTGTTTTTCATCAAATTCTTCGGTGTGCTCTACCAATTCAAGAGCAGATTCACTTATAGATCCCGCATCTTCCTGAATTGTTACCCCTTTATTAGAAGTTTTTTTCAATTCGTTCAGCCATTTTCTTTTACATAACAGGAAAAAATAAGCATCAAACGGACATGTTAATTGTAGTGTATTGGATTTGGCCTGATTAAAAAGCAGGATCATAATGTCCTGAACCACATCCTGCGCCTGATCCTGGTTACCGGAGTTGTTCCTGATATAAAAAACAACTTTGGGAACAAACTTTTTGTAGATCTCCTGAATTATTGCTGAGTTATTTGCAGCGAGTCCTTCAATATATTTTTGGTCGGAATGAATCTTAGTCTTGGCCATAAAACAGCAGTTTAAAACACTAATTTATAAAGAATATTAAAATAAACTTCTATCTGAGGGGTAACAATTATAAAATGAGGTTGATATAACGAAGTAAAATCTTTTGGAATAAACGAAAAAAATTAAGAGAAATGGAAAGTTATCAACTCATAAACGAAAAAAATCTCGACCGGTTTTATAAAATGCTCTCCGCCAAAGAACGAAATGGTTTTGTGATTATCGAACATAACGAAAAACTGCCGTATGCTGTTTTGTCAAAAGAAAAAAAAGAAATAAACCATCCTTTCCATTTATTCCTTACGATGATAACGTTCGGATTTTGGGCGATAATCTGGGTTTACTTTATTATTACGCTTTCGCGAAAAAAAGACATCCTTGTGGCATTGGATGAAGACGGAAATGTCTTTGAAGAAAAATGCCATTCAAAATAAATTTAAAAAAAAAGAGGGGTAACAAAATTTAACCACAATTGATCTCTTTATATAAGCCGGAAAATAAAATTAAAAACAGGGTAACAATTTTCCCCTCTTAAACATCTATCATTAAATAACTATTAAAACTGAATATCATGAAAACAAATTTTAAAACAATCGGACTTTTATTATTCGCTATAACGACATTCGTAAGCTGTGACAACAGTGATGGCGACGACAACAATGTAATCCTGCCTCCAACTTCAGGAGCTTTTAAAAGCATCAGCGAAAAAGGAGTAAAAAGAAATACACAAAACTTTACCATAACTGCAGGAAATGGTGTCGTAACGTTTACTTCTGCCAAAGGGGTAAAAGTGAATATCAACGGTGATTGTTTAACCAAAAACGGAAATGCTGTAACCGGAGCGGTAGATATCGAATATATCGAACTTTTTGACAAAGGAAATATGTTGGTTACCAACAAACCGACTATGGGAATTACTCCTGACGGAAAGAAAAACTTATTGATTTCGGGTGGTGAATTTTTCATCAAAGCTACTCAGGGCGGTGTTGAACTTCAAACCTCCTGTTCTATGACAATGCTTGTTCCTGCTGCTTTAACTGATGGTGTAGACAATACCATGACATTATGGAGGGGTGCAATTGATGAAGCGGGTGAACTGGCCTGGAGAGAAGTAAAAGAAGGTGCTGACGGTGCCAACGGAAAAGGTGGTGTTCAGGGTGAAGGAGCCAATTATTATGTGACTTTTGGAAACTTTGGATGGACAAATGTGGACCGTTTTTACAGTGACCCAAGACCAAAAACGACAATTCTTGCAGATGTTCCTGACGGATACGATAACAACAACAGTGCTGTTTACTTATCTTATGATGGCGAAGGAACTAATGCACTTGCTAAATTAGATACGTACACAACAGCCGGATTATTCAGCGAACACTACGGACAAATTCCGATTGGACTGGCTTGCCATGTGATTTTTGTAACCGAAGACAATGGTCAATGGCGTTATGCAATCAAAGGTGTGACAGTTGCTGCAAATGATGTTTATACTTTCACGCTTGCCGAAACAACAACCGGTACAGAAGCGCAACTGGTGGCTGCAATCAATGCTATTCAGTAACTTACAAATACTTTTTTAAAAGAAAGTGGTGATTTGCTCATCACTTTTTTTTACATTTAATCCTGTTTTAAAATTAGCTCTAATGATTTTAAGACCAAAAACTGTCTAGTTATGAAACCACAACTGTCTATTTTCTTTCTTCTCTTTTCTATTTTTTCGATAGGTCAAATTAAAGTAAAAGACACCATAACACGAAGAGCCAATATTATTTACAATCAAAACGGAAATCAGGTTAATTATAAACCGGAAACTCCTCCGTTGATTCCGATTGCCGGTGCCCCAAAACCAAGTTATTCTTATTTATGGGAACTTGGAGACGGTCATTACAGTAAAGAAGCAGAACCAAAACATGTGTATAAAAACAAAGGGACTTACACAACCAGACTGGCTGTAACCAACAACTACGACAACGGAAAACCTCCTGCAACACGCCCGAAAAAAGTGGCTGTAAATGATATAACGGATACTAACTATAAAGACATCGCTTCGATTGCAGACCAAAACGGATTTGCAATCTTAAAAAACTGTGATCCGATTCCCGAACAGGAAATGGTAGTCATAGTGGGTTATCAGAATTTGGAGAATTATGTCTCCGGCGGTAAGCTGTATTTGTTTTATAATGAGAAACAATTCAAGGATAAAAATTTTGAATTAGTCGATTTCAGGACTTATGCCAACGAACGCGAAATAAAAGAAAATACAGTCGCTTCTGTTGATGATCTTGATGATACAAAATCGTATGTCGCTTCTTCTGAAAACACTTTTAAAACCAAAAAATACAGAAACACAACGACCGAAGAAGATCTTGATGCTTCTTTATTAGATGCTAACAAAACCTATCACAATGTTTCTGTTTTAGAATTTGATGATGCCAATCCGGGAGAGACTCGCAATGTTTTTTTTACTTTTAAAACTACTCCTGAAATGATCAAAGACACCAGCGCAACGGTTACGATGAGAGGAATTTATGTACCCAACAGAAGTTACAAAAACCATAAAATAAAAAATCTGGAGATGGAAATCGTCACGTCTCATGATCCAAATAAAATGGGTTCTAACGGAAGTTTTATGAATTACAGACTGGTGCGTTTTAAAAGGGTTAATTTTAAAACCCGTTTTCAAAATAACGGTGAAGGCCCTGCAAGAATGATTCGTCTGGAAACTGATATTCCGGATATGTTTGACAAAAAGACTTTTAAAATAGAAAGTATGTATCCCGAATGTCCGATTTGTCCAAAAGATGAAGTTCCTACAATAAGCTGCCTGGACACTATTATCAAACAGAAACAGATTTTTTTTACTTTCAAAAACATATATCTGCCGGGAAGCGAGCAGAAGAATGTTCATGAAAAAGACAGTACAAAAGGTTTTGTAAAATATTCCATGAAGTTTAGCAAAGACTTTCATAAGGTAAAAACCAGAAGCCGGACGGCAATTATTTTTGACAAAAATGAACCCATAATTACCAATTACGCCACTACCCGATTTCTTCCCGGAATCTCAATCGGTGTCAAGGCGGGTTATAATTTGTATCCTGATCTGGAAAAATCCACCAGTTATTTTGTTGGTGCGACTATTTCGCCTTTTAAATCGTATCGTTTTTACTGGCAGGCAGAGTGGACAAATGCCTTAAACGAATATAATAGTGCAACAACCATCAAAGACATAAGTATTACAAATGCAAACGGAACACGTCAGCTTCAGCGAACCACTACGACGACTGAAAATAAAAATATCAACTGGGAAGTACCCGTTTTAATTCGTTATAACATCAATAATTATATAGGTATTGGTGCAGGAATTCAGGCGAATATAAATGTTTCTCAGGAACAAAATCAAAACATAAAAACTGAAACTTTTGAAAACGAAAAAGAATTTTATTTATTGAGTACCGAAACTAATGAGAATAAGGTAAAAAACTCTTTTACTGATTTAAAAACGGGACTTTTATTTGATTTAACGGCGGGTTTTGCCAGAATCGGACCAAGCTTGGGAGCGAGATATGTAATTAATTTTGAGCAGAATTTTAATTATTTTCAGTTTTATGGCATCTGGAAGTTTTAATTTTTTTCACCATATAAGTGATATAGGTTCATATTAATAAGGTGGAGTTTTGTTTGTTTCTCTTAAAAAACTAAATTCAAAAGCTTATATTGCTTTTATGATTTAATTTTAAATCTATCCGAAACAATTAATATGAACTTATATCACTTGTATGGTTTAATCTTTCTTTTTATAAATCTGAATGTTTTCGGGCAGAATCAGGAAGATAAAATATATAATGCAATTGATGTTTTTGTTGCAAATCCTTCCGCGGAAGCGTTGCAAAATCTTGCGAAAGAAGAAACTGATTTCTGGAAAAATCCAAAACCAAAAACCAAAGAAGAGTTATTGGCTATTGTGGTTTTAAACTGAAATAAAGCGTATTACGAAAATCAATTTGGGCAATCTGAAAATGCTATAAAAAGCTACGAAAAAGCCTGCAAGCTTTATCAGAAA
>NZ_QETH01000062.1 GCF_003105115.1 Flavobacterium sp. HTF | reverse complement strand
ATAATAATACTGTGCAAAAAGTTTACAAAAGATATCTAATTGTTTTAATCAACGTTGTTTTTGTTACTATGTCTTTTGCACAAAAGCAATTGAAAACTACATATGATCAAACTGATTTTAATAAAAACAAAGTATTTAGTGAAGTCTATAGTTTCTGGGATAAGAATCGAAGAAATTGGTTCAGTGATTCTAAAGATACTACAACAGCATCGTATTTTGTTGATGCAAGAAATTATAAAGGAATCATTAATTATGGCGTGACCTTTCGAAGTAAAACTTTTAGAAATTTTCATTTTATTGAAAGTTTGTCCATGTGCTTTTTAAATGTAGAGATTAATAAATGCACTTATAATCCAAAAGACAGTATTGCATCCATTGAAGGTTTTGTGAGCGGAAATGACGATTGGGGAACGAATGTGATAATTAAAACTAAAAAAGCGAAAAATTATATTGAGATCTTTTTAGGAGAGAAAACAGATACAACAAGAATCTGTTATTTGGGACGAACGGTCAATAAGGATTCTGTAGATGTAAAACTGAACAACAAGGAAACAAATGAGTTTACGGCTCTGGATACATTTCCGGCATTTTATTTTAAAAAATACGCCTATTCTAAAACTTTAATGGCAGACAGGCAGCCCTTTAAAATAAGTGGTAAGGTTACGAGAAAGACGTTACTTGCTTTTGGGTCAAGTTATTCCGAAATATTTGATATAGGCGCAATGATTTATGATCCTGAAAAGAATAAACCAAACAAAATAACACAGAGGGAAAATTATGACTGTATCCCTCTAATTACAGCTAACAAATTAGTAGCAGATATTGAAAAAGAAGAAGCAGAAAAAAACCAAGTAACCTATTATACTTATACAAAAAAAGCTGAAAATTATATTTTAAACAGGCAGTATGGCCAAGCAAAAGAAGAGTACAATCTTTTAGCTCAAAATTATCCCGTCCTTTTCGCAAGGGATATTCATAATGCAGTTCGATGCGCCGTTTTGTCAAGAGATTTAAAAGCAGCTTTTTGGTGGAGCGAAAAACTGGCTCATAAAGGTATCGATCTGCCGTATTTCAATGCTAAGATTTTTAGCGGTCTTCGGAAAAATCCCGAATGGAAAAGCTTTAGCATTAAATATGACTCAATAGCTAAAGCAGCAAAAACAAAATGGAATCTTCAATTAAAAAAAGAATTAGATGATCTACTGCATGAAGACCAGGCGGAATATGGACTTGAAAACAGAAAGAGCCCAAAAGTTTTATACGAAACTACGGAAAGAGTAACCGATAAATTGATCAATTTATTAAAAAGAGAAGGTTTTCCGTCTGAAGAAAAAGTAGGGAGTCTTGTAATTAAAGATACAGTATTAATTTCTTTTCCTGATTTTAATATTTTAATCAGACATGCTGTTCAGCAAATGCCGGAAAACATGAAGACTTTAAAAGAATTGTTGGACGCATATATAAGTTCCAATGAATATGATAGTAAAAGAAGTTTTAACAATGCGACTGAATTATACTCTTGTTTTCGTATTTACAAAGGCAATTTATATAGTTCCAAGTCGTGTGGAAGAATTAATGATGTACAGGTTCGAAAAATTACTTTCAAATTTAACAACCCTCATGGTTTCATTATGGATTATGGAAATTTTGCGATTGAAGCACATGATTCTAAAGATCAAAAATCTGTTGATGAGGACTACAGAAAAAACTATAATTTAGTCATGAAACTTACAGATGACTGGGAGTTTTATGAAAAATATTAGTTATCGGTTTTCTAAGAAAACAACATCTATTTCACCAATAAAAGAACCTTATCATCATAAGTAGAATTACACCAATTATACTTGTCTAAAACTGCCTTAGGAACCTGAATGTTTTTTGCTTTGTAATCTTCAAATCCAAAGTTTGCGTAAAAATCATTGAGTTTTGCAAAAGGGAGGCACCAGATATTTTCGTGAGAGGCATTTTCTTCGTTGAGTAAAAACTCAATGATTTTTTGGGCTATTTTCATTCCTCTGAATTCTTCAAAAACAAACATTCCGCCCAGTTCGCAATTGTTTTCATCAATAGTTACGATTCTCCCAAGCCCGCATCGTTGACCTTCATATTCTGCAACTGCAATGATTTCTTTTTCAAAATTAGAGTGTACAAATCCAATTTGGGAATATTTAGAATTTATCCATTTCAGTTCTTCCTTGGTTGCTTTTCTGATTAAGATCTTCCGCATTATCTTTTAATATTAGGTTTTTTTCTTACAAATATAGCTTTTGTATTTGTAAAATAGTGCTGTCATAAGCTCTAATTCAAAGGCTTCTGACTTCTAAAACCTATAATATTTTTTAACTATATTTGACCTGAATATTGATTGGTTTGGCAACTTATTTGCTAAATCATCAAACCCAAATTTTAAAAATGAAAAGAAAACTTATAATTTTTTTATTTGTATTTATTGCAATAGATACGTTTGGACAAACACCAGCTACATCAAAACCTGGTCAGCCTAATTCTGATAATGTCTTAACCGTTAATGACAAGGTCGTTAATAAAGTCATCCGTCCTATTGCAAAAGTTCCGTTAGATGAAGCTTTAGTCCTGATTTATGATTATGATGGTGCTCTTTTTTCATTTGATTTAGAATCTGAACAAATTGGCTGGACTGTAAAAGCTACGGACGCCCACACTGAAATGTGTGCAAATGCAATTACCCTTTATGATGGAGTTGTATACGTTCCGTTTATTAATGGTGAAATCTTTGCTGTTGATAACCAAAGCGGGGATGTTTTCTGGAAATCAAGATTAGGAAACAGTACAGATCAAATCGTATTAAAAGATCAGATTCCGGTTATAAATAATGGAAAGCTCTATATAACGTCTCAAAATGGCAGCGTTTATGCGCTTAATCTAAAAGATGGGAGTTTAGCATGGAGTTATAAACTGGATGCTGTAAATAATGATATTCCGGTTCTCTTTTTTGACAATAAAATTTTTACCCAAAGCGGAAACAATTTCTATAGTTTTGATGCCAATACGGGAAAACTTCTTTCCCAGAAAAGTTTTGAGGAACCCATACACGGAAAAGCCGTAACAGATAGTGAAAATATATTTATTGCCAACGAAAAAAATGTACTTTTTGCGTTAAGCCCTGACAAATTGGATATTTTATGGCAGTTTAAATTAGATGAAAATCAATATAACATCAAGGAACGTATATTTTGTAAAGACAAAAAAGTATATTTTGCCGCACAGGGCCCAACAGTTTCTTCTATATACGCTGTGGATTCAAAAACAGGGACTCAGATCTGGAAAAGAGACTTTCAGGACGATAATATCGAATACATCCTTGAAGAAAGCGATAATATTTTTGGATATACCCATAAAGCAAAATTGTTTCAAATAGACTTAACGAATGGTGAAATAGCATTTGAAGCAAAATTAACAACCAAACCTATTTCAAATCTTGAATTTGCTGACGATGATTCCTTGTTTTATTATTCTGATGCCGCTTTAATTCAGTTTGAATTTAAAACAAAAGACGAAAACGAAGTCTATCTGCGAACGTCTATCAAAGACAATGTTTACAGCGCATATATCAAAAAAATCAGGCAATAAAAAAGAAGCCGTTTCTGCATGAAACGGCTTCTTTTTTGTTTTTAAAATTGAAACTTAGTTTTTACGTTTAAAATTTACGGCATTAAAACTATATGAAATCATGAGATAACTCCAAACAGCAAGCTTGTTCTCATCCTGTATTTTTGGCAGGTATTTCATTGAATCGGTTGACTGGTAAAATGAAAAGGCATAATTGATTTCCAGTTCTTTGATCGGTATGTATTTTAAAGAAATATCATTTTCAAATCCAAGAAATTTCGAAATGTCCTGACCTGAATTATTTTCAAGAGGATATTGGGTATAAAAAAGATGAAAATCAGAACGAACGGATAATTTTGTATTTAGAGGTATTGTCGTAAACAGGTATGGATTTATTAACCCTTTTCCGCTAACATCATTTGGAAAACGTGTAAATACATTCATATTTCCATTAAACTTCCAGGTAACGCCATATAAGACATCAAAATCTCCGGACTGATCGTTTGACAGGTGAGAATTGCTTCCGCTGATTATTTCTGCGCCCAGACGCCAGGTAGATTTTGGTAAAGACAATTTGATTTCGGGCTGAAAATAGTAAGCAAATAATTTCTGCGCCTTAGCATTCTGTCCAAACTGCAGATAACTATTTAGGGTATAATACCAATGTTTGGTTTTAAATTCTACTCGTCCTCCTGTGGTGGCGCGGGCGTACAATTGCCCTGAGTTTGCATTTTCCAAAAAGTCAACAGCATTTAACGAATTAAATGAAAATCCTTTATTAGTAGTATAATTAAAATTGTTTACCAGCAGATATTTATATTTATTGGATGCTACAGGAGAATAGACAGGCTCAAACTCAGTACTATAATTCCGGGTAAATAAAAACAAAAAGTCATTTGAGTAGTGTGCAGAAGATTTCATAATCCGTATTCCTTCGTGAGCTCTTCCTTGCTGTGCCCACGGAGCGTCAGAAAACAATCTGCCGTTATCCAGTAAAAGACTCTGTCGCCCCAGTCGAAAGTTTATTGATTTGAATTTAGTCTCAAAAAACAGCTGATAAAAATTAATACTTCCGACTTTGGAAGATTCATTATTTTGATCCCAGAGATGAATTTCCTGCAAATCAGATTTTACAAACCATTTTTGTCTCGCATATTGCATGGAAATTCTATTTCGCTGCGTAATATAAAAATAAGGATCGAGTGAATCGTTGGGAGAAAGGATGTAATTCGAAGTATATTCGGCTCTTGGCCTAATTTCTATATTCATTAAAAAATGCTGAGCAATACTGTCGTTTTCCTGCGAACTGACCTGAGTAATAGCTAAAAGAAAAAATAGTTGAGCTAGATTTTTTTTTACTAACGAATTTAAAAACATATTTCTTTTAGCCTATAGATTTAGTATGTAAATATAGTAATAGTTATTACAATTAGTTCTTTAATCCATAAATTCTCCTTCAAATACAGTAACGGCTTCTCCGTAAATAAAAACTTTATTATCAATCAGTTCGGTAGTCATCGTACCGGTTCTCAAAGAGGACTGAAAAGCTTTGAATTTATTTTTATTGAGCTTCTCACTCCAGTATTTGGTTAGAAATGTCTGAATGCCTCCGGTTACAGGATCTTCATTTGTTCCGGCCCACGGCCAAAAATAACGATAGTGAAAATCATAATCGGGATTATTGGATTTTGCTGTTACCAGAACACCATTGATACCGGAATAAGAATTTATCAGGGCAGAAAAATCAGGTTTTAAAGCGGCTAAAGTATCTGAATCATTGATCTCAATCAAAATAATTTTGCGGTCGGGGCTAAATCTTGTATTTATGTTTTTGTCTATCCCAAGTGCCTCAAAAACAGCTTTCGGAACTTCGATTTCGGTAGTATCATAAACCGGAAACTGCATTACAATTTCATTACCTGCTTTTTCGATTTTCAATTCAACATTTTCACAGTTTACAAAAGTGATATTTTGCAGTGGGGTAGTGTCAAAAATAATTTTTGAGGAAGCTAAAGTAGCATGCCCGCATAATGAAATTTCGGTTTTTGGTGTAAAAAAACGAATGCTATAAGTGTTGTCAATGATTTTCTTTATGAAGGCAGTCTCCGAAAAACCAATTTCCGTAGCAATACTTTGCATGGTTTGAGTATCTAAATGCTTTTCGGCAATGCAAACCGCAGCCGGATTTCCTTTAAATTTTTGATTTGTAAAAGAGTCTACAAAGTATGTTTTCATTTTATTATATTTTTAATTTAAAGATTTTTTAATCCATTTATTGCTCAAATATTTTCTCAGGGGAATATCATAAACAACCATCACAAAATAGGCAAACACAACAAGCAGTATAACGCCGGGTATGATGATTAAAACCAACTGTGTCGTATCGGGTTTATAATTTGTATAATAATTGCCAAACATCCATAAAACAGCATAATGCGTCATGTACAAAGGATAGGAAATAGTATCCGAAAAGACGCAGATTTTTTTAAATTCAGGATTTAATACAGCGCCTGCGCCCAATGAAATCAGTAAAGGAAAATAAAACAAAACAACGAGTGGTTCAGATAACCAGTTCCATTCTGAAAATGGCATTACAAAGGCTAACAACAATAATACAGAAAGGCCAAAAAATCCCAACTTGTTTTTGATAATCCAGTTAGAACGGTAAATAAGCAATCCGACCAGAAAAGAGTAGGAGATACGGGCACAGCCATCCCAGAATGTAGGACCGCTCCATCCGCCCAATAAATTACCCGAATTATATGCCACATAACAAATTGCCGCTGCAGATAGTATAGTTAAAATTAAAAGAAAGTTTCTGCGAATTCGGCACAGCACAAAGGCATAAGCGATATTGGCCATATATTCCCAAAAAAGTGACCAGGCCGGTGCATTAAAACTAAACAGATTAAAACCGCGATCGGCTATTATGGGTAACGGAATAAGAAATACAGAGCAGATAAAAGTCAAAATGATTTTGCCAGTGCTGTACAATTCCAAATGCCCGCCAAACGGATCAAATAAAAACGCCAGTAATCCTAAAACTGATCCTGCAACAACCAGCGGATGCAGTCTTATAATCCTGGAAGTAAAAAACTTACGAAGTCCCATTTTTGCAATCCGGTCATCATAGGCATATCCGATTACAAATCCGGAAAGGCAGAAAAAGAAATCTACAGCCAAAAAACCATGTCCGATAAAGTTTTTCGTGGGATCTGTAAAAATCCATTCCATAAAATGGAAAACGACAACGGCTAAAGCTGCAATACCTCTTAATCCGTCAAGAATTTCAAAATGTTGTTTGGTCTGCAGAATGGTAACAGGGGCGTTATTAGTATTCATTGAATCTGTGAGTGAATGCGGCGATTGTGCCTGATTTGTTGCTGTTGCAAGATATAGAAGTTAATAATTAAATCAAAACCGAAACTAAAAAGCATAAAAAAACTCCTTTGTCAGTAAGGAGTTTTGTTTTAATTTTTCATTAAAGGATTGAAAGTCAGTTTTAATCTTCAATCAGTTCAATATCCATGCTTTTTATTAAGCCATCTTCAAAAGTATAGACATGTTTTACCAATCCGTCAAAGATTAAATCACCGTGTAAATCTTTTACGTTTTGATGCACAGTCACTTCCAGAGATCCGTTTTCTCTTTTATTAAAACCAACCGGCTCAACTTTAGGGTTGATTTCTGTCCATTGTCTTGTCCAGTATTTTTTTATTTGGTCGTGGCCGCTTATATAGCCGCCTTCCCAGGCTTTTGACCATTGTACATCGGGCTGCATGGTAGACAATGCTTTATCAATATTTCTTTCGTTAAAAGCATTATAAGCCTTTCGTATGGTTTCTTCGAATTGATTTGCTGTATTTGCCATTTAGTGAATCATTTAAATTAACGAACTCTTTTAGCTAAGATAATAAATATCTTCATTTATCACCGTTTTGAATCTGGCTGCGGGCATTTTCAAACTTTAAAATAAAAAATACTAATTTAGTCGGATATAAAAACAAGAAGAAATATTTTTCGCAAAAAACAAAGATTATGTCAATTACAACAGAATCAGAATTAGTTGGAATGCAAAAAGCAAGTGAAGCTGTCGCTTTTGCTTTGAAAGAAATGAGAAATTTTGCAAAACCGGGCATGACTACTAAAGAATTAGACAATTTCGGCGGGAAAATCCTGAAGGAAATGGGCGCTAAATCGGCTCCGTATGAAACATACGGTTTTCCGGGCTGGACCTGCATAAGTGTCAATAACGAATTTTGTCACGGAATCCCTTCGGATCAGAGGATTCTGAATGAAGGGGATTTAATTAATATTGATGTTTCAGCTGAATTAAAAGGATTCTGGTCAGATAATGGCGGATCATTTGTAATTGGAGAAGACGTTAACCAACACCAAAAACTTATTGAAGCCTCTAAAGAAATTTTGCATAAGGCAATCTACAATATAAAAGGCGGTGTCCGTATTTCTGATATTGGACATATAATGGAAACTGAAGCCAAAAAAAGAGGTTTTAAAGTCATTAAAAACCTGACAGGGCACGGAATAGGGAGAAGCCTTCACGAAGCCCCGCACGAAATCGCGAATTACAGGGATAAATTTAACCTGACCAGATTTAAAAAGAATTCTGTGGTTGCTATTGAAACCTTTATTGCAACAACTTCTACGTATGCCGAAACTTTGCAGGACGGCTGGACAATGGTTGGAAATAAAGGCGGTTTTATGGCGCAGCACGAGCATACGATTGTAGTGACAGAAGGAAAACCTGTTATACTGACTGAAATGAATGGAATCTGGAATTAAATTGCAGAACGAGTTTAAAATGCAAAAAAAGACCAAAATATACACCCATACCCAGGATAGCAAAGCGATTGGCGGAATTGACCTTATAAAGTTCCCTCTGAGTGAGCAGCTGGAAAAGGAGTCTGAACATTCAGAAAGTCCTTTTGAAACCCACCGGGATGAGTATTATATTTTTGCTATACTAACAAAAGGATATGTAGATTTTGTCTGTGATATGGAGAATATTTCTTTGAGCAGAATGTCCCTGATGGTGCTAAAACCTTTTCAGGTGCATTCTGTAGATAAATTTGATCCAAAATCTGAAGGCTATTTTATTACTGTAAATCCGTTTCTGATTCCGAATATTTGCAATGAGGTTTTTCAGGATTTGCATGCCTCAGAACAGGTGCTGAAAATTTCAAATGAAAAGCATAAGGAAATCCTGGATACTGTATCTCTTCTATATCACACATTTGGCCAGCAATTGCCCAATAAGCAGCAAATTATCAATGGTCTTTTTATGTCTTTTGTGTACAGGGTTTCTAATCTTTTTGCCGATTCTGAAAAAAAGGCAAAAGGAAAACGCAATCAGTCACAGTTAATCACTTCGAAATTTCAAAGAATGATTACCTCGGATTCTATGTTGGAATCTGCTTCGTATTTTGCTGAAAAACTAAACATTACGACCTCTCACCTAAATGATTGCGTAAAAGAAACAACCGGAAATTCGGTAACCTACTGGATTCAGAATAAAATGATGACCGAAGCCAAACGCCAGCTTTATTATACCGATAATGATGTAAAGGAAATTTCGTTTGATTTGGGTTTTGAAGATCATACCTATTTCTCCAGATTATTCAAAAAGATTTCGGGTGAAACACCGCTTTCGTTTCGGAATAAATTCCGTGAATAGTCCAATTATCACCTTTTTCAATCTGTCTTAGAATCAGCTTCATCTTGTTCCTTTGCAGCATAAATTTTATAATTATGCCAAATGCACCAAAATGGGTATTAGATGTTGTTGAAAAAATATTTATCCCAAAATTACCTCAGATGAAAGTTGCTGAAACAGAACTTTTGTCGCCTACAGTAAAGAGGATTCGTTTTAACGGAGATTTTAAAAGCCTGATTTTCAAGCCTGGTTCTTATATGGATATTCGTGTCAGTGATACCGAGGTCCGACGCTATTCTGCCGCTTTTTCGGACACCAAAAACGGAATTATGGATTTCATCGTGCATTTGCACGGCGCACATCCGGGAAGTGAATTCATGAAACGCCTGAATGTGGGGGATAAAATCAATACGAGCATCATAAAACCGCACAAATGTTATACCGAATCGGCAAAAAAATATGTGGTTTTTGGAGACGAAACTTCGCTGGCGCTTGCGTGTTCTGTATTTTCTGCTTTTAAGGAAAATAAAGATGAATTTCAGTTTTATTTTGAATTAGACGAGGAAAACAAAAATGTCCCGGAACTGCTAAAACTGGAAAACTACACTGTATTTCCAAAAGATGGATCTTTCTGCAATGAAAAATGGGTTCAGAATTTACCCGTTATTCAAAATGAAGAGTGGAAGGAGGCAAACTTTATTCTGACCGGAAATGCAAAATCTGTTCAGACATTCCGAAAAGCAGTAAAAAGCAATACTTCAGCAAAAATAGTCGCTCACGGCTATTGGCTGGAAGGAAAAAATGGATTGTAAATGATTGATTTTAAATAAAAAGCTATGATTTATGTATTTAAAACCTCAGTAACAACACAAAAAGCGGTTAAAAAACTAACGGCCAAACTGAATACATTTATTCCCAACTCAAAATGGAATTTTGATCTGGAAGATTGTGATAAAATATTAAGAATTGACAGTAAGGAAGTTACAGCAAAACAAGTTATTGATTTTCTGAATAAATATAAATTTGAATGTCTGGAGTTGGAGTAGTTTACCAAAATACTGATCTGAAAAATTGTATTTTTGTTTTACCCTTAGCTATACTAGACTTTTTAATATTCAGTTCCATTAAAATCAAGAATTAATATGAAACCAATATCATATTCGGAGTTGTTAAAAACTAAAGAAAAATCAAAGATTACATATCAAGATTTACTATGTACAGATGAATGGAAAAATAAACGTAAACAAATTATTAGTAGAGATAATAAAAGATGTACAAAATGCAATTTATCTGAAACAAATGGTTTTGCTCATTACGATGAAAAAACAAAAATTTATTCCTATATCACTGATAATGGCAAAGAAGAAATACGTTATGTAATAAATAAAGAAGGAATTGTTGTCTGTGAAAGTATTGCAATTATTATTATAGTTAATAAACCTTATCATTTACAGGTGCATCATAAGTACTACATATATAATAATTTACCATGGGATTATGATCAAGAAGCATTAATAGCACTATGTAATTGGTGTCATGCAGAGGTCCATCAAAACGAAAAAATTCATATGTATGACAATTTTGACCAAATTTCTTTTCAGGAACTTATTCCTTGTAATCGATGTAACGGTACTGGATGGTTTTCACAATATAGCCATATTCAAGGTGGAATATGCTTTAAATGTAATGGTAGGAGATTTAAAAAAAAGTTAATAAATTACGATGAAAATTTTATTTAAAAATCAATACTATTTGAGAGTTGTAACATTTTTTTGCCATATGGCAAATCTCTAATAAAAAGTAATCCCTAACTTTCGTTCATGAAAGAATTAGTAAATTTTATTTTGCAGTATGGCAACTTAAACCAGCAGCAAATCGAGTTAATAACAGGAAAAGCGACAGAATTAGAAATTCGCAAAGACGAATATTTTTCTGAAGCCGGCAAAATTTCTACGCAGGTAGGTTTTGTTCTGGACGGTGTTATGCGAGTATGTTATTATGACAACAAAGGCGAGGAAATTACCAAATATTTTATTGATGAAAATAATCTTGTAGTAGATTTAGAAAGTTTTCAAAACAGCATCTGTTCATCAGCTTATGTTCAGGCCGTTACCGATTGTAAAATGATCGTGTTTTCTAAACCTGACTGGGAAGAACTTCTCAATACCATTGTAGGCTGGGATGCTATCGTTCATAAAATTATATCCAGAGCCCTGATGCAGAAAATAGAGCGAAGAAGCCCGCTGGTTTCAGAAGACGCGACAACGCGTTATTTGTCTTTTATGGAAAAATATCCTAAAATTCTCAATCGTATTCCACTTTCGTACCTGGCATCTTACCTCGGAATCACACAATCTTCTCTGAGCCGGATCAGAAAAAATATCCGTTAAATCGCTTTTTGCCAAATGGCAAATGTTTTCATTTTTTATCGGCGCAACTTTGTATCAGAAAATTTTTAAATGATAAAAAAATGAAAACAGCATTAATAACAGGAGCAAATAGAAGCATTGGTTTAGAAACAGCAAAACAACTTTCAAAAAAAGGAATATTTGTTTATTTAGGAACCCGTGACCTTCAAAAAGGAGAAGAAGTCGTAAAAGATTTATCCCAAAACGGATTTAGCAATATCAAAGCGATTCAGATTGATGTTACCAGCGAAGAAAGTGTTTTGGCAGCCAGAAACCTTGTAGAAAAGGAGCAGGGCAAATTGGATATTCTGATTAATAATGCCGGAGTTTTGGGAGATGTTCCGCAGGATTCTTCCACCACATCTGTTGAAAATATTCAAAAAACCTTCGATACCAACTTTTTTGGTGTTATAAGAGTTACTCAGGCATTTCTTGATTTACTAAAAAAATCGGACAGCCCGAGAATCAGCAATATTACGTCCGGTCTTGGCTCGCTGGCGTTGCACAGTGATCCGACGTGGAAATATTATGCTATAAAAGCAGTTTCTTATGTTTCGTCAAAAACAGCTTTAAACGCTTTTACAGTGACATTAGCTTATGAACTAAAAGATTTGCCTTTTACCGTAAATGCTATCGATCCTGGCTATACTGCAACCGATTTTAATCATTTTAGCGGACCGGGAAGTGTAGAAAGTGCAGCCAGTTTTATCGTTAAACACACTTATGTTGACCAAAACGGACCAACAGGAAAATTCTTCAGTAATGATATTGAAGACGAAAGCGAACAAAGCCCTTGGTAATTAAAGCTTTTATACAAACAAAAACCTCCAAAGTCTTGTGATTCCGGAGGTTTTTGTTTTCTAATTCTGCATACTCCAGCGCTTTGGTTTCATCCCGATATGCTCTTCAAAAATGCGGGTAAAATGACTCAGATTGCTAAAACCCAACCGGAAACCAACTTCTGAAACAGATAATTTATTTTCGCTCAGCAGTCTGGCGGCTTCCTGCATCCGGAAAGACTGGTAATAATGAAAAATGCTCGTTCCGAATATTTGCTTGAAAATGCGTTTGAGTTTTGATTTACTAAAATTCGCCTGTGCCGCCAGCGTATCGAGATTTGGAGGAACATCGAGCTGAAGCAAAATGATATCCCTTATTTTATAAACAGTCTGCACATCTTTGAAATTCAATGTTGATACAGCGGTGTTTTCTCTTTTTAGTAATTCTGCGATTAACAAACACACCAGTTCTTCGGCTTTTATTTTATGATAGAAATTGCTCAGGTTCTGAGGCAAATGGCTGGACAGCATTTCTTTGGCAACTTTAAGAATACTGGCCGGAATGAGTTCTTCAAACAAAAAAGACTGATGTTTACTGGTAATCGTGTCCAGAATATGATTCTCGGCATCAGTTTTTAATAATTCCTTTAAATAGGACATTTCCATTCCGATGATAATGGATTTAAATAAAGTTTTGCTCGGAAAAAACAGCTGCGAATCTATATTTCCGGAAAAAATCTGAACCGACTGCAGCAAATTTGCATTAGGATTATAATTTTCAGAATCGGACAAAAAAAGATTATGAAACATAATGATTACTTTTTCGGTCTCATTTGGCTCAGAAGTTCTTTTTACCGACAAATCTTCTTTTAGCTCATAATCCTGAATCATCATTCTCATATTTGAGCTTAATTTAAAACGCTGCAAATATCCTTTTCCAAACGAAGGCGGGATCGTGATTTTTCCATTTTCATCAATAGAAGTATTCAGTTTATCGGCAAAACTTTTGAATAAACTAACTCCGTCATCAAGCAATATTTCCATAATTTGAGCTTATAGGACTAAAATAAGGTTAAATATAGCTATTTTATTTCTATATAGCCTTTTAATTTTGTCTTTTAAAAATCATAAAAAAATGGATTTACTAAAAAACAAAACAATAGCAATTATAGGCGGTGGTCCCGGCGGGCTCACACTGGCACGGCTTTTACAGCGCAAAGGAGCAAACGTAAAAGTATATGAACGGGATTATGACAGCACAGTCAGGGTTCAGGGAACCAGACTGGATCTGAACTTTGATTCCGGTCTAAAAGCGTTGCAGGAAGCCAATCTCATGGATGCTTTTAAGGCCAGTTACAGAGCTGATAACGAAAGAACACGTCTTGTCGATCAGGATGCAAAAGTTTACCTGGATTACAAAGAAGAGTCAACGGGAGACTTTGGAGACCAATGGTTCAGGCCTGAAATTGAACGAGGAACGTTGAGAACTATTTTATTAGATTCGTTACGGTCTGGTACTGTGGTCTGGAACAGCCATATTATTTCAGCAGAACGGATCGACGATCGTTTTCAGTTACTTTTTGAAAACGGTACCACAGTCAACGCTGATATCGTAATTGGTGCCGACGGGGCAAACTCTAAAATTCGCCGGTTTGTAACCTCAATTAAACCTTTTTATTCAGGTGTTAGCATTTTGCAGGGCAGTATTGCTAATCCGGAAGAAAATGCACCAAAAATAAATGATCTATTCACAGACGGAAAAATTATGGCCCTTGGCGATTCAAAAAGTATAACAGTGGTAAGCGCCAAAGGAAGCAGCACGCTAGATTTTGGCTTGAGCTGGAAAACAAATACAGATGAAACGGATAGTAAAATTGATTTTAATAACCGAAAAGACGTCCTGAAATGGTTCAAAAAAGAATATTCGAACTGGAATCCTGTCTGGCAGCAATTATTTGAAGCTGAAAACATCACATTTACCTTGCGTCCACAATATTGCATGCCTTTGGACCAAAAATGGGAAACACAGCCGAATATAACATTAATCGGTGATGCAGCGCATTTAATGCCTCCGTTTGCGGGAGAAGGCGTAAACATGGCAATGCTCGATGCTCTGGAATTGAGCGAAAGTTTAACAAGCGAAAAATTTAGAGATCTGAAATCGGCTATTGCAAATTACGAAAACCAAATGCTGACAAGATTTTCAGTAATCGGAAAAATGACTTTGAATAATACCGAATGGATGCATGCTGAAGAAGGATTAGACAAAATGCTCTCCATCAAAAGAAAGACAATAAATCTGGAATAAAAAAACCTCCAAAATCAAATGACTTTGGAGGTTTTTCAACTTTTAGTTTCCGAACAATTTTTCTGTTTTGCTCAAAAAATGCTCAACGGCATCTTCAATATCTATATTCATTCTTTCAGAAAGCACCGTCAGCCACCAGATAGATTCTCCGATTTTGTGTTTTAGCTCTTCGTCGGTATTGGCTTTTGGCCATCTTCCTTGCTGTGACATTGTTAATCTCCCCACCAGGCCGGCATCGGTCAGAAAAGCCAAAGCGTCTTCTTCTACAGTCCATTCGCTGCCGTGATGCGTTAATTCTAATTCGCGATATTGTTTTCTTATTGCTAAAGAACGCTGTTTCAGTTCTTCTAAGTTTATTTTTTTCATGTATTTAGTTTTTATGAAATAACTGCTGAAATTCTATCGGCGTTGTATTTGTTTTTTTCCGGAACAGTTTATTGAACGACTGCGGATGCTCAAAGCCCAGTTTATAGGCTATTTCAGAGATAGAATATGTGCCTTTTATAATATATTCCTGCGCTTTTTCTATTAATTTATTATGGATAAACTGCTGCGTATTCTGTCCGCTAAGGTTTCGGAGCAAATCGCTTAGATATCGTGGAGATAGGTTCAGTTCTTCGGCAACAAAAGCAACGGTTGGAACACCATTCAGCAATGCTTTTTCATCATTAAAATAATCATTTAATAACGTTTCAAGCTGAGCCAGAACATCATTATTAACCGCTTTTCGGGTGATAAACTGACGATTGTAAAAACGGTTGCTGTAATTAAGCAAAAGTTCGATTTGCGAAATAATCACATCCTGACTGAAATTGTCAATTCTTTCAGTAAGCTCATTTTGAATACTTGCAAAAACACCCAAAACAGTTTCTTTTTCTTTCTCTGATAAATATAAACCTTCAGAAGCCGTATAACTGAAAAAACCGTATTGTTTAATCGTCGAATTTAAAGAATACGGACGAATAAAATCAGGATGAATGTGCAATGACATTCCGCTGTAATCGGCTTCTTCTTCCTGCATTTTCAGGAGCTGTCCCGGTGCGACGAAAGACATTCCACCTTCTTCAAAATCATAAAAACCGTGACCGTACTTAATTTTTCCGTTGAAACTGGTTTTAAAGGATATTTTGTAGAAATCCAGAATTATTCCGTGCTCAAAATCTTTCGGGTCAAAGACTGCTTCACCGTAATTTATAATGCTGATAAGCGGATGCAAAGGCTTTGGCTGTCCCATTGCTTTGTGCAGTTCAAAAAGCGAAGTAATTATTTTAGGCTGATTTTTCATTATTTTCCGGATTTAATCCTGAATTGGTTTTACAAATTTACGAAATGTTCTGTTGGCATAATTTTACAGTTAATCCTGCCTGATTTTCATTTTCTTGAATTAAAAAGAAAACATTGATTTCATATTCTGAACCTGAGCTTCAGCCCCTGATTTAATTCTTTCATCATATAAGGCATTGGCATCATTTCCGGCAACATAACGCAGCTGATTTTTGTTATCTGTGGCCGCTTCGTAAACAATTTGGGCAACATCTTCGACTTTGGTGTAACTGGCTAACTGTTCCGCACTGTATCCTTTGCTAACTTCTGCCGTTAATTTTTCATAGGCCTCATGCTGGCCAACTTCCATAGAACGTACCGCAAAATCGGTCTGCATACCGCCCGGAGCAATAATTTTTACCTGAACCCCAAACTGAACTAATTCTGAAGCGATACTTTCCGAAAAACCGTCTACGGCAAATTTTGTGGCGCTGTAAACAGAACAGGTCGGGAATCCCATTAATCCAAAAGTGGATGTTATGTTTAGAAAAAGCCCTTTTTTATTTTCACGAAAGTGAGGCGTAAATGCTTTTGAAACTCGTATAACGCCCATTAAATTGGTCTCAATCTGGCGTAAAATTTGTTGGTCTGTCAGAGATTCCAGAGCACCTATAAGACCATAACCGGCATTGTTAAGGACAACATCAACGGAATATTTTCCAGTCACGTTTTTTATGGTTTCCAAAATCTGATCCGGATTTGTTACATCCAATGGCAGTAAAACTACATTATCTAACTGGTTTAGTTCCGTTTCTTTTTCCGGATTTCGCATTGTGGCGATTACCTGCCAGCAGTTACTATGGAATATTTTTGCAGTTGCTTTTCCTAAGCCTGTTGAGGCGCCTGTAATAAAGATTGTTTTTTGCATTTTTTTATTGTTTTAAAATTATAATGCAAAGTTGTGGCTAATGAAGAACTGGGAAGTAGTCATTATGGTTATTGTATTAGCCAAAATGACGAAAGCGGCCGTTTTTCTTCTGTTAATGCAGATTTGTAATTTTTTACAGAATATAGTTGCACGTTTATTTTAGCAAAAAGATTATATTAGTAAAAGCATTATTTTGAAGATTGAAATGCGATACATCTAAAATTATAAAATATGAGAATGAAGTTAAGTTTGTTGTTTTGTCTGATTTTGTTAAGCTGCTCATCAGAAAAGCGCCCTGTGGATTTTGAAAAAATTATATTTCATACATCCCCCTGTTTTGGAAATTGTCCGCTTTTGAATTTACAGGTGAATAAGGATAAGAGTATGTTATTTTATAAAAAGAAAAGTGGCTTTAGCCCAAAAATGGATAGTCAGAAACAAGACGCTCAGGAAAATGAATATTATAAAGGTACTGTCAGCGACAAGCTTTACAATGAATTACTGACTGAAATTGCCAAAACTGACACCGTAAGTTATAAGGGTCAAAATTGCTGCGATGCTCCATTAAAAACAATTATTGCTTATTATAACGGAAAGCGAAAATATACCCAAACGATGTTTCCGCCCGAAGAATCCAAAAAACTTATTTCAGTTTTATATGAGATTTGCGAATCAAAAAACCTGACAAAAACGACAAAATTTGAAATTGAAGAAGGTGAACCTGAAAAGTTTGAGTGAAAATAAAAAGAAAGGCCTCTAAAATATTTAGAGGCCTTTTTAATTAAATTCTGAGTAATCCCCTGAATCCTCTCGCAGCATAATAGGAATCTGCACCATTATGATACAGGAAAACAGTATTATAACGGAAATCGCAGAAAACAGCACCGCCGAGTTTTCTTATTTCAGAAGGAGTTTTGATCCAGCTTGAGGTTTTGGTATCAAATTTTCCCAATTGCTGTAATTCCCGATATTGTTCTTCGTTAAGGATTTCAATTCCCATTTCTTCGGCTATATTTATTGCGCTGTTTTGGGGTTTGTTTTCTTTTCTTTTTTCCAAAGCTTCATGATCGTAGCAAAAACTTCTGCGTCCTTTTGGACTTTCCGCAGCACAATCAACAAAAAGGTATTCATTGGTCTTTGTATCAAAACCAATTACGTCCGGCTCGCCTTCAGTACTTTCCATTTCCTCCAGAGACCAGAGTTTTTCGGGATTTGCTTCTAGTTTGTTTTGAATTTTATTCCAGTCAAGACCCTTATGACGCTGCATATTTTTCTCAAAACGAATTTGTAATATTTTTAATAATTCATCCTGTTGGTCTGATGATAATTTTTTATTAGCCATATTTTTATGTTTTTAAATTGCAATTAATTTTAAACTAAGAAATCACTTTTCTTTCTGCCGGTCTGAAATACCAGGAAATAAGGGTGAGAACCAATAGCAAAGCGGGGCCAAAAAGCTCAATTCCGTATTCTCTGCACGCTAAGTGAGAAATAATGGCTCCGGACATTGCAAAGAAAAATCCGGCATAAGCCCATTCTTTTACTAAACCAAATTTAGGAATAAGTATGGCAATAACGCCTAATAATTTCCACATGCCCAGCAATGGCAAAAAATAAAGCGGATAACCCAAATGGCTCATCATGTCAACTTCTTCTTTGATCTGTAGGATCTGAACAATTCCGGTAGATGTCATACCAAGTGCCAGCCAGAGTGTGGCAATCCAATAGATAATTTTATTTCGTTTTGTCATTATTTTTTATTTTAAGTTTTTCACGGTTTCTTCCAGTCTGTTGTGAGCCATATTGATACCCTGTGCAAAAGGCAGTTTTAGCATCTGATTTCTCAATTCGACAGTCTTATAAACGATATGCATGGTAAGCCTGCTCGAATCGTCTGTGATTTTTTCAAATTCCAAAAACTCAAGCTGGGCAGGGAAGGGGGTATTTTCCATTTCAAAAGTTCTGGTGATTCTCTCGTTTGGAGTAAATTCATGAATGACACCATTTGCACTAAATACCACATTTCCGTTAGCATCAGTGGTTTCAAATTGCCAGCCGCCGTACTTTTTATTTTCGAGTTTCAGCACTTTTGTACTCATCCATTGTGCAACAATTTCCGGATCTTCATACGCTTTAAAAAGTAAATCCAGAGGCAGATCGAACTCCCTTGTTATCAGGATATCGTGTTTATTCTCTTCGGCGTTGAGTTTTGTCTTTCTTTCCATGATGTTTATTTTTTATAATTTTTCATGATTGCTTCTAATTTATTGAAACGCTCGTCCCACATTTTTCTGAATGGTTCAATGAAATTATCTATTTCTTTCATTTTCTGAGGATTTAACTGATAGTAAATTTCTCTTCCGTTTTGGGTCTGGTGCAGGAGTTCGCATTCATTTAATATCTGAATGTGTTTTGAAATCGTTTGTCTTGACGAATCAAAATTTTCTGCTATCGTGCCGGGAGTCATTGCCTGTAAAGCCACTAAGCTTAGAATTGCCCTGCGGGTCGGGTCGGCAATTGCCTGAAAAACATCTCTTCTAATTTCCATTGTGCAGTTATTTGACTGCAAATATAACGAAGTCATTTGACTGCGCAATAAATTTTAGTATTATATTTTAAAGCAGATGAAAAAAAATATTTTTTATTTATAAAATAAAGTACTGTAATTAAACAATTTAACTTGTATTAAGTGAAGTGATTTTCTAATAATAAAATCTTGATTTAAAACATTAAAACTGCTTAGGCTTTAGCTTTTGAGCCGCCAGTACAGCCGTTTCATTTATCCGGTTTTGTCTTGTTTCCGGACGTTTGGCAAAAGTGACCCAATGAAGGATGATCTTTTTGACCGATTTGCTCAGACTCATAAAATAGTCTTTTGAGCCCGGATTTGCTTCAAAAGCGGCCTCCAGGTCTTCCGGAATAAAAAGTTCTTCTACCTGATCCAAAATAGTCCACGAACCATTTTGTTTCGCAATTTCAACGCTTTTCAGGCCTGCTTCGCTCATCAGGTTTTCACTGATTAATCGTTCAATCTTATCTTTATTTATTTTGGACCAGTTACTGCCTGGCTTACGCTTGGTAAAGTATTGTATAAATTTTTCTGAATCAAGCGATTTTCGGGTACTGTCAATCCAGCCAAAACATAGTGCTTCATCTACAGCTTCGCTCCAGGTAATCGTAGGTATGTTTGCCTGTTTTTTATAACAAATTAGCCAAATAGATTGTTTTTTCTGATGGTTGATTTTTAACCATTTTCTCCAGTCCTGCTTGCTTTTCGGGTAAAAAGTTTCTATATCCTGCATATTTTTTACAATTCTAAATTTTGTATAACTAGCACATAATCAATATAAAATATAAATTATTTTTAATTTTATTTTACAAATGTAAACAGTGTGTGTGACAACTGTATGTCAACAGTCAATTTTTAGAGGTATTTTATTATTTGAAAAATTTATAACTAAATTACCTCTATAAGTTAACTATTCAATATAGGTTCTTATAATATACGCTACTTTCAGGCATAAAAAAACTCCTTAAAAATTAAGAAGTTTTTATTCTTTTGGTGGTATTGTATTTTTTGGGAACCTATATTTTTTTGAGTGTCAACTTCATTTCTTTACTGTCCAATATCAGTTCATCACTTGTAATAGTACTTTCGCAAGGATAGGGTGTACCGGTTTCGTCTTTTATTACCAGCATTTTTCCTCCTTTTGTCAAAGCATATGTTCCATCTGTTATTTCTCTTTGTAAATATCCGGTAACATGGCCGTCTTTTGTGAAGGTTAGATTTCCTTCTTTAAGAATTACAGCTTTGGCTGAATCAGAAAGAGGAATTTTAGCTTCAACGGCAGTAATTTTCCAGGAGTTTACCAATTTATTTCGACCGGAACAAGAAATTATTACTACTGCTAACAGTGTAATCCCAAAAATAAATAATTTAGATTTTTTCATGATTTTAGATTAAAAGTTAAACAAGACTAATTTACAAAAAAAAGAAATCGAAATTACTTGTAATCAACTATTTAATCAAATATAAATGTAAGATAAGTTTTAGGTTATGAAATTTAAAATATTTTGATCGTTTTAGATAAAAACAAAAAAATATCAAATATTAGTTCAGAGTCAATGCTCCCAGAATCTCCTCATACATGAATGGACCGCCCGGGTATTTTGCCGTGTAATCCAGATTTAACCATACCTGACCGCGTTCGTCAATATGATAATGCAGTTTCTGTTTGTAGCTTTCCTTTAAAAAAAGTACATTTTTGACCAGATAATTCACTTTCTCCAAATCAATTAAGGAACCAATTAGCATTTCAGGATAGATATGGCCTTTGGTATGAATTAGCCTTGGCGTTCCTCCAATAGATCGTATGGCAGCGGCCATTAATATAGAGTGATCATCACAGTCTCCCGAAAAATATTCCAGGGATTCACTTGCCGTTGCAATATAATCTCCTTCTTTTGGATCATTCACGTAATTCCAACGGCTGTTTATTTCCTTAAAAACGGCAAAACACTGAATTGTTGTTCTGTAATCTGAATATCCTTTTATTCCTTTAAAATGCTTGGTTGTAGCCATAATGGCAAAATTTCGCACTTTTGGATTCTGATATTCTATGGCACTTATGATCTTTGATTTATTCGGAAACGGAAGCAGCTTTGCCACGATAATATCCTGCGGATACGGATTATCAGACATGGTATAAATCATTGAATTATAGTCTTCTGATATTTCCGTAAAGCCATAGTTCCCAATGAGGGAACCGTAAACCAAAATCAATAAATAAATTGCTACACACACCAAAATGATGGTACGCAAATACATTAAAATAAAAAAAATACCTGTAAAAACACCAATAAAAATCAAAACCCGGTCCAGATTAAAAGGCCATTTTAAGTCAATCAGGTTCTGGTGCAGAATGATAAAAATCGGAATTGTGATTAAAAGACTCAACAGCATAATAATAATCCTGTCCCAGGGCGATTTGACCTGTAATTTGGATTTTAATTGCGGAAAGTCGATTTTAGGGAATTTTATCATATGAATAAAAAGCAGTTTTTATAGTGCTTTTACCGTTTCTACAAAAGTACTTTTTTTATCAATAATTCCGAGATCAAATAATTGATTTTGAATTTTAATAAAAGCTTTTTCACTTAAATGTTTTTGAGACCATTGCGTCAGTTTTAACCATTCCTGGATATCTTCCAGTTTTTGATTAAATAATTCTGCCAAAGTCCTGTCAATATTAGGGATCTGGGTAAAGTCGTGCGTAGTTTTGTTTATAATTTCAAGAATCTTTTCGACAGTTTTCGGATTCTTTTTCAGGAATTCGTCACGAACTGTAATAACAAATGATGGCCATGGAGTAGGGCAGTCGCCAACACGTCTGAAAATTCCCTTGTCTACAAGTGGTTTGGTCATAAAATGTTCCCACATAAAATAATCTGCAGTTCCGTTTGTCAAAGCTTCAACTGCGCCATCAATCGTGTTGATAGTTTCAAATTCAAGATCATCTGTTTCCCAGCCTTGTTCATTCGCATTTACATAAGCCATTAGCTGTGAACCGGAGCCAATTCTGGAAATAGCAACCTTTTTATTATGAAGATCTTTTATCGTCTGGTAATCTGAGCCGGCAGCTACATGAATTCCCCAGATAAGAGGAGATTGTACATAGATCTGAACAATTTTACTTGGATTTCCGGCAACAATGTCTTTAACGATTCCTTCGGTTAGAATTACAGCAATGTCCGCTTCTCCTTCGCGAAGCATCTGGCACATTTTCCCTGTACCTTCCGGAATATCCTTCCATTGCAAATCAATATTTTCCGCTTCAAATTCACCATTTTCAATGCATAATTGCCATGGCAAATTGAAGTGTTCGGGAACACCCACAATTTTTACGGTTTTCATTATAGTTTAAGTTTAAGTTAAGTTTGGTATGCGGTATTCTAAGTTTTGGTTTTTAATTTTGATTTTAATTTTTTAATAAATCAGTTCTGTGTTTTTCAGAAAGGCAGGGCTCTGCATATTCAATAATTTCCTGCGATTCATATTCAGTCAGTAAACTTCTGACCAAAGAATAATCTACCTCTTTGCCAATTTCGGCAGCAAAAAAAGTATCATTCAGCTCTTCCGTTATACAGTTTATTAATTTTAGTTTTTCGTGAATAATCCCTTTGTCAAAACCTTTCTCTAAAATAGCTATCTGCACAATCGAATTTCCCGAATTTTGTATGGTTTTCTTATGCATCAGTTTCTTTTCTATTTCATCATATTCGGCATAAAAAATATCATCTGTAGCAATCAAAGGTCCAAAAAATGGAATGTTATCCAGTTTATAAAGTCCTTTTTCTAAATCAATAATTTCTGCCCACATCGTTTCAGAAACCACTTCATCAAGATAATCGCTATAGTATTTGAACAGTATTTTGGTATGTGTGTCTTTCATTATTCAATTTCGCTTATTTCTGCTTTTAATGGTGATATAACTATTCGGTAACCATCAGGATCCAGGAACATTTTTCCGTTCTCATTCCAAAAAGGGTTATGTGCAGTTATACTGGATATATTGTTCTTTAAAAAGTTATTAATTAACCGGTTATATTCTTCGATGGTTTTGGGATAAAGCACCATAACATCATCCTGATCAAAACTGTGTTTCGCTTTTTCTTCCGATTTTGTAAACTCTAGATGCCAGTCCATTCCGGGTTTTCCGATAAAAATACCATCATAATTATTATGGTTCTGAAAACTGCCCAAACGTTCAAAACCCAGAAGATTAACATAAAAATCTTCAATTTTATCCAGATCGTCTGTATGTCGTGCCACTCGTAAAAACATAATCTAAGATTTTATCTGATTTTAACTATCCTTTCCGTATCGAATTTTCTAATTTTCAAATTGACTAATTATCTAATTATCTAATTATTTACCGCCAGTTTATTCAGTGTATAAGCAATCAGTTCATCAACCGCTTTATACGGATCTTTGCTAAAAGTTCCTGAAGCACGATTGGCAATAATAGCATTTAAAGATAAGGCATTATGTCCTAAAAGCGCCGAAAGACCATAGATAGCAGCGGTTTCCATCTCTAAATTTGTGATTCGGTTATCATTAAAAGTAAAATTATCCATTTTATTATTAAGCTCCGCATCCTGGATATTCAAACGCAAAACACGGCCCTGTGGTCCGTAAAAACCACCGGCAGTAGCCGTAATTCCCTTAAATATTTTATCAGATTCTATTATGCTTTCTAATTTTTCTGAACAAGCAATTGCATAAGGTTTTCCTTTTTTGATATCCCAGCTGGTGTGTGTCACAAATGCATCTTCAATCGCAGCATTTGAAACTTCGTCAATCAAATAGGAGCGAAGCATATTGTCTAATCCCAGTCCGAATTTGGACATTACAAAACTGTCTACAGGAATATCTGCATGCAAAGATCCAGAAGTACCAATTCTGATAATATTCAAGGAGGTCAGGTTTTCTTTTGGCTGACGCGTTTTTAAATCGATATTTACTAAAGCATCCAACTCATTTAATACAATATCAATATTGTCAGGTCCAATTCCGGTTGACATTACCGTAATTCGTTTTCCTTTATAGATCCCGGTTTGGGTTTTGAATTCTCTTTTTTGGGTAGAAAACTCAATTGAATCAAAAAACTGAGTGATTTTTTCTACTCTGTTCTGGTCTCCAACAAAAATAATATCGTTGGCTATATGTTCAGGACGCAGGTTTAGGTGATAAACGCTTCCGTCCGGGTTAAGTATTAATTCTGATGCTTGAATCATTTTTCTTTTAGGTGCTAAGGTTCTGAGGTGCAAAGGGACAAAGGTTTCAGATCTAAAATCTAAAATTATTTACCCTCCAACTCGTTTTGTTTTAAAGCCTTTTTCTTTTAGAATCGCCATAATTTTATCACGGTAATCTCCCTGAATTATTATCGAATCATCTTTAAAAGTTCCGCCAACGCTTAGTTTGGTTTTGATTTCTTTGGCAAGGATCTTAAAATCTTCGTCAGATCCTTCATAACCTTCAATTATAGTGGTTGCTTTTCCTTTTCTTTTTTCGAATTTGCAAATCATTGGTTCTTTCTGAATGTAAAGTACATGATCCTGCTCCTGAATTTCTTCAGGTTCATTTGATTCAACGTGATCCGGAAATAAATTTTTTAATTGATCTTGTAAGTCCATAAATTTTACTCTAAAATAATTCTAAAATTTTGTATTTAAAAATTAAATTCCAAATTCCAATCAAAGTTTGGAATTTGGAATTTTTTGTTTTTGGAATTTTTTTACGTTATTTTTTTATTAAACCTAAATCTACCAAACGTTCGTATAAATAGTCTCCCGCTGTGATGTCTTCAAATTTCTTAGGATTTTCAGCATCAATACAGTTTTCTAAACAATCCAGACGCATATCGCTTACCGGGTGCATGAAAAACGGAATAGAATAACGGGAAGTTCCCCATAATTCTCTCGGTGGATTAACTACCTGATGTATAGTTGACTTTAGTTTGTTATTCGTATGTCTTGATAACATATCTCCAACATTGATTACCAATTCATCATCTTCAGCAATGGCATCAATCCATTCGCCATTATGATTCTGAACCTGTAATCCTTTTCCCTGAGCCCCCATTAAAAGTGTTATAAGGTTAATATCTCCATGAGCGGCAGCGCGAATTGCGTTTTCCGGCTCAGAAGTAATAGGTGGGTAGTGAATTGGTCTTAAAATAGAGTTTCCTTCTTTGGCATACTGGTCAAAATAAAATTCATCCAGACCTAAATGCAAAGCCAGCGCTCTTAATACATAAACACCTGTTTTTTCAAGCATTTGGTAAGCTTCTTTACCTACAATATTAAAACGAGGTAATTCTTTAACTTCTACGTTATCAGGATATTCTGATGCGTATTTGGAATCTTTGTCAACGTATTGACCAAAATGCCAAAACTCTTTTAAATCTCCCTCTTTGCGTCCTTTAGCATGTTCTTTTCCAAAAGAAACATAACCTCTTTGTCCACCAATTCCGGGAATTTCATAATTATGCTTAGTTTCTATTGGCAAGGCAAAAAATTTTCTTATTTCGCCATAAAGTTCGTCTACTAACTGATCATCTAAGAAATGACCTTTTAAGGCTACGAAGCCAATGTTTTCAAATGCACTGCCGATTTCATTTACAAATTTTTGTTTACGTTTCGGGTCGTCCGAAAGGAAATCACGTAAGTCTACACTAGGAATGTTTTGCATACTTTACATTTTTTATTAAAAGATAAAAGGCACGGAAGCCTTTCAATAACAAAGGTAGAGAATATTTTATATTTGAATTTTAAATTTTAATATAAAATTGAT
>NZ_QETH01000061.1 GCF_003105115.1 Flavobacterium sp. HTF | reverse complement strand
GCACATTTAATCCTCTTGATAAAGTTGTAGAACTTTACGAACGTTTGGTTCAGGCGGAAAAAGACAAAGTGGAATATTTAGAAAAATTACTCCAAGGAAAATAATTCCTCAACAATAAAAATTCTGCAAGAGCACAAATATCCATGATTTTGTGCTTTTTTTATAAATCAAAAACAAATCTATGAAAAAACTAACTTTTGTTTTATTTGTCATTTTTCTTTCCTTTTCAAACAACGTAAATTCACAAAATGCTCAGGGAACTTTTCTAGACAACCTCGAATCATTCGAAAGATTAGCGAACAATGAAAATGAATCAATAAGTTTAAACAAAATATATGAAGCCCGTAAGTTTTTAATCGATATCACCGGCATTACTTACAAAATGGAAGAAGCATTTGATATGCCTGTATTTCCTCCAAATGAAACTATAAAAAACTGGAGATCTTGGTTTGAGAAAAATAAAGAACTTTTATATTTTGATGAAAAAGATAAAATAGTCAAAGTAAGAAAAAAATAAAAAACCTATTTTAGCATACCAAATCAAACCCAAAAACTATGAAAATTACGATTCCCCTGTCGGTATTATTTCTATTACTTACTACAAATATATTCAGCCAGACTATTGCTGATTTAAAACTAAAACCAAAAGAAATTCCAAAAGGCGGCTATACTTTAAGCGACGGTAATATTTGCGTTACGCCGCAGGCCTGCACTTTTTATAACGACATTGAAACGTATAGTAATATTGTCGGAACAGTAAAGAGTAAAGCAATTCAGAATTTCAAAAACAAAGCAGACGGTGGCTCGATTATGTATTTTGAATTTGAAAACAGGTTCAAAGGTGATCGTTTTCTACAGGGATTATTGTGGGGAAAAGAAGGTCAGCCAAGCGATGAACATCCTGAAGAGTATCTGGTAAAAGGAAAATTCCTGATCATTTGGAGTTTTCATCCGGACAGCCCTGTGAGAGAAAAATCGGAGGCCAAAATAGAGGCTATTTTGCAGTAAGTAATCAAAAAAACAATTAAGAACAACTGAGATGTCGGACCTGATAATTACTTCGAAATTTAAAATTAAAAATATAATTCTGTACTTGTTTGGAATCCTTTTTATATCTTATATATGCGTGCTTGTCTCTTTAAAATTCAATCCCAATAATTTTTCTACATATCCTAATTTAGCTGCTGGTTGTTTTTTAGCACTTTTTCCGGTATACATTCTTTACTACATTCTTAATTTACCAAAAATTCATATCTATTCTGATACAATTGAATTCCATAGATTTTTGGGTCTGTTCAAACGAACTATTTTGCGTACTGATATAAATAGTTGGCTTGTTAGAAAAAAAGAGAGTAAATATGGTGACTACGAGTATTTGTATCTTACTTTAAATGAACATAAAATCATTAAAGTGAGCAGTTTCGACTATGATGATTTTGATAAAATAAAATCGTCAATAATTAAAAATAAACCTCAAAACAAAATTTTAAAAGAAAGACTCGACAGAAAAGAAAACATACAGTTCTCTATTATCCTGATTCTCTTAGGAATTCTGTTTGTTTACATTGCGGGTCAATTTTACAAAGACGATAGTTTAACTAAAAATGAGGTCTGTGTCATAAAAGGAACTTTATCAGAAGATATCGAATTAAAACACAGCAGGAAATCAAGATCACTGGTTTTTAAATTAGAAAATTTGAGTGATTTCGAATTTAAAACTGGAAGTCTGGCACTAAAAGAAACTTATTATAAAGATTTAATGCGTGATTTTAAAAAGGGTGATAAAATTTATCTCACTATCGAAAAAGATCAATATCAACAAAAAATAAGTAAGAAAGTGCAAATGTCTTTTTGGGAAAAGTACTTTCATTACGAAAAAATTGATGTTGTCGAAGTAGAGAACCGAAACTTCAAATATTTATCCTTATCCGATTTTAATAAAACAAATCGAGACAATGATTATTGGGGAATTGGTTTCTTTGGTATATTTGGAGTGCTTTTGACAATTGGAAGTTTTTATCTTTATCCCAAAAACAAAAAAGCACCGTTACTAAATCGTTCATAGCATCCGCAAACAAAAAGCATAACTAAAAGACAAAAAAATGAAACCACAAATAAGAGTCCTGATTTATTCTATAATGTTCTTTTTATACCTTACGGCAACTCATTTTTTACTGTCGTTGGGCGAAATATTAAAAACGGATCCTTACATCACTTTAGGATGTGGTTTTGCTGCTTTAAATCTTATTTATGCGTTTTTTGGCTTAAAATGGAAACCACTTCTCAATGTAATTTGCGCTATCGGAATCGCTGCTTTGGCTTTATTTCTAGCACTCAAATTCACCAATTTGCATCTGTTTTTAAAATACGATCCTTATCACGTTAAAACTGCTATTTTTGCTAATGCTGTTTTCTCTATTATTTTTTGGGAGATTATTTATAGAGTGAAAACAAGAAAAAGCTAAACTTTTATAACAGCTTAAATATGAGGAATATATTTCTATTGTTTTCTTTTTTATTGGTATTTCAAACATCAAACGCTGATGTAATTCCCCAAAATTCACATTATTTTGAAAAACGCGTAAAAATAATAAACATAGATGAATTTCCAGATTTCTCTTTTATCGGCTATGTTAAACATCCTGCGGGAAAACCTATTAAATCTTATGTCATAAATTCTAAAGATTATCTTCACATTGACGGGTATAAATTCAACATCCTTTATATTGTTGCTGCCAAAAAAAATTATCTTTTGAATAAGAATTTAGATAGCCTCAATTGGGAGAAAAATAAGTCTTTTTTAAAAGCTAATATTTATATTGACACAGAGGGTGGATACATCGACAATGACAAGCCAATTTCATATATCGAAGAATATTACAAAATTGTAAAACTAACTAAAACAAGAATTGTATTATTCAAATGCGCTGAAGCAATCTTCAATAATGACGGATCTCCATACACTTTCAGAGAATTTGATTACATAGAACAAAGTAAAAGCGACATATATCCTTTTAAAAAAGACAACAGAATAGTTGAAACTTACACTAGTGGTACGGTTTTTAAATTTTTATTTGCATTATTGATAACCATCTTTATTGAAACACTTGTTTTATTTTTATTCTTTAAAACCAGATATAAAAAACTTAATATCAGCAATAAACTCTTGTTGATTACAGGATTAGTTACTTCTTTTTCAACTTTGCCTTATGTATGGTTTGTTTTTCCCACTTTTATTCAATCTCGAATTCCCTACATCATTATTTGTGAATCTTTTGCAATTCTAGTTGAATCATTCCTGATTTATAAATTATTAAAAATAGAATACAAAAAAGCTTTATTCATTTCAATTATCTGCAATTTAATTTCGTTTTCGATTGGATTATTAATTAACTATATAATCTCTTCGGAGTATACTTTTTTTTATGCACTTAAAACTTTATTTGAATAAGAAACAATAAAAATAAAACCTATTTTAAGTTGAGATATCAGACGGAATATGGTTTAGATTTAGATACTATCTAAATTCAACATAGCAAGTACTATTCAATTTGTTATTTGAAGCTTTATGGTTTGCAACATTATTCTGTTCTCCTTATAAGGATAAATCTTTCGAACATCAATCCATTGAGAATTTTTCTTTAACAAAATAATGTAATTGCCTAAATCGAACCAAAGTTCAAATTCAATAAATTTTGAATCAGCTTTTTTCACCTTAACCAAATATTGATTAGGCTTGTCGGTTTCTTTAATTTCGACTTCGCCATTTATTGCTTTTAAATTAATATCATTATCACGTATAATGAGATTTTTAAAATCAGGAATTACAGTAAACAGAATTTTACTTTCTGCAATGTTTAATTTTGGAAATTCCTTAAATTCGGGATACCAACTATGTAGAATAACTTTTGGTTTTCTTTCTAATCGAATCGTTTCCTGTCCGCTCAAATTAGTAAAATTGAGAAATGTAACCGCTAAAATTAAAATTAATCTCATTATACCTTCCTATATTTCTGTTTCAATTATAACAAAAATACAATAAATACTAATTCTGTTTATCAATTCTTTAAATGAGATTTTCGAAACAATTCCTTTTACATATAAAATTGATTCCAAATACTTAAAAATAATTTACTAGATTTACCTTTAAGTATTTAAAAATCAAAAACATGAAACGACAGCCATCAATAGACATAGTCCGCGGAATTGTAATGATTATTATGGCGCTGGATCATGTCCGGGATTTGATGCATGTCGATTCCATTACGCAGAGTCCGACAGATTTGGCTACAACTACGCCTTTGTTGTTTTTTACACGCTGGATTACGCATTTGTGCGCGCCGATTTTTGTTTTTCTGGCGGGAACTTCGGTTTATCTTTCGCTTCAGAACAAAAATAATCCTGCCGAAACAAGACAGCATTTATTAAAAAGAGGTTTTTGGCTAATCGTCCTTGAATTTACTCTTGTCAATTTTGGATTGTTTTTCGATATTGGTTTTCACACCCTTTTATTCGAAGTTATAGCCGCAATAGGTTTCGGGTTTATCGCCTTGGGATTATTACTAAAAATCCGTTCAAAAATACTGGGAATTATCGGGTTGGCTATCATATTCTGTCACAATCTTTTGCTACTTATTCCATTTGCAGAAAATTCGGTTTTAAAAGCCGTTTTATCACCATTTTTTGGTCCAGTGGTAATTCCGTTTTCTGGAAGGGCTTTTATTATGGGTTATCCTCCGATTCCCTGGCTCGGCATTATGCTGGTTGGTTTTGCAACGGGAAAATTCTTTGCACTTGAAGAACAAAAAAGAAAAAAACTGTTCCTGAAAATTGGCTTGAGCGCTTTAGTATTATTTATCACCATTCGGTTTCTGAATATTTACGGCGATCCGGCATTATGGGCATCACAGAAAGATGCTGTTTTTACGTTTTTGTCGTTTATGAATGTGACCAAATATCCGCCTTCACTCCTATTTTGTCTGGCGACTTTAGGGATTATGTTTTTGTTGCTCGCCTTCGCTGAACAATTTCAAAATGGAATCAAAAAAGTGACTTTGGTTTACGGAAAAGTGCCTTTGTTTTATTTCATTGTTCATTTTTATGTCATTCATATTCTCACGTTAATCATGCTTTTTGCACAAGGCTTTGACTGGTCGCAATTCGAATTTGCTTCGGGAACTTTTGGAAGGCCAAAAGGCTTAGAAAGTGGTTTACCGCTTTGGGCCATCTACCTGATCTGGATTTCTGTTGTGGCTTTACTTTATAAACCGTCTAAATGGTTTGGAAAATATAAAACTGAACATCAGCATTGGTGGCTGAGATATATTTAATGTACTGCATCAATCCTGACTATCGTGAGAAGAAATAAAGGCAAAAACCGAACGTATGATTATTATGAAAACCGGATTTTCTGCTTCTGATAAATTAAAAAAAGGCATAGTTGTTGAAAAGTTAAAAAAAGATATATTTACACCTTCAAAAAGCAACCTCATGCAAAAAATTACTTTACTGGTTTCTATCTTATTTTTAACGGTTTCGTGCGGCGTAAAAACAACGCAGTCACTTTTGAGCGACGGTGATTATGATGGCGCTATCAATCGTGCTGTCGAGGCATTAAAAACCAAGAAAGATTCTAAAGGAAAACAAGATTATGTCTATCTTCTCGAAGAAGCTTTTGCAAAAGCAAAAGACCGTGACCTGCGCAATCTTGAAATCATGGAGAAAGAAAAAAATCCTGCCAATCTGGAGCGCATTTATAATACTTATATCCAACTAAATAACCGTCAGGAAAAGATCAGGCCTTTGTTACCGCTTCAGTTATTGAAACAAGGAAAAGCAGCTCAGTTTCCTTTTGATAATTATTCGGATCAGATTGTGAGCAGTAAAAATGCCTTATCAAAGTATTTATATGATAATGCACAAGTTCTTCTAAAATCGCCAAATAAATTAGATGCAAGAAAAGCTTTTGATGATTTGAATTATATAGAAAGTATAAACCCGAATTATAAGAATGCCAAAAAATTAATGCTGGATGCTGAATTTAAAGGAACTGATTTTGTAAACGTTTATGCCACAAACGAGACCAATATGATTATTCCGAAGCAGCTGCAGAACGATTTACTGGACATCAGCACTTACGGACTGGATGATAAATGGACGGTTTATCATAGCGTTAAACAAAAAAACATTTCTTATGATTACGGCCTTATTGTCAATTTCAGAGAAATAAATATTTCGCCGGAACAGATAAAAGAGAAAGAATTCATCAAAGAAAAACAGGTTAAAGATGGCGTAAGAACGCTTACCGACAGCAGAGGAAATCCTGTAAAAGACAGTTTGGGCCGACCGGTAAAAGTCGATAATTTTAAAACCCTCAAAATCAATATTTACGAATTCAGACAATACAAAGCGTGTCAGGTAACTGCCAAAGTAGATTATGTTGATTTAAAATCGAATCAGCTGCTGCAATCTTTTCCTGTGGCGAGCGAATATGTTTTTGAGAATATTTATTCTACTTATCGCGGTGACAGAAATGCCTGCGACGAAAATTATCTGGGCTATTTTAATAAACGCGCCGTTCCGTTTCCGAACAACGAGCAAATGGTTTTTGATACCGGAGAAGATCTCAAAGCCAAACTCAAAAATATTGTAGTCAGAAACAGGTTCCGATCATAAAACAATCTCTAATCCCATTTGTCAAAAGCAAATGGGATTTTTTTATTCCTTTTTAATAAAAAAACGACTGAGCACAGCTAGTATAATATGATACAAACAGTTATGCTCCAAAAATTATTACCTAAATAAAAAAAACAGAAAAAAATATTGCGCAACCAAAAAGTTGCTTATATTTGCAACTTATTGATTGCGTATTTAAATACATCAAAATGAAACGAGATATATTTCAGGCTATTGCCGACCCGACCCGAAGAGCCATTTTGGTATTGGTTTCCTCTACTGCATTAACCCCAAATGCAATAGCAGAGCAATTTCAGACAACAAGACAGGCCGTTTCTAAACACATTAAAATATTAAACGAATGTGATTTATTAGAAGAAAGAAAAGAAGGACGAGAAATCTATTATCAGCTCAAAATAGACAAAATGAAAGAAATAGATAAATGGTTAGAACAATTTAAAGAAATCTGGGAAAAACGTTTTAACCAACTGGATCAGGTATTAATAAATTTAAAAACTAAAGAAAATGGAAACTAATCTTGTAATGGATTTTATTGTCGATAAAGAAAACAAAAGCGTAAGGATAAAACGCGAATTTAATGCGCCATTGTCTGATGTCTGGGCTGCCTGGACAGAACCTGAAATTTTAGACCAATGGTGGGCACCGGCTCCGTTTACCTCTAAAACAACGAGTATGGAATTTAAAGAAGGCGGCCGCAGACTTTATGCCATGGTGGGTCCGGAAGGTGAAGAACGCTGGAGCCTTTTTGAATATTCTTCGATTTCTCCCAAAACAAATTTTAAACATTCTTCAACTTTTTGCGATGCCGAAGGAAATCCAAATTCAATTTTTGGAAGTTCCCATTGGGATTTAAAGTTTTCTGAAAAAGGTGATCTGACCGTTGTTGATATTACAATTAAACGAGATAGTTTCGAAGAACTGGAAAAAATAATCGAAATGGGGTTCAAAGAAGGAATTACGGCTACTATGCAAAGTCTGGATAAAATCTTTGAAACACGAAAATAAAACAGAATCAATAAATAGTAATCAATTTAAAATGTAAAGAAATGAAATCAAATCTTTTAATGAATTTTACTGTAGACAAAGAAAATAGTACCGTAAATGTAAAACGTGAGTTTGACGCATCATTAGCAAACGTCTGGTCTGCATGGACAGAACCTGAAATTTTAGATCAGTGGTGGGCTCCTGCTCCTTGGAAAGCCAAAACCAAAAGCATGGAATTTAAAGAAGGCGGCCGCAGACTGTATGCTATGGTGGGACCCGAAGGTGAAGAGCACTGGGCAATTGCCGATTTTACTTCCATTACTCCGAAGACAAATTTTAAATACCTGGATGCTTTCAGCGATAGCGAAGGAAACTTGAATACCGATTTTCCGCGTTCTGACTGGGATGTGAATTTTTCTGAGCAGGGAAATTCAACCATTGTCGATATCGCCATTAAACATGATAAATTATCTGATTTGGAGAAAATCATCGAAATGGGTTTCAAAGAAGGATTTACCATCGCTATGGAAGGTCTGGACAATATTTTTGCAGAAAGAGCAAAATAAAAAATTCAGTCATCAATCAATTAAATCTTATTTCTTAGGGAATGAGATTTTTTTGTTTTTTAGAAAGCAAAAGAATATTATCATTCTGAAAATCTAATATATTTACATTAAATTTTATCAGCTAATAAGTTGTACAGAACAATTCTGTATCCTGCTATTTCGAATTCTTTTATCCTCAAATTAAAGATTAAAAATGAAGATCACTGAAGAAAATAAATTAGATAATCCGGTTTGGAATTCACTCTCTGAAAACCATACTGATTTTGCCATAGATTATAATGGAACTCTTTTTTATAATCCTGATTATTGTCCGTTTGGTGGTTTTGCAGAACTTGAGAGCACTTTACATTCAACCGGAAAATATGCTTCATTATGTGAAAATTTCTTTATCGTTGGAGAAAAACCCAAAATCGCTGATACTTTACAAATCGTAAAGGAACTGGTTTGCCTTCAAATGATTATTCGCGAAAAAGTTTCAATTTCGTTCGATAATGAAATTATTAAATTAACCGAAAAACATGCAGACGAATTATTCCATTTGGTAAATCTGGTTCAGCCCGGATATTTTAAACCCAAAACATTTTTATTGGGGAATTACTACGGAATTTTCAATGATGGAAAGTTAGTATCCATTGCCGGCGAACGCATGAAAATGAACAATTTTACAGAAGTAAGTGCTATTGTAACGCATCCCGGTCATACCGGAAAAGGTTACGCCAAACAATTAACGTCGCATGTTGTCAATACTATTTTTGATGAAAATAAAACTCCTTTTCTGCATGTTGTAGAAACGAATTCCGGAGCAATAAAACTCTATGAGAAACTAGGTTTTGCAACCCGACGAAAGATGAGTTTCTGGAATATTTCTAAAAAATAAACAAAATTTAAAAGCCTGTAAAAACAAGATTTTGCAGGCTTTTAAAAACATTCTTATATTTGCAGAAGTAAAAACGAATATAATTCTTTATGTGAAAAATAATTTCTTCCCGAAAAATTAGATAGTAAACCCATTGTGGTTCGCTATAATTATTCATTCTAAAGAAGAAATTATGCTTACTTTACAGAACATTTCATACCTACATACAAACAGGGACTTACTGTTTGACAAAATTACTTTTACAGCCAATAATCAGGAAAAAATTGCTTTGATTGGCAACAATGGCGTTGGAAAATCTACACTCCTAAAAATTATTTCGGGCGAATTACAGGCTTCGGACGGATTACTCAAATCAGATTCAAAACCTTATTATGTACCTCAGATTTTTGGACAGTTTAATCATCTTACCATTGCGCAGGCGTTACAGGTAGAAGATAAACTAAATGCACTTCAGGAAATTCTTAACGGAAATGTTTCTGAAGAAAACCTCAATGTTTTAAACGACGACTGGACAATTGAAGATCGCTGTAATGAAGCGTTGCAATATTGGCAATTGCGGAATTTAAATTTGAATCAGAAACTGGAGACGCTGAGCGGCGGACAAAAAACAAAAGTCTTTCTGGCCGGAATTTCTATTCACCAGCCTGAACTTGTTTTGCTTGACGAACCCAGTAATCATTTGGATATTTCAGGAAGAGAATTGCTGTACAATTTTATAAAAAGTACTTCTTCAACTTTGATTATTGTAAGCCATGATCGCAAGCTGCTTAATTTACTAAGTTCCGTATACGAATTGTCGAAATACGGAATTACAGTTTATGGCGGTAATTATGATTTTTATGCCGAACAAAAATTCATAGAAAATAATGCTTTGAGCCAGGATATTCAGAGTAAGGAAAAAGCTTTGCGCAAAGCAAAAGAAAAAGAGCGTGAAACTCTCGAAAGACAAAACAAACTGGATTCGCGTGGTGAAAAGAAGCAAAAGAAAGCCGGAGTTTCCCGAATTATGATGAACACTTTGCGAAACAATGCCGAAAACAGCACGGCAAAAACCAAAGGGGTTCATGCTGAAAAAATTGGCGGAATCTCAAAAGAATTACAAGAATTACGATCGTCTTTGCCTGATATTGAGCAGATGAAATTTGGCTTTGACAAAACGGATTTACACAAAGGAAAAATACTTTTTAAGGCAACTGAAATTAATCATGGTTACGAAGATCAACTATTATGGAAAAAATCACTTAGTTTCCAAATCCTAAGTGGTCAGCGTATGGCGCTGAAAGGTTTAAATGGTTCAGGAAAAACAACTTTGATTAAAATCATCATGGGCGAATTACAGCCCAAAACAGGAATTGTCTACAAAGCCGATTCCAGAATTATTTATATCGATCAGGATTATTCGCTTATCGAAAATGAAATTTCGGTTTATGAACAAGCTCAGAAATTTAATACTTCCGGGTTACAGGAACATGACATAAAAATGAAACTAAACAAGTTTTTGTTTTCTCAAAACGACTGGAACAAGCCTTGTTTTGCTTTAAGCGGAGGAGAAAAAATGCGTTTGATGCTTTGTTGCTTAACCATAAATAATCAGGCTCCGGATATTATTATTTTAGATGAACCAACAAATAATCTTGATATTCAAAATATAGAAATCCTGACTGCCGCTATTAATGAATATAAAGGAACTTTAATTGTGGTTTCACATGATGCTATTTTTTTGGACGAAATTCACACAGAGGATTTTATTGAGTTGAATTAAAAGTACATTGTCATTCCGAAGGAGGAGAAATAGCACGTGCTGAATACACTGCTGTCGAGTTTCTAGTGCGATTCCTCGTTCCCCGGAATGACACTACTGTATGTTTAAGCTTCACAATCTAAAATCTAATCCCGTCCCGATGATTCGGGATCGGGACTAAAATCTGAAATAAACTACCCCAGCCAGCCATCGCGGTCCAAACTTCTGTATTGGATTGCTTCGGCAATATGCGGGGAAATAATTTGCTCCGAACCATCTAAGTCGGCGATTGTCCGTGCTACTTTCAAAATCCTGTCGTACGCTCTTGCTGAAAGATTTAGTCTTTCCATAGCCGTTTTTAGCAATTGTTTTGATTGCTCGTCAAGTCCACAAAATTCCCTGATTTGCTTGGTATTCATTTGGGCATTATAATGAATATTGGGCAATTGTTCAAAACGAAGTGATTGAATTTCCCGTGCTGCCGTTACACGTTTTCTGATTTCGACACTGCTTTCGGCTTTCCTGTCGTCTGATAATTTTTCAAAAGGAACAGGCGTTACTTCTATATGAATATCGATCCGGTCTAGTAGTGGTCCCGAAATTTTGCTCATATAACGCTGCATTTCGTGTGGTGAAGAAGTATTAGGCACACTCGGATCGTTAAAGAAACCACTTGGGCTTGGATTCATACTGGCAACCAGCATAAACGATGATGGATAGGTCACGGTAAATTTGGCACGCGAAATGGTAACCTCACGATCTTCCAGAGGCTGACGCATTACTTCGAGAACATCACGTTTAAATTCCGGCAACTCATCCAGAAACAAAACGCCATTGTGCGCCATCGAGATTTCGCCTGGCTGCGGATAGCTTCCGCCACCAACCAATGCCACATTAGAAATTGTGTGATGTGGACTGCGAAATGGTCTTTGATTCATTAAACCGACTTCTTTTAATTTTCCTGCAACACTATGGATTTTTGTAGTTTCAAGTGCTTCGCGCAAAGTCATTGGCGGCAGAATACTGGGCAATCTTTTCGCCAGCATTGTTTTTCCGGCTCCGGGCGGGCCAATTAAAATAATGTTGTGTCCTCCGGCTGCTGCAATCTCCATACAGCGCTTAATACTTTCCTGTCCGCGAACATCTGAAAAATCAAACTCAGGAAAATCGAGTGTTTTATAAAATTCAGTTCTGGTGTCGATTGTCGTTGGTTTCAGAGTTCCTTTTCCTTCAAAAAAATCAATTACTTCCTGTAAATTTTCGACTCCATAAACATCTAAACCTGCAACGATCGCAGCTTCCTTTACATTCTGTTTTGGAAGAAAAAAACCTTTGTAGCCTTCTTCTTTTGCTTTTATAGCAATGGGCAAAGCTCCGTTTATAGATTGCAGGCTTCCGTCAAGCGAAAGCTCTCCCATAATAATATACTGATCAACTTCGGGTGCTTTTATCTGATCTGATGCGACTAAAATTCCGATTGCAAGAGGCAAATCGTATGCAGAACCTTCTTTTCGAAGATCGGCCGGTGCCATATTGATTGTTATTTTCCTGCCCGGCATTGCATACTCATTATTTTTTAAAGCTGCCGCAATACGGTAACTACTTTCTTTTATGGCATTATCAGGCAATCCAACTAAATGATAACCAATTCCTTTATCCATATTTACCTCAACCGTAATGGTTGTGGCTTCAACTCCAAAAACGGCACTCCCGTAAACTTTAATCAGCATAAAAATTCATTCATTAAATATTTTTAAAACTACTAAAAATATTTAATTTATAATCTTTTTACTACAAAATATAATTTTTAAAAACCAAGACCAATCTGGTTTTTGATTTCCTCAACTATTTTGCTCAAATCCAGACTATTACGATGTGACCATTTTTCGCTTTCTATTTTATTGTTCCTTATACAGTTATGACATTCGATGGCTTCATGCGTATAACCTCTTCCAAGAGTTGGAAATTTAAAAACAGATTCTTCTTCATTTTTAAAAACAGAATATCCATCAGCGACAAACCATGGTACGTTTAATTCTATCCTTCCTTCTGTTCCGGAAAGAACTGCTTTCATATCCGAATCTGAAATTATAGACGCATTCAATATTGACTGGGCAGATTCATATTGCAAAATCATGGAAGTCTGTAAATCAATATCATTTTTATGTTTGATTGCTTTTGCAACGATCTCTTTCGGATTTCCCAGAAAGAGATAAGACAAGAATAAAGGATAAACGCCAATATCAAAAAGTGCCCCGCCTCCCAGTTCCTTGTCAAAAAGCCTTTTATTTTCTGTTTCACTTCCGTAAAAGGCAAAACCGGCTTTTATGTAATTTATTTCACCGATTATTCCATTATTAACTTTCTCCACAACATTCTGAACAGACGGAATAAAGCGCGTCCAAAAAGCTTCCATAAAAAATTTATTATTCTTTTTAGAAGCTTCAGTCATATTAACAGCATCCTTATAAGATAACGCAATAGGTTTTTCGCATAAAACATGCTTGCCTTTTTGTAATGCCTTTATAGATAATTCTGCATGCGAATCGTGCGGTGTTGCAATATAAACAATGTCAACCTGGGCATCAGCAAAAAGGGCATCATAGGAATCATATGCTTTTGTACAATTATATTTTTGGGCAAACTGATTTGCTTTTTCTAAATTTCTTGATGCAACTGCGACCAATTCAGCATCTTCTAACAATAATAAGTCTGCAGCAAACTGATGGGCAATATTCCCTAAGCCAACAATTCCCCATTTAATCTTTTGAATTTCCATTCTTAAATTTTAATTATAAAAAATGTTAAAAACATCAAATATACATTATCATAAAAACAAAAGAGACGATTTTTGACAATATTCATCAGAAATTCAAAATAAAAATATCAGAAAAAAAACACAAAACGTCAGAATTTTTTAAACGAAGGAAAAAAAATGTTGCCAAATTGTAAATTTTAAGTCTATTTTAACAAATACATGTAAAATATAAGGGGTCAAAATAAAAAATCAGCAAAAATTAACCATTGAACTCTATTTTTTTTAGGGGTGTCAATTGATTTTATACTTTTATCAAAAAATTTAAAACTAAATAACTATGCGAAAAATTATTTTAAGTGTGATTCTTATCACGATTTTAGTACTAACCTTCATTTCAAATTTTATCCTTTCAGATAATCCAATTCCTGCCGAAGCTGTCAAGTTTGACACAGGAGATACCGCCTGGATGATCGTTGCAACTGCTTTTGTATTGTTAATGACTCCCGGATTAGGATTTTTCTATGGAGGTATGGTAGGTAAGAAAAACGTAATTAGCACAATGCTTCAGAGCTTTATGGCAATGGTAGTGGTTACTATCTTATGGACTGTTGTTGCTTTTGGATTAGCATTCGGACCAACAATTGGCGGAATTATCGGAGACCCGACTCACAATTTATTTTTTGAAGGTGTTGGTACCAATACTGCATGGAGCCTTGCACCTACAATCCCTTTTATGTTATTCGCATTATTTCAGGCAAAATTTGCTATCATTACTCCTGCATTAATTACAGGTGCTTTTGCAGAACGTGTACGTTTCTGGGCTTATTTATTATTCATGGTTTTATTTATATTATTGATATATGCTCCTCTTGCTCACATGACATGGCATCCTGATGGAGTTTTCTTTAAAATGGGAGTTCTTGACTTCGCCGGAGGAACTGTGGTTCACATGAGTGCTGGTTGGGCTGCATTGGCCGGAGCAATCTTTTTAGGGAAAAGAAAAATCCAAAAAGTTAATCCTGCAAGAATTACTTATGTATTATTAGGTACAGGTTTATTATGGTTTGGCTGGTTTGGTTTCAACGCAGGATCTGCCCTTGGAGCAAACGGATTGGCTGTTCAGGCGTTAGGAACTACTACTGTTGCTGCTGCCGCTGCCGCAATGGCATGGGTTTTCCTTGATAAAATTTTAGGTCACAAATTATCAGCTCTTGGTGCTTGTATCGGTGCAGTTGTAGGTTTAGTTGCTATTACTCCTGCTGCAGGTTTCGTAAGCATCCCTCATGCAATATTCATCGGATTATTCTCTGCTATTGTAAGTAACCTTGTGGTTAGTAAATTCCCTAAAGGAAAAATTGACGATGCTTTGGATGTATTTGCCTGTCACGGTGTTGGTGGTATGGTAGGTATGTTATTGACTGGTGTTTTTGCTTCAAAAGCAATTAACCCTGCTGTAGGTGATAACCAGGGTCTGATTTTCGGAACTCCAACTTTATTTATCAATCAGTTAACTGCTATGGTAATTGTATCTATCTTTGCTTTTGTAGGTTCTTACGTATTGTTTTTTATTGTAAATAAAATCACTCCTCTAAGAGTTACTGAAGAAAAAGAAGAACTAGGATTAGATATTTCTCAACACGGAGAATACCTATAGTATATTTTACAAAAAAACTAACAACCAAAATAAAAAATCCCTCTGAGCCAAAACTTAGAGGGATTTTTGTTTGAATTAAATTCAACCTGTGAATATTTTAGATTGCAGAATTTAGATGTTAGAATAAATTCTTAATTCTTAATTCTTAATTCTTAATTCTTAATTCTTAATTCTTATAAACTATTTAAAATTTGCAATTCCTTCTTTTAGCCATTCCAAATATTCCTCAACTCCAACATAACTGATTGTCGGTTTAGAAGTGTGCAGGTTTTTGCCTTCCAAATCTGTGATAACATACAAAGGCTGTGTGTTTGTTTTATATTTCGAGATCATAAACTCTGTCCATTTATCACCAACTGTTATAATTTCATCTCCTGATGCTGTTGTATATTGCTCATCTTCCGGCAAATCTCTTTTATCATCAACATAAAGCGAAATCAGAACCACATCATTTTTCAGGATTGGCAAAATACTCGGATCTGACCAAACATTGTTTTCCATTTTACGACAATTTACACAAGCATGTCCTGTAAAATCTAACATTATTGGCTTTTTGATTGATTTGGCGTAAGCTAAACCATCTTCATAATCATGAAAAACCATAATACCATGAGGACCAAGTTCTGCGCCTTCCGGTAAACCTTTTATGGCATCAGCACCTGAATTTCCTGAACCACCAAATCCAAACGGACTTTCACTATATTGCTGAGGCGGCGGGAATGCACTGATTAACTTTAATGGCGCTCCCCAAAGTCCCGGAATTAAATAAATTGTAAACACCAAAGAAAGTAATCCAACATATAATCTTCCAACAGAAATACGTTCCGACGGACTATCGTGAGGCAAAGTAATTTTACCAAATAAATACAATGTCAGTGCTGCAAATACTGCAATCCAGATTGCTATAAAAACTTCTCTTTCTAAGAAATGTAATTGTAAAACCAAATCGGCATTTGACAAAAATTTGAAGGCAAAAGCCAGCTCCAAAAATCCTAAAAAGACTTTTACCGTATTTAACCAGCCACCTGATTTTGGCAATGAATTTAACCAACCCGGAAACATGGCAAAAAGCATAAATGGTAAGGACAATGCTAAAGAAAAACCTAACATTCCGACAATTGGCCCTAAAACTCCATTAGTCGCAGCCTGAAATAAAAGCGGACCTACAATTGGACCTGTACATGAAAATGATACAATAGCAAGTGCCAATGCCATAAACAAAATACCGACAACGCCGCCTTTATCTGCCTGTTTATCTACTTTGTTTGCCCATGAATTAGGGAGCATAATTTCGAATGCACCCAAAAATGATGATGCAAAAACAATTAATAAAACAAAAAATATCAGATTAAAATAAACATTGGTTGCCAATGAATTCAGAGCATCTGCACCAAAAATCCAGGAAACGGAAAAACCAAGTATTACATATATCAGAATAATTGCGATACCATAAATAATTGCATTTCTAATCCCTGCGGCTCTCGTTTTACTTTGTTTGGTAAAGAAACTCACAGTCATCGGAATCATTGGAAATACGCAAGGTGTAAACAATGCTGTAAAACCGCCTAAAAATGCCAAAAAGAATAAAGTCCATAAACTTCCTTGTTCATCCGTAGCAGGGATTTCTTCTTTTTCTGCAGTCCTGGTCACTTCAGATTTTGCTTTTTCTGCTGGTGGGGCAACTACCGTTTTTTCTGTAGTATCAATTGCCAAACCTGCTTTTTTTGTTTCGTCTAATTTTGCTTCTGAAACTGTTGGAACAGCCACCATTTGAAATGATGCCGGAATAGCAATTGAGAATTTCTTGCTCGAATTGATACAAACTTCTTTACAAACCTGAAAATCAAAATCAACATCGACTGTTTTTAAGTTCGGATTTGTAATTATGATTTCCTGTTCAATATGTGCTTTTCCTTCAAAGAAAGTTTCATTAACCCCAAAAACATCATTAAAAGCTGTTCTGGTTTTTCCTTCTTTGGCTTTGCCTACTAAATTATAATTTCCTTTTTGGTTTTTAAACACAATTTCTAACGGCAGCGGACCTCCGTCGGGTGTAAATTGCGAATACATATGCCACTCTTTCTCAATCGTTCCGTCAAAAATCAAAATAGCGTTGCTTCCTGATTTTTTTTCAATTTTAGCGGTCCATTTTACAGGCTCGAGTATTTGGGCATTTCCTTTTGCAAAAGCAAAAACGAAAAATAACAAAAACAGAATAGCTTGATTCCATACCTTTTTTGTTATCGTTTGACAAGTTTGATTAATGTTCATTATTGTAGTTCTATTTTGAGTATTCTATTAGTGCTTTTTTCAATCCTAAATCTTTCATCCTGACGAATTCCGACAACCCACACAATCTGATCATCAGAGCATAAGATCCATGTTTTTTCTTTCTCTATGAGGGACAATTTTTCGTCTTTAAACAGCTTGCTCACTTTTTTGGACTTTCCCTGCATCCCAAAAGGATGAAAAACATCTCCTTCATTCCACTTACGTAAAACTAAAGGAAAACGGATTTTTTTGGCGTCCACAAAGATAGCTTTATTTGAATCTATTGTAATCTCATCTACCTGAGAAAGCCTCAAATTTAAGGGAAAATTAACTTCTGTCTCATCTTCGCTAATTTCATATTCCTGATTTTCATTCGCTTCAGAAACAGGGCTCAAAATTAAAGTATCTCTGTTTTTCAACAATCTGAATTCCTCAGAAAACACCTGTTTTCCGGACTGGCCTTCTGCTAAATCATAAACATCGTTCCAGGCAAGAAACCCAAATTCATTAAGCCATTGATACAGATACGATTTATAATTTGGTAATTTTTTAAGCTGATTTAAATCAAAATGAATATCATCTCCGGCCTCTTTTGCTACCTGCTGATAAATCATGATTGAAGCATCTTCGGCCATTTCCTGCGATTCCTGCAAATAAGATTGTGTTTTCTGAAAAGCATTTAGAAAATTGGGGTTGATTTCTTTTAAAACCGGGACTAAGTCATGACGAATTTTATTCCGAAGATATTTATTAGATGCATTGCTGCTGTCTTCACGCCATTCGATATTATTTTCATGGGCATAATTCAGGATTTCTTCTCTGGAAAAAGGCAAAAGCGGGCGAATGATCCTGTCATTTTGTTCCGGAATCCCTGTTAATCCATCAAGCCCTGTTCCTCTGGTCAGGTTTATGATGAAAGTTTCGAGATTATCATCCGCATGATGGGCGGTCAAAATATAATCGTAGTTTTCACTTTCTAAAAGTTCATAAAACCAGCTGTAACGCAATTCACGGGCAGCAACTTGTATCGAAAGCTTATAATCTTTTGCAAAAGCCTCAGTATCAAATTGTGTAATAAAAACCGGAACTTCATTTTTGTCGCAATAATTTTTAATAAAATTCTGATCATCAAAACTTTCCACTCCGCGAAGCTGAAAATTGCAATGCAGAACGGCAATTTCATACGGCAATTGCTGCAGCAAATGAAGTAAAACCATACTGTCTAAACCTCCGCTAACCGCAAGGAAAAGTTTTTTTTCTGCTAAAAAGGGAAATCTGGAAACGATATGATTTTGAAATTTTGTAAGCATCCGATAAATGTAAAAAATTAAAATGTATCTATTCTTAAATGAAATGTTAAGCGTGATGTTTTTTTTGCGACTAATTCATCAGTACTGTCTAAAATAATATTTAAAAAAAATCGTGCTAATTCGGGGCAAATTTATCTCAAAACCTCATGCATCGCTTTGGCTTTCAGCAAACATTCTTCGTATTCTTTTTCGGGTATTGATAGTGATGTTATGGCACTTCCGACAGAAAATGAAACGTATTGGTTTTCCTGATTATACAAAATACTCCGGATTACGACATTAAAATCAAAATCTCCATCTGGCGTGAAGTAACCTACGGCACCACTGTATAAACCCCGTTTTGTTTCTTCAAGATTTTCAATAATTTTCATAACCGAAATCTTTGGTGCTCCGGTCATACTTCCCATTGGGAAAGTTGTTTTTAAAACATCGCTTGGAGAATATTGAGGATCTATTTTTGACGTAATTGTCGAAATCATCTGGTGAACCTGCAGAAAAGAATATATTTTGCAAAGCTCCACCACTTCTACAGAACCTTTTTGTGCCGTATGTGACAGATCATTACGAACCAGATCTGTAATCATGATATTTTCTGCACGCTCTTTTGGGTCGTTTTCGAGATATTGTCTGGAAATTTCATCTTCAACCGGATCAGAAAAACGTTTTGAAGTTCCTTTTATTGGTTGGGAAATTACCGTTTCGCCCACTTTTTTCAGGTAACGTTCCGGTGAAGCCGAAAGTAGAAATTGTTTGTTATTTTTAAAGAAAACAGAAAAAGGCGCCTGCGAAATTTCATTTAGTTTTTGAAATTTTTCCAATGGATTTATTAGCGCATTTTCGGCAAAAAATTCCATACAAAAATTAGCTTCGTACATATCACCTATGTGAATATGATTCAGCATTTTTGTTATTTTTTCTACATAAGATTCTTTTGAAATTCTTTGCTGAATATTTAGTTTCCCCAATGTTTCATAAGCATCGGACTGACTTTGGACAATTTCTTCAAAATCGCTTTCAACTTCATCATCACAAAGAAATAAATATTTGATTTCGAGTTGGTTTTCTTTTAATAAATATATTTTTTTTGGCTGAAAGAAAAACAAATCCGGAAAATCTAATCCGTCAAAATTGGAGGAATTTAAATTTTCGACAGTGTTTTTGAGGTCGTATGACAAATAACCAAAAAGCCAGTCTTTTGTTGTAGTCTGGTATTGTTTCAGATCATCAAAAGCGTTTTCAAAATCGGTTTTTAAAGAAGTAAAGGCATCTACCGCCAGCAAACAATCAAAGCTCGAATATTCTTGCGGATATGAATTGCTATCCAAAAAAACAACTTCACGAAATTGTTGTGACCAAACTAAAAGCTGCTGTTTAAACTGCTCAGGATTTGCAATATGTTTATGAATTGAAACTCTCAAAAATAAATAAAATTTAGATTTCAAAATTACGACAAAAAAAATCCTTCAAAAAAGTAATCCGCGAAAATTATTGGCATACTTTTTAGTACACGAGATTTAGTATAAACACCTAAATTATTAATCAACCCTTTAACCTTTATGAAAACAATTGCAAAATTAAGTTTGGCCTCATTAGTAATTCTCGTATTACTATTTTCCTGTAAAAAATCAGACAGCGCTGTCGGCGAAGAATCTGCAGATTATGCTGCTGCTGCAGACAGTACTTCCGTTATATCTTCATCTGCTGCGGTAGAGAAAAAAGACAGCAAACAAAAATTTATCCGCACGGCAGATTTAAAATTTAAGGTCCGAAATGTCGCAAAGTCAACTTATGCAATTGAAAACGCTGTCCAGAAATTTGGAGGTTTTGTAACCTATACTAATTTACAAAGTACGATTCAGAATCAGATTAAAACAAAAATAAGTCAGGACAGCACTCTCGAAACCACAAAATATACTGTAGAAAATAACATTACTATTCGCGTGCCTAATACCCAACTGGACACTGTAATCAAGACCATTGCCAGACAAATTGATTTTCTGGATTTCAGAGTAATCAAAGCAGATGATGTTTCTTTAAAACTTTTGGCTAATCAGCTGACTCAAAAAAGAAGTGCGGCATCAGAAAAAAGAGTAGAAAAAGCAATTGATACCAAAGGGAAAAAGATAAACGATATTATTGATGCCGAAAAAACGCTGGCAAATCAAAAAGAAGCAAATGATACTAGTGTAATTGATAATTTATCCATGCAGGATCAGATTAATTTTAGTACTATCACACTTCAGCTTTATCAAAACGAAACCATTAAACAGGAAATAACTGCGGGAGAAAAAGACAGTCACGAATACAAACCTCATCTTGGAATTCAGATCATTGATTCTTTAAAAAATGGCTGGTATATTCTGGAAGCTATATTTGTTTTTCTGTTGAATCTTTGGCCGCTAATTTTAATTACTATTGGAGGAATAATACTTTACAAAAAGTATAAAAGAAATTAGCTAAAAGTGTTAATATAGCAGCAATTTAATAAGAAAAAAATCACTATATTTGATATAGGCATAAATTAATCCCAAAATACGGCTTTATTGATTATCGTATTCTCAATAAAACAACCCGAAAAAGAGATTTTTATTTTATTAGAAAATTTCGTTTGTAATGTATATCAGCAAATAATTTATATTCTTTAACCTATTAAAAATCCTAGTATTATGAAAATTGCTACCATTATTGTCCGAGTTTTGATTGGCCTTTTGCTACTTTTTGCTTCCATCAGCTTTTTCTTCAAGCTGGCACCGGAACCGGAAGTAACTGGAAATTTTAAAGCTTTTAATATGGGCTTAGTTGCTTCAACTTATTTATTGCCACTGGCAAAATCAATAGAATTGCTTTGCGGAATTGCTTTTATAACGGGTCGTTTTGTAACATTGGCCAATATCCTGATTTTACCAATTACAATCAATATTTTGTTTATTAATTATTTCATGGCGCCGGAAGGCCTTCCAATTGCCGGATTATTATTTCTGGCAAATTTATTTTTAATTTACAGATATTGGGATAATTACAGAAGTGTTTTCAGACCATAATTTTTTTATCTTCTTAAAATAAAAAACCCGACAGAATCAAAAACTGTCGGGTTTGTTTTTTTTTAACTGGCCTTATCATGTTTTACCCAGATAAGAGCTGAAGTATCGTAACCGATTTCCTGTGCTTTTTTTAAATATTCTGCATGAATTCGGGCAGGAATTGTAGTTTCTCTGGAAAGTATCCACAGGTATTTCAGGCTTTCACCTGCAACGAGAGCGTACTTGTATTCCGGGTCAACTTCAATTACATTATAACCTGAGTAGAAAGGACCAAAGAATGAGACTCTAAGCATGCCGACATCGTCTTTTTTGACAAATTTGGCTTTCCTAATGCTTTGTTCCCACTCGTCTTTTTTGACGTTATAGCCCTTATTAGCAACTTTTATCGTACCATTATCATTCAAAGAATAATTTGCGGTAACGTTATCCATATTTCTTTCGTACTTATAATCCAGTCTTGCTATCTCATACCATTTTCCCAGATACCTGGCCTTATCAAAATTATTGACAGCCCTGGCTTTCTTTGGAATTGTAGAACCACCACAAGAATAAAGTACGAATGCAATTCCTGCTCCAAATAAAACCGGAGCTATATATTTATTTTTCATGATGTGCTCTTTTATATTATATATAAAGTTAATGCAACAATCAAAGGATTTTTTTACAGAATTATTTTTGTTTGTTATATCTTATAAAGTTACAAATCAATACTTTATAAAACAAAAAAAACCGTCAGAATGTAAATTCTGACGGTCAAATATAATTTTCGTAATATGTTATACGTGAATTGCTCTGTTTTCAGTCGCTGCCAATGCTGCTTCTTTTACCGCTTCCGCGAAAGTTGGATGCGCGTGGCTCATTCTTGAAATATCTTCAGCAGAAGCTTTAAATTCCATTGCTGTAACCGCTTCAGCGATTAAATCTGCTGTACGTGCCCCAATCATATGAACTCCTAAAACTTCATCTGTTTTTTCGTCAGCAAGGATTTTTACGAATCCGTCTAAGTCAGCACTTGCTCTAGCACGTCCTAACGCTTTGAAAGGAAAACTACCTGATTTGTACGCCACTCCTGCCGCTTTCAATTGCTCTTCAGTTTGTCCAACTGCAGCAACTTCCGGCCAAGTGTAAACTACACCAGGAATTAAGTTGTAATCGATATGTGGTTTTTGACCTGCTAAGATTTCAGCAACCATAGTTCCTTCTTCTTCTGCTTTGTGTGCTAACATTGCTCCACGAACAACGTCACCAATTGCGTAAATATTTGGAACACTTGTTTGTAAATGATCGTTTACTTCAACCTGCCCTCTGTCTGAAATTTTTACTCCGGCTTTGTCAGCGTTTAATCCGTCTGTGTAAGGACGACGACCAACAGAAACTAATGAATAATCCCCTTCCAAAGTGATTGTTTCTCCTTTTGCATTTTCAGCCTGAACTGTAACAGCATCGCCGTTTCTTTCTACTGATTTTACTTTGTGAGAAACGTAGAATTTCATTCCTTGTTTTTTCAATACTTTAGTCAGTTCTTTAGAAAGGGAACCGTCCATTCCGGGAATAATTCTGTCCATGAATTCCACTACAGAAACCTGCGCTCCTAAACGTAAATAAACTTGTCCAAGCTCGATTCCGATAACTCCTCCACCAATAATTACTAAATGTTTTGGAACTTCTTTTAATTCTAAAGCTTCGGTAGAAGTGATGATTCTTTCTTTATCAATTTTGATGAATGGCAAAGAAGATGGTTTTGACCCTGTAGCAATTACAGTATATTTTGCTTCGATAGTTTCAGAAGTTCCGTCAGCTTTTGCAACAGCGATATGCGTTGCATCTACGAAAGAACCTAAACCATTGAAAACAGTAATTTTATTTTTATCCATTAAGTAGTTGATTCCACCTACGGTTTGATCTACAACTGCTTGTTTGCGCGCGATCATTTTCTCTAAATTGATTTTTACATCTCCAGAAACTTCGATTCCGTGATCTGCAAAATGAGCAATTTCAGCATAATGATGAGAAGAAGATAATAATGCTTTTGAAGGAATACAACCTACGTTAAGGCAAGTTCCGCCTAATGAATTATATTTTTCTACAATTGCAGTTTTGAAACCTAATTGTGCGCAACGAATTGCTGATACATATCCTCCAGGACCTGAACCTATAATGACTACGTCAAATGAACTCATAGTATTTTGTTTTTATTTTAGCGGTTACAAAATTAAGGAATAAAGTTCTGTTTGAAGTTTAATTTTCAATGTTTTTTGTGTGAAATTTTGGGTTGTAGTTTTACCGCAAAGAGCGCTAAGAATTACACGAAGGCCGCTAAGTTTTTTATTTTTAATCTCGCAAAGACGCAGAGTCGCAAAGTTTTTTTTATGAATAGTGCTGAATTAATAGCGTCCAGCTTTAGCTGGATGATAAATATTGTCAAAGTGAAAGGGCTTTAGCCAAATCTTTATTAATTTGGCTAAAGCCCTTTACTTATTAAACCTAATTCCTCCAGCTAAAGCTGGAGGCAATTCAAAAAACGTTGAACCTTTATATCTCTGTCACTTTGCAACTCTTCACTAAGGCTTCCTTTCTGGATTTCTTGAAGTATGAAATACAGAATGAATAATGATATCAGTCCCTATAATCTCATAAATAATAACAAAAGGAAATTTTACCAAAGTCATTTCACGATAAACTGGTTGCTTTTTAATTTCAAATAATTCTGGATTTGTTTTTAAAACCTTGAGATAAGATCTTAGATAAGTTAGAAATTGCTTTCCTAAACCTTTACTTCTGCTTTCGTAAAATTCAATAGATTCATCAATCTCTTTTTCTGCTAATGGTAAAATTTTGATTTTAAAAACCATATTTCGCATTCAATCGCTGTTCTGTTTCTTCCCACGAACTTGCCTGTATTTCTCCAGACAAATATTTTTCTCTTTCTTCAGCAACTAAATTATAATGCGTATTAGGAACAATTGAATCTTTTTCATCATGATTAATGGCATCAAAAACACTTTCCAAAATTTCTAATTTAGAATCGTCATCAATAAATTTACCAAAATCTTTTATAAGCTTGCGTCTTAATTCCTTTGTCCCCATTTTGTTTCTATTTAAACTCAAATTTAAGATTTATAATGATTCAACTATGTTAAAACTTATTTTGCGCGACAAAGTCTCAGAGAAAAAAACTTAGAATCTCAGAACCTTAGCATCTTAGTACCTTAAAAAGAAATCACTGTCGAATTCTTCACCTCACTAATCATAAACATGCTTTGTGTACTTCCGATATGTTGTAACGAAGTAAGTTTTGTTACCAGAAATTCCCTGTAAGCTTCCATATCTTTTACTAATACTTTTAGGATATAATCGTAATCACCGCTTACGTGATGACATTCTAAAACTTCGTTTAGTTTGATGACTTCGCTTTCAAATTTGGTTAGGAATTCTTTCGTATGCTGAATGAGTTTTAAATGACAGAAAACGACAAACCCTTTTTCGATTTTAGACTTATCTACTAATGCGACATAGTTTTTGATAATCCCTTCACGTTCCAGTTTTTTGATTCGCTCATAAACTGCCGTTACAGATAAATTAAGTTTTAAGGATAATTCTTTGGTTGTTTTTTTACTGTCAGTTTGTAATAAAACAAGAAGTTTTTTATCGGTTTCGTCTAAAGTCATTGCTTTCTGTTTATTGTTTATGGTTTGTTGTTTTTTAGTTTGTTGTTTTTTAAAAAGAAAGAAAATCTATGAAATTATAATTCTCTGATCAAATTTAGATTAAAAATCATTAAAAAATAAAAAATATAGTTTTAAAATCTAAATATTAATTAAATAGTTGATTATTTTTCTAATTAGATCTTATTTTGGATAGAAATTATTTTGAATACTTGCTAAGAACTTGACACTTGAAACAAATAAAAACTTGAAACTAAATAAAAATGAAAGACTTTAACCCGGCAGACAAAATTCAGGATTTGCAGTACTTTGGTGAATTTGGAGGAGTGAATCCGTCTATTTCTGATTCTTCTACCTATACTTTTTTATCAGCAAAAACGATGTTTGATACTTTTGAAGGCAATATGGAAGGCTGTTATTTGTACTCACGCCATTCTTCTCCAAGTAATTTGTATCTGGATCAGGCACTGGCTGCAATGGAAGGAACGGAAACAGCAAATGTTTCAGCTTCGGGAATGGGTGCCATTACGCCTACGCTGTTGCAATTATGTGGCACAGGAGATCATATTGTTTCAAGCAGAACCATCTACGGCGGAACTTATGCTTTTTTGAAGAATTTTACGCCACGATTCGGGATTGAAACCACCTTTGTAGACATTACAAAATTAGATATCGTAGAGAAAGCGATTACTCCAAACACAAAGGTTTTATATTGTGAAACTGTCAGCAATCCGCTTTTGGAAGTTGCTGATATTGCCGAATTGGCTAAAATTGCTAAAAAATACAACTTAAAGTTAGTAGTTGATAACACTTTTTCACCCTTATCTGTTTCTCCGGCAAAACTTGGAGCTGATATTGTAATTCATTCCCTCACAAAATATATTAACGGAAGCAGTGATACGGTTGGTGGTGTAACTTGTGCGTCTAAAGAATTTATTAATTCACTTAAAAATGTAAATTCGGGCGCAAGCATGCTTTTGGGACCAACAATGGATAGTTTGCGTTCTGCAAGTGTAATGAAGAATCTGCGTACCCTTCATATCCGAATTAAGCAACACAGTCATAATGCGCACGTTTTGGCTGATAAATTTGAAAAAGACGGATTAAAAACAGTTTATCCGGGATTGAAAAGCCATCCGAGTCATGAGTTGTACAAAACGATGATTAATCCGGAATATGGTTTTGGCGGAATGATGACAATTGATGTGGGAACTTTGACAAAAGCCAATGAATTAATGGAATTAATGCAGGCCAGAAATCTAGGCTATCTGGCAGTAAGTTTAGGTTTTTATAAAACCCTGTTCAGCGCACCGGGAACTTCTACGTCAAGTGAAATTCCGCTAGACGAACAACACGAAATGGGACTTACTGATGGATTGATTCGCTTTTCGATTGGACTGGACAATGATATTGAGCGTACTTACCAAATGATGAAAGCCTGTATGGTGGAGCTTGGGGTTTTGTAAGGGGTTATTCCGCAAAGATTCACGGAGAGTTTTCGCAGAGATGCACTAAGTATTTCATACAGATTTTATCAACTAAAAAATACGATAAAAAAGCCGTTCTGAATTATTTCAGAACGGCTTTTTATTTATCTAAATTTGCTGATAATGCATAAAAGACTGCCAATATTTATCTTTATAGATTTCATAACTTATTTCAAGAGTATTGCCATATTTTTTAATTATTGAATTTAAAACTTTTGGTGGTTTTCTAAATTCTTTACAAGCAAAATAAATTTCTCTTTTTCCATCA
>NZ_QETH01000060.1 GCF_003105115.1 Flavobacterium sp. HTF | reverse complement strand
CGCCACTTCACAGTCTCCAACCTATCCTACACATCATTTATCCAAGGTCAATACTAAGCTATAGTAAAGGTGCACAGGGTCTTTTCGTCCCACTGCGGGAGAAGCATATTCGTTATTCCAACGACGCCATACAAAGGAGTACGCAATTCGTGGCTTATAGTCGAAATAAATTGTGTTTTGAGCAAAGAGGCTTCTTCTGCAATTTCTTTCGCTTTTAGAAGCTCTAAATTATGCTTCTTTTTAAACCTGATATTTTTAATTAATGTGATTATAAACAATAAAAGGATAAATGAAGTTATTACAAACAGAACAACGATAATCCTGGATTTTTTAAGACTCTGATATTGTGAATCTTTTTCGTTCTCAATTTTATCAATTTGTCTTTTATATTCGTCCAGTTCAAGGTTTAAACCTGCTACAGAAGCTTTCTTGAGTTTTTCATCGTTATAAATCTGCTGCGTTATTCTATTGTAGGCCAGCAAATTGGCATAAGCGTCATTATGCCTTCCGATTTTGGCCAGAAATTTTGAATATTCCAGATGTGCATAGGACAAATCAGGCCTTTCAAGACTATGTTTTTTTATGCTAATTGCTTTCAGAAAATACTCATTGGCTTTTTCGTTATCTCCTTTGTAACTCAAATACATACCATTTAGCATATTGCTTACTATTATGGTATCATCGTCTCCAAATTTTTTATTCTTGTTTACAAAATCAAGATAGGTATATCCTTTATCAAACTCACCAATGTCAAAATATGACCATGCGAGATTAACATTGGTAAAATATACTTGTGTAGAGTCTTTTATTTCAGAACTTAACTGAAGTGATTTTTTATAATAATCAATTCCAATTTTATATTGTTTTTTCTCAAAGCAGTATATGTTCCCCAGATTATTATATAACATATTAATAAAGCTGTCATTTTTAGCTTTTTTGGCATATAGAAGGCTTTTTTTATAAAAGAAGATCGCTTTATCTATTTCTCCAAGTTCGTTATAATTGGCACCAATAATATTATAGGAACGTGAAATAAAATAATCATTTTTGGCTATTGTAGCGTAATTTAGAGCTGCGCGGGATACAATAAGTGATTTCTCGAAATTTGACTCCCTAAAATCAGAAAGCGCTTCCAGTATAAGTTTATCAATTTTGGCTGTAGATAGGGTATTCTGTGCCGACAAAGCGAATGAAAAAAGACTCAGCAATAGCCATGATAAAAAAAATCGTAATCGGAACATAATTTGGGAAAATTTATTCAAATATACATTATTAAGAAATAAAATAACATATTGATTCTTACAAAGTTAATTTCATATAATTAATTTATTAAATGTGTTTTATAATCTAATTTTAAAAAACAGTATTTCAATAAATCAATAAAAACAGATATGTGTTTGAAAATAATTAACATTTTAAGATAATGAATGAAATTTAATTTTATCTTTAACAAAATTAACAAACACAAGCTCCAAGTGTCTTTATTTAGATTGGAGTATTTAAAACCAAAAACATGTTAGAAAACTTTTTAAAATTCAACGACGCTGAAAAATTAACTAAGACTCAACAAAAAGCAATCCAGGGCGGTGATGTACCACCAGATAGCGAGGAAGGCAGAAAAGGAAAAGTTGCATAGTTAATAGCTTTTAGATTAAGAAATAAAAAAAGCCGTAATGATAATCATTACGGCTTTTTCAGTATATAAATTTATTTTTACTTTTTCTAACTTTCAGAAGAAACTTCCGGATCAGAACCATTTTCCCATTGTCCTACAACAGAAGTTGCCAAAGCATTCCCCAAAACATTGGTTGCACTTCTAAACATATCACAGAAATGATCAATCGGTAAGATAAGAGCAATTCCTTCAATCGGAATATCAAACATTCCGCAGGTTGCAGCAACTACAACCAAACTTGCTCTTGGTACACCGGCAATTCCTTTACTGGTCAGCATTAAGACCAAAAGCATTACCATTTGAGTTCCCACATCCAGATGTACACCATAAAATTGTGCAATAAAAATACTCGCAAAAGTCATATACATCATACTTCCGTCAAGATTGAATGAATAACCGAGCGGTAACATAAATGAAACAATCTTGTCTTTTACTCCAAATGCTTCTAATTCCTCCGTCAGTTTAGGAAAAACAGCTTCACTACTCGTTGTTCCAAAAGCAATTGCCAAAGGCCCTATAATACGTTTTAATAAGTCTGTCATTCTTCCTTTCAGGAAAATATAACCCACTGCAATCAAAACAACCCATAATGTACTGATACCAATTAAAAATGATCCGAAAAACTTAAAATAGGTAATAATCAATTCTTCTGCATCACGTATCGCAAATACTCCTGCAATGGCGCCAAATACTCCAATCGGAGCAAAGTTCATCACATAATTTACCATTTTCAACACGATATGCGAAGCTTTATCCAGGGCATTTATAACAGGTTTTACAGTATTTCCTAAAGATGCTGCTGCTAATCCGAAAAAGATTGAAAAAATTACAATTTGCAAAATTTCATTGGTCGCCATCGCTTCAAAAATACTTTTGGGAACAATATGTTCAACAAAATTTTCAAAAGATAAAATTTTGGTTTTACCCGTTACTTCACTTGCAGCTGCCATATTCACATGTTCCAGCTTTATGCCTTTTCCGGGCTCTAAAATATTTACATAGAATAATCCAATTAACAGGGATATAAAAGAAGCTGTAAAAAACCATCCTAAAGCTTTTCCGCCAACCCTTCCTACTGTTTTGATATCTCCCAGCTTGGCAATTCCAACAACTAATGTTGTAAAGACCAAAGGAGAAATGATCATTTGTACCAAACGGATAAATACTGTTGCCAGCATTTTGATTTTAGCACTGAATGACTCTGCTGCTTCCTGCGAAATAGAATTGTGTATGATGATACCCAAAATGGCACCAAGAACCATTGCAATTATAATTTGCCCTGTAAGACCCGAAAGAAATGATTTTTTTTTGATTTCAGTAACTTGCATTATTTGTTTTTTATTTATAATTAAAATATTAAGACCCTCACTGTCTTAACTTTTATTAATATGTTTTGTTGATCAGATAAAAATCTGCCAAAACAATCGCAGCCATTGCCTCAACAATAGGTACTGCGCGAGGTACTACACACGGATCATGACGTCCTTTTCCTGTCATTGGTGTAATATTTCCTTTATTATCTAATGAATCCTGTGTCTGCATAATTGTTGCCACAGGCTTAAATGCTACTTTAAAATAGATATCCATCCCGTTACTGATTCCTCCCTGAATTCCTCCTGAAAGGTTGGTTTTTGTAGTTCCGTCCGGATTATATAAATCGTTATGTTCGCTTCCTTTCATCTCAGAACCTGAGAAACCGCTTCCGTATTCAAAACCTTTTACAGCGTTTATGGACAGCATCGCTTTTCCTAATTCTGCATGCAATTTATCAAAAACAGGTTCACCCAAACCAACCGGAACATTCTGAATTACACAAGATACAATTCCCCCGACAGTATCGCCCTGTTTGCGTATGTCACGAATGTACTCTTCCATAATCGCAGCCGATTTTTCATCCGGGCAGCGAACCGGGTTACTTTCTATTTTAGAAAAATCCAAATCCTGATAAGGCGTATCTAAATGAATTGGCCCAACAGACGAAACATAAGCGTTAATTTTAATCTCAGGAAGCATTTGTTTTGCAATAGCACCTGCTACTACCCTGCTTGCTGTTTCTCGTGCAGAACTTCTTCCGCCACCACGATAGTCACGAAACCCATATTTCTGGTCATACACGTAATCTGCATGACTTGGTCTGTAATTGTCTTTTATATGAGAGTAATCGTCTGATTTTTGATTGGTATTCGGAATAATAAATCCAATTGGGGTTCCTGTAGTTTTTCCTTCAAAAATCCCTGATAAAAACTGAACCGCATCCGGTTCTTTTCTTTGGGTTACGATTGCTGATTGTCCTGGTTTTCTGCGGGACATTTCAAACTCAATTGCTTCCAGATCAAGTTCAATTCCTGACGGACAACCGTCTATGATTCCGCCTAAAGCTTCACCGTGAGATTCTCCAAATGTAGTTACTTTATATAGGGTGCCGTAGCTGTTTCCTGCCATTGTATTAGTTTTGAGCAAATGTAAGTTTTATGAATTAAATTAAAAAATTTAAAATTGGTAATATTAAATAAAGATTAAATTGGATAAAAATCACAATTTATTAAAATTGACCGTGTTTTGATAACCTTTTCATAAAATAAAATACGTTTAAGATTCTTTTATTTGCTAAACTTCAAATCAGGAAAAATTGAAAAAAAGAAATGTTGAACTGGTTATTATTTCAGATGTCCATTTAGGAACATATGGCAGCCATGCCAAAGAATTAAATAACTATCTATCAAGCATAAAACCAAAAACATTAGTATTAAATGGTGATATTATTGATGCCTGGCAATTTAGAAAATCATATTTTCCAAAAGCTCATTTAAGAGTTATTCAGCGAATTATCGGAATGGCTTCTAAGGGGACAAAAGTGTATTATATCACCGGAAACCACGACGAAATTCTCAGAAAATTTACTGATATGAATATGGGTAATTTTTCACTGGTTGATAAATTAGTTTTAGAATTAGACGACAAAAAAGCCTGGATTTTTCACGGAGACGTTTTTGATGCTTCTGTACAGCACTCCAAATGGATTGCAAAACTAGGCGGATTAGGTTATGATTACCTGATCCTTATTAATCGTTTTGCCAATTGGTTTTTAGCAAAACTGGGACGTGAACCTTATTCATTTTCTAAAAAAATCAAAGCAAGTGTAAAAAAAGCAGTAAAATTTATTTCCGATTTTGAAACGACTGCTACAGACCTTGCAATAGAAAAAAAATATGATTATGTTATCTGCGGTCATATTCACGAGCCAAAAATACTGACAAAAGAAAATAAACACGGATCTACATTATACTTAAATTCAGGAGACTGGGTAGAAAACCTAACAGCACTTGAATACCATAAAAAACGCTGGAAATTATTCTCCTATAAAGCAGCAAATTTTATTGACGAGGAAAATCTTTTTGAAATGGAGGACATTCTGACTTCGCAGATGTTAACTTCCATAATTTTAAAATAATTTCAGTTTCGTAAAAATCAGCCCAAACTGAGTAAATACGGGGTTTCAGTAAAATTGTCCAAATAATAAATGTGAATTATATAACAATTTTTGAAAATATTATACGTTCTCTCTTGAACTGTAATAATACATTTGAAAAAAAATTAATACACATTTATGAAAAAAATTATTTTGTCTGCCATTATGCTATTAGGTTTAGCTTTTACGGCACAATCACAAGAAATCTCTAAGCACGCTTTAGGATTACGTTTAGGAGATAACAACGGATTTGGAGGTGAAGTATCATATCAATTAGGACTAAATCAAAAAAACAGACTTGAATTTGATTTAGGATGGAGAAATAGCCGCGATGTAGATGCTATAAAAGGTGTTGCTCTTTACCAATGGGTATGGAATATCGATGGTGGCTTTAACTGGTACGCTGGTGTCGGTGGAGGTGTAGCTGCATGGGATTACGATTACCGTTACAACGATTACAGATTTAACGACAGCGGAACATACGTTTTTGCTGCAGGAGATATCGGTATAGAATATAGATTTAAAGAAGTGCCTATTACCCTGTCATTAGATGCAAGACCTGAAATTGGTTCTGGCTATTATGATGATGACAATTTTGGATTTGACGTTGGTTTAGGTGTCAAATTCAGATTCTAAATAAAAACTAAAAAATAATTGTAAGAAGAAACCTGTCGCTGATACGACAGGTTTTTTTTATCTTATTTAATTATAATTTCTTTTTTTGAGTGTACTCTTACTACAGTATACGGGTAAGTTATAACTTGCATAGTCATCGCATCCGGAGCCGGGCTTTTTTCTTTAACGGTAATAATAATATTTTTATCCGTTTCTTCTACTTTTTCGACTCCAATAGAATAACCGCCGGTGTTTTTCTCCCCCATGTTCAGAATAACATAATTAGAGTTATTAATATCACTCTGTTTCATTTTATCTTTTAAAAGCGGATCATTTTCAAGCATCTTGATTTCGTTCGGCTCTGTCAGAATTTCAAAAAATTTGATATTTCCTCCCCCGTCAGACTGCTCTGTTAAAATCTCATACAAGGCTTTTGAATCAGCTGTTTTTGTGGCTCCACAGGAAATCAGTACAAAAACAGTTAAAACCGAAATTACTTTTTTCATTTATGTCTTTTTAAATATTAGTGTTTTTCATATTTATAATCATCAATTGCTTTCTGATACAAAGCTTCATATTTCGGAAGAATGTTTTTAATATCAAATTTTCTTGCAACCTCTAATGCATTTGCTTTAAACTGATTTAAAACAGCATCATCTTTTAAAATCTTCAAAGCATTTTCAGCCATTTCCTCCACATTTCCAACATTGCTCAAATAACCCGAAAAACCGTCAAAATTTACTTCAGGCAAACCACCCGAATTACTTGAAATCACCGGAACTCCGCAAGCCATAGCTTCCAACGCCGCCAGACCAAAACTCTCCGTTTCAGAAGGAAGCAGAAATAAATCCGTCATACACAATATCTTATCAATCTCGTGGCTGTTTCCAAAGAAAATCACTTTATCCAGGATACCTAATTCCTGGCACAAAATCTCTGCTTTTTCTTTTTCCGGTCCATCACCAACCATCATCAATTTAGCAGGGACTTCTTTCTGGATATTATAAAAAATCTTTACAATATCCGGAATACGTTTTACTTTTCTGAAGTTACTGATGTGCGTAATAATACGCTCATTTTCCTTAGCCATCACATAACGATGACAAGGAGCCAGCGGATCTTTTTTCACTTTATCCAATTCAATAAAATTCGGGATTACCTTAATTTTATTCTTGATTTTGAATAATTTCAAAGTATCGTCTTTCAGGCTCTGAGAAACCGAAGTCACATAATCTGATTTATTGATGCTAAAAGTTACTGCCGGTTTATAAAAAGGATGATTCCCAACAAGTGTAATATCAGTTCCGTGAAGTGTTGTAATCATTGGCAGATTAATTCCTTCATTTTTCAGCATTTGCTTCGCCATATAGCCCGCATAAGCGTGAGGAATTGCATAATGCACATGAAGAACTTCAATCTTATATAATTTTACCATATCAACCAATTTACTCGAAAGAGCTAACTCATAAGGCTGATAATGAAAAAGTGGATATTCAGGAACGTTTACTTCGTGATAATGTACATTCGGATTCAAAAGTGCCAGCCTCACTGGCTGACTATAAGTTATAAAATGTATTTCGTGTCCGCGTCTGGCTAATTCAAGACCTAACTCAGTGGCAACTACTCCACTACCGCCAAAAGTCGGATAACAAACTATTGCTATTTTCATGTATTAAATTTAATACTACGAAAGTACTCAAAAATCATCTTTAATCAGACTTTAAAAATGTTAGATTTTTGACAAATTTCAGAACATTTCTACTTAATTCATTTTTTAGAAGCAGAACATCTTCGCTAAAAAAACCATTTGTCCCGCTGTCCGTTTTATCTTTTATGGCGAACACCGCCACAAAAGGATATCACTCCCATCGGGGCTGGATTAGAAGTTTTTGTTTTTATAAGTCACGCTTAACGACAACTTTGTCAAAGTTTAAAACTTTCAAAAAGTTAAATAATTACAACGTTTGTCATTCCAAGGAACGAAGAATCTCCGCAAGAAACTCCGTAGCGTATATCGCCAATCTTTGTAGAGCTACTTGTGGAGATTCTTCGTTCCTCAGAATGACAAACTTTGGCGAAACCTGAAACATGAAACCTGAAACAATAAAACAAAAAAAGGCACAAAACCCAAGTTTTATGCCTTTTTAAAATATTATAATTTTCTCTTTAGAAGAATCTGCTATGCCAGCTATCGGCGGCAGGAACTTCCCAGGATTCGTTGAATTCTTCGATATTATTAACCAAATTATTAAATACAATTGTATTTCCTGTTACTGCTTTATCCTTTACCATTTTCTTAAAATCAATTAATGGTTTATGGGCAATATGTTCTCCCAATTTGAAAGTAACATTCATTTTATCCAATAAATCAACATCATATTTCTTCTCTAATCCCTGAATAAATTCTACAGAACTATCAATAGAGCAACCTGTTGCAGCCTGCACATCCTGATTTACAGCCAAAATAATAAATCGATTGTATTTCAATAAATACGAAGCTTCAAGACTGGTACCGTGGGCAGCCCATTCTTCTACAAAAGCTTTCAAATCGTTTTCGATTTCAGAAAATTCTTCCTCAGAAAATTTTCTGTTCGATTGATAAATCCAGATTCTGGATTCACCAGGCAAATTTTCAAAAGGTATATACATTTTTAATTTTTAATTTTAGATTGTTGATTTTAGATTTGAAAAAATGAGGTTTCAGGTTTGAGGTTTCAAAAAACTTAGAAACTTAGTATCTTAGCACCTTTTTTTTTACAAATCCTGTGCATTAGCAATTAACTCAGCGATGTCCATTACTTTTACAGAACTTTCTTTTTCTTTGTTTTTAATACCATCCGTTAGCATCGTATTACAAAATGGACAACCTGCAGCAATAATATCCGGTTGTACTTCTAAAGCATCCTCAGTACGCAATACGTTAACTTCTTTAGTTCCCGGTTCAGCATCCTTAAACATTTGAGCGCCACCTGCACCACAGCATAAACCGTTTGCTTTAGAACGTTTCATTTCAACTAATTCGACATCCAGCTTCTGAATTAAATCTCTTGGTGCTTCGTATACTTTATTGGCTCTTCCTAAATAACAAGGATCATGAAAAGTGATTTTCTTTCCTTTAAACTGCCCGCCTTCTACAGTTAATCTTCCTTCATCAATTAATGATTTCAGAAATTCAGTGTGATGGATTACATCATATTGCCCTCCTAATTCAGGATATTCATTTTTCAAAGTATTAAAACAGTGCGGACAAGCTGTAACTATTTTTTTAGCTTCGTATGCATTCAGAACCTCGATATTCATCATGGCCTGCATCTGAAACAAAAACTCATTTCCGGCACGTTTTGCAGGATCTCCGGTACAACTCTCTTCTGTACCAAGAACTGCAAAAGAAACATTTGTACGATTTAAAATACGCACAAAAGCTTTTGTAATTTTTTTTGCTCTATCATCAAAACTTCCGGCACAACCTACCCAAAACAGAACTTCAGGCTGTTTTCCTTCGGCTAGCATTTCTGCCATTGTTGGCACTACTAAACTTTCTGACATTTCTCTCTCTTTTGTTTAAAGTTTAAGTTCAAAGTTTCATTTATAATCTGAAATCTGAATTCTTGATTTATTTTTAAGAATTTAAATTAATTCTCGTTTTTCCAATTCAATCTGTCCTGCTGGCTATATTGCCAAGGCGCTCCATTATTTTCAATGTTGGTCATCATGGCGTTTAGTGACATTGGAGCAGCACTTTGTTCCATTACCAGATAACGACGCATATCCATAATAATAGACAACGGACTGATATTTACCGGACACTCTTCTACACATGCGTTGCAGGAAGTACATGCCCATAATTCCTCAGGCGTAATATAATCGTTTAATAATGTTTTATTATCCGGAACAAAAACACCTTTATTGGCATCTATATTTTTTCCAACTTCTGTCAGACGGTCTCTTGTATCCATCATGATTTTACGAGGAGATAATTTTTTACCTGTCTGATTCGCAGGACATGAAGACGTACAACGTCCACATTCTGTACAGGTATAAGCGTTTAATAGCTGAACCCAGTTTAGATCCTGAACATCACTGGCACCAAACTTAGCCGGAGCAGCATTTTCATCAGCCGGCGGTGCTGCCGCAAACGGATCAGCATTTGGATCCATCATTAATTTTACCTCATTTGTAACCGATTCAAGATTATCAAATTTACCTTGCGGATTTAAATTCGCAAAATAAGTATTGGGGAAAGCCAAAAGAATATGCAGGTGTTTTGAAAAATACAAGTAGTTCATAAAAATCAAAATACCTGTAATGTGCAGCCACCAAAAAACTTCATATAACAATCCAACTAATTCATTGGATACTCCATTAAAGATTGGTGCTATAAACTGGCTTATTGGATAACTTCCTGCTTTATGAAAGTGTGAAAACCCTCCTGGAACATTTTGCAAATGAAAATCAGAAGCATTCATCAACAAAAATAAAATCATTAAAACAGTTTCGAAGTACAAAATATAATTTGCATCACTTTTAGGAAATCCTTTTAAATCAGAATGAATAAAACGTTTAAGTCTTATTATATTTCTTCTAATCCAGAAAGCGACAACAGCCACAATCACAAGTATTGCTAATATTTCAAATGAAGCAATCAGAACATCATAAACTACACCTAGATAAGGTGCAAAAATTCTGTGTGTTCCAAACAAACCATCTATGATGATTTCCAGTAATTCTATATTAATTATAACAAAGCCAACGTAAACTAAGATATGCAGCACTCCTGCTACAGGTCTTTTCACCATTTTTGACTGCCCCAGAGCAATCATGGCCATATTCATCCAACGAGCTTTCGGATTATCTTTTCGATCTACATCAACTCCCAAATTAATGTTTCGGATGATTTTTTTTACGCTCGCTGCAAAAAAACCGAAACCAACTATAAGAAGTATGGCAAACAAAATATTATCTAAATAACTCATACTAATTATTTTTTAGTAGTTGAATTTGTGTCTTCTTTAGGAGCAACGTAAGGTTTGTTTTTCTTTCCAAAAAGAGAAACATTTACATAACGTGTCGGATAAAGACGTACATCCTGTAATAACAACTCTAATTCTTTTGAGGTTTTAGACAGATTGTTATACAATGCATCATCATTTAATAATTTGCCTGCAGTACCTTTTCCTGAGTTTAAGTTGCTCATCAAACCATCTACCTTAGCTAAAGTCTGATTTAAGTTTCTTACTGTTTTGCCCAGATCAGCTTTGTTTAAAGAATCTGAAATTTTAGAAAAGTTATTTGACATTTTATTAAAGTTGGTTACAACTCCGTTAATTTGTCCTTTATTGCTATCTAAAATAGAGTTAAGAGTTCCTGAAGCTCTGTGAAACTGCTCCATTGTCTGACTTAATTCTGCCAGGCTCTTTTTGATATCTTCCTGACCTTTTTTATCCAAAACATTATTCAGGCCTGTTACCAATGTATTAATATTGGCCAGCATCAGATTTAATTTTTCTTCAATAGGCTGGATTTTACCTCCTAAGGATTCTGTAAGTCCTAATTCTACAGTAGACCCTAAGGTTTCTCCATCTTCAGCAAGTACTTTATCTTCAATATTAGGTATAATTTTAATTTGCTTTCCTCCAATTAAACTTGGGGAATACAAAGATGCCTTACTGGTTTTAGAAATAGGAAAGTCTGTTTTTAACTGAAGTTCTACTAATAATTTACCAGTAGTTTCATTAATTGTAATTTTATTTACTTTACCAATTATAAGTCCGTTTAAGGTAACTGGTGCAGAAGCTGATAATTCCTCAACATTATCATATTCAACATATAAGGTTTTGTAATTTGTAAAAAGGTCTCTGCCTTTTAAAAAACTGTATCCCCAAATAAATAGCAAAATTGACGCGATGACTAAAATAGCCGTTTTAATTTCTCTTGTTAGTTTCAAAATTCTAAGTGTTTGTACAAAATTAATATAAATATTCGAACTTGTGACTATTATTTAATTGCGTCCTGAATACTGATTTTTTCTCCGTCTTTGTATGCTATTAAAAATGCTGCTCCATATCCTTTATTCTTAGCTTCTTGTAAATATTTCTGGGCTGCATCATAACTTGAAGTTTCCTCATAGAAATACTTATATATATTGTTTTCAAATAACATGGTTACATTTTTAAGGCCTTTGAAATTTTTAGGTTCCAATGGTGTTTTCTTGATACTGGCAATAAGCTGTACCTTAAAAAAAGTTCCTTTTGGTGCATTTTTAGCAACTGAATTCTCTACTACTTTTTTTGCCGGTGTAGTATCTTTTACGGGTTTAGCTTCTGATACTTCCGGAGTTCCTGAGCCAAAATATTCCCTTTTATAACTTAAGATTGCTTCGGCAATAGCTTTTGCAATATCGTTTTGCCCTTCTTCAGAATTCAGGATATTTCCTTCTGTAGGATTAGATACGAATCCTGTTTCTACCAAAACTCTTGGCATGTATGCTTTGTGAAGTACCATAAACGGAGCCTGCTTCACTCCTCCCTGACGAAGTTTTTTTCCAAGTTTGTCAAAATTGTCTTCAATTTTGCTTGCCAGCGAAATACTGTTATCCATATACTCTTCCTGCATTAATGTAAGACCGATCATTGATTCAGGAGAATTCGGGTCGTAACCTTCGTATTTTCGTTTGTAATCTTTTTCTAAGGTAATAACCGAGTTTTCTTTCTTAGCAGCTTCAAGATTTGATGCGACTTTACTTAAACCCATTACATAGGTTTCTGTTCCGTCTGCTGCTGTATTTTTGTTTGCATTACAGTGTATAGAAACAAAAATATTGGAATTTGCCCTGTTGGCAATATTGGCTCTTTCGACAAGATCTATAAAAACATCTGTTTTACGGGTATAAATAACATCAACATTTGGATTAAGTTCTAATATCTTCCCTACTTTTAACACAATTGCCAGTGCAATATTTTTTTCTATCCTTCCGCTGTAAACAGCTCCAAAGTCATGATCACCATGTCCGGCATCAAGTGTTACCTTAAATACATTGGACTGGCTGTAAGAATAAAAAGAGGTTATCATTAGAAAAAAACTAAATATTAGTCTAGTTTTGTTAATTATATTCATAAATCTAAAAGTTAATTTTAATAAAACACAACTGCTATAATTTTTATAATTGTCTATTTTTGACAAAAAATTATATGTAAGTTTGACACGTCAAAAAACAAGCCATACTTTTACAAAAATAGCATTTAAACCTTTGCACACAAACTTATTTAATATCGTTTTAATATCATTTTTCCTAACAATAGGATGTGGTAATCTATATTCTCAGGAGATAAAACCCAAAAAAACTTCGTTACCAACTGGTAAACAAACAGATAAAACCACAAAACAGGAAGAAAAACCTGAAATCACTCCAAAAGATACGATAAAACTAGATACGGTCAGGCCTAAAAAAACTTTTCTTGACGGAAAAGTAAAATATGTGGCTAAAGATTATGCTAAAATTGACCAGAAAAAGAAAACAATTACTCTTTATAATGAAGCCGAGCTCTACTACAAAGATGTAGAATTAAAATCGGGTATCATTGTCCTTAATTATGAAAAAGATGAAGTTTACGCCGGAAGGATAAAAGATTCTGCAGGGGTCCTGGTACAATATCCAAATTTTAAACAGGGAGCCAGCGAAGTTCAGCCTGACTCGATTCGATTTAATTTTAAGACCAAAAAAGCTTTAATCTATAATTCAAGAACAGAACAGGGAGAATTTAAAGTAAAAGCTGCCATTACCAAAAAAGAAAATGATTCTGTTTATTTTTTGAAAGGGGCACGTTTTACTACTTCTAAAGATATTGATAATCCGGAATATTATTTCCAGACAAATAAAGTAAAATTCATTCCCGGAAAAAAAGTTATAACAGGTCTGACCAATATGGTTATTGCTGATGTACCTACTCCGCTTGCTTTGCCGTTTGCTTATTTTCCGATGAGTCAGGAAAAAAGTGTTTCGGGAATTATTATACCAAGTTATAATGATTCAAATACGCGTGGATTTTCACTTCAAAATATGGGATATTATTTTGCTTTAAGTGATAATTACGATTTAACGGTTCTCGGCGATTACTACACAAACGGAAGTTATGCACTGCGTTTCGAATCTGCCTATGCAACCAGATATAAGTATAGGGGAAATGTGAATATCCGCTATGAAAACCTGATAAGCAGTGAAAGGGGCTATCCGGATTACTCTAAGCAAAACATTTACAATATCCAGTGGTCGCATTCAAAAGATACAAAATCGAATCCCAATTCGACTTTTTCTGCTTCTGTGAACTTAGGTAGTAGTAAATACTTTAAGCAGTCAATAAATCAGGCTAACGTAGGGTCTAACCTGAACAATACACTGAGTTCATCGATATCTTATAACAAAACATTCAATACAATTCCGCAGGCCCGTCTTTCATTGACAGCAACGCACTCTCAAAATACACAAACAGAGGTAATTAACATGACATTACCTACCTTGCAGGCAAGTATTGATCGTGTATACCCTTTTGTTGGTAAAGATGGTGTAAAAAAAGGTCTGATTAAAAATATAAACCTGCAATATAACTTAAGCGGTAAAAATACTATTGTTACTACAGATTCCTTGTTTTTTAAGCCACAGATGTTTAGAGATGCCCAAATTGGTATGCAGCACAGTATTCCGATTAGTACTAACTTTAAAATATTTAAATATTTTAGTGCCGGAGCTTCTACCAATTATCAGGAAACCTGGGTTACCAAAACTATTGAAAAAAGCTATGACTTAGAACAAAGTAAAGTTGTAGACAAAACAATCAACGGATTTGATGCTTTTAGAACATACAATTTTAGCTCTAATTTAGGAACTACGATTTATGGTACTTTCAATTTTGGTGATGATAAAAGAATTCAGTCGATTCGTCACGTCATGAGGCCTTCTGTAACGTATGCCTACACCCCTAGTTTTGAAAAATACTATGATAATTATGCTGTTGATGCTTCTGGCAGAATTACAACACAATATACCCGATTTGAAAATGGTGCTTATGGAGTTCCAAGTAAAGACAATTCAAACATTGTAGGTTTTGCATTAAGCAATACTTTTGAAGCAAAAGTAAGAGATAGTGACAGTACAAAAACAGAGCCTAAAAAGATCATGCTGCTGAACAATTTGAATTTGAGCACCAGCTACAATTTTAATGCTAACGGAAAAGAAACTTTAGCATGGCAGCCGTTGCTTGTAAGTGGTGGAACTCAATTTTTTGACAATAAAATGAATGTCAACTTCGGAGCTACACTTGATCCGTATGCTATTGACAATTCAGGAGTAAGAATAAATACTTATAATATTGACAATGGCGGAAGTTTATTCAGAATGACGAGCGCCAATGTCACCATGAACTATTCGTTCTCTAATAAGGGCGGAAAAGAGGAAAATAAACAGAGTGAACGGAATGGTGGACGAAAGGATGATTTATTTGGTACCAATACCGACTTAAACGATACCAGGAACAGTCAGTTTGCCAACGACAGTAATGATGATGATGAAAATGTAATTACTGAATTTTTCAACTCCAAAATTCCGTGGGATATGACAATGGCATATTCATTAACCTATTCGAATGTAAATCGTGAAAGCAAGATTACCGGAAACTCAATCATGATTTCTGCCAATATGGATATTACTCCAAAATGGAAAGGCGGAGTTTCTACCGGTTACGACTTTGTACAAAAAGGAGTTACGTTTACACAATTTCGTTTTGAAAGAGATTTATTAAGCTGGAGGATGGCTTTTAACTGGAGCCCGATTGGAACTAATTCTAACTGGAATTTCTTTATCGGAATCAAATCCGGAGTTCTTAGTGACATCAAATGGAACAAACGAAGCACTTCTAATCGATAAAAAATCGTATTTTAGAGACACGAAAATTTTAGGAAACCTTTGTTAATTTAATGGTTTACAAACCGCTATTCGCATATTAAAATCTTATTACTATGAAAAAAATAATCTTTACTGAAAAAGCTCCGGCTCCTATCGGGCCTTACAATCAGGCCGTATTATCAGGAAACACACTATATGCTTCGGGGCAGATTGCTATCAATCCGGCTTCAGGAGAATTGATTACGGATAATATTAATGACGAAACAACGCAGGTTATGCAAAATATTGCAGCCATATTAGAAGCTGCAAATATGACTTTTGAAAATGTGGTTAAGGCAACTATTTTCATTATGGATATGAATAACTTTGGCGCTATAAATACCATCTACGGATCTTATTTTAACGAAAAAACCGCTCCAGCTCGTGAAACGGTTCAGGTAGCTTGTCTGCCAAAAAATGTAAATGTTGAGATTTCTATAATCGCAGTGCAATAGCATCAAGTAATAATTGTGCCGTTGCCTCATTTGTTGCCAGCGGCACATTATGTACATCACATACGCGAATCAGCATATTAATATCTGCTTCATGAGGATGACTTGAAAGAGGATCCTTAAAAAAGAAAACCATTTTTGTTATTCCTTCGGCTACTCTTCCCGCAATTTGTGCATCACCTCCTAAAGGTCCCGAAAGCATTCTTTGAGTCTTGAAACCCGCAGCTTCGGCTTTTCCTCCGGTTGTTCCTGTACCAATTAACCTGATTTTTTCATGGTGCAAAACAGCTTCATTTTTGATTAGAAAATCAATCAGATCTGCTTTTTTACCATCATGTGCGATAATCGCAATTTCCATAAAACCAGAATTATTGATTAGCAACATGGTAAGCAATTAATCCATCAATAGGTCTTCTTAAAACATTCCCCAGTTTCAGTTCATATTTATCGAATGTCTCCTGTAATTCATCTTTTAGATAAAAGGCAATAGAACCAACAAAATGTACCGGAACTTCGTGACAATTATCAAATTGTTTAATATAATTTTTCACAAAAGATTTCATCCCTTTGAAGATGATTTTTCTGCAAAATTCAGAATCTTTATGTTTGATCAGGAACTTAGCAAAAGTCGCTAAATAGGCATTTGGATTTGGTTCTTTGTATAATTTGTTTTTGATAAAATCAGCATCAAGATTATATTCTTTTTCAAATTCAGCAGCCAGATCTTTAGGCATTTTATTGAAGTAATATTTTCTGATTAATTCTTTTCCAAAAACATTACCACTACAGTCATCCATAGCAATATATCCTAACGATTGTACTTTTTGATGCAATACTTTTCCATCAAAATAACTACAGTTAGAACCGGTTCCTAAGATACTAACAATTGCTTCTTCTCCTTTTGGAGTAGTCGCATAAACTGCCGCATAAGTATCTTCGTGAACTTCAACAATCGCATTTGTAAAATATTCTCTGAATATTTCTGTCAATGCTTTTTGCATTCTTTCTGTTCCGCAACCTGCCCCGTAAAAGAACAAATGTGTTGCATTTTTTTTGTTTTGTAAAATATCAAAACGGTCATTTAATCTTGTTACGATTTCTGGTCCGTCAAGAATTTCAGGATTTAATCCTAAAGTTTGTGTGGTGAATAATACTTTTCCATTATCATCTATTGCAATCCAATCGGCTTTAGTAGATCCACTATCAACAATTAATTTCATTTCTTTTTAGTTTTTGGATTAGTTTTTCCTTAATAAGTGTGTTTTTTACATTAATTAAAGACATAACAAAATAAGAAAATCCCGTTATTTGGAGATAACGGGATTTTGCAAAAATATATATTATTATTTTAAACCTGCAATATGTACAGATAAATCAATCAATTTGCTTGAATATCCATACTCATTATCATACCAGGAAACTAATTTGAAGAAAGTTGAGTTTAATCCAATTCCTGCAGTAGCATCAATGATAGAAGTTCTTTTGTCAGAAATAAAATCCTGAGAAACAACAGCATCTTCAGTATATCCTAAGATACCTTTCAATTCGTTTTCTGACGCTTTTTTCAATACAGCCATGATTTCTTCGTAAGAAGTTTCTTTAGCCACTTTTACAGTTAAATCTACTGTAGAAACGTCTGCTGTTGGTACACGGAAAGCCATACCAGTTAATTTCCCATTTAATTCAGGAATAACTTTTCCAACCGCTTTTGCAGCACCTGTTGAAGAAGGAATGATATTGATTGCAGCAGCACGTCCACCTCTCCAGTCTTTTCTTGAAGGTCCGTCAGCTGTCATTTGAGTTGAAGTTGTAGCGTGAACAGTAGTCATTAAAGCTTCAACAATTCCGAAATTATCGTTGATAACTTTAGCTAAAGGAGCTAAACAGTTTGTAGTACAAGAAGCGTTAGAAACAACTACGTCAGAAGCTTTTGCAGTTTCGTGGTTTACTCCCATTACAAACATTGGTGCATCTGCAGAAGGAGCAGAAATGATTACTTTTTTAGCACCACCTTTAATGTGCTCATTTGCAGTTTCGATAGTTGTGAAGATACCAGTACATTCTGCAACAACATCAACATCAACTTCGTTCCATTTTAAATCAGCCGGATTTCTTTCTGCAGTAATACGGATATTTCTTCCGTTTACGTAAAGTTTTCCTTCTTTAACTTCTACAGTTCCGTCGAAACGACCGTGAACTGAATCATATTTTAATAAATAAGCTAAGTGATCAACATCTAATAAATCGTTGATTGCAACAACTTCTACATTATCTCTATTGAAAGACTCTCTAAAAACGATTCTTCCGATACGTCCAAATCCGTTTATTCCTAATTTTACTTTTGACATTTTACTAAATTTTTGCTTTTGTTTTTATTACACTATTAAAAAGTCTAATTTCCTCACAATAAACTTTCTTCTCTTTAAACTTTTCTATTTATGTTGACATGATATCAGAAACTCTCAAGAGTTCTCTATCAATTTCAGATTTTCCTTTAATTGCTTGTTCCAATGGCGTTAAAACTATTTTATCAGCCTGAAGTCCAACCATATAATTTGACTTTCCTTCTATTAAAGATTCAACAGCTTTTACACCTAAACGGCTTGCCAGAACACGGTCAAAACAAGATGGAGAACCACCACGCTGCATGTGTCCTAAAACAGAAACCCTTACGTCATACTCAGGTAAATTAGCTTCAACATAATCTTTTAGTTCGAATACATTTTTACCAATTTTATCTCCCTCAGCAATAACAACTATACTTGATGATTTTCCTGAAGCTTTACTTTTTTGAAGTGAATCAAGTAATCGGTCTAAACCTAAATCTTCTTCAGGAATAAGAATTTCTTCGGCACCGGCTCCAATTCCTGCATTAAGAGCAATGTGTCCGGCATCTCTACCCATAACCTCTACAAAAAACAGACGGTTATGCGAACTTGCGGTATCTCTGATTTTATCAATACAATCCACAACAGTATTTAAAGCAGTGTCATACCCTAAAGTAAAACTTGTACCATAGATATCATTATCAATTGTTCCCGGGATTCCCATTACAGGAAAATCATATTCTGAATTAAAAATCAAACCTCCGGTAAAACTTCCGTCTCCACCAATTACAACAAGAGCATCTATACCTGCTTTTACAAGGTTTTCATGCGCTTTTTTTCTACCTTCCGGAGTTCTAAAATCAACCGAACGCGCTGATTTCAGGATTGTTCCTCCTTTATTTACAATATTATTTACGCTTCGTGGTCCCATTTCTTTGAAATCTCCTTCGATCATTCCCTGGTAACCTCTATAAATCCCTATGCATTCAATATTATGATAAGCACATGTACGAACAACTGATCTTATTGCGGCATTCATTCCTGGTGAGTCACCTCCTGAGGTTAGAACACCAACTTTTTTTATTGTTTTTGGCATTATTTAAGTATTAAAGTGTAAAATTAGCAAACATTCATCACTTTTCAGGTTCTGATTATAATAAATTAATAAAATGTGTTAAATTCAAACGTTTTCGTTAATAAGTTTTTCTATATGAAAAAATTCATTAAAAATAATAAAAGGCACTTTTTTTAATTAATTCCTTAAAATTAACAATACATTAATGAACTGTTATAAAAATCTATCACATCAAAATTTGCTGAAAAAAGACTAAAATGCTAAAATTAAGCATAAAAAAACCATTATTTATCATAATGGTTTTAGAATAGAATATTTTAACAAAATTAAAAATCATCATTATCAGGAATTACACCCTGATTATTATGAGCTGGTTCAGGTTTTTGATCTTCTTTTTTGTCTTCTTTTTTGTCTGATTTCTTCTGATTTTTTTCAGCTTCCTTTTTATTAGTAAAATTGATATAATCAGGGTTTAAGTTCGAATCCTGCAAATCATCTGACGAGCTTTTGAGGGATCTTTCTATTTTATGGCTTTTGAATATTTTATTTACCAGTTCACTAAAAGTATCAAAATCTACTTCGTACGAGATACCGACTCCTTGTGTATAGCCAATTCCCTGTCCGATATAATTGATATCATTTTCTTTATTAAACAAACGCAGGTTCATCGATCCGTCTTCATTAACGCGGTAAAGTATCTCAATATCCCCAACAATTGCCGATTCGTTTATACCTCCTACAGGAACTCCTACCTTACCATTAATGGTAATCCTGTCGTTTACCTGAGATGTAATATTAGCTACAAACTGGCCATCTGCCTCCTGGCCCAGTCGTTTGTCGGCAGAAATATAATTTAAATCGATATTTACTTTATCATTGTCAGATTTGATGATACCTCCAAAAAGACTCGAAACCGTTTCAGACAGCGTTCCGGAAAAATCTCCCTGACTGAATCCGTCTGTACTCATAAACGAACCTGTTGACAATAAATACAAAGCCTGTGTCTGGCGAATATCTTTATCATCCAGTTTGTATTGTATTTCAGATTTTAATACGCTGCTCACAGATGGGAACTGAATATCAAAATTAGGTTCCGGACTTGCCAAATCTCCTCTTAACCCAATTACCACTTCGACAGGAACTTTTTTATTGAATGAAGAGGTGTTGTCTAATAATACGGCAGGATTTGCGGTTGTTTTATAAACGGCTTCCAGATTAAGCTGTGCCTTCATTGGGTTTCCTTCCCAAATAATTGACCCTCCTTTTTTTACTGCAAATTTTTTGTCAATTAAACCTCCATACTTAAAGTTATAGGTTCCTTCATATGCCTGGAAATCTCCCCACATATTAAATTTGCCCAGGGTATTAATTTTAAATAATAACGAACCATATCCTTTTCCTTTCATACCGTGTCCTGAATTTCTGTCCAGGATTACTTCTACTTCGGCATCCGGTGTGATATCAAAGTCAAACTCCAGCTCAAGACCACCATAGTTTTTTGTTTTCTCCACAATACCATTGGCCAGGTTGAACTTTTCTTTTGGGGTTATAAAATGAATAAAACTGCTTTCGTTTACACTCTGTACATTATTAATCGGAATTTTAACTTCTGTACCTTTTTCAGATTTTGCGTCTACTTTAATAAATAAACTGGATACCGGCCCAGTAATACTTGCAGCACCATTTATAAAAGCGGTTCCAAAATAAGCCGCATCATCACTGTCTTTTGTATCAAGTGCCAATAATCGTTTTGAGGTAATATTCAGGTCTAGTTTCCAGTCTCCAAAATTATGATGTTCGATACTACCGTTTAGCAAACCTTTGGTTCCGTATTTTGTATCGGTCAGCTGGTTATTTCTGAATAAAAATTTCTCGTCTGTCAAATCTATTACAGTCCTGTCGCTTAATTCGTAATCTGTATTTAAGTACGGAACTGTCATTCCTGCTTTTTCTACGTACAACCTTCCGTTGATTTCCGGCTTTTTGACATTTCCTACAACTGCGGCATTACCAGACACTGATCCTCTGATATTCGATAAAACATCACCACCTATAGTTCCTAAAGTTGCCAGATTAAACCCTTGTAGTTTCAAATTAAGATCCAGAAATGTTTCTTTATTTTCGATTGCAAAAGTTCCATCTGCCTTAAACGATTCTGTAAAACCATTTTGAATAGAAGAATTTATAGTAAACTTTCTAAAACTCTGATCTCCGGAAATATCAAAATTCAATGTCCCGAGTTCGGTTTTATTTAAGTTAAGATGATCAATTACAATCGAAGCCGTTGGCTGATACACATCTTTGTTCTGTTTATAATTGACCGTTCCGTTCAGATTACCATTAAATACAAATTTGGAATTAAAAGGCGTAATTTTATTGATATCTACATCTTCAAAATTCAGGACAAGGTCTTTATAATCTGTACCTTTTATAATACCATTTAAGTCAATTTTCTGATCCTCATGTGATAGTATAATATTATCAATGGTAAAATTCCTGAAGTTTTTATCAAAAACTATCTGATTATCTTTTCCTTCGGCTGCATTTAAATACCATAAATAGTCTTTAAATTTCATTTCCGATTTATGAATACCTACAACATTGTTCTTGTTTTTATCAATGGTATGATAAAGGTTCAGGTTGTAATAATCTTCACCCTGGTTTCCTCCTTTAAATTCTGAACGAACAAACAACGTATCTTTTGAGGTTACATTGATCAGACTAAAATCACGTACTTTATAATACGGAGTTTTAATACTATCCAACTCAACATAAGCATTGTAAAGTGGGTTTTTATTATCAATATTGATTCGGATGTTATCGAATGTGTTTTTGTCTGCTGTAATTTTTTGAGAGCGGAACCTGAATTTGAATTCCTGTAAATCCGAATCTATTTTTCCGCGCAGAACCGTAGAGGAATCAATTTCAATTTGAGGATACAACATTTCTACAACCTTGTTGTAAACATGGAGATTGAAACGCAAAAACTGTCCTTTTTTAACTTTATAAGGTTTATAATTGGTATAAAGGCTTCCGACAGAATTCATTACCAGTTTATCTAATTCTTTAAACTGAAATTTACCCACAATTTTTCCATCAACTACATCTGATGAATTAATTGTTATGGTACGAATCCTGCTTTCGTCAAAACTGGAATTTACTGTCAGTTCATCAAAAGCATAAGTGGCTTTGGGGTTCTGATAAGCCGCATCTTTAATGTAAATATTTCCCTGAAGATTTTCGATGGAGTTTCCGCTCAACTGTACAACCGCATCTCCGGTAAAATGTGAAATAGAATCATTTACAAATTTTAGCTTTCGCAGATCGGCATTTTCAACATTGATATGAAAATCATATTTGTTTTCGCGTGTACTTAAATCAACCAGACCATCAAATGTCATGTTCAGGTTCGGATCGTTTACAGACAGCTGTCCTTTGTAATATGGCAATTTAAAATTACCGTTTATCACAATATTATTATAGGTGTATTTATTATAATCTAATTTGGAAATGTCTCCTTTTACAATTGTATTCAGATATTTTTGAGTAAAACCAGTTCCGTCAACATCAAGATTCAAAGTTGTCCTGCCAACATCTTTTCTTTGCAGCAAGGTACCTACGTCAAAATTGTCCAGGATAATATTGCCCGAATAAGAAGCCTTGTCAATAAAATCCATGTTATTCATATGAAGGTCAACCTGGCCATTTCCTAAATCGGTTATCATTTTAAAATCAGTTTCCAGGTCTGTCGTCGAAACTTTTGCCTTACCTACGATATTAAACCTTCCCAGTCGCTTGATTTCTTCAGGAAGCTTTTTTCCTAAAACAACAGGCAATAAAACTACCAGATTATCATAACTCGAAACCAGTTTATCAAACTTTCCATCCATTGAAAATTTCTGATCCTTATTCCCTAAAAGATTTCTGAAATTTATATTTCCAATAATTCTTGAACCGTTTGTATCGCTAAGTCTTAATCGTTTCAAATTAAGATTATTCAGCGTTCCTTTTATTTTTGTTTTAATTTTAAAATGCTGGTTTTTACCCAATCCGTCATAAAAATAACGAAGGTCATTGGTAGCAATTGAAGCAGAATCAAGAGCAACATCAAATTTTACTTTATCTGTAAAAGCCAGAAAATCTCCAGGATTATAGTTTAATATTGCCTGACCATAAATATTTGACCTTTTGGTTTTTATGGCTAAATTTTCGACTCTGATCTGTTTTTTGGTATAACTGAATTTCCCTGCAAAATTCGAAACATATAAGCCACGGTGATCCTGAAATGAAAATCTGTGGATAATAGTATTTACATCAGGTCCGTACAATTTAAAATCGCTGATGTAAGCGTTAAGCTTTACAAAATCAATAAGTTTTGGCGTTCTTTTGTTCTCATCGATTACGGTAAAAACTCCTTTGGAAATATAGGCGTTTTTGGCTGTCAGTAAAAAATGGCGGTTCGTTTTTGATGGTTTATCCGAATCAAATAACCTTATAAATTTATTAATGTTATTTTCGTCTTCGTTTTTATAAGTCTTCAGGTTAAAAAGAAGTCCTGTAAGTCTAAGGTCCCCAAAAATAAGATCACCGTCGAGTAATCTTTTTACACTCAAAATATCGGTAGAAATGATATCCGAGTAAATCATCGTTTTATTATGATGATCTAAAATCAGTACTTTTTTTAGTTTTACACCTCCAAAAATATTGATTGCCACCTTGTCTACGCTTATCTTGGTTTTAAAATCAGTGTTGAGTGATTCTGTAACATAATCAGCAATTTTGGTCTGAACTACAGGCAAAGACAAAATAATAGCAAGTGCCAGTAAAAGTAAAATCAACCCAATTAGGGTTCGTGATATTATTTTCTTTACTTTTTTGATAGCTCTTTAATTTTAGTTTTCTTTTAATTTAATTCTGAACAGGCATAGGACTCCTGTTTTTTAATAAAATTTCTTTAATTTTGGCGTTTACTTCAATCAAAGAAAATTTTAAAATTTGATTTTTCAAATATAATCCAAAATCGTGCCTTTATATGCAAAATTCAGAGGTTTTTATTCTTGCCATCGAAAGTTCATGCGATGATACTGCTGCTGCAGTTTTACATAACGATAAAGTACTCTCAAATGTTGTAGCGAATCAGTTAATTCACAATCAATATGGCGGCGTTGTTCCTGAATTGGCTTCAAGAGCACACCAGCAAAATATAGTTCCTGTAATCGATGCTGCACTACGTAAAGCAAATGTACAAAAAGAACAGTTAACAGCCATTGCATTTACGCAGGGACCTGGTTTAATGGGGTCACTTTTAGTAGGAAGCTCTTTTAGCAAATCCTTATCTCTGGCTTTACAAATCCCGTTAATTGCTGTAAATCATATGCATGCCCATATTTTGGCGCATTTTATAGACGAAGAAGGTTTTGACAAACCTGAATTTCCTTTTCTGGCTTTGACCATTAGTGGCGGTCATACACAAATCGTAAAAGTAAATGGCTTTTTTGATATGGAAATTATCGGCGAAACTACTGATGATGCTGTAGGCGAAGCCTTTGACAAAAGTGCCAAAATTCTTGGACTTCCCTATCCTGGCGGGCCATTGATTGATAAATATGCCAAAGAAGGAAACCCGAAAGCTTTTGCCTTTACCAAACCAAAAGTTCCCGGATTAGACTTTAGTTTTTCAGGGCTAAAAACTGCTATTTTATATTTCATCCAAAAGAAAAAACAGGAAAATCCAAATTTTATCGAAGAAAACCTCAATGACATTTGTGCTTCTATTCAGTATACCATTATTGAAATCCTGATGGATAAACTGAAGCTCGCCGTAAAGGAAACCGGCATAACACAAATCGCAATCGGCGGAGGTGTTTCTGCCAATTCAGGCATCAGAACCCGATTGAAAGAAAGCGAAGGGAAATACGGCTGGAAAACTTTTATCCCAAAATTTGAATATACTACAGACAATGCAGCCATGATTGGAATTGTAGGCTATCAGAAATATTTATCAAAGCATTTTGAAACCGCTGCAGTGGTTTCTAAAGCGAGAATTCAATTTTAATTATGCAATTATTTTACAACCCGAATATAGACGAAACAACAGAAAGCTTTTCTTTTGACAAAGAAGAAAGCCGTCATATCATAAAAGTTTTAAGAAAAAAAGATTCCGATATCCTGCACGTTACAAATGGTTTAGGATTACTATTTGAAACCGAAATAACCTTAGCTTCAGACAATAAGTGTATCGTTAAGGTTCTTTCTGTTACAAAAGCTGCTGAACCAAAATTTCGTTTGCACCTGGCTGTTGCTCCGACAAAAATGAATGACCGTTATGAATGGTTTTTGGAGAAAGCGACAGAAATCGGCATTCAGGAAATCACGCCTGTTTTTTGTGACCGTTCTGAAAGAAAAGCAATTAATCCTGAGCGATTTGAAAAAATCATTCTCTCTGCGATGAAACAATCAAATGAAACGTTTTTGCCAAAATTAAATCCGGCAGTCTCTTTCAAGGAATTCATTAAGCAAAAAAACGAAGGTTTGAATCTAATCGCGCATTGTGAGGAGACTGATAAAAAATCATTGAAAGAAATCCTGAGGCCAAATGAAAATGTTACTATTTTAATTGGTCCGGAAGGAGATTTTTCTGAAAAAGAAATTATCTTGGCAGTAGAAAATAATTTTAAACCTGTAATGTTAGGAAATACACGCTTAAGAACCGAAACTGCAGCAATTGTAGCCTGTCACAGTGTTGTTTTTTTTAACGAAACCCCAAATTAACAAATACCTGAATAACTATGAAAAAAATTTTATTTCTGTTTTTATTGATTTCGTTTTCTTCTTTTTCACAGGAGATTGCTTTGTTAAAGTACAACGGCGGTGGCGACTGGTATGCCAACCCAACTTCGCTGCCTAACCTGATCAGATTTTGTAACGCAAACATCAATACGCGTATAAAAGACAAACCTGCTACAGTTGAGCCGGGAAGCCCTGATTTGCTTTCCTATCCTTTTGTTCATATGACCGGACACGGAAATGTTGTTTTTAGTGACAACGATATAGAAAATCTTCGCAATTATATGTATGGCGGTGGTTTCCTTCATATTGACGATAATTACGGAATGGATCAATATATTAGAAAAGAAATCAAAAAAATATTTCCAAATAACAATCTGACCGAAATTCCTGCAAACCATCCTATTTTTCAGAAACCATATCCTTTCCCGAACGGATTGCCAAAAATTCATGAACATGACGGAACACGTGCACAGGCATTCGGAATTTTTGTTGAAGGCAAATTAGTGTTATTATATACTTACGAAAGTGATTTAGGCGATGGCTGGGAAGATGAAGAAGTACATAACGATACTGCAAATGCAAGAGATAAAGCCCTAAAAATGGGTGCTAATATTATCAATTATATTTTTACGAACTAACATTTAAAAAGTGCAGCTCACCCACGGAGAAAATCAATTTGAAAGAAAAACATTTCCTGTAACGCTGGTTTGTGACCATATTTATTTCCAGCAAAATATAGGTTCGCTTTTCAGGATTAGCGAGGCTTTTGGTGTGGAAAAAATTATCTTTCTGGGAAAAGACATTCCTCTTACTCCCAGAAAGATTAATAAAACTTCAAGAAGTACTCATCTTCATGTTGCACACGAGATTATAGAAGAAACTACCGTTCTTGCTGAGTATCTGACTGCAAACAACTTCGAAATAATTGCTTTGGAAATCACCAGTAACAGCATACCTCTTAAAGAAGTTACGATTCCTGAAAATAAAAAAATAGCCCTTTTGATAGGGAGTGAAATTGACGGGATTTCGGAAGAACTTTTAAAAATTTCAAACCAGGTTGTCCACATCAACATGTTTGGCAACAACAGCAGTATGAATGTGGTACAAGCCGCAAGTATTGCATTGTACGAGATTACCTCTTTATAAAAATAATTTCTCCCACAAAGAGCATCAATTTTACAGAGATAAAGCTTCAATCATAGTTTTGTCCTCTTTTTTTTTA
>NZ_QETH01000059.1 GCF_003105115.1 Flavobacterium sp. HTF | reverse complement strand
TTCAATGTAATTAAACCAATTTTTATGACCATTTCCTCGAAATCATTTCGCGAAACTGCGGCTTTATTTCGGGCTCTGGTCCGGTAGTTATAAATTGTGCTTAAAGAGTAACGCAGGAAGGCTGCGATTTTTACACTGTCGGTAATTCCAAGACGGATAAGGGCAAAAATCCGAAGTTCCGTATTTAGCAATTCGCCCTGTTTTAAAACGATTTGTTCTTCTTTAATCAATAAATCATTGAAGTCTTTTACAAAAGTGGGATAAAGGTTCAGAAATATAATATCGAAGTTTTTGTATAATTCTTCCAGTTCATTATCAACCAAAGTTGTTGATTTGAGCATTTTGTAAATCTCATCAAATTGTTTTGCCGTCGCTTTTTTGTTTAAAATGATGCGGTAATTCTCCAGTTTATTGATGTAAGCAGAACACAGGCTGAAAAAGTGCGCAATATATTCTTCTTTAATATGATTTGATTCTGATAACTGCGCGTTACGTTCCTGCAGCTGGCTATTGGTTTCGGTAATATCCCTGTTTAATTCTGCCAGTTTCTGACTGGTTTCATAAAGTTCTCCACGTATTCTGGATACTTTTTTCATCTGTTTGTAAACGTAAATAATGGCTACAATCAGGAACAAGGAGAGCAAACTGATGCATAAAAGATACAGTTGAAGTTCTGTTTTTCTCTTTGCTTCTTTTTCTAAATAAACGGTATTGATGATTGAATATACTTCTGACATTAAAAGTGTACGAAATTGTACATTGCAGTAAAGTGCATCTTCAATAGCAGACTGTGTAAGCTTGTATGCCATGTCAACATCTCCGATTTCATAAAAAACCAAAGCCAGTTCCTGAAGCGATGCATTGTCTTTTATAGCATTTTTTATATCAGCAGTAGAAGAAAGCGCATAGTATTTTTTTCTTAATTCTAATTGATGTGTCGCTTCATAAATACTTCCGAAAAGATAGGTAATCATGGCATATTGCGAATCTTCCTCTCTTGTATTTTTCAATAAAACGGTTAATTGCTTCTCGGCGACAGCAAACTTTTTATCAAAAATATTTTTCTGGATCTTGTTGATTTTATAATTCAGTGTTTCAGGGTTTAGAACACCCAGCAGGGAATCACGGTATTTTCCTATTTGCTCAATGTACTTCAGGCTATTGCTGTTAGCATTATAATGTTCAAAAAACTCTCTGTAAACTACATAATAGTTGGGTAACAGGGATTGGTTTAATGTTTTCTTATTGATGCTTTTAAGGATAGCTTCTGATTCGCGATATTTTCCCGATGAAGAATACAGGTTGGCTAATTGTAATTCTGCCAGATCTGATAAATCTTTATTTTGGAATGCTGTGGCAATTACAAGATTCTTCTTTACATATAAAATAGCAGAATCCGAATTAAACTTCTGATATTCTGAGTATAAGGTTTTGTTGTAATTATACTCCTGTTCTTTGGTAAAAGACTCTGATTTGATTTTTTTGAAGTTTAGAATTCTTTCTTCTTTTAGCCTGACATAATGCTGCTTGTTTTTTAACGCATCATTTAGCTTATTCAAAATAACACCTGTACTATCCAAAGGATAAGCAGGAACACTAAGCAGCGCTATAAAAATAAAGAGGAAATAATTTTTCAAAACCAATAAAAGATAAAAACAGAATTACAAATATAATTAAAGAGATGCTATAAAAAAGTAAATATTTATAATGCCAAAACATTTCTGCTAATAAGTATAAATCTCAATAAAAACAGTTCATAGAATATCCATTTTTAAGTGAATTCCGATTTTAGTTTTTATAATTTTGTTTATGTAAATTTTTCTGTAACCAAAACACGACAAGATGCCACATTTTATTATTGATTGTTCTGAGAATGTAGTCCGAATAAAATCTGCTGACGACATAATGAAAGAAGTTTTTGATGCTGCTTTTTCAACCGGTCTTTTTACCGCATCTGAAATTAAAGTCCGCATAAATCCTTTTGCTTTTTATAACAACGGAAATACACTGAATGATTTTATCCACGTTTTTGCTTACATTATGGAAGGCAGAACAGACGATCAAAAAGGGAATTTATCGAAAGAAATTGTTAGCAAACTGGCTTCTATACTTCCTGAAGTCCCTGTGATTTCTATTAACATTCAGGATTTTGAGAAATCTAACTACTTCAACAGAGCGATGTTGTAATCATTGTTTTTTGCTTTTATTAGACACATAAAATCCTAAATAAAAAAATGATTCCACTTATTTATTCAATCTGAATATTTAAGTGAAATCATTTATATAGAAAAAATTTTATCCAACAATTAATCTATTTTTTTATCATGGTTTTAGCTCTGTAAATTGAGTGTCTAATGCAAAAGCCTTTTTTACTTTTTCAACTACAATTTCGTTTGCTACAAAGAATTCCGCCGTTTGTCTGATATTTTCAGATGAATCACCAATCAGCACTTTATAATTTCCGGCTTCTGCAATCCAGGCGCTTTTATTTTCTAAAAATGAAGCCAAATCTTTCGGAGAAAGAGTAAGTTTTAAAGTTTCGCTTTCTCCCGGTTTTAATGCTTTGGTTTTACCAAAAGCTTTTAATTCTTCTTTTGGCTTATCAATAGACTTTGACGGTGCAGAAAGATAAACCTGAACTACTTCTTTTCCGGCAACTTTTCCGGTATTTTTTACAGTTACAGAAACGGTTAGTGAGTTATTAAATGTCTGTGAACTCAATTTTACAGCTGAATAATCAAATGTAGTGTACGATTTTCCGAAACCAAATTCAAAAGATGGCTTTATATTAAAAGTATTAAAATAACGGTATCCGACATAAACACCTTCTTCATAAGTCACTTCTTTCGGGTTATCAGCAGGAATTCCCGGAAAGTTTTTAGCCGAAGGCGTATCAGCATATTTCATCGGGAAAGTCATTGTTAGTTTTCCTGACGGATTTATTTTTCCCGAAACTACATCTGCAACAGAGTGACCTCCTTCCTGGCCTGGCTGCCATGCTAATAAAATAGCATCAACTTTATCTTTCCATGATGCCGTTTCGATTACACCGCCAATATTTAAAATGACTACTACTTTTTTGCCTTTTTCATGAAAAGCTTTAGAAACTTTATCCAGCATTTCGATCTCCTCGGCAGCTATATCAAAATCATTATCAACAACCCTGTCTCCGCCTTCTCCTGAATTTCTCCCTAAAGTCACAAATGCAATTTCAGAACTTGCTGCTTTTTTAGCAATAAAAGCATCTTCCATTTTCATTTCAGGAAGTCTTTCCGGCAAAGCCAGGATTCCTTTAGATTTTCGTCTCTCCTTGTCTGCAGCAAGAACTTTTTCAGCGTGAGGTTTATAGAGATCAACTAATTCTTTATCTAATTTATAACCTGCTGTTGTTAAACCTTCCAAAAGAGAAACCGTGTGTTTATTGTTTACGCTTCCGCTTCCTGTTCCGCCTGTAATCCAGGCATACGAAGTAACTCCAAACAAGGAAACTTCTTTTTGTCTGTCAGCAAAAGGCAGGGCAATTTTTTCGTTTTTAAGCAAAACCATTCCTTCTGCAGCAGCGTTTCTGGTTACTTCAGCATTTTTAACTAAGTTGGGTTTATCGCTGTATTTATATTTCGCAAAAGTCGGTGTACGGAAAATATACTCCAGAATTCTTTTTGAATTGGCATTCGCAACTTCCTGAGATAATTTACCAGATTCCAAAGCTTCAATTAATGCTTTTTTCTGAACCGGAATTCCCGGCATCAGAAGATCATTTCCGGCAATCATTTGTTGCACTACATCAGAGCTGGAACCATTTTGTATGCTTTCAAAACCAGGAAAACCTCCAAACCAGTCTGTCATTACAATTCCTTTAAAACCCCATTCTTCTCTCAAAACCTGAGTCAGTAAATCTTTTCTGGCCGAAGTATATTCACCATTTAGTCTGTTATACGAAGACATCACAGTCCACGGCTGTGATTCTTTAACGGTGATTTCAAAACCTTTTAAATACAATTCTCTGATCGCTCTTTCAGAAACGTGGGCATTAATCGTCAAACGATTGGTTTCCTCGTTATTGACAGCAAAGTGTTTAATCGAAGTTCCAACACCCTGCGACTGAATTCCATTTACAATTGCAGCTGCTGTTTTCCCTGAAATCAACGGATCTTCTGAATAATACTCGAAGTTTCTTCCGTTTAAAGGGTTTCTGTGAATATTCAAAGCCGGAGCCAGTAAAACGTCAACCCCATACTCTTTTACTTCGTTACCCATTGCTTTTCCCACTTCTTCTAAAAGCGTTTTATTCCACGTTGAAGCCAAAGCGGTTCCAACCGGAAAAGCGGTTGCATAATACGTTTTTGAGTCATTTTCTCTGATGGGTTCAATTCTTAAACCGGCAGGGCCATCGGCCACAACAGTTGCGGGAATTCCGAATCGCTCAAAAGCTTCTGTTCCGCCCGCAGCACCGGGAACCAAACCTTGTTTAGAATCACCAACAGGACCTGTCAGCACTTCGATTCCGGGCATTCCGGTTCCGATAAGTAATGCTGCCTTTTCTGCATTGGTCATTTCTTTTATGATGGCATCAATTCTCTGATCAACAGAAAGACGGGTATCTTCCCAAAGATCCAATTTCCCATTTCTGTTATAATCTTTAAAAGTAAATCCTTTAATGGTAAGAAGTGGCGGATTTGTTTCAACATCTGAAATTGAATTCCATGATACATTAGAAAGAACTAAAGCCGTCAAAAGTGATACCCGTGCCGTTTTTATAATCGTTTTTTTCATAAGTGAAAATTTAGAATGTGGTTGACAAATAGTAAAGTTGTAATATTTGATAATTTCATTGCTTCATTATGAAGCAATATTAATTACTTTTTTCCACATCAACAAACAAAAACACTTAAATTTTCATTTATCCTAATTTAAACCTCATAAACTTAGCAGATTCTTAGTACTGTAAAATTTTAATTAGAAATTAACCAAAACCAAAAAAACCTGAAAAGGGCTAATTTTAAAGGAAACAAATAATTTTTTAAGGAGTTTAGGTGATTTCTAATTTCCAAAAAGAGTAAATTTGAAAACAAATCGATACAATGGAATTTAAGAAATTACTGGAACAGCAATCTGAGGAAGCATTTAAAAAATACATTCCCACGCTTTCTATTGACTGCGTTATTTTTAGCTTTCATGAAAATTCGCTGCATGTTCTAACAGTAAGAATGAAGGATCAGGATTCCTGGGGACTTCCGGGAGGATATGTAAAAAAGGAAGAAAATGTTGATGACGCAGCGGTTCGGATTTTAAAAGACAGAACTGGAACTGAAAATATCTACCTGCAGCAATTTTATACTTTTGGAAATCTAAAACGTTCTGAAAGTGCTTTTGAAGCCTACGACGATAGTATCTGGAACAAACAGCGTTTTGTTTCGATTGGATATTATGCGTTGGCAGAACATTCAAAAGTAAAATTGGTTATCGACCAATATTCGAATGCTGTGGAATGGAAGTCTATTGAAAATTTGCCTTCGTTTATGATGGATCACAGAACCATTTTTGATAAAGCTTTGCTTACTCTACGTGAACAATTAAACAATCACCCGATTGGTTATAATTTACTTCCTGAGAAGTTTACAATGCCCGAACTTCAAAAACTATATGAAGCTATTTTAAGTAAAAAACTAAATCGTGGTAATTTTTACAGAAAAATTCTTCGCTACGATATCCTGACCAAATTAGATGAATCACGCAAAGGAGGCGCGCACAAGGCTCCGGATTTGTATAGTTTTGATCTGGAGAAATACAATGCGGCTTTAAAAGAAGGTTTGAAGGGAAGCTGGTGATGTTTTTTTTTAACCATATAAGTTATATAAGTTCATTAAATTTTGGGCTGTTTTCTTTATGTCTTTTTTTGTCATTTCGAGGAACGAGAAATCACACTCTTGACTCGACAAAGATTGGCGAATTACTATGAGGAGTTTCTAGTGTGATTTCTCGTTCCTCGAAATGACAAACTCTGGAGTAAAAAAAAAAGCTTTGCCAAAGTTTTAAAACTTTGACAAAGCTGAGACTTAAATAACTTATATAACTTATATGGTTTAAAAATATATAGTTTAAACAACCGCAATAGGCGCTGCCAGACAGCTTTCAGGAATATCAAAAGCATTGACCAAAGCAACAGCGTCAGGACGAATATCCCAACAAAGCTGATTGACCAATTTACGGATAGCTTTGGTTTTTACCGCCTCCATGTAGCCGTCTTCCAGATACCATCCTTTGTTTTTTTCTATTTGCGAAAGCGCGTATAGTTGGTATAATTTTGTCAGTATAACTTTTGATTTTTCGTCTTCAACGGTTTTTAGTGCTTCCTGAAATTGTTCTAATACAATTCTTTCCAGATAAGCCTGCGCCACATCAATCATTTGATGCTGCACCACGTTAAAAGCATCATAAGGTTCTAAACCACCATCAACCAGTTTTTTGATACGTCTTGCAGCTGATGCCAATATTGTTTTTTCTCTGTGAATAAAGGCTTGCGAATGAAATTCTGAATCAAGCAAATGCTCGTCATCTGCCCTTCTTGTTGCAATTGGGTTTTTCTCGGCAATTGCTGTTTTTGCATTTTCATACACATAATTGATGATTCCCAAAGATCCCATTTCACCAAATGCTTTTCTGAATTCAGCTAAACGATTTTTGGCCACTAACTGCATTAAAACGGTATTGTCACCTTCAAAAGTAGTATAGATTTCAGTATCATTTTTTAAATCATCGATTCGGTTTTCAGATAAATATCCCTTTCCGCCAATAGCTTCGCGGCATTCCTGAAGAATATCTCTGGTACTCCAGGTAGAATAAGACTTCATTCCGGCTGCTAAAGCTTCAATTTCCTGCATTTCAGATTCAGTTCTGTTCAGGAAACGTTTGGTTAGATATTGCAAAGCAAAATGTACGGCGTAGGTTTTCGCTAAATGCGGAAGCAGTCGGCGTTGGTGCATTCTGTAGTTTAAAATGGGCACTTCAGAACCGCCTTCCGGTCCAAACTGTCTTCTTTGATCGCTGTAACGAATGGCGATTGTAAGTCCGGATTTTGCAGCAGCCAAAGCCGAACGCGGAATTCCGATTCTTCCTCCGACCAAAGTTCCCAACATCGTGAAGAAACGTCTGTTATCACTCGGAATTGGGCTTTCAAATTCTCCTTTGTCGTTTACCGAAGCAAAACGATCCAGCATATTTTCTTTCGGAATTTCAACCTGATTGAAACTGATTGTTCCGTTATCAACCCCATTTAGTCCCATTTTATGGCCACAATCTCCTATTGTAACACCTTCTACAGTATTTCCGTTTGTATCACGTAAAGGAACCACGAATGCGTTTACGCCATAATCATGATCGTCAATAATCAGTTTGGCAAAAACGGTTGCCATTTGTCCGTGTACGGCAGCGTTACCGATATATTCTTTCTGTGCGTTTTTATTTGGGGTATGAATGGTAAAAGTTTGTTTGTCATGATTGTACGTTGCGGTAGTTTCAAGCCCTTTTACATTCGATCCGTGGTGTGTTTCTGTCATCGCAAAACAACCCGGAAGTTTTAATGATCCAATATCTTTTAAGTATTTCGCATAATGTTTTTCGGTTCCAAGTGATTGTACGCTCATTCCCCAAAGTCCGAACTGAACGCCGAATTTTATCACCAAACTTAAATCATGGTAACTCAGTGTTTCCATAATGGCAAAATAATCTTCCACATTCCCTCCTCCACCATATTCTTTAGGATACGCCATGTTTCCTAAGTTTTCATCGGCCAGAATTTTACACCAGTTATATACTGTTTCTCTAAATACATTGATATCGGTAGAAGTTTCATAAGCGAATTCAGGTCTTGAAATAACTGTTTTTACCTTTTTTATAATAGCAGCTTCTTTACCGTCCAGAAGTTCGGTTATTTTCTGAATATCAAAATTGCTGTTGGTCTGAGAACTGGCTGTAAATGAGTCTGCTTTGGTTTTGAAATTCTGAATCACTTCTTCCCCTAAAACTCCCAAATCATTTTCCAGTTTTGTAAAATCCGGTTTTAGATTCGAAACATCAAGGTTGGTATCCGAAAGTGCAACTGCTATATCATAAATAGATTTTATAGAAGATTTGTCTTTAATGCTTTTTTCAATATCCGATTTCCATTCTGCCAGTTCATTTCGCGAAGGCGGATTTGAAATATCAACTTTAGAAAGCAGATATTCTTTTTCTTCTTCTGACAGAACAGTCAGGGAATGTATAAATTCCTGTAATGTTGCAAACTCTTTCTGAGTTAGCAAATCATCTGACCATACTAGATAAAATAACGGGGTAAAGGCCTGAAGTTTGGTGTTTTTCATAAATATAGATTCGGTTTTGAAATAGTATTTTTATTCTGTTGAAATCTGTGACAAAGATTTTTGTTTTTGCCACGAATTACACGAATTACGCTAATTTTTTCTCAAATGAGTAAATATAATTTGTGAAAATTAGTGTAATTCGCGGCAATTTTTTTTTTCTATTTTGCAAAAAAAAACAGAAATGAAAAATACTCATTCCTGTTTTAATATGCTGTTAAGATTCTCGTAATTTATTGTGTACAATTGGGCGTTTTTGCAATTGGCAGATATTTTTTTCTCATAGCAAAAATATGATGTGAGTTAAAAACCAAAACAGCAATAAAAATAATTCCGTAAGCCGTAACCTGCAATACACTGATTTTTTCGTGGTAGACAAAAGTGGCCAGCCCAAAAGCGATCATCGGGTTAATGTTTAAAAGCATTCCGACTGTCGAAGAATTGATTCCAGAAAGTGCATACAAATTCAAAAACAACGGGAAAATTGTAAAAAGGATCGCTATGGTTTCAATACAGAAATAAAACTTAAATTCTGTTGGGACCGGACCGCTGTAAAACGGATAAAATGGCAATAGAACAATGGCTGCCAGTGTAATATGAAACGTCAGTATAATAAATTTATCAAAGCCTTTGTTTACACGCTGACTTACCAGATAACAAGCATACGTTAAACCAATTATGATACTGTAAAACATATCCATAATATCAGCGTAAGACAATAACAAACATCCTGAAATACTTAGACCTACAGAAATCCATTGTGTTTTGGACAATTTTTCATGAAGGAGAAAATAAGCCAGTAAAGTGGTTAAAATCGGGCAAACCAGATAAGCCAGGGAAGTTGCCTTTACACTAACATGATTCATGACAAAAATAAAGGTAAACCAATTGGCAATCAGGAAAAAGCTTCCTCCAAAATTCAATAAAAGTGTTTTTCTTTTTTCGGCTTTTGATAAGGATTTGAAAGTTTCGACCGTTTCTGTTATTGCTTTTCTTTTGAAAGTAAAAGCAATTAATAACATTAAAATACTACAGCTAAAAACGCGGTTAAACAAAATATCCAGCGAAGGATAGTCATGGATTGGTTTTAGCACAAGGCTAAAAAATCCCCAGATGGTATAAGCAGTTATGGCGGCCAGGTAATATTTAGTTGTTTTCACGGGTTCTTTTTTTGGTTAATTTTTATAAAAACAAATTTCATAAAAAAAACACAGCAATACAGATACAGTTTTTGTAAATTGCACCATAACAGTTTTTTTTTTATGGGAAGTTCCAATTACTTATATCTTCAGTTTGCCGACAGGATCGAAAAGCAAATAAAATCGGGTGTTCTGAGCGTTGGCGACAAGCTACCTTCTATTCGCGAGGTTTGTGCCGAAACGGGTTACAGCATGAGTACGGTTAGTAAGGCGTATTATGAAATCGAAAGCCGTTCGCTGATCGAATCAAGGCCGCAATCGGGTTATTATGTAAGTAATACTTCTGCCCGAATTATTACAGAACCAAGTCCGAGCAGTCCGGTCTTAAAATGCTTAAATGTTGATCGGGAGGATTTGATTGATCAGGTTTATGGCAACATGACCGATAAAAATATCACAATGCTTTCTTTGGGTTTTCCTTCTAATGAGCTTCTTCCTATTGCAAAATTAAACAAAGGAATGATTCAGGCAATGCGTTCACTGCCCAACAGCGGAACGAGTTATGAGGAAGTACAGGGAAATCCGAATTTAAGAAGGGAAATTGCCCGCTGGTCTTTTACCTGGGGAGGATCTTTGACAGAAGATGATATTATTACAACTCCGGGCTGTACAAGTGCTATTTCGCATTGTTTAATGACTTTAACAAAACCGGGAGATACTATTATTACTGAAAGCCCCGCCTATTTTGGCCTTTTGCAGCTGGTAAAATCTTTAGGATTGTATGTGATGGAAATGCCAACCAACATGACAACAGGAATAGAACTGGAAGCTCTGAAAAAAGCACTTTCTTCTAAAAAAGTAAAAGCTTGTGTACTGATGAGCAATTTTAGCAACCCATCCGGAAGTATGATGCCTGTTGAACATAAAAAGGAAGTGGTCCGGCTGATGGAGTTTTACAATGTTCCGCTTATTGAAGATGATATTCACGGTGATTTATACTTTGGCTCCAGCCGTCCGACAAATTGCAAAGCTTATGACGAAAGCGGTATTGTGCTTTGCTGCAGTTCGGTATCAAAAACACTGGCTCCGGGTTATCGCGTGGGATGGGTTTCGCCCGGAAAGTTTAAAAAGGAAATTTTGCGTAATAAAATTTATCATACCCTTTCTCCTCCTACTATTACACACGAGGTTATTGGCGATTTTCTTAAAAATGGACGTTATGAAAATCATCTTAGAAAAATTCGCCAGATACTGAATCATAATTGCAATAATTATATCAATACCGTTCTGGAATCTTTTCCGAAAGGAACAAAAGTAAGTCAGCCGCAAGGCGGTTTTTTTCTTTGGATAGAATTAGATAAAAAAATAGATACGGCAGATTTTTATCATCTGGCCATGAAACACCATATTAGTATTGCGCCGGGAAGGATTTTTTCTTTTCAGGATCAGTTTTCGAATTGCATGCGATTGAGTTTTGGACTTCCGTGGACAAATGAATTACGTCAGTCTATCCAGACATTAGGGAGGTTAGTGTATAAATAGAAAACCAGACAGCTAAAACAATAAACAGCGCTGTCTGGCTAACAATCTAACAATTAAGTGACCAAAAAAAAAATAATCATAAAACGAAATAAGCGTCGTTTTCCGCTTTTTGAGGCTGCTCTTTTAAATCAAATTCATTTAGAATATCAAATTCACTTTGATACTCATTGAGCATCTGCTTAATATTTTTTTCAATTGTATTGGCAATTGTAGTTACCGGTGTATCTGTCGGTCTGTTTTCAAACGGGTCCTGCAAATGGATTGCCATTCTTTCTATCAAAAAGAAAGCGGCGGCAATAGCGGTAATCAACGGGATCGCAAACCAGCTTAACACACTTGTCAGTCCAAAAGGCAATAACAGAATAAAAAGACAAAGTGTCAATCTTATATACATACTGTATGTTGTAGGGAAAATGGTGTTTTTAATTCTTTCACATTTACCCATTTCATCACACAATCTTGATAACGTATTGTCTATTTCTACCTGCTGATACATATTGATACGTTTATCGTTTTTGGCATTTCTAAGATCCCTTGCGTGAAGCATCAAAATAGCATTTGGCACATTTTGATGATTTTTGATGTATTTGATTTCTTCTTCACTCACCAGACCTTTCAGTGGTTTTATGGCATCTTTTCCTCTAAGGGATTGTCCTAAACTATAACACCATGCAATTTGTCTCTTGGCAAAATTTTCTTTGAACTCGCTTGCTTCAACAGAAAAATCAGGGTCTTTATAAAATGTCAAAACCTGACGGATTAATGTTCTGGAATCGTTTACTACTGCACCCCATACAATCCGGGCTTCCCACCATCTGTCATAAGCCTGATTGGATTTAAAAGCCAATAGCAGCGAAATAATTGTTCCAATCATGGTTGGAATGGCAATTGGAATATCTACGGGAAGGTTGATGAAATAGTAATGAAAAATTTCAAATAGTATCGTATAGGCCAATACCAGAGCAATTTCTACTTTAATTTTCCCGAGAATGTACTTCATTGGAATTCTTTTCTTTAATAACATATTTTCGGTTTTAAATTAAACTTATATTTTTCTTGAGAAATCAGTTTTAAGCTAATTCTTCGTACAGCGATAAGACCGGAAGTCCCAATTTATCGTTGATGTTTTCTTTTTTTGTTTTTTTGAATTTGATTTTTTCACCCTTGCGTGTTTCTACCAGCAAATCAATATCATATTTTGAAATTGCTTCGGACAGATAAGGCGTCATATCTTCGTAATTGTCATTCGTTTTTGCGGTCTGGCTCACAATTTCATAAGAAAAATTAGCGCTCAAAAACTGCTGAACATCTTTTACATGCAGGTTTGCATTTGCATTTTCGATATAAAGTGCTTTATAAAAGTTGTCTTTAGTAAGTTCTGTCCCTAAATGCAGTATTGGGCACTTTTGGTTTGCAGCCAGTTTTACTAAGTAATTATGAATACGTTTTGTTTCCTGCTTATAAGAATTGGTCAGAATAACCAGTTTTACATTAAAAGCATCAATAATACCTTTGAAGATTGGAGACGAAAGTCCGTATTGATTGTGCACTTTTAATTTACAGTTAGGCACTTTTTCGACAATATATCTGCAGGTTTCAAGAACTTCTTCCTGGCTTGCCGTAATGCCTGCTCGCATTTCGCGTAAGAATTGTGATGAGGAAAAAGAATCCGGAGTTTCAGAAACCATCATTAAAACAATTTGAAAATCACTGTTTTTACCCTGGATAATAGCTGATTTTACAGCACTGACAGTATCTTGTTTTAAGGTCGTAGGTATAAGGAAATTTTTCATATGTATAATCGTTTAGTTTATACATACAAAATAACTTCCTGAAAATTAGAAGGGTCTTAATATAAAATTAGATTTTTCTAAGATTCAACATTAGATTTTTTAATGTTGCTCTTTTTAATATCTTTCTTGAAAATTATAGTTACAATAGTTCCTTTATTCTGTTCCGATTGTACTTGAATTTCACCGGCATGCATTCGGATAATTTTAGAAGCCAGAGGAAGCCCCAGACCATATCCTATGTATTTTGCAGCGATTTTTCCCCTAAAGAAAGGTTCATATAAATGAGGGATATCTTCCGGAGGAATTCCGATTCCGATATCATTTATGGAAATTTTAATCGCTTCGTTGTTTGCAGAAAGCGTAACGAATACTTCATTATTATCAGAGTATTTTACTCCGTTTGTAATAATATTATTGATCGCCAGTTCCAAAAGTGGCCTGTTACACGGGATCAGCAGTAAATTAGAATCTTTTGGTGCAAAATTAAGCTTGATGCTTACGCGGTTATCAGGATAAATTTTATCCAGGTCCGATTTGACATCTAATAATAGTTCATCAATACGGGCAATATCCAAAACCTGTTTGTTACCATCATAACCTGTTTGTGTAAGCTTCAGCAAACTTTCGGTCAGATTACCCAATCTTGAAGCCTGACTATAAATGTTTTGCAGGGATTCTATATATTCTGTCACTTCACGCTCTTTAAGGAGCATAATTTCAGACTCGGCAATAATGGTTGTAATTGGCGTTTTTAGTTCGTGGGATGCATTATTAATGAAGTTGGCCTGAATCTCAAAAGAGGTTTCCAGACGATCCAGCATATCATTAAAAGTTCTGGTCAGATCTGAAATTTCGTCTGAATTTTTTATTTCCGGCAATCGGTTGTGCAGGTTTGAAGCACTGATTCTGTTTACTTCTTTGGTAATTCTTGCCACAGGATTGATAACACGTTTCGCCAGAAAACGTCCTAAAAAGAAAGCAAGAAAGATAAATCCGATACCGCCAAAAAGCAAAATTTTTACAATGTAGATTGTAGTCGTTTTTCCTCTTTTGTCTCTTGCTCCAACAACGACAATATATTTTTGATTATTTTCCGTAAAAACCTGACCTAAGTAATATTTACTGTTTACTTCAAAATAATCTTTTCCGGTTTGCAGGATATTAGAATAAAATTCATTCGGCAAATTTAGCTTGGTATTATAATCAAAGCTGTTGGCACTGTTGATTTTAAGAACATATTCTTCTTCTTCAATAAGCTCTTCCAGTCCGTTTTTTTTCAGGTTACTGTAGTATTTTATTTTTTCGGGATCGTTCTGAAAGTGTACAGAAGCAACGATTTTGGCCCTGTCTTCAAGCCTTTTTAAGAAGTGATAACGGTTATTTTCTCTAAATAAAACGAATACTATTATACTCAGGAGCAAAGTACTAAAAGTAGAGAGTGCTACATAAGTAAACGTAATTTTTTTTCTAATGTCCATTTTAGGCTTGTATTACATATCCTAAACCTTTCATGGTCTGGATAAGTTTGGTCTTGAAAGGCTTATCTATCTTTTTTCTTAAATAATTGATGTATACATCAACAACATTGGTATTCATGTCAAAATTAATATCCCAGACATTATCCAGAATCTGGTCACGGGATACAATTCTTCCGGTGTTTTTAGCCAAATAATAAAGTAATTTAAATTCTTTGGCAGTCAGGATAATAGGTTCGCCATCTCTTTTAACGGTTTTGGCTCTTCCGTTTATTTCCAAATCACTGATAATTATGGTATCTATTTTTTCTGTTTCCTGATGCGCCCTTCTGTTCAGAGCATTTACCCTTGCGTCGAGTTCTCCAAATTTAAAAGGTTTCACCAGGTAATCATCGGCACCGGCATTTAAACCGGTTACAATATTTTCTGAAGTTCCCAAAGCTGTCAAAAGCAGGATAGGAACAAAAATTTTACTGGCGCGCAATCTTCTGCAAATTTCAATTCCGTTGATATCCGGCAGCATTACATCCAAAATCACAACATCAAAAGTATAATTGTGAATCATTTCCAAAGCCGTTGTACCATCAAGCGCAACGCTAACTTCATTGTTGTTTTCTGCAAATCCTTTACGTAAAATAGAGAGCAAATTTGGTTCGTCTTCGACTATAAGTAATTTCATTTTAGAAGATTGTGTATACAACAAAAATAAGCATTGAATTTAAAATAAAAAGCATAACCTAAGGAGAATTATGTTTTTCTTATGAAGAAAAGCTCAAAAAGTTTCTCCGGCATTTATATAAAATCCTTTTGAATTGTTCCCGACAGCATAATCGACAACAAGGTTTGTGCGGGTTTTCTTATCGATCAAAATTCGCAGGCCCACTCCTATTGCAGGCTGTACAGAACTAAAAAGACGGGTGTCTGTTTCGGGATTACTTGCGGTTGTAAAGTGTGTAAAAACGGTTCCTCCAAACATTTGATTACAGGTTATTGGAAATCTGAATTCTGTAGAAAAATAGATCATATTCGTTCCTCTGAATAATCCCTGCGTGTAGCCTTCTCCACTCCGGCTTCTCTGGTCCCAGCCAATTGCAGGTAAATTTAAATACGGAACTTTTCCGCGCGTTACAAATTGCCCGTAGGCCCAAATTCCTAAAATGTACCCCTCGTTCTTTCGCGAAAGCGGAATAAAATTTCTGTATTCTGTAAAAAGCACATTACTATATTCCTGATTTTTAAACAATACAGGATTAAAACGGTAGTTTATATTCGCAAACCATCCACGCGAGGTATTGACCTGATTATCTCTGGAATCGTAAACAACATTCAGACTCACACCGGTTAAGTAGTACTCCAAATCATTGAATCCGTATTTTTGACTGTACTTATAATGATAGGTAAAAACCTGATTTTCAATATCAAGATTTTTATCGTTAATCTTCATATACCAGTCTATATTTATTCCTCCGCCTAAATAAAAATTCTTTCTCATTTGCCAGGATGCCGTTTGGTGAAACTTGAAATAATTATAATCCATTGGCTGAGCAATAGAATCAATACTAAAATTATCACTTCTGCTGTGAGGCGGAATAATATTAGTTCCCAAGCCGTAATTAGGCTGCGAAAAAATGTATATACGATAATCACCGCTCAAAAATATCTTGTTGTTCTTCAATAAAATATTGTTTTTAATATTTATTAGCCATTGCTTTTTTGAAGTATAGGTCACTCCCAGATTGGCGATAGAATATTTGGCTGTTTCTTCTTTTCCTTTGAAAGTATACTGGGCAACGCCGCCAAAAACAAAACCTGTGGCAGGCTGTGTACCTATAACCGGAATGACAAGGAAAAAACTATTTTTTTCTGGTTTTAGAGTCAAAAGGGAATCTTTATCTTTTTTTGTAAAAAGTTCCAGAATTGTTTTTGGAGGACAAAGTTCTGTCGTGTCAGTATGATTTTGCGCAATGCTATTAAATGAAATAAAAAAAAGTAACCCTACGATTTTACAGGAATATTTTAAGAAATTATTTTTTAAAAACGTTACCATTATAAGTCAGGTGTTTTTTAATAATCACAAATACTTCTATAAATATAACCCTTATTATCAATACTTTACACCTAAATCCATTAAAAATAACAGTATCATAAAAGCAGAAATAAAATGTTATCTGAAAAAAATAAAAACTATCCCACCTTAATTATTATCTTTTCAGTCTGAAACAACGATTAAAAGCAGTGAAAAAAGAATCTGAATATTTTCTTGATAAAGAATATAATACCCTGATTTATGAGAAAGATGATCTTAATTTTAAGGACTTCGAATGCTGTATTTTTAATAATTGTAATTTCTCTGCCTGTACTTTTTTAGCCGTAACATTTATTGATTGTGTTTTTAATGATTGCATTTTTAATGAAGCAAAAATCAATTATGTAGCTTTTAGAAGTGTCACTTTTTACAGATGTGAAATCAGGGAAGTAAATTTTGCCATGTGCGATAAACTGATTTTTGAAGTGCATTTTTATGATTGCATTTTAGATTTTTCTAAATTTTATACCCTGAAAATAAAAGGAACCACTTTCAATAATTGCAGTCTGATTGCGGTAGATTTTATGGCCACAGATCTCACAGGCGTACTTTTTGACAACTGCGATTTGTACCGCTCTGAATTTGACAAAGCAATAGCCAATAAGGCCGATTTTAAAACCAGTTATAATTACACTATTGATCCTTCAAAAACTAAATTGAAGAAAGCTATTTTTTCTTTGAATGAAGTGAAAGGTTTATTGTTCAAACATGATGTGATTGTGAGTTGAATCAGTTTGAGAAATTGGATTCTAATCCATTAAATCACAGTAGGCCAAGAACAATATTGTGCAAAAATTATTTTGATATCTGTTTCCCCATCACATAATCTTCCATTAAATAACCATTTCCTATTTCTATATCAACTGTTTCCTTGATTTCGAAACCTAGTTTTTTATAAAAATTTAATGCTGTATTAAAACGGTTTACATTTAATAAAAGTGCTGCTGAATTATTTTCTAAAGCCAGTTTTTCAATCGATTCGAAAACTATTTTCCCGTAACCTTTTCCTTGTGTTTCCGGCAAAAGATATATTTTATGGATCTTAGTTATGGCTTCATTTTTATAATTATGCTCAATTCCGATAAAACCAATTGTCGATTCTGAATCTGAAATTAGATAAAATAACTGTTCTTTATTCCCGATTTGTTTTGATAAAGCTTCTTCGGAATAAAACAAACCTAACATATAATCTAATTGTGTTTGAGACAAAATTTCGCAGTAAGTAATGGGCCAGGTAATATTTGTGATTTCCTGAATTATTTTAATATCACTTAAACCTGCTTCTGAAATTGTAATCATAATCTATGCTTAAAAATGCTTTTTATTTAGTGTTGAAAATTTGATTTTCCTGTTCGCTTACGCGGATGAAAGTGGTGCGTTTGGTTAGTTCTTTTAACCTGGAAGCCCCGACATATGTACAGGTGCTTCGCAAACCTCCCAAAATATCCAAAAGTGTATGAATAACATTCCCTTTAAAAGGAACCTGAACTGTTTTTCCTTCGCTTGCTCTGTATTCTGCTACACCGCCAACATGTTTATCCATTGCAGTTGTAGAACTCATTCCGTAAAATTGCCTGAATTTCTCACCGTTAATTTCGATTAACTCGCCTCCGCTTTCTGTATGCCCGGCTAACATTCCGCCCAGCATAACAAAATCTGCGCCTGCACCAAAAGCTTTTGCCACATCGCCCGGAGTTGAGCAGCCACCATCGCTGATAATATGTCCGCCCAGACCATGAGCAGCATCGGCACATTCGATAATTGCGGATAATTGTGGATATCCGACTCCTGTTTTTACGCGGGTTGTACAAACAGATCCCGGGCCAATCCCAACTTTTACTATATCTGCTCCTGCCAAAAGCAATTCTTCTACCATTTCGCCTGTTACGACATTTCCGGCAATGATTACTTTATCCGGATATTGTTTTCGGATTTGCTTCAAAAAATCAACAAAATGCTCTGAATAACCGTTTGCAACATCAATACAAATAAAACGAAGTTGAGGATTCGCTTTAATAATTTCTGCAATTTTCAAAGAGTCTTCGCTTCCTGTACCTGTGCTAATGGCAATGTAATTGTAAAAATCCGAATCGGCTTTTTGCAAAAAATCGCTCCATTCTTTTGGAGTATAATGTTTATGAATGGCTGTAAACAGCTTTTCTTTAGCCAAAACTTCAGCCATTTCAAAAGTTCCGACTGTATCCATATTGGCAGCCATAATCGGAATTCCTGTCCATGGAGCGGAACTGTGCAGAAATTTAAAATTTTGTTCTAAAGTAACTTCCGACCGACTCTTTAGGGTTGATCTTTTTGGTCGTATCATTACATCTTTAAATCCCAGTTTTAGGTCCATTTCTATCCTCATAATTCAAGATTTTGGTTACTCTCAAATATAAGGAATTTTATCCCGAAACTTCGGGATAGATTTTAGATTTTAGATTATAAAAACTTAAAATTGAACTCAGATTTAACTGATTCGCTATCGCGAAAACGCGGATTGAAACGGATTTTTTAATTTTGAAGGGATTCGCAAAGTTTCTAATTATCAGGATCACTCAACGTGAAAAACCTGAAACCTGAAACCTGAAACAAACTAAAAGCTTACCCGTGAATCGTCTCTCCTTTTCCGTAATTAGTAATAATTGATTCTTCGTAAGCAAGCCATTCTCTCCATCGTTTTTCAACGTCGATTCCAACACCGTATTTTCTTGCATAAGTGATGAAAGTGGTATAATGTCCGGCTTCACTTTCCATTAATTCTCTGTAGAAAACAGCTAGTTCTTCGTCCTGGATATTTTCAGATAAAACTTTAAAACGTTCACAGCTTCTGGCTTCGATCATTGCCGAAAACAATAATCTTTCTACAAGACCTGAAACACGGCTTCCGTCACCGCTTTTCTTCATGTACAAATACAATTCGTTTACATAATCGTCTTTGCGCTCACGTCCTAATTTTAATCCTCTTTTTATGATGATATTATGCACCTGCTCAAAATGATCGATTTCTTCTTTGGCTAAGGCCAATAAATCTTTTACCAAATCCTGATGCTCCGAATTATTGGTAATGATTGTAATCGCATTTGTTGCTGCTTTCTGTTCGCACCACGCGTGATCTGTTAAGATTTCTTCGATGTTCTTCTCAACAATATTTACCCATCTTGGGTCGGTTGGCAGTTGTAATCTTAGTACGCCCATGATATTTTGTTTTTTTTTGTTTGAGGTTTCAAGTTTTAAGTTCCTTGTGTTACGTTCTTTTAGGAATGAAAAAAGTTTAAAGTCTTGTTTTACGTTTTTTTACGTGCCACAAAACTTTAAACTTGAAACTTTAAACCTGAAACTTTTTATTAATAAACGAAAATCGGTCTTTCGCTCATCATTTCATTTACTTCGTTTGCTACTTCTTCGATAACAGTTTCATTTGTATGATCTGCCAATACTCTGTCGATAAGTGCTACGATAGTTTCCATATCTTCTTCAACCAAACCACGAGTTGTGATTGCAGCTGTTCCTACACGAATTCCAGACGTGATAAAAGGTGATTTATCATCAAAAGGAACCATGTTTTTATTTACTGTAATTTCTGCTTTTACCAATGCATTTTCAGCTTCTTTACCTGAAATATTTTTATTTCTCAAGTCAATAAGCATCATATGGTTATCTGTTCCGCCAGAAATAATTTTGTATCCTCTTTTTACAAAAGCATCTGCCATTGCATTTGCATTTTTTTGCAATTGCATTGCATAAGTAAAGAACTCATCTTTAAGAGCTTCACCAAAAGCAACCGCTTTAGCAGCGATAATATGCATTAAAGGTCCACCTTGATTTCCAGGGAAAACCGCTAAATCTAATAATGAAGACATCATTCTGATTTCTCCTTTTGGAGTTTTTAACCCTTGTGGGTTTTCAAAATCTTTCCCCATTAAGATCAGACCTCCACGTGGTCCTCTTAATGTTTTGTGAGTTGTTGTAGAAACAATATGACAATGTGGAATTGGATCGTTTAATAATCCTTTTGCAATAAGACCTGCAGGGTGTGAAATATCAGCAAATAAGATTGCTCCAACACTATCAGCAATTTGTCTGAAACGGGCAAAATCCATATCACGCGAATAAGCAGAAGCTCCTGCGATGATTAATTTTGGCTGTTCTTTAGTTGCAATTTCCTGAATTTTATCGTAATCCAAACGACCTGTTTCAGCATCTACACCGTAAAAAACAGGACGGTATAAACGGCCTGAAAAGTTTACAGGAGAACCGTGAGTTAAGTGACCACCGTGAGATAAATCAAAACCTAAAATAGTATCTCCGGGATTTAAACAAGCGTGGTAAACAGCTGTATTTGCCTGAGATCCTGAGTGAGGCTGTACGTTTGCATATTCAGCACCAAACAATTCTTTAGCTCTGTCGATCGCAATTTGCTCAATAACGTCAACTACTTCGCAACCGCCGTAGTATCTTTTGCCAGGATATCCTTCGGCATATTTATTAGTTAAAACAGATCCTGCTGCTTCCATTACTTCATCACTTACAAAGTTTTCTGAAGCAATAAGTTCTAATCCGTGAATTTGTCTGTCTTGTTCCTCTAGTATAAGGTTAAAAATTTGTTCGTCGCGTTGCATTTTTTCGTTTTTCGTTAATTTCCTGCAAAAATACAAAAAAACGTTTGTCATACAGTTAGATTATGATATATTTGACAAGTAATTTTTCAACAAATAATTAACATTCAACATGCCAATAACCGCCAACGATACCAAAAGAAAATCATGGTTAGAAGTACCAGAAAATAGTGACTTCCCTATTCAGAATATTCCTTTCGGTGTATTTCTTACCAAAGAAAATATCGTTACTGTAGGAACAAGGATTGGTGATTACGCCATAGATTTAGGGGCTTTACAACAATTAAACTATTTTTCAGGAATAGAATTGACTGATGATATGTTTATGCAGGACACGCTTAATGATTTTATTTCTGACGGAAAAAAAACATGGCGTCTGGTCCGAAATCGCATCGCTGACATTTTTGACGCAGAAAACCCACAACTTAGAGATTCAACAAAAGACCGAGATATTGTTATTTTTAAAATCGATGATGTAGAAATGCAATTGCCAGTGTTAATTGGTGATTATACTGATTTCTATTCAAGTAAAGAACACGCTACCAATGTTGGTAAAATGTTCCGTGATCCGGAAAATGCCTTATTGCCAAACTGGTTACACATCCCGGTAGGTTACCACGGAAGAAGTTCTACTATCGTTCCGTCCGGAATCCCTGTTCACAGGCCAATGGGACAAACTTTGCCTCCCGGTCACGATACACCTGTTTTTGGTGCTTCGAGATTAGTTGATTTCGAACTCGAAACTGCTTTTATTACTACCGATGTCAACGTAATGGGTGAAAATATCCCAACTTACGAGGCTGAAGATTATATTTTCGGAATGGTTTTATTGAATGACTGGAGTGCCCGTGATATTCAGAAATGGGAATATGTGCCTCTTGGACCATTCTTAGCAAAAAACTTTGCTACTTCAATTTCTCCATGGATTGTGACTATGGATGCTCTGGAACCTTTTAGAACAAAAGGGCCAAAACAAGATCCAACACCACTTCCTTATCTTCAGACAAAAGGGAAAAAAGCATTTGATATACATTTAGAAGTTTCACTTAAACCTGAAGATCAGGAAGAAACGGTAATTTCTAAATCTAATTTTAAATATTTATACTGGTCAATGAGTCAGCAACTGGCGCATCATACATCAAACGGATGCCGTGTGAATTCTGGCGATATGATGGGATCAGGAACTATTTCGGGACCAACTCCTGATAGTTTTGGCTCTATGCTGGAATTAACATGGGGCGGAAAAAATCCATTAAAATTAAAAGATGGAAGCGAACGTAAATTTATTGAAGATAATGACACGGTAATCATTCGTGGTTTCTGCGAAAATGCAGAAGTACGAATTGGTTTTGGAGAAGTTGCAAGCCAGCTTTTACCTCCATTTATCAGACAATGAAGAGCAGATAAAATTTCTGACGAGATATAAAAAACAAAAACCTTGGTTGTCGCCAAGGTTTTTTTTATGCTTTTTTTTCTGAATCTCGCGAAGTCGCAAAGACGAAAAGTTTTTTATTTTATATCATATCAACGAAGTAAAAATTGTAAGCTTAATAATTTCTACACCAAACTTTGGGAGGCTTCGACTTCGCTCAGCCTGACAAACGTAAAAAACTTTGCGCCTTCGCGACTTTGCGAGATTAAAACATTAGGCAGGAATCTGCTGACTCAAACAATGTAATGTTCCGAATCCCCAGATGAAATCGATACAGCTTATTCCGATTACTTCACGATCAGGGAAACATTCTGATAATATATTTAAAGCTACACGGTCATTGCTGTCGTTGAAAGTTGGCACTAAAACGCAATTATTCAAAATTAAGAAATTGGCATAACTGGCCGGTAATCTTAAATCTTCAAAATCGACACGTTTTGGCATTGGTAATGCTACAATTACCGGAGATTTTCCGTTTTCTAATTTTGCATTTTGCAAACGTTTCAAATTGTCCTGCAAAGGTTTGTAGTTTGAATCATTTTTATCTGTTTCTACAATCGTAACGATGGTATCTTCGTTTACAAATCGGCATAAATCGTCGATGTGTCCGTGTGTATCATCACCTTCAATTCCGTCTCCAAGCCAGATTACGTTTGTAACACCAAGATATTCCTTAAAAACAGCTTCGTAATCTTCTTTGGTAAAACCCTGATTTCTAACCTGAATTGTCGGATGCATTAAACATTCTTCTGAAGTCAGTAAAGTTCCTTTTCCGTTTACATCAATGGCTCCGCCTTCAACAATAACGGGTTTTCCTTTGTACATAACCTGAGTTAACGGTACATTAATAAAATCGGCAACTTTTCCCGGAACAAATTTATCTAACTGATAGTTTTTATATTTTGCCCAACCGTTAAAATTAAAGTTTAACGCTTCTCTTTTCGAGCCGTTTTTTACAATAATTGGCCCTGAATCACGCATCCAGCTTCTGTTGGTTTTATGAATGATAAAAGAAACATTGGCAGTATTTACTCTTGCCCTTTCTAACATTTCAGCAACTTTTTCTTTTAGTTTTTCATCGGCTACGACCAAAAACACTGTTTCAAAAGTGGCTACTTTTTTAATAAATTCTACAAAAGCCCATTGAACAGCATCATATTTTCCTGGCCAGTCGTTGCCATTATGTGGAAAACATAAAACTATCCCCTGTTGTTTTTCCCATTCTGCCGGGAATCTTCTATTATTTGCTGACATAAAGATGTTTCTAAATTTGAAAGGGTACAAAGATAAGCATTCATAAGGATAATAAAAATAAGAGGAGAAAATCATCCGAAATTGAAAATCGTAGAGAAATTAAGTTAAAGATTAAATAATAAAGACTTAATATCTGACAAGATTCTGGTATCTACATTTGGCAAAACTAAAAAACCCAAAAATGAAAAAAGTAACTATCTCGTTATTAGCAGCCTTATTTATCATGGCAAGCTGTAATAACGATGACAATGCAAACAACGAAGAACCAGAAGTTGTTGTAAATGAAAATCCGGCAACCTTTAAGGAAATTGGAAGTATTACTATTGGCGGAGAAGCTGCTGCTGAAATTTCTGCTTATTGTGAAAAAACCAAAAGACTTTTTACAGTAAACAACAGTGGTGTTAATCAAATTGATGTTATTGATATTACAGATCCAACAAAACCAGCCAAAATTGGAAAAATTGATTTAGCTGCCTATGAAGGTGCTGCAAACAGTGTTTCTGTTTTTGACGGAAAACTGGCTGTTGCTTTAGAATCTACAGTAAACAAACAAGGAAACGGAAAAGTTGCTGTTTTTAATACTTCAGATTATAGTTTAATTAAGCAAGTTACCGTTGGTACTCTTCCGGATATGATTACTTTTTCGCCAGACGGAAAATTTATCATGACTGCTAATGAAGGGGAACCAAACACAGATTATTCTTTAGATCCAAACGGAACGATTTCTATTATTGAAACAGCTACTTATACTGTTACAACTCTTGATTTTAGTTCATTTAGCAGTCAGGCTGCCACATTAGCAAAAGACGGATTCAGAATCTCTAAATATGCTAAAAGCTTTGCTCAGGACATCGAACCGGAATACATTACCATTTCTGATGATTCTAAAACTGCCTGGGTAACTTTGCAGGAAAATAATGGTGTTGCAAAAATTGATTTAACTTCAAAAACCATTACAGCGATTTATCCTTTAGGTTTAAAAGATTATAATACTGCTGACAATGCAATTGATGGAAGTGATAAGGATGATAAAATTGCTTTTAATCCATGGAAAGTAAAAGGATTATTTATGCCGGACGCTATAAGTCATTTTTCTTCTAATAATGTTCCTTATTTTGTAACGGCTAATGAAGGTGATGCGAGAGAATATGCAGCTTATACCGATATTAAAAGAATGAAAGATATGACACTGGATCCAACAGTTTTCCCTGATGCGGCGACTTTAAAATTAGAAACTAATTTAGGAAGATTGAATCTTATTACCGATATGGGAGATACTGACGGTGATGGAGATTTGGATGAAATGGTGAGTTTTGGAGCCCGTTCTTTTTCTATCTGGAACGGAAATACCGGTAAAATTGTTTACGACAGCAAAAATGATGTTGACAAAAAAACGAATGAATTAGGAACTTACGACGATAAAAGAAGTGATGATAAAGGTTCTGAACCGGAAGCGGTAGTTGTTGCTAAAATGGGTAATCAGAATATATTATTTGTAGGTTTAGAAAGATCTGATGCTTTTATGACTTATGATGTTACCAATCCTGCCTCACCACAATATTTAAATACAGTAAAAACGGGTGATGCTCCTGAAGGGCTTCTTTTTATCCCCGCTTCAAAAAGTCCGACAAAAAGAAGTTTAGTTGTTGTAAGCAGCGAAGGCGACGGAACAATCAAAATATACCAGCCAGATTTAAAATAATTTATTACAATCCGAAAATGCAAAAAGGGGCAAATATTAAATTTGTCCCTTTTCTTTTGTCTAATTTTTGGTTTATTTTAACAATTATGCACCATTTTTGAGCATTTTATGGAAATTATATAAGACATTATAAAAAGTAATGGAACAAAATTTCTTCTTGCGTGTTATAAGTTTGTCCCAAGCTCAGCAAAAGCTTAACAAATTCAAATTAAATTAAAATAACATGAAAAAGAAATTAGCTTCCTTATCATTTTTAGTGCTTTCATTTGCAGCAAGCGCACAAAACATGACAACAACATCAGTTCAGCCCTCAATCGACAAATTAGCATATAATAAATGGTCCATAGAATTAAATGGTGGTGTAAATAAACCAACAAGAGCTATGACCGCTGGTTATGCTACAGAAACCCTTAATTTTTTTCACGCTGATTTAGGTGTCAGATATATGTTCAACCCAAAATTTGGTGTAAAATTAGATGTTGGATATGATCAGTTTAAAGAACGTGATAACACGCCTGATTTCGAAAGCAGATATGTAAGAACAAGTTTGCAGGGTGTTGTAAACATCGGACGAGCTTTGAATTTTGAAACCTGGACCAATACAATTGGTATTTTGGCTCACGGGGGTTTTGGAGTTTCACAAATTAGCACTGAGACCGGTTTTGGCGGTCAGGATTATATGGGTCACGGAATTCTTGGTTTAACCGGACAAATAAAATTAAGTAACAGAGTAGCACTGACTGGTGATCTTACCGGAATTGTGAATGGAAAACAAAACTGGAACTTTGACGGAATGGGAAATACAACTACCGGTTCTTTTGACGGGGTTTTGCTTAATGCATCTGTTGGTCTGACTTTTTATCTGGGTAAAAATGAGAAACATGCTGACTGGGTTGGTGAAGAAGACAGAATTGATGAGTTAGAGCAAAGAGTGGCTACAATTGAAAACGGAATTTTAGATACTGATAAAGACGGCGTAGCTGATTTATATGATCTGGAGCCAAATACAATTGCCGGAGTTGCTGTAAACACAAAAGGTCAGTCTATCGATACCAATCAAAATGGTGTACCGGATGAATTAGAAAGTTATTTGGAAAAAACTTATGGCCAAAATGGCAAAGGTGCTACAAATAATACTGTTGAGGAATTAATCAATGGCGGATATGTAAATGTTTATTTTGATTTTAATTCATCTAAACCAACAAATGCTTCGTTATCAGGTGTAGATTTCTTAGTGAAATATTTAAAAAACAATCCGGGTAAATCTGCTGATATTATTGGATATTCTGATGAAATTGGAAGTTCAAACTACAATACTGAGTTATCAAGAAAAAGAGCCGAAGCGGTGAAAAAAGTAGCTGTAAACGCAGGAATTGATGCTTCGAGATTAAATGTAATTGCTAATGGCGAAGATACTTCTGTTAATAAAAATTCTAAAGAAGCACGTCAAATCGTAAGAAGAGTTACTTTCCAGGTGAAATAATTTCAAAACTTCTATAAAAACAAAAGAGGACAAAATGTAGATTTTGTCCTCTTTTTTATTTTGATCGAAATTGATTATCTGTCAATTGCTCTTTTTGTAATATCTCCAAAAGCATCAATTCTTCTGTCTCTGAAAAATGGCCAGTTCTGACGAACGTTTTCCTGAAGATCTAAATCTACTTCTGCGATTAATATTTCTTCCTGATCGTGTGATGCCTGTGCTAAAATTTCACCTTGCGGACCAGCGATAAACGAAGCTCCCCAGAATTGAATTCCTTCAGTTCCTTCAATATATTGTTCTAAACCAATTCTGTTTGCTGCTGCAACAAAAACACCATTTGCAACCGCATGTCCTTTCATTACATTCATCCACGCGCCGTATTGGTTTTCTCCGTATTGTTCTTTTTCTTTTGGATGCCATCCGATTGCTGTTGGATAAAATAACACTTCAGCACCTTTAAGAGCGGTAATTCTGGCTGCTTCCGGATACCATTGATCCCAGCAGATTAATGTACCTATAGTTCCTTTTTTCGTTTCTATAGCCTGAAAACCTAAATCACCTGGTGTAAAATAGAATTTTTCATAGAAATGTGGATCGTCCGGAATATGCATTTTACGGTATAAACCAGCTTCTGTTCCGTCTGTATCAATAATATAGGCACTATTGTGATATATTCCTGCCATTCTTTTTTCAAAGAAAGGAACAATAATAACAACTCCCAGTTCTTTTGCTAGTTCACTAAAAGCGATAAAAGACGTACTGTATAAAGGTTCTGCTAATGCAAAGTTATCCACGTCTTCACTTTGGCAAAAATAATGACTGCTATATAATTCAGGTAGCAAAATAACTTCTGCACCTTTATTGGCTGCATCTCTTACCCAGCTGATGCATTTTTTAAGATTATTTTCTGCTACGTCGTTCAGATTTAACTGAACAACTGCTATTTTATATTTTCTTTTCGGCATGACATAAAATTTAGAGTGCAAAAATAGTAATTTTTAAGGGAATGACAATGGGAGCTACAGGTTCTTATAAAAACTAAAAACCTCTCTTTAGCCCCGATAGACGTGGAAATCCTTTTATGGTGGTGTTCACCATAAAAGATTGAAACAAATAGCGGGACAAATGGTTTTCTGAAAACTATTTATTCTGCTTCTTAAAAAGAAAAACACCAGCCTGGAGACCGGTGTTTCAAAAAAAAAAAAAATTAATGAAGCGGTTTAACTGAAGACAAATATTAAGCCGTTCAATTATAAAGAGTATAATAAAGCAATAAGGTTGCTTTGAAAATTGTTAATTTTTACAAATAAAAAATAACAAACTGTATATCAAACTGTTATAACAAAAAAATATTCAAATAAAATTAGACTCTGAATTTTAAGTAAAAAAAAACAGCTGAAAGATTTGATTCTTTCAGCTGTTCAAATACTTTATTCTAACGTTTTACAGAATTAATTTGAAATAACAACTGTTGTAACGATAAACTCAGTTTCTGATTTTGCAAATCTTAGATAATAAGTTCCCGGTGCATTTGGACTCATTAACTTATATAATGTTCTTTTTATTTCAGGAGTGTTTGTACTGCAAGTAGGAGGGTATTTTACCTGAACCTGATATCCATCAACTTTATTGAAATTTACATCATTTACCTGATGAAATTCTCCACAACCATTTTCTACCTGAAAAGATACTGAATAGCTAAGTTCCTGATTAGTTTTTCCAGTTAATGGTCCTACTACTTCTGTTACGTAAGTACTTTTGTAGATAGAATTGTCTTTTGGTGTATTATCATCATCGCTGCTGCATGAAGTCAATACAGTAAAAATGAATAATATA
>NZ_QETH01000058.1 GCF_003105115.1 Flavobacterium sp. HTF | reverse complement strand
CAAAGGAGACTGGGGAGACTGGGATGAACAACCTTTTTGCGCTATTAATGACGCAGATGATCTGGATCTGGAAACAGCCACTCAGGACGATGAGACAATTACTGATAAAATCTTTTAAAATCAGTATTTGCTCCTGATTATTCATTTTGGGTGAAAGACCTGTCGCCTTTCTATTGCCCTTAGTTTTCTAAAATTAATTCTTTTTTTATTTACATTTTCTGTTCAGGATTCGAAAAGATTTCCTGAACAATCTTGTATTTCTTCTTGTCTCAATTCTTTATTTCTAATTTCCTGTCATAAATTAAGGAAATAGTATTCAATCAAATTCAGGAAACAAAATTGCAAATTCATAACGAATAACTCCAAAGCAGTTTTGCAGCAAATCGCTGATTTTCTTTTTTCTTCGCAAAATAAATATTTACAAAAAAACCTTAATTTAGCCAGAGATCGGAAAATTATTTTTAATAATAAATTCGCTTCTCTTTTAACTAAACACATCAAAACATGAAAAAAGTAACAGGCATTGGCGGTATTTTTTTTAAATGCAGCGACCCAAATAAAATGAGAGAATGGTACAAAACACACCTTGGTTTTGACACTAATGATTACGGAGCAACTTTTGAATGGAAAGAAGAATCCGATCCGTCAGTTAGCGGTTCGACGCAATGGAGCCCATTTCCTGAAACCACCAAATATTTTGAACCTTCTGCAAAAGATTTTATGATTAACTACAGAGTCGCAGATCTGGAAGCACTGGTTGTAGAACTGAAAAAAGAAGAAGTGACAATTCTTGACGAAATGGAAACCTACGACCATGGAAAGTTCATTCATATTATGGACATTGAAGGAAACAAGATTGAATTGTGGGAGCCTAAATAAGAATTAAAAAACATGGAAAAACATAGAATCTATACAACTTCGTTTGCAAGTGTTTATCCGCATTATGTTGCTAAAGCAGAAAAAAAAGGCCGCACAAAAGAAGAGGTTGACACAATAATTTCCTGGCTTACCGGGTACAATCAGCAACAGCTTCAGAAAATAATTGATAACAAAACTGATTTTGAAACTTTTTTTGCAGAAGCCCCTCAACTGAATCAGAATGTATCCAAAATTACCGGTGTAATTTGTGGTTATCGTATAGAAGATATTGAAGACAAACTCATGCAAAAGATTCGTTATCTGGACAAGCTTATTGATGAACTGGCCAAAGGAAAAGCGATGGAGAAAATTTTAAGGAATTAAAATTGTAATACTTAATAGACGGATTAGTAGCCTAATTCGTCTATTTTTTTTCATTCTTGCTTAAAACACGTATTTATACGTGCTTATTTATTGACAATAAAAACGATTTTTGTAATCAAATACAAATAATTGTAGATTTTTCTCAACAAAACAAAAGATACACACAAATAAAAAAACCAAAACAACGAAAAGACAAAATATTACATAATTGAACAAATCAAAACTATGGAAAATCTTTGGTGTTGGCGATGTAAAATGGAAATTCCGATGTTAAACGAGGATGAACACAGAATGGCATCCAAACTTTATCGACATGGTTTTGAAACAGGAAAATGTAATATGACAAGACAGGAACGTTTTAAAGCACTGCTCGAATATTACAAGGAATTAACAGAGTATGATGAAACTGAGCCAAACGCTATAATGCATCACAGAATTGAGTTATATGGCCCGCCATGTGAAAACTGTTCTAAACCTTACCGGACTCCAAAGGCTTCTTTTTGCGCTGCCTGCGGACATAAAAGAACCAACTTTAATGACATCATTTTAAAAGATACAGAACAAAAATGGTGGTATAAATTTCTGACTGTAAATTAGTTTACAGTCCCAGTTTGAAGTCTCAGTTCATAATTTACAAATTCATTTGGGGATGAATACTGTAACTGGACTGAGACTAAAAAACTAAAAAAATGCGTTAAAAACATCTCTTCTTTACCAATTTCTACACAATAAAAAATACTTTTGCAAAATGAAAATTCAGAGAAAATCAATCTCTGACAAAATCACAAAACAAAAGTAATGGATAGCGAAAAATTTATATTTTGCCTTGAAGGCGTCCCGGATATAGAAATTCAAATCAGAACGAATGTCGTGAAATGCCTTGAGGAATTGGCCATTGACCAGGGAATTGCAAGCATCCATAAAACCTGCGACACTATAGAAGGCCTTGAAGAAAGCCTTACTATTTTACTTTATGAAGATCATAATTTTAAGGATTATGAAATCATTTATCTGGCAATGCCCGGTCAGGAAAACAATATCTGCCTGCACGATTACTACTATAGCCTCGAAGAAATTGCCGAACTTTTTGAAGGAAAAATGAAAGGAAAAATTATTCATTTTGCCAATCTTAAGGTTTTGGATCTAACAAACGACGAAGCACAATATTTTCTTGACATAACCGGTGCGCGCGCTATTTCGGGTTATGGTTCCACATATAATAAAATTGCAAGCTGCAGTACGATTGACAAAGCCTTTTTTAGTTTATATCAGGATAATGACGACCTTGAAGAAGTCGTAGAAGAATTATATCAGAAACATTACAATCTTTGCAAACTTCTTGATTTTAGATTGTATTATTCAGCATGAAAAAAAAGGCGGCTGAAAAAATAAAAACGTATGAAGCAAAAGGTTTCCGGGAGAAGTTCTTAGGGGAAGACAATCCTATACATTTACTTTTTAAATCAAATTCTGATCATTTTTTTTGCCTTGAGATTGAAGAAATAATGCAGATGCAGCATCCCGTGCCGCCTTCTAAACATTCTTGTCATACTTTGATTTTTATTTCTTCGGGGCAGCATGTTATGAAACTGGGTTATCAGGAATTTATAACTACCGATAACGAAATGATTGTGGTGCCGGCAGGACAAATCTTTTCGCTTGAGAACGTCAACAATATCCATAATGGCTACATCTGTCAATTTCATCCTGATATTTTAATTGGAAAATATGGCAGCCGTGAAATGCTTAATGATTTTGATTTTTTGAAAATTTCAGGAAATCCTAAAATCAGCCTGGCTCCCGAAGATATTGCTCCTGTTACCAGTATTTTAGAAAGATTAAGAAAAGAATATTCCGAAACTGCGTTTACAGACCTGAATATTGTTCAGTCCTATCTGATTGCTTTGTTTTATGAAATGAATAAAAATGCGGTAAAAACTTCTAAAAGTATTTCTGCCGCTGAAGCCATTACTGCAAAATTTAAGGAATTGATTCATGATCAGATCAAAACGGAGCATCAGGTCAATTATTATGCTTCATTACTCAATGTCACGCCCAACCATTTAAACAAATGTATCAAGACAGTTACCGGAAAATCTGCCGTTAAATGGATTGAAGATAACATATTACTGGAAGCTAAATATTTACTGTTCCAAACCACTCTTCCTGTTGGTGAAATTGCAACGCAAACAGGTTTTGAAGACCAGTCTTATTTTAGTCGTTTTTTCAAAAAACTGGAAGGAATCTCTCCTGTTCAGTATCGAAAAATGATTGATAAGTCCTAATTATTGATTACAGAATCCTAACAAATATATTGGTGTTTTTCAGAAATTTGCTTCTTCAAAAATGCAAATTATGATTTATGTTTTTAAAACTTCTGTTGACAGCCAGACCAAATTAGAATCGGCTTCTGCACTGCTTAATCAATTATTGCCTCACTCTTTATGGAATTTTGATCTTGAAGACTGCGACAATATCCTCCGGGTTGACAGCGAACTGAATGTTCCTGAATTACTTCAAAATAATACTTTTTTCGACTGTATCGAATTAGAATAAAACTTACCCGCCTTCTTTACTTATATGGAATCAAAATTATATCAAAACCGAACTTTTGAAACAATCGATTATTCGGACCAGAGTTTAGCCAATATCGAATTTGTAAACTGTGAATTTATCAACTGCAATTTTTCTAAAAGCGATTTAAGCAACAATGATTTTTTGGATTGTACTTTTAAGAACTGTAATCTTTCTTTGGCAACTTTACGAAATACAGGATTAAAAAACATCCGGTTTAGCGGCTGCAAATTGATGGGGCTTGATTTTAGTGCCTGTAACAGTTTTTTATTTTCAATGAATTTTGACGATTGTATTTTAGATTATTCGACTTTCATCTATAAAAAATTGAAGAAAACGAACTTTGCTGACTGCTCTGTAAAAGATGTTGATTTCTCTAATACCGATTTGGCTTTGGCTATTTTTAAAAACTGTGATTTATCAAATGCCACTTTCGTAGAATGTATCCTGGAGAAAACTGATTTCAGAACATCTAAAAACTATTCTTTTGATCCGTCGGAGAATAAAATAAAAGGAACGAAAGTATCTCATACTGCACTTGCAGGCTTGCTGGAAAAGTTTGACCTGAGTATCGACTAAAAATACATTTTAAAAATTAGAATTAAATAAAATGCATTCATTTACAATGAAGTAAATTTTGATAAATTTGCAAACTGACACTTTATATCTGGAGTTTATAATTAGAAAAATCATTCATTAAAGTAAATAATTAACATTTCATTAATGTTCGACTTAGCCGATAGATTTTATTATAAACTAAATAAGACTTACATTTGCATCGAATTTATAAGGGGATTTTTGTTTTTCTCTTATTTTTCAATTGATTGCAAATAATATTATATGATAGAATTAAAGAATATTACTAAAAAGTTTACTAAAACCGGGAGAGAAATTACTGCTTTGCAGGATGTTTCGCTTCATGTTCCTCCGGGGAAAATATTTGGTGTCATCGGAACTTCGGGCGCGGGCAAAAGTACCTTGATACGCTGTATAAACCTGCTCGAAAAGCCTACTTCCGGAGATGTACTGGTAGACGGAAAATCATTATTACAATTAAGTAATTCACAATTAGCAAAAGAGAGAAGGCAAATCGGAATGATTTTTCAGCATTTTAATCTTTTATCTTCAAGAACTGTTTTTGACAATGTTGCTTTTCCTTTAGAATTAGCAGGCGTTTCTAAACTTGAAATAAAAAAACGTGTTTTGGAATTGCTGGATTTAGTCGGACTTGCCGAAAAAATAAATGACTACCCTGCCAGCCTTTCAGGTGGTCAGAAACAACGTGTTGCCATAGCCAGAACTCTGGCAAACAATCCGAAAGTTCTATTGTGCGATGAAGCAACGAGTGCTCTTGACCCGGGAACAACCAGATCTATTCTGAATCTATTAAAAGACATTAATAAACGTCTGAACATTACCATTCTTCTAATCACGCACCAAATGGAAGTTGTAAAAGCCATTTGTGATGAGGTTGCCGTAATCAGTAATGGAAAATTAATTGAACAGGGAACTGTAGGTGAGATATTTGCAAATCCAAAGAATGAACTTACGCGTGAATTTATTTCTTCTTCCCTGCATATAGAAATTCCGGATTTATACCAGGAACGTTTGCAGTCTCAGTATAAAGAAGGCTTACACCCGTTATTGCGTTTAGAACTAAATGGAAATTCGGTAAACGAACCTATCCTGACACAGGCAGCTATTCAGTTTGGTGTAAACGCCAATATTATTACCGCACAAACTGCTTATGCCGGCGATACCAATTTCGGAATTCTTATTGTTGAATTATCCGGAAGCGAAAAGCAACATAAAGAAGCAATTCAATTTTTTAATGAAAAACACGTAAAAACAGAAATATTAGGCTATGTCTGAATCTATTATAACACTCTTATTACATGGGACTTTAGAAACTATTGTAATGACATTTTTAGCCGGATTTTTCGGTTTTTTACTAGGTCTTCCTTCGGGAATATTATTATTTCTTACCCGAAAAGGCCAAATTCTGGAACATGTATTTTTTAACCGTGTTCTGTCTGTAATTGTAAATATTTTCAGGTCGATTCCATTCATCATTTTAATTGTATGGATGATTCCTTTTACACGAGCTTTGGTCGGAACTTCAATCGGAGTTAGTGCAGCATTGGTTCCGTTGAGTATTGGAGCTGCTCCTTTTATTGCGAGACTGGTAGAAAACAGCTTACTAAGTTTGCCTTCAGGATTGATTGAAGCGGCAAGGGCTCTGGGCGCTACACCGTTGCAAATTGTATACAAAGTATTACTTCCGGAAGCACTTCCTTCTCTTATAAATGCGGCTTCGATTACATTAATTACCCTTGTTGGTTATTCTGCTATGGGTGGGGCTGTTGGCGCAGGCGGACTTGGACAGATTGGTTATCAATACGGCTACATCGGTTATGATGCCGTGATTATGAATACCGTTTTGGCTCTCCTTGTTGCTCTTGTCTTTATCATACAATTTGTCGGAGACAGACTTTCTAAATATTTTGACCACAGATAAATTTAATTTTAAAATAATAACATGAATACAAAAAACAGACTTTCGATACTTGGAGGGATTTTAGCTCTAACGCTAACACTTGCTAATTGTGGAAAAGAGAAGAAAAACGATCCAAATCATATAAAAGTTGGTGTTGCGGCGGGACCGGAATTTACGGTTGCACAAGCTGCCCAAAAAGTAGCAAAAGATAAATACGGCTTAGAAGTGGAACTGATTACTTTTAATGATTATGTGGTTCCAAACGAAGCTCTGAATCAGGGCGATATTGATGCTAATGCTTTTCAGCACAAACCATATCTTGATGAGCAGGCGAAACAAAGAGGTTATAAACTTGCTATTATCGGAAAAACTTTTATTTACCCGATTGCAGCTTATTCAAGAAAAATAAAAACAATTGCCGAACTAAAACCGGGCAGTACAATCGTTATTCCAAATGATCCGACAAATGGCGGACGTTCATTATTATTGCTTCAGAAAAACGGACTTCTAAAACTTAGGGACAATGTTGGTCTTTTACCAAAAGTGATCGATATTACCGAAAATCCTAAGAACTTAAAAATATTAGAATTAGAAGCTCCTCAAATTCCAAGAACATTAGACGACGAAAATGTATCTTTAGCCATCATCAATAATACCTTTTCATCACAGGCAGGACTTGTTCCTTCAAGAGATGCTTTGTTTGTTGAAGATAAAGATTCACCTTACGTAAACTTAGTTGTTTCGAGAGAAGACAATAAAAATGACGAAAAAGTGCTGAAATTCCTGAAAGCGTTTCAATCTGATGAGGTTGCAAAAGCAGCAGAAAAAGAGTTTAAAGGCGGTGCTGTAAAAGGCTGGTAAAATAATTTATATGCAAATAAAAAAGGCTGACAAGTAATATTTGTCAGCCTTTTTTATGTAAAAATTAAATCCTGAATTTTATAATTAAATTGCCTCTACTTCCTGTAATTCAATCTGGGCGCTTCTTTTTCTTTGGATTAAAGCAAAAGTAATTATCATTCCGACAATAGACATTCCGACACCAATAAGATTTGGAGATGCATAACTGTAACCTGCAATTAACGGCAAACCTCCCAGAAAAGCTCCTAATGCATTTCCGATATTAAAGCTCCCCTGCAGCGCAGCCGATGCGATCATTTCAGCATCTTTGGCAGTACGAATCATCAACATCTGAATTGGTGCAATAACCGAGAAAGAAATGGCTCCTGTTAAGAAAGTAAAAAACAAAGAAGCATATTGATTAAAAGAGAAATAATAGACCAAAATTAAATCTACGGACATTACCATTAACAGCACCAATGTGGTTGGAGCCGGTGAAAATCTGTCTGCCAGTTTGCCTCCTAAAAAATTCCCGACTACCATTCCAAAACCTGCGAGAATAAGAATATACGAAACATCTTCCGGAGAAAATTTAGATACATTAATCAATAAAGGAGCAATGTAGCTAATCCAGGCAAAAAGTCCTCCAAATCCAATCGCCGTGATTCCGATAATAAGCCATGCATCGACTTTCTTAAAAAACAACAGCTGCGTTTTCATGTTTACATTTTGATTTTTTTCCAGATTTGGCATCCACAAATAGATAAACAAAAAGGTAAGCAAACCAACAATTCCGATAAGCACAAACGTATAGCGCCATATAAAATGGTGACCAATATAAGTTCCAATTGGAACTCCTATCAAATTAGCCAAAGTCAGACCCGAAAACATAATGGCAATAGCCTGAGCTTCCTTTCCTTTGTCGGCCAGGCGGCTTGCAACTACCGCCCCCACTCCAAAGAATGCCCCGTGTGGCAATCCTGATAAAAACCGGGAAGCGAATAAAAAATTATAATTGGGTGCAATGATTGATAATGCATTAAAAACGGTTAACATTAAAGCTAAAATCAAAAGCATTTTTTTTGGAGCATAATTCCTGCCTAATATCACCAATAAAGGTGCACCAATAACAACTCCAAGAGCATAAGCTGAAATTAAATATCCGGCAACCGGAATCGAAACTTTCATATCTAAAGCAATGTCAGGCAGTAAGCCCATCATTACAAATTCTGTAATTCCAATAGTTAGCCCTCCGAGAGAGAGAGCAATAAGACTTTTTTTCATTTGATTAGTAAGAAAAGGAAAATGATTTTCTATGGTGCAAATTTAAGTCAGTTACAGAAAAATTTAGTTGTATATTTGCGACATAAACTTGTATATTTAAGTTATGCCGAAATTAAATCAATTTGAAACTCTTGTTATACATGAATTTGAGGATGAGAAATTTCATCTTCCTCCACATACACATACGTATTATGAAATCATTTATATCAAGAAAGGAAGCGGGATCCATCATTTAAACAATAATCTTCTTCCTTATAAAACAGGTGATTTATTTGTGATTTCACCAGATGACGAACATTATTTTGACATCAAAAAAAGTACGCGGTTTGTGTATATCAAATTCACAGATAATTATTTCAATTTTAAACAAAACCTGACATGTGATGAATTCTTAATTCATACACCGGAAAGTTTTATGCGTGACAAAACACTCAAAGAAACGGTTTTGAAATTTGATGATCCCTGTCGTACGATCTTAAAAAACACTGTCGACAACATATCCGCTTATAATTGCAAAACCGATGTTTCGAATTCGCCAATTGTATTTTACCAGATTCTTTCCATTTTTGGATTAATAAAAGAAACAATGCGAAGCCTGAATCTTGTCGTAAAAGGAAATTCTATCGATAACGAACAAATTACCTCTTACATCCATCAGAATATTTATCAGCCAAAATTGGTTCAGATTAAGGTAATTGCAGATCATTTCAACATTGCCCAAACCTATTTTAGTGCTTATTTCAAAAGGACTTTTTCTATTAGCTATCGCGATTACATTCATAATCTGCGAACAACGCTGATCGAAAAACGTTTTCAGAATAACCAGTTGCCAGTCAAACAAATTGCCTATGAGTTTGGTTTTACCGATGAAAGCCATTTGTCCAATTATTTTAAAAAAAGAAAAAATATGAAGCCTACAGATTTCAAAAGGCTTTAGTTATCGAAATCTTAAAAAATATTTCACAGGGGATTTTTTAGTTAAATTTGTATTTCAAAAACATTTTCATTGTTCAAAAAAGTTCGCATAGCACTTATCCTTCTAACTCTTGGTTTCTTTTTGATTCCGGGTTTCAATTATGCCTGTAATAATGGGCATTCTAAAGAAATAGCCGCAAAAGAGACAAAAGAAAAAAGTAACTGTGTAAAAGAATGCTGCCAAAAGAACAATTCAAGAAAAGACAAGCATAATTGCGATGGAAAATGCCGTCACGCCAATTGTACGGTTTCTTTTCAGTTTAATGCATTAACTGTAAACGATTTTATTTTAGAAAAAAATCACTTTAATTTCTCTGCCAAAAAACCAAATCCGCATTATAACGAAACCGGTCTTTCTGATGGTTTTAGCATGATTTGGTTACGTCCTAAAATAGGATAATTTTCTTTTTTGACAGCCAGAGGTGGGTCAAAACTGACCTCATCCTTCACAAAACAATTTTAAATAAAATTCTAAGTTTCCTTTAAATTTATAAAACACATAAAATGAAAAAATCAATCATAGCAATAACAGCAGTAATAACTTTATTATTTTCTGCCGGCAGCATTCAGGCAAATTCAGTCAAAACAGAAATAAATGAAGTTATCGATTCAGGTCAGCTTCAATCTGTTTATGATGCTTATTTTACAGTAAAAGACGCGCTTATAAAAAGTGACAGCAAACTGACTTCGGCAAAAGCCAAAGATCTCCTTACTGCTATAACAGCTGTAAAAATGGATAAATTAAAAAGTAATGAACATACCGTTTGGATGAAAGTGGTAAAAAAACTAACTGCCGATGCCAAAAGTATTTCCTCAACAACCGATCTTAAAAAACAACGTGAGACTTTTAAAACTTTATCTAAAAGCACTTACGATTTAATAAAAGTTTCAAATCCGGATCAGCCAGTTTACAAACAATATTGCCCAATGGCCGATGCTGACTGGTTAAGCAAGGAAAAAGCCGTTAAGAATCCGTACTACGGTTCTTCTATGCTGACTTGCGGGAATGTTGTAGAAACAATCAAATAATGAAGTTCTACATCAAAAATATGGTGTGCAGCCGATGCAAAATGGTAGTGAAGTCTGAGTTTGAAAAACTCGGGCTTCAGACTATTGCTGTCGAATTGGGCGAAGTTGAGCTGGAAGAATCTGTTTCAGAAAATCAAAAAGAAGCTTTATTACATAATCTTCAGGCTTTAGGCTTTGATTTAATTGATGATAAAAAAACAAAAACTGTCGAAAGAATAAAAACCCTGATTATTGATTTGGTCCATCATAAAAATAATGAGCTAAAAATCAATTTATCAGATTATCTGGCAGAAGACCTCAGTCAGGACTATAATTCGCTGAGCAATTTATTTTCTGAAATTGAAAATACGACTATCGAAAAATATTTCATTAGCCAGAAAATTGAAAAGGTTAAAGAATTACTGGTTTATAATGAGCTTTCGTTAAGTGAAATTGCCGACATCTTAAATTATAGCAATGTGGCGCATTTGAGCAATCAATTCAAAAAAATCACCGGTTCTACTCCTACTTCGTTCAAAAAATCGAAAGATAAAAAACGTATTCAGATCGAGAATTTGTAAAAGTCAATTTCTCGCAAAAGCGCAAAGATTTTTTTTAGTCTCACGCAGATTTTGCAGATTCTACAGATTTAAATTTTAATTATTAAATTAAAATTATCTGCCTGATCTGCAAAATCTGCGTGAGACTAAACCGTAAAAAATTATAGAGCATAACCAATGGTTTCAGCCATTGGAACACAACGAATTTATCCCTATATGCATCCCAAGGTTAAAACCCTCGGCTATGTTTAAGGGCTATATTTTAAGAAAGGTTCGCAAAGCTTTGAATAGCTTTGCGAACTTTGCGTTTTTATAAAACACAGCATATCAAAAATCCTTGCGTATTTGCGGTTAAAAAAGCATTTAGTAAATCTTACAAATCATTCCCAAAATTCTACAAACCGTTGTAACTTGTACTTCGGAAATTTGCATTGTAATACTTAAAAACCAATACAATGACTCATCACTATATAATTTCAGGAATGTCCTGCAACGGATGCCGAACCAAAGTAGAAAAAACTCTGAATGAAGTAGAAGGCATTCACGCAGAAGTAACACTGGATCCGCCAACGGCAACGATAACAATGGACAAACATGTGCCGACAGAAAAATTTCAGGAAGTTTTAGCTACGGCTGGAAATTATACTATCGAAATGGATTCTCCTAAAAACCATGACAAAGTTCCTGTTCAGTCTTGCTGTTCGGGCCATAAGAAAGAGAATCACAATCATCATAAAACAGAAACTAAAAAAGTACATCAGCACAGTGCAAATGGAATTTACTATTGTCCAATGCATTGTGAAGGCGACAAAACGTATAATAAACCTGGGGATTGTCCGGTTTGCGGAATGGACTTAGTACCGCAAATTGCCATAACGGCAACCCAATTTACCTGTCCGATGCATCCCGAAATCGTTTCAAACGAACCTGGTGACTGCCCGATTTGCGGAATGGATTTAGTTCCGATACAGGCTTCTGAAAGTGAAGAAAACAAAACTTATTCTGATTTATTGAAGAAGATGAAAATTGCGATCTTGTTTACGCTGCCGATTTTCATTATCTCAATGTCAGAAATGATTCCGAATAATCCGCTTTACAATATTATGTCTATTGAGAAGTGGAATTGGGTTCAATTTTTATTTTCTATTCCTGTTTTGTTTTATGCAGGATGGATGTTTTTCGTTCGCGCTTACAAATCAATTGTGACATGGAATTTAAACATGTTTACCTTAATCGGAATCGGAACAAGTGTTGCATTCTTATTTAGTATTGTCGGAATGTTTTTTCCTGATATTTTTCCAGCCGAATTCAAATCACATCACGGAACGATTCATTTGTATTTTGAAGCCGCAACGGTAATTATTACTTTAGTTTTATTAGGACAATTGTTGGAAGCCAAAGCCCATGGACAAACCAACGGAGCCATAAAAGAATTATTAAAATTAGCTCCAACTGAAGCGACTTTGGTAGAAAACGGAAATGACAAAATAATATCCATTCACAATATTCAAAAAGGAAATCTACTTCGCGTTAAACCCGGAGAAAAAATTCCGGTTGACGGAACAATAACTTCCGGTGAAAGCAGTATAGACGAATCAATGATTACCGGAGAACCAATTCCTGTAGATAAAAAAACAGGAGACTCCATTATTTCCGGAACGATAAACGGCACCAAATCATTTGTGATGATCGCCGAAAAAGTAGGGTCAGAAACCATGCTTTCTCAAATTATCCAAATGGTAAATGACGCCAGTAGATCCCGCGCACCTATTCAGAAACTGGCCGACCGTGTTTCTAAATATTTTGTTCCAACGGTTGTTATCATTTCGATTTTAACCTTTTTCATCTGGGCAAAATTTGGTCCGGAACCTGCTTATGTTTATGGGTTAATTAATGCGATTGCAGTTTTAATTATTGCCTGTCCTTGTGCACTTGGATTGGCAACTCCAATGTCCGTAATGGTCGGAGTTGGAAAAGGTGCTCAGCACGGAGTCTTAATAAGAAATGCAGAAGCACTAGAAAACATGAATAAAATTGATGTTTTAATTACTGATAAAACAGGAACTATTACCGAAGGAAAACCATCTGTAGAAAAAATATATTCGGTTAATAATGAAGAAGATTTTCTGCTTCAAAACATTGCTTCATTAAATCAGCACAGCGAACATCCTTTAGCACAGGCCGTAGTCAATTTCGCGAAAGCAAAAAATTCTACATTAAAAGAAGTTCAGGGTTTTGAAACCATTGCCGGAAAAGGTGTTTTAGGAACTATAGAAAACAAAAAAGTCGCTTTAGGAAATAAAAAATTAATGGATGAAATTGGTGTTTCTATTTCTACAGATTTAGAAAACAAAGTAACTGCCGAACAAAATCTTGGAAAAACTATTTCGTATATTTCTATTGAAAAAGAAGTTTTAGGTTACGTTGCGATTACCGACGCCATCAAAGAAAACAGTGCCAAAGCTATTAAAGAATTAATCGCCCAGGGCGTTGAAGTCATTATGCTGACAGGCGATAATCATAATACTGCAAAAGCCGTTGCCGAACATTTGCATTTGAGTTCTTTTAAAGCCGATTGTCTTCCGGAGGATAAACTGAAAGAAATTAAGCGACTTCAGGCTGAAGGAAAAATCGTTGCCATGGCGGGCGACGGAATCAATGATGCACCTGCTTTGGCGCAATCCAATATCGGAATTGCAATGGGAACAGGAACTGATGTAGCCATAGAAAGCGCCAAAATTACTTTGGTAAAAGGAGACTTAAACGGAATTGTAAAAGCCAAAAACCTCAGCCATGCTGTAATGTCAAACATCAGACAGAATTTATTTTTTGCTTTTATCTACAATACTTTGGGCGTGCCAATTGCTGCTGGAATTTTATATCCGTTTTTAGGGATTTTGCTTTCGCCAATGTTGGCTGCGGTGGCAATGAGTTTGAGTTCTGTATCCGTAATCGTAAATGCTTTGCGATTGAGAAATCTAAAATTATAATACATCATGAAAATCAAATACATATTTCTTTTCTTTTTAATTGCTTTTCAATTGAAGGCACAAAAAGTGGTTCGTTATGATTTGCATGTTCGTGATACAATTGTCAATTTTTCGGGTAAAGAAAAACGCGCGATTGCAGTTAACGGACAAATTCCGATGCCGACTCTTACTTTCACCGAAGGCGATATTGCAGAAATTTATGTGCATAACGAACTCAAAAAAGAAACAACCTCGATGCACTGGCACGGATTGTTTTTACCCAATAAAGAAGACGGGGTTCCCTATCTAACTCAAATGCCGATTGAACCCGGAACAACTCATAAATATTCTTTTCCAATTATTCAAAACGGAACTTATTGGTATCACAGTCATTCTGGTTTGCAGGAACAAATTGGTTTGTACGGACTTTTTATCATCAATAAGAAAAAAGACGATTCGACGATTAGAAAAGGAATTGACGATCTGCCAACAATTCCGGTTATTCTGAGCGAATGGTCAGATTTGAAACCAGAGAATATTCAGCGAATGCTGCACAATGCTAATGATTGGTTTGCCATCAAAAAAGGAACAACGCAAAGTTATGCCGAAGCGATAAAGCAAGGACATTTTTCAACTAAAGTTACCAACGAATGGAAAAGAATGAACGCTATGGATGTCAGCGATGTTTATTATGAAAAATTCCTGATTAATGGTAAAAACGAGCAACAGTTACCCGATTTTAAACCTGGAACAAAAGTCCGATTGCGAATTGCAAACGGCGGTGCGTCAAGTTATTTCTGGCTGACTTACGGAGGAGGAAAAATCACCGTTGTAGCCAGTGACGGAAATGATGTTGAACCTGTAGAAGTAGATCGTTTGATTATTGCGGTTTCTGAAACTTATGATGTTGTCGTTACGATTCCTGAAGAGAACAAATCCTTTGCTTTTCTGGCTACAGCCGAAGACCGAACGGGATCTGCTGCTTTGTTTTTAGGAAATGGAGAAAAACAGCCTGTTCATCATCTTTCGAAATTAAAATATTTTGAAGGAATGAAAATGATGAACGATATGATGAAAATGAATGGCGAAATGAATGATATGGGTATGAATATGTCTTTGAATAAAATGGACATGAATGCCGTAATGTATCCTGAAATTTCCGGTGAAGATGAAAATTCAAAACCTGCGATGGATCATTCCAATCATAATATGGAAGAGATGAAAATGGAAAGTGACAGTACAGAGACTTCGGAAATTGTAACTTTAAATTACGGAATGCTGAAATCGCCTTTTAAAACCAATCTTCCAAAAGACGCTCCGGTAAAAGAATTGCGTTTTACACTTTCTGGAAATATGAATCGTTATGTGTGGAGTCTGGATAATAAAGTAGTTTCTGAAACGGATAAAATCTTAATTAAAAAAGGAGAAAACGTTCGTATTGTTTTATACAACGGCTCCATGATGCGTCATCCAATGCATTTACACGGTCACGATTTTAGAATTTTGAATGAACATGGCGATTATGCTCCGTTGAAAAATGTCATTGACATCATGCCAATGGAAACCGATACCATCGAGTTTCAGGCAAATGCCGATGGCGACTGGTTTTTTCATTGTCATATTTTATATCACATGATGGCTGGAATGGGAAGGATTTTTAGTTATGAAAATTCAGCTCCAAATCCGTTAATTCATCATCCGGAAATGGCTTTTAAAATGTTGAAAATGGATGATCGAATGTTTCATTTTATGGCTGAAAATGATTTTGCTTCAAACGGAAATGATGGAGAAGCTATGTTCAGCAACACGCGTTGGAGCATAGCAACCGAATGGAGATTGGGTTACAACGACAAACACGGTTATGAAACCGAAACGCATATTGGCCGTTATATCGGAAAAAACCAATGGCTGATGCCTTTTATCGGTTTTGACTGGCGATACAGAAAAATGGGAATGGACGAACACGAACAAAATCTTTTTGGCCAAAGCAATACCAAAGACAATCGGTCTGTTTTTAGTGCCGGTCTTGAGTATACGCTGCCAATGCTCGTAAAAGCTCAGGTTGAAGTTTATACCGATGGAAATGTCCGTTTTCAATTGGAACGAAAAGACATTCCTCTTTCAAAACGTTTGCGAATGAACCTGATGTGGAATACAGATCAGGAATATATGGCTGGATTAAAATATATTGTCGCCAGAAACTTCGGAATCACAACACACTATGACAGCGATATGGGAATTGGATTTGGAGTTAATCTGAATTATTAATTTTCAGTTGTAAAGCGGGATAAATTTAAACTCAAAAAAAAATCAGTTCAGATAAAATTTGAACTGATTTTTTTGAATTAGGACTGCTTATACTGTAATCACAATTTTACCAACCGTTCTGCCGGTTTCTAATTGTAAATGAGCCTTTTCCATTTCATCAAATGCAAATGTTTGTGAAACGTGTGATTTGATAATTCCTTTCTGCATCAAATCTGCAACAGTTTTCATATCTGCTCCGGAAGATTCCACCAGAATTGCAAACAAATCCACATTTTTATCTTTGGCTTTTTGCGCAAACTCAGGAGCAATAGCACCTAAAATGTAAACGATTTTTCCTCCTGGCTTTACTACATCTATCGAACGATTGTTGACTGCATCTGAAATAGAATTCAAAACCAGATCAACATCCGAAACTTCATTTTCAAAATCAGTTTTAGTGTAATCAATATGCTGGTCCGCTCCGTTTTGCAAAACAAATGCTGCATTTTTTTCTGATGAGGTTCCGATAACATACGTTTTAAAATATTTGGCAATTTGAGTGGCATAGTGCCCCACTCCTCCTGACGCTCCGTGAATTAAAACTTTATCACCTTCTTTTATTTTTCCGTTTGTAACCAAAGCCTGCCAGGCTGTAAGTAAAGCAAGTGTTCCGGCTGCAGCTTGTTCATAAGAAATATTTTCAGGTTTTAATGTTAAATGTGAGGCCGGAACTGCTACATATTCTGCGTACGCTTTTCCTTTTCCCGGAAAATTTACCATTCCGAATACCTCATCGTTCAGTTTAAAATCTTTTACATTTTTTCCGGCTTCAACTACTTTTCCTGATAAATCCCAGCCTAAAATAACAGGACGTTCTTCTTCAAAAAAACGTTTAATCCCTCCTTCCGAAGATCTGGTTTTATAATCGACAGGATTGATGCTCAACGCATTTACTTTTACCAAAACTTCATCATCTTTGATTTCCGGTTTCGGGATATCGACATATTTTAAGTTTGATGCACTGCCTGCTTCATTCAATATAATTGCTTTCATAATAATTGTTTTTAAATTACAGTACAAAAGTATAATATCAGTATCTTTACCACAAGTATGCACTTTTTTGTAATCTACATACCAAAAGTATACTAATATTGATTATCAATGTTTTAAAAATTAAAAAAATGCCAAAAAATAATTATACTGACGGCTGTACAGATGTAGTTTGCTCTGTAGATTATGCTTTTAAGAGAATTGGAGGTAAATATAAAGGCCGTATTTTGTGGAATTTGAGCAACAAAACAATCCTTCGTTATGGCGAATTGCGTAAAACCCTTGTTGATGTAACTCCAAAAATGCTGACACAGACTTTAAGAGAACTTGAAGATGATGAATTGGTTTCCCGAAAAGTATATCATGAAGTTCCGCCAAAAGTAGAATATTCATTAACTGATATTGGAATGGAACTTATCCCGTTTATCAATCACCTGAAAGAATGGGGCGATAAACAACGTGCAAAAGAAAAGATTTAATTTTTAAAGTAATCCAATTAATGAATTCATTACCTCAGGAAATAATAAACGAGTTATTAATTGCCATGGATAGTTATAATGCTATCGCTAAAATTTTAATAGATAAATTAATCACAGAAACGGATCAGCCGGAAAAAGAGAAGATTAACGAGGGGCATTATTACGAAATTGAAAATGCCGATTTATTTAATGGAAAAGACACTCTTTCGGAAGGATGGTCTTTTAATGTTCATGGAGAACATTGTTTATTTGACCACATTGTGACCGGACAAAGCCTTGAAGTTTCACTTGGAAACAAGGAAAACATAACCAATCTTGACCCGTATTTTTTTTATCTATTTCTAAAAACCACTCCTGGCTTACAGCATTTAACCGAATATTTTAAAAATCCATTTAGCGATATGCTTACCTTTTTTGAAATATTAGAAGAAGAAAATATAGTCATAAACGTTTATGGAAATGAATTTAGGAAAGTGTAATAACGCAATAAGTTGTAGCTGTAAAATATCGCTTAGTTTCTCAAATCAACTTTACAAAAACATTAACAATGCTCCTATTCTTACAAACCCTAAATCCTGTTATATTTGATTCATCAAAAAAAAATCTAACACCATCAAAAAAAAATGACAAAAGTAATCACCATCTTAACCATTGCCTTATTCTCCTTAGGAATTCAGGCTCAGGAAACGAAACCTGCCAAAAAAGAACCGGCTAAAAAAGAATCATGCTCCTCAAAAAAATCAGATTCATCTAAAAAAATGACTGACGCAGAAATTCAAAAATGTAAAGCAAAATGCAAAGCAGAAGGAAAAACCTGTGATGCAGGAAAAACTAAAAAAGACAAAAAATCTTGTTGTGCTAAAGCTTAATAAGATTTTATTAAAAATAAAAAGACCTCAAGTTGAGGTCTTTTTTATATACTCTCTTTAAAAAATTACTTAACAGTCCCTACATTTCCTGTTCGTGTAAGCACGCCCCAACTTTGGCTTTCTCCTTTTATGGCTCTTCTTAATGCCCTGAATAAAATTACATACATCAACTGTCTGTAAACAAATCGCTGCGGGATCAGCCAGATTAATTTGGTTAGTTTTTCTTTTTCAAAAATAAAGGCAATTACACTCACCAGCATGTCGACCAGCATAAAAGCAATATAATAAATCAATATTTTATGAAGACTGTCGGGATCATTGTGATTCCAGATTAAACTTAAAATAAGAACCAGATCAGCCAAAGGTGCAAAAATGGGCAGTACGATCTGAAAAATCAAAATATTGGGCAATGCCACCATTCCTAAACCTTTATATTTTGGATTAAAACACGCATCCCTGTTTTTCCAGAAAGCCTGCATAATACCATAACTCCAGCGGAAACGCTGTTTCATGAATTCTTTTAAACTCTCCGGGGCTTCTGTCACAGCGACAGCTTCGATGCAGTTTATGATATGATAGTCATTTCTCAAAATGCGAATCGTCAGATCACAATCTTCTGCAAGGGTATCGGTTGTAAAACCTCCCGCTTTTTCTATTGCCGTTTTTCTGAATGCGCCAATTGCACCCGGCACAACTGTTATACCGTTAATTAAATCGAACGCTCGACGGTCAAAATTCTGAGCTGTTGTATATTCAATACTCTGCCATTTGGTAAGCATTGTATTTTCATTTCCTACTTTTACATTTCCGGCAACAGCGCCAATTTCTTCATCATTTTTCAACTGGATTCTAAATCCTTTCATTAATTGCGAAACGGCATCGGTTTTTAGTTGTGTATCAGCATCAATGCAAATTACATATTCACTTTTTGTCAGTGAGATACCGTAATTCAGTGCCGAAGCCTTTCCTCCGTTTGGTTTGGTACGTACCTCTACTTTTGGATTATTTTCAAAAGCATTTCTGATCATCTCAAAAGTTCTGTCTTTGGATCCGTCGTCTACAAAAACAATATCAAAATCGGGATAATCCTGTCCCAATAAATTTTCGATTGTTTTTACGGCGTTTATTTCTTCATTATAAGCCGGAACAATAATACTTACTTTTGGAAAATCGCCCATCGAAGATTTATAAACCGGCGGATGTGTATGATCTTTCCATCTCTTTATAAATGCCATTACCGCCATCAGTGCAATACGCAGGAAACCCAGAAAAATAGCCACCCAAAATGTTGCCGTAATAAAATGTCCAAACCAATATCCAAAATCGAAAATAAAATTGTCAAGTGATACAAACTGCCCTTTTGCCTCCGGCATAATATCTTCTTTAGTTTTGCCAAGCAAATGAGAAACTGTTGTAAACTGAATATTTTTGTCTTTAAAATATTTTATGATTCGGGGCAAAGCCTCAACTGTAGACTGTCTGTTTCCTCCCGCATCATGGAGCAAAATAATTCCTTTTTCAGGATTTGCTTCATATTGTTTTATTGTTCTGACATACACGGAGTCGGCACTGACCCCTTTTTCCCAGTCATTGGGATCGATACTTTCTCCTACTGTGTAATAATTCTGAGCTTTACTTAAGGCAATTGGTTTTAGTTCTGCTTCCGTTGTTGGCTCAGCATCTGCATTATAAGGAGCTCTAAAAAGTACCGTGCTCCTTCCTGTAACAGCTTCGATCAATAATCTGGTCGTTTCCATTTCTGCCGAGGCTCTTTCCGGGCTCACGAGAGCAATATTAGGATGCGTAAAAGTATGGTTCCCTATCTCATGCCCTTCTTTGTAAATTCTTTGTAATAAAGGAATATTACTTTCCCCCTGAATACCAATAACAAAAAATACAGCCGGTACTTTTTCTCTTTTCAAAATATCCAAAATCTGTGGTGTATATACAGGATCTGGTCCGTCATCAAACGTTAAAATGACTTGTTTGTGCACATTTCCAAATTTACTAATCACATATTTGGTGGGTAATTCTACATATTTTTGTTCGGTAATAATCGTTTCATCATTATCGATTTCCAATTCTATTTTTCCCGGTGCGGGATCGGCAATTACATTTAGTATTTCGCCATCACCAATATAAGCCGGACTTTCGATTCGGGTATTTACACTTTTCAAAACTTTAAAATCGAAAGGTTTTTTCTTTAGGCTTTCGTTTGTTAAACTTCGCTGATAATAGCTCCATAGTCTCTGATCCTCACTTCCCAGCCTCCACAAGGCTGTTCCGGCCAAACCATATTCATCACTAAATCTTATTGTATTAAAATTAGTGGCAGCATCTTCAAAATCAACCTCATGTTTTTTTCCGTTGCTGTCTGTGTAATGAAAAGAGTTATTGTAACTGTCGTTATTAAATTTTATTACCGCATTATGCTGTTTTGCAATTGCAATTGCCTCATCATAAGTAACGGTTTCTCCTTCTTTTTTTTCCTGCCAGTCATATCCGTAACCGGCAATACAAAGAATAATCTTGTCCGACGGAGTTTCTTTTGCAGTTTTATCTACTATTCTTTCAATCCATTTCTGACTGCTGATATCTCCCGGAATACTACTGGCATAATGCTCATCATAAGCCATTAAAAACATGTAATCATTGTATTTTGCCAGCTCTTTTACATTAAAATCATCATCACCGGCCATAATATCCTGCGAAACCAGGTACCCCTGCGGGTTCAGTTTTTCATATAATTCTTTTTGAAAAGTAATTATGGGCTCATCGCTGTTTTCTTTAAATTCCTCAAAATCAATATTGATTCCCTGTAAATCATATTTCTTTAATGTTTTGGCAATATCATTGATAAGTCTTTCCCGTTTATTTTTATCATGAAGGATACGATGAATAAGATCACCATCAAATTCACCCTCTCCCAATGATTCATTAATATTATTAATTAAGGGAAGTATTTTTACTTTTCCCTTTTTCATTACTTTTAGCGCTGCTGTATCTATTTCTGTCCGCAGCAGATCGGTTTTAGGATCGATAAAAAACCATTCCGGAACAACCATATTGATTTTATCAATACTTTTTTGAAGAGAAAACAAACTCTGTGGATCCCAGTTGACATAAAATGCGGCCCGGACTTCTGAAGTCGTTTTGGGAGAAACAGAATGATTTTCAAGTTTTTGGATTTTCGTTTTTTCTCTTAAATAATAATCAAACCCTTTAAACTTTTTGAGCTCTTTGGCACTTAAATTTTTAGGAATAACAGGATTCTCTAAACTATGTCCAGCCTTGGATTTGTTTGCCAAAAGCGGTAATGGCGGTTTTAGTCCTCTTTTTAGGGTGATGAAAAAAATAGGAACCATTAAAATAAGAATAAACAAAATCAGCCGGCTAGACCATTGAAAAGTCTTCCATCTTTTTTGGTTTATTGTCTGAAATATTTGTTTTTTATCATCCATAATTCTGCTCGTGTTTTATGACGAATTTTATTGTTGAAAAAGCAATCAAAATTGTATTTTACCTAAAATCTACTGTGAAAATTTTATGCTCTTTTAATTTTCGGGCAAATAATTTATACTATTATTCCTGCAAATATAATTCAAATCTGGATGTGAAATTATTATCTTTTAATGAAGATTGTATGAATATTTTAAACTGGGTAATTCTCCAATAAAATTACAAAAGAAAAATTATAAAAATAACCAAGTCAAACAAAAAATACTGATTTTCAAATAATTACAAACTAAAAACAAAACCTTACTTCATAAAAAAAGACCTGCTTAAAGCAGGTCTTTTATATATTTATTTTACAGTAAACTTATTTCAAACGCACACTCCATTCAAAATCCATTTCAGAAACCTGTACACCTTCTTCATTTGATCCGATAGATTTCATCCAGAAAGTCTGGCCTTCTCCAGTTTCGATTGTTTTTTTAATTGCTTCGGCAATCAGATGTCCGTCATTGCACACGAATGTGATTCGACCGGTAGCTTTTTTGGTAAAGTTACCTTTGTTGTTTGCTACCAGCATAGAGATTTTTCTACCGCTTTCCTGAATTTGTGAAATTACCAATGCCCCTGTTGTTAATTCTGCAGCCATTGCCTGAACAGCAAAATACATCGAATTAAAAGGATTCTGATTGATCCAGCGGTGTTTGACACTTACGATACAACTATCCTTGTCAATCGCTTTTACCCGAACGCCACAAAAGTACGCTGATGGTAATTTAAATAATACAAATTTGTTGAGTTTGGAAACTGAAACTGCCATAAGATTTATTTTTTTATGTAAAAATACAAAAAAACTATGCGCGCACAATAAATTACTACTACTTTCATAAAACGCTTATAAACACTGGTATTCGCATTGATTTTCATTCTTTTTTCATCATAAATCGAATCTTAAATTTGTTAATATTTTGTTAATATTTGGTACTATGCAAAACAAGATACTGTCTTTTAGATATATATTTGCATAAGAAATTACTATATACTTTTAATCATGGAAACAACAACACCACTCATCATGGAAACAACATCAGAAAAGAACACTGCAACGTTCACACACTTAAGCACTTTGACGCAATATTTTATTCCTTTCGGAAATTATATTTTTCCGATATTAATCTGGTCAAGTTATAAAGACAAGTCAGAATTTGCGAATCATCATGGAAAACAGGCACTAAATTTCCAATTGAGTTTATTGCTTTACACTCTAATTCTAGCATTGATCGCCATTCCGATTTTTGTAATTGTATTTCTTCAGAACCTTCCGATGGAAGCCGTTTTTAACGACGAAGATTTCGTAATCAGAAATTTTAATTTTGACGGAAACATTGGATTATTAAGTATTGGAGCAACAGCAGTTTTACTTTTTGGGTTATTAAAAATTGTTGAATTCTTTTTAGTGATTTATGCTTCTATAAAAGCATCTAACGGAGAATATTACAAATATCCTATGACGATTTCTTTTTTAAAGTAATCTCATAAAGGTTAAAAGTTATACGATATACGGAATAATTCTAACAGAATAAATTCGAAATCAATCATCAATCATCATCATCAATCAAAAAACGAATTGTTCAATCTAAAAAAAACAAAATGAAATTATGAACATTGAAAACACAAAAGCACAGATGCGCAAAGGTGTTCTTGAGTTTTGCATCTTATCTGTATTAAAAGAAAAAGATGCCTATACATCAGAAATATTAGACACTTTAAAAAACGCCAAATTACTAGTTGTTGAAGGAACAGTTTATCCGCTGTTAACTAGGTTAAAAAACGATGGTTTACTAAATTATCGCTGGGAAGAATCGACCTCAGGGCCACCGCGAAAATATTATGGATTAACCGAAATAGGACAAACATTTTTAAACGAACTTAGCGGTACCTGGACAGAATTGTCTGACGCCGTAAAACTAATCACCAATCAAAATCAATAAGTCATGAACAAAACAGTAAATATTAACTTAGGAGGTATGTTTTTTCACATAGATGAAGATGCATATTTAAAACTAACCCGCTATTTTGACGCCATAAAAAGATCGCTTAACAATTCATCAGGACAAGATGAAATCATTAAAGATATCGAAATGCGTGTTTCTGAATTATTAACAGAAAAACAAAAAAGCGAGAAACATGTTGTAGGACTGAAAGATGTTGATGAAGTGATTGCCGTTATGGGACAGCCTGAAGACTACATTATTGAGGATGAAGAAAAATCAAACCAGTCCTTTAATAACTATGGTGCAAGAAAACACAAAAAGTTATACCGTGATAAAGAAAAAGGTATGATCGGTGGTGTTGCTACAGGACTTGGACATTATTTTGGAATTGACTCTGTATGGATAAAAATTGTTTTCTTAATATTTGTTTTTGCAGGTTTCGGAACCGGAATATTAGCTTATTTTGTTCTTTGGGTTGTAACTCCTGAAGCGATTACAACATCTGAGAAATTAGAAATGACGGGAGAGCCGGTTACAATTTCAAACATCGAAAAAAAAGTACGTGAAGAAATTGATTCATTATCTGACAGATTTAAAAATGCAGATTATGACAAAATGGGAAACCAGGTAAAGTCGGGAGCTGAGAGAATAAGTAGCTCATTTGGAGACTTTATTATGACGGTTTTTAAAATCTTCGCTAAATTATTAGGAGTCTTTTTAATCATGTCAGGTCTTTCTGTTTTGATTTTATTGCTGATCGGGGTTTTTACTCTGGGAACAAATATCTTTATTGAATTTCCATGGCAAAACTTTGTAGATGCAGGAAACTTTACTGATTATCCTATCTGGGCATTTGGTTTACTAATGTTCTTTGCAGTAGGAATTCCATTTTTCTTTCTGACTCTTTTAGGCTTCAAATTATTGTCTCCGGAGTTAAAACCGATAGGGAATATCACAAAATACACTTTGTTGGCTGTTTGGATTATTGCTGTTGCAATCGCCATTAGCGTTGGAATAAAACAAGCAACTGAATTGTCTTATGATGGCAAAACAGTGGAGAAAAAAGAAATCACTGTTAACCCAACGGATACACTTTTTGTAAAATTCAGATACAACGATTATTACGCAAAAGATTTGAATCACCACAGAGATTTTGAATTTGTACAGGATTCTGCAAACCACCAGTTAATCTATTCTACAGATGTCCGTTTACATGTTTTGCATACTGATCAGGCAACTGCTTATTTACAGATAGAAAAAAGTGCAAGAGGAAATTCTTTTACAACGGCAAAACAGAGAGCTGAAAAAATTGATTATAAAATTGAACTTAACGGAAATCATTTAGTACTGGATAATTATTTTCTGACAGACGTAAAAAATAAATTCAGAGGACAGGAAGTTGATGTATATTTGTACTTACCAGAAGGTCAGTTATTTAAACCAGACACTTCTGTACAGGATTATGATGATTCTGAAGATGATTTTTTCAACTTACACTTTAGTGGAAACTACAACTACAAAGTACAAGGTTCTAAAATCAAATGTCTGGATTGCCCGGCAGATGAAAATGATTATGACGATGTAGAAGACGAAGAAAATACTATTGATAATGATACTGTAAAAGAAGTATCAATTAAAATAAATGGTAAAGAAGTTTTAAACGGAAAAAAAACCAACGGAAAATTAACCACTGATAAAAACGGAGTAATAATCAAAATTAACTAAAACCATGATAAAGATAATCATTCATATTACGAAATTTATTGTTGCAACTATCACCGCACTATTATTTACCTCATGTAATTTTGTGGACAAAATGAATTCAATTGAAGGCAGCGGAAATGTTACTACTGAAAAAAGAATTGTTCAGGGAGATTTTAAAAATGTGTCTGTGAGCAATGCGATTGACTTAGTGATCGAACAATCAGATTCTACCGAAATTACCGTTGAAGCTGATGATAATTTACAAAAAGAAATCATTACAACGGTTGAAAACGGAACATTGGTAATTAAATGCAAGTTTAATTCTTTTAATAATGTTACGATGAAAAAGGTAACTGTAAAAATGCCTGTCATTGATAAATTAGAAGCTTCAAGTGCATCATCTGTACAAAGTAAAAATGTAATTCAGGGACAAAACATAACTCTGGAAACATCAAGCGCAGCTACAATGGATGTAAACATTGAATCTGACAACATCACTTGTGATTCAGGTAGTGGAAGCAATATCAATATTGAAGGAAAAGCATTAAAATTTAAAACTTCAGCATCCAGCGGAGCAAGTATAGATGCCCAAAAATTATTGGCCAATGAAGTTGAAGCAGATGCATCAAGCGGTGGAAGCGTAAACGTTCACCCTATTGTGAGTCTTAAAGCAGATGCAAGCAGCGGAGGAAGTGTTAATTATGACACTGCACCTAAAAATATCGAAAGAACTTCCAGCTCAGGCGGAAGCGTAAGTCAGGGATAAACCTTATTTATGTGTTAATATAAAAAAAATCATTCATCGAAAGTGGATGATTTTTTTATATTTGCTAAAATCAAAACATAGAATAATGAAAAAGAATACAGCCTTACTCCTATTATTATTAGTCACAACATTAAGTTTTGCACAAAAAAGAGAAAAAATTAAGGGGTCTAAAGTCGTAACAACTTCTGTTAAGGAAGTTGGGGAATTTGACGGTATTGAAGCCGATGATAATCTGGAAGTTTATCTGGAACAGGGCGAGAAAAACGAAATCAAAATTGAAGCCGACGATAACCTGCACGATATTATCGGAATGGATTTGAGAGAAAGAACGCTACGATTATATACTTCAAAAGAAAGCACCATTTTTAAAAAACTGGTTGTACGTGTTACCTATACTAAATCCCTTAAAAATGTAATTGCAAAAAATGATGCTGTTATCTATGCAATTCAGGAAATCCAGTTAGACGACATAACCTTTAACAGTATGGATTATTCGAAATTATTTTTGAATGTCAATTCGAAAAAATTCAATCTGATTGCTAATGACAAATCAAAAACAGAATTAAATCTAAAAGCAGAAGATGCGAGTTTGCAGTTAAGCAAAAATTCTTCCATTAAATCACTGGTATCTGCTATAAAATTCAAATGTGATTTATATCAAAAAGCAAGTGCAAATATAGAAGGTATCGCCGAGAAAGCAACAATTCGCTTAGATAACAATTCGGTTTTTACAGGAACAAAATTTACTTTAAAAGAATCTAACATTACTGCCGAAAATTCTTCAACAGGAATCATTTTAGCTGAAATAGCGGTTTCAATAGCAATTGGAGATAAAGCAGAACTTTCTCTGCTTGGAAACCCAAAAATAGAGTTAACCCGTTTTTCTGAAGAAGCAAAACTGATTAAGAAATTAAAATAATTATAATTTGTTTCAGGTTTTTCTTGTTTCAGGTTTCAAGTCGAAATAAAGACACTTAAATATAAAACCAAAAAAAATCCCAATCTAAATTAGATTGGGATTTTTTTATTATAAAATTTAAGATGTTCCGAAAACCTGAAACTAAAAAAATTACTCTTTTGAAGCTAAATATCTTTCAGCATCAAGAGCTGCCATACAACCTGTACCTGCAGCAGTAATTGCCTGACGGTAAACATGGTCTGCAGCATCACCCGCAACAAAAACACCGGCAACATTGGTATTTGATGTTCCCGGAGTATTTACGATATATCCAGTTTCGTCAAGTGCTATATAATCTTTAAAGATATCTGTATTTGGTTTGTGGCCAATCGCTACGAAAAATCCGGTTGCCGGAATTTCAATAACTTCACCTGTAGTTTTGTTTAATGCTTTAATAGCATGAACTACCTGATTGTCTCCTACCACTTCAAGAGTATCGTGGTTCATTAAAATTTCAATGTTTTCGGTTCTGCGTACACGCTCTTCCATAATTTTAGAAGCTCTGAATTTTTCGCTTCTTACTAACATCGTAACTTTTTTACAAAGTTTAGATAAATAATGCGCTTCTTCACATGCAGAATCTCCTGCTCCAACAATTACAACTTCCTGGTTACGGTAGAAAAATCCGTCACAAACGGCACAGGCAGAAACCCCGCCTCCCATATTTAAATAGTGTTGTTCAGATGGCAATCCTAAGTATTTAGCCGAAGCACCTGTAGAAATAATAACAGTCTCACAGTGCAATTCAATTGAATCGTTAATCCAAACTTTATGAATATCTCCTGAAAAATCAACTTTTGTAGCCCATCCGTCTCGAATATCTGCTCCAAAACGTTTAGCTTGTTCCTGTAACTGAACCATCATTTCAGGTCCGGTTACCCCATCTACATAACCCGGAAAATTCTCTACTTCATTTGTCGTCGTCAATTGACCACCCGGCTGCATTCCCTGGTATAAAACAGGATTCATGTTAGCTCTGGCAGCATAAATAGCAGCAGTATAACCTGCAGGACCAGAACCTATAATAAGGCATTTAATTTTTTCGATTGTATCTGACATAATATGATTGTGTTAATAATGAGCACAAAAGTAAGTTTTTATTATCGGATTTAAGAAGCCCGATAATCAGTTTTTGCTATTCTAAAATAGAGAATTTCAAACATTGTATAAATGAAAAAATCCTTTCTGCAATTACAGAAACGATTTTTGTCGGGGTGGCAGGATTCGAACCTGCGGTCTTCCCGATTGCAAATCGGGACGTATAACCGTTCACAATTCCTGTAAGTCGTTTGAAAATCAATATTAAGCATAAAAAAAAAGTCTTTTCAAATAAATGAAAAGACTTTTGTCGGGGTGGCAGGATTCGAACCTGCGGCCTTCCCGATTGCAAATCGGGACGCATAACCTTTCACAATTCCTGTAATTCGTTTGAAAATCAATATTTAGCATAAAAAAAAAGTCTTTTCAAATAAATGAAAAGACTTTTGTCGGGGTGGCAGGATTCGAACCTGCGGCCTTCCCGA
>NZ_QETH01000057.1 GCF_003105115.1 Flavobacterium sp. HTF | reverse complement strand
ACCGCGGACTTACCAAACAAAGGAATTTTGGAATTCAAGAAGTAAGCGACTGGAGTGAAATTGTTTGTTTTTTGGATGATGATACGGTTTTAGAAAGTGATTATTTTGAAAATCTGCTTCAGACGTATACAATATTCCCGGAAGCTTTGGGAGCTGGCGGTTATATTTCAAATGAAGTTAAATGGGAAAAAGTTCCTGAAAATTATCTCCCGGGAATAAATGAATTTTATTTTGACGGCTGGAAACGAAATGACGGGAGCCGTTTTGTATTAAGAAAAAAACTCGGTCTCGATAGCGATTGCCCACCTGGATTTTCTCCTTTATACTCGCATGGCAGAAGCGTGGGGTTTTTACCTCCATCAGGCAAAATATATGAGGCAGAACAATTAATGGGAGGCGTTTCTTCTTTTCGGAAATCTGTTTTTGAAAAATTTTCGTTTTCAACTTATTTTGAAGGCTATGGTTTGTACGAGGATGCAGATTTTACACTGAGGCTGGCAAAAACCGGAAAATTATATTTGAATACAAAAGCAAAACTTGCTCATTTTCATGCCGAATCAGGCAGGCCAAATCAATATAAATATGGGAAAATGGTTGTACGAAATGGCTGGTATGTATGGCACGTTAAAAATCCAACGCCAAAATGGAAAGACCGCTTAAAATGGAATGCCATAACTGTTTTACTGACTACTATTCGTTTCACTAATGTAGTTACAGCTAAGAATAAAAAAGCAGCTTTTACTGAAGCACTTGGCAGAACCATTGGGTGGTGGAGCCTGCTTTTTAATAAACCGGTTTCTACTGATAATTAACTTTAATTAAAAAAACTACAATTGTGAAATTAGAATTGTCATCATGGACACATCATCTCAATCAACTCATCTATTCGTATTTTTATTTTTGTAAAAAAGAAAAGATTAGTGTTGATATTGTTCGCAACAACACCATAAAATTTAATGGTGCTGTTTTGCATGTAGACAATAAAACGGCTTTTTTTGATTATTCTGATGATACTAAATTTATAGATATTCCCGAAAAGTTTGATTTCTATTTTAAAAGATCATTGCTGGCTGAAGATCAAAAAGCGAATATCTATCCGTTAAATTTTAATGTTCCGATGACCTATAAAAGCCATTGGTTACTTATGAATTTAAAATCAGATTTTTTATTTGATAAAAGCAACAGAACGGAAGTGATAAGAGCATTAGACCGTTTTTCGTTATTTACAAATTCTTCTCATTCCGTTTTGGATATTAAAAGATATCCGAAAGAAATAATCGATTTTGGAGGAAATATAATTTTTCATACCAGATTGTGGAATCCCGATAATCACCCGGATGAAGATGAAAAAGAGCGTAGAAGAAATCAAAACGACTTTAGGATTAATGCCTGTCGAATCATAAAAAAGACATTTAAAAACGCTTCAGTAGGTTTGTCTGCAGATGATCTTTCTAAGCAGCTGGCTCCGGATCTTATATTAGATGGAAAGCATTCAAATAAAAATAGTTATTTCAACATGCTAAAGAATTATGATATTTGTGTTGCCGATGACGGTCTGAAAGATACTCCGGGATGGAAAATCGGAGAATATCTTTTGTTTGGAAAAGCGGTTATCACAACTCCGGTAACTGTAGTTATTGATCATTTTCAGGAACATATAAATTATGAGAAATTAAGTACCCGTAATTCTTATTTGGAATTACCGGAGAAAATAGATTATTTACTTGACGGAAAAAAATATCTGGAAATGGGTCGTAATAATCTGAAATGGAGCGAAGAATATTTACATCCAAAAAATTATATTCAAAGAATACTATCCATAATTAAAGCGATTGATTAATCTCAATAAATGAAATTTTTAATAATTACACACGTAGAACATTTTAAAGAAGCAGACCAGTATTTTGGTTATGCTCCCTATGTTCGTGAAATGAATATTTGGTTCAGGTATACAGATGAGGTAATTATTGTTGGCCCATTATTGAAAAAGAAACCAACCGCAATAGATCTTGCATATCAGCATCAAAACATAGATTTTAGAAAAGTACCCAATTTTAGTTTTACCAGTTTTAAAAATAATCTGATATCAATTTTCAAGTTACCTATAATTTTCTGGCGCATATTTTGGGCAATGAAAAAGGCCGATCATATCCATTTGAGATGCCCTGGTAACGTAGGTCTGATAGGCTGCATAGTGCAGATTCTTTTTCCGGGGAAACAAAAAACGGCCAAATATGCAGGAAACTGGGATCCCGAAAGTAAACAGCCATGGACATACAGGTTACAAAAGTATATTTTAAGTAATACATTTTTGACCCGAAATATGCAGGTACTGGTTTATGGAGAATGGAAAAATCAGTCAAAAAATATAAAACCTTTTTTTACAGCAACATATCCGGAAACTGAAAAAGAAGCTGTTCAGAAAACAGCTCTAAATTCTGCTGTAAAATTCATTTTTGTAGGGAGTCTCGTTGTTGGGAAAAACCCTTTGTATGCCGTAAAAATGGTAGAACAATTGGTCACGAAAGGAAAAAATGCAATACTGAATTTGTATGGAGAAGGGACTCAGAGAAGTCTTCTGGAACAATATATAAAAGGAAATAAACTGGAGAATTGTATTTTTTTAAAAGGAAATCACCATCATGAAACTATTAAGAAAGCGTATCAGGAAAGTCATTTTGTAATGTTGCCTTCTAAAAGTGAAGGCTGGCCCAAAGCAATTGCAGAAGGAATGTTTTGGGGATGTGTACCGCTTGCCAGTAAAGTTTCCTGTGTGCCTTTTATGTTAGATTATGGAAACAGAGGTATTTTACTCGAAATGGATTTAGAAAAAGATGTTGCTCAAACGGAAAACATCATTTCAAATCAAAATACGTATTCAGTCAAAAGTCAATCAGCCAGTAACTGGTCACGGTTATATACAACGGATATCTTTGAAACAGAAATTAAAAATCTGTTAGTAAAATGAGAATTGTACAAATTATAGATTCATTAGAACCTGGCGGAGCTGAACGTATGGCATTAAATTATGCTAATGCTCTGGCAAATGAAATACATTTTTCGGGCTTAATTGCAACCCGAAAAGAAGGAATCCTAAAAAGACAAATAGATTCTAAAGTGTCTTATCTGTTTTTGAAAAAGAAAAGAAGTATAGATTTAAAAGCAGTTTTTCGTTTAAGGAAATACTTAACCAAAAATAAAGTAGACCTCATTCATGCACATAGTTCTTCTTTTTTTATTGGAATACTAGTAAAACTGACTTTGCCAAAAATCAAAATTATCTGGCACGATCATTACGGAATATCAAGTGATTTATCCGTTAGGAAAAATTTAGGGTTAAAATTTAGCTCTCTTTTTTTTAAAGGAAGTATTGCTGTCAATTCAGCTTTGAAAAAATGGGCAGAATCTTATTTGTTTTGTTCCGATATTATCTATTTTCCCAATTTTATAGATACAGTTACTGATTCAGATGAAAAGATAATCCTAAATGGAGCAGAAGGAAAGAGGATAATATGTGTGGCCAATTTGCGCCCGCAGAAGAATCATCAGTTATTAATTGAAGCAGCCAAAGCAATTATTGATAAACATCCGGACTGGACATTCCATTTGTTTGGGAAAGATTTTGGAGATGACTATTCAGAAGTAATTAAATCTCAAATAAAAGATAAGAAACTCTCGCAAAATATTTTCTTTTACGGAACAACTGATAACGTTGCATCTGCCTTAAAACAATCTGATATTGCCATATTAACTTCCTTATCAGAAGGGCTTCCGCTTGCGGTCTTAGAATATGGATTGTATAAATTACCAGTTGTGAGTACAAATGTGGGCGAAATTTCTAAAGTAATAACTTCGGAAAATGAAGGGATTATTGTTGAATCTGATAATAAAAATGAATTAACCGCTGCAATCGAAAAGCTTATTTTAAATGAAAAGTACAGAGAAGATTTAGGTTTGGCGCTGCACAACAGAATAAAATTAAATTATAGTGAAACAGCAATTATCAAAGAATATCTGTCATGGTTGAATTCTTTGAGTAATTTTGCTTCATAAAAATTGCATTATAAATAGTAGATGAAAAACACCAAATTGTCTTATACTTATCTTATTATAATTCACGCAATAATTGCTCTGGCAGTTTTTGCCTTACCCTTTCTATCTAAAATTTTAGCTCTTTTATTGCCAATAATTGGTTTGTATGTAGTGAACAAAACAAAAAACAAGAATAATGAAGTTCTCATAGTAGCGGCTTATATGATTGGTATTGAGGTTTTTTTAAGGATGACAAACGGAAACTTTAATAATGAATATATAAAATTCAACGTTATCTTTTTTATGTTCATGGGGATGATTTACAGTAATTTCTCTACTAATGCTTTCATTTACTGGTTCTTTTTGATTTTGTTAATCCCGGGAATATTAGTTACTGCTACCATTACCGATTATGACGTAGATGTTAAAAAATCATTGATGTTTAATCTTTCGGGACCCGTCTGCCTGGCCATTTCGTCGATATATACCTTTAAACGGAGGATTCTTTTTTCGAATCTGCAAAACATAGTCGTCGCCATGGGACTGCCCATTATAACAACTACGGTTTATTTGTTTCTGTACAATCCCAGCGTAAAGGATGTGGTAACAGGAACGCAGTCAAATTTTGAAACTTCGGGAGGTTTTGGGCCTAATCAGGTTTCGACCATTTTAGGATTAGGAATTTTTGTGTTTTTTACACAGCTTATATTGTTTTCAAAAACAAAAAAGGAAATCTTTTTAAACGGATTTTTACTGTTATTTGTTAGTTACAGAGGAATCGTAACTTTTTCCAGAGGAGGAATTATAACAGCAGTAGTTATGATAGTTTGCCTTATGTTCTTGTTGTATTATTTCTCAAATGCAAAAGGTAAAAGCAAATTTAGTTTAGTCTTTGTAATGACGGCTCTTATGGCTGCAGGAATCTGGGTCTATAGTTCTTTTCAGACAAGCGGACTTATAGAGAAGCGTTATGCCAATCAGGATGCTGCCGGAAGAACAAAAAAAGACAATTTGGGAGGAAGGGAAGAAATTATTGATTCTGAGCTTAAAGTTTTTCTGGATAATCCTGTTTTAGGAGTAGGTGCCGGAATGGGAAAAGAAATTCGTAAAGAATCATTTGGTGATGCTGTCGCTTCTCATAATGAAATATCCCGTATGATGAGCGAACATGGTCTTTTTGGAATCTTCGGTCTTATATTGCTTTTCTTAACTCCGTTTATTCTGTATGTCAATAACAGGCAGCATCTCTATTTTTTATCTTTTTATGTCTTTTGGCTTTTGACAATAAACCACGCAGCCATGCGTACAGCTGCTCCGGCTTTTGTATATGCCTTAACGCTTCTCTTTGTGCAGGTTAAAATTCCTGAAAAACCTGAAACTTCAATAGATTAAATTCTTTTTTTTATGATACATTTGCTTTAGTTTATTATTCCCCCCAAATAAAAAATAAATGTTTTCAAACAAAAAAATTCATTTCCAAATATCGGAACGGAAAGTCCTACTTCATATTTTTGATGCTGTTTTTGTTTTATCAGCACTATATGTTTTAAGCTTATTCCTGGGCTTTCAATATTTAAAATTTTCAACACCAAACTTTTACCGTCAATTTCTATTGATTTTTTATATATACATGTTCGGATCTATTTTCGAAATGTATAATTTACAAATTGCAAGTAATCAGTTTCAGGTTCTTAAGAGTACGATTTTTACTGCCACTACAACAGTAATTGTATATCTGCTGACACCGGTTTTGTCTCCTGAACTTCCAAAACAAAGAATTTCTATCATTGTATTTTATTTAGCCGTTCTTTTTGCGCTGCTGATCTGGAGATACTTATATGTGTTTTTCCTGGCATCTCACAGATTTGTTCAGAACGTTGTTTTAATCTGTGATCAGAATCAGGTTGAAGAATTAGTTTCGGCTCTGGAAAATGTTGATCCTCATTATAAAATAGTTGGTTTTGTAAATTCCGATTCAGTTTCGGAGGAAGATTCAGGTTTTCATTATGTGAAACAAATAAAAAAGCATGATTTAGAAGATTTTGTAATAAGAAATAATGTTTCAGAAATTGTAATTGCATCTCAGAACACAAATGGGATTACCACAGATTTGTATCAGAAACTATTGCATTTATTAGAAAATGGCCATGTGATCAGAGAATATACACATGTGTACGAAAATAAAACACAGCGAATTCCTGTACATCACATTTCAAGGGATTTCTATCGTTTTTTTCCGTTCAGCCGAAGTAATAACAATAAATTATATTTGCTTTTGGTTCGTTTTCTTGAACTTGTTTTTTCTTTTACAGGCTTAATAATCTGCTTTGTTTTGATTCCCTTTATTTTCATCGGAAATTTTATCGGAAACAAAGGAGGGTTGTTTTATACACAAGAAAGAATAGGCAGAAACGGAGTTGTATTCGAAATATACAAATTCAGGACAATGGTTGAAAATTCTGAAGCAAACGGAGTTGTTTTTGCGACAGCAAATGACAGGCGCATAACACCATTTGGTAAATTAATGAGAAAAACCAGAATTGATGAACTGCCACAATTTTTTAATGTCATAAAAGGAGATATGGCCGTTATCGGACCAAGACCTGAGCGGCCATTCTTTGTAAATGAAATAGCTCAGATAATGCCTTTTTATGAAACAAGGCATGTTATAAAACCAGGACTGACTGGCTGGGCACAAGTGAATTATTCCTATGGAGAATCAATAGAAGAAAGCCTGATAAAACTGCAATATGATTTGTATTACATCAAACACAGAAGTATTTTTCTGGATTTGAGTATTACCTTCAAAACCATTACCACAATTGTTTTTTATCGCGGGCAGTAAATTTAGATAATAATCGGAATTCTCTTTTTGTTTCGGATGGCAACTCTTACCAAAACAAAACCACTAGTAATGATCATTGGAAGCACAATTAAAAAATGGGCTTTATTAATCATGTAGAAGATGTAAACAATCAGTAAAATCAAATGTAAAACCGAAAATCGATACGTCCATCTTTTGTTCTTTATAATTGAAAAGAAAAGCAAAATGAGCAAAAATGGACTGAATAAAAGAATATTATAATTCATCGCCAGTTCGTGGTGAAGCGAATAAAATCCCATAATAACAAAAAATACTCCCATTAAAGACAAAATCAGAAGATAGATTTTATCCACAATTTTATTATGTGCCAAAACTACAAAGGCAAGAATAAAAAGATAGGTATAAACATTATTCCACCATGAAATTGGAGTTTCCTTCTCGAAGCTTAAAAATGTTTTGCTTTTGGCAACCAGAGGCTGATTTTGAAAAGTAGTTTTCTCTAAACTATTTTTTAATTCAAAGGGCAAAAATATCTTGGTTCCCGGCTGGTCAACTTTTGTTCCGAAAATAATACTGGTTCCAAGTTTTTCATAAAAATGCCCGTCAAAATAAGGAAATAATATTGACCGATAGCTTATATCCGTATCTCCTTTTTTTACGACTATATCTCCGCCTAAAGTCGAATTAATGATATCAACGACCATTGACGTACAGTTTTTATCAATAAACTTATAAGTGTAATAACGATCTTCAGAATATAAAGTAGTATTTAATTTATCAAAAAGCTTTTGTTTAAGGTCTTGTGAAATAAGCAATTCCTGTTCGAAAACACTTCTTTTATCATACGTATATTCATTTATAAAATCAGGAAAAGAAGCTACGCCAACAAAATACTGCAAATCGCCCTTGGCAAATTTTGCAACAAAATTGGGAGTTCTGAAATCAAAATTACCATAATTATACACGACATCTATATTATTTTGAGGATCTGTCACACGAATAGCGGTGTGCCCAAAAAACGAATAAGATTCATTACCAAGTCCGCAGGTCAGAACGCTTATTTTTGCTTCTTTTGATAACGGAAGACTCTGGCTAAAACCAATAGAAAAACTTAATAATAAACTAAAAAGCGTTATTTTGAAAATGACTTTTTTCATGATTTAAAATTTTGAAGTTTAATGGTTTGTAATAATTATCTAAAGATACCTAAATCAACTTTTATTGAAAAAATATTAGAATACAAAGCAGTACTCTGATTTCCTAAATCGGTCAAAGCATAATCGACCTGAATTCCTTTATATTTAAATCCTAAACCAATATTGGGCTGAAAACTGATCTTTTCAGAATTATCTAATTGCGTTACATTTTGAAAATTTCCTGCTCCCGCTCTTAAAAAAACAAGATCAGTATAACCAAATTCAAAACCAATCGCAGGATCTATACTCACTACTTTTGATGAAATAATATCATTGGTCTGCTCAAAACGCATGTTTAGATTGGATGCGACCAGTAAAGTGTAATCATTGTGAAATTCAATCAGTCTGGAAACACCCAATTGCGCTTTTGGTAAAGTGATTTCAGTGCTTTCAGGCAGTTCGGTATTTTCTCCCGGAATAGCATTGGCAATTTTTTCATATTCCTCCTCATCGATATTCCAGATATTATATGTTGTTGTAATATCGCGAAGCATCAGGCCAAATTTCCAGTTATTTTTCTCAAACTGAAGCCCAAAATCAAAACCAAAACCCCATGAATTTGCAAATTTTCCAATCACACGGCGAATAACTTTTGCATTTACACCATATTGAAACCCTTCTATAGGTAACTTTCTCGCATATGAAAAAGTAAAGCCGTAATCTGCAGTCGAAAATAAGCTAATTCTGTTGTAATCAATATTTCCCTGACTGTCAATTAATTCTGTTGTATCTAAAATATCATCTACACCAAAACGAATCATAGAGATTCCCCAGGCACTTTTGTCGTCAATGGGACTTGCATATCCGATATAATCGTACTGCGCGATATTGGCAAAATAATTGGCGTGCATTAACGAAATCTGATGATCTTCAAGATGCGTCAGCCCGGCCGGATTCCAGTATACAGCGTTTACATCGTTTGTCGAAGCAACCACAGTGCTCGACATTCCTAATGCAGCAGCATCGACACCTATATTCATAAACTCATTCGAATATTTTCGAACAGTTTGCGCATATTGTGCGGCGCAACTCCAAAATAATAAAAACACAAAAAGTTTCTTCAACGGATATTTTTTTGTAAACCTGAGTCGATTTTTAATTTTCATCAAAAATATAATATTTTGCTCATCTAATTTGTTCCTTTTGATAAATAATGCGAAACTGAAGATTTCAATCAAAAAACTTCTCTAAAAACACATTTTAGATACAGGTTATTGTGTTAAATTTGTTGTTCACCATTATCAAAATTTCAAAACATGAATATTAAAAAGCACATTCCAAACTTAATTACCTTAATCAATCTTTTTTGTGGCTGTATAGCAGTTGTTTATATTTCTGAGGCAATTAGAACAGATGATTCTCATTACTATTTATTGGCTTTTTATATGGTTTGTTTAGGAATCTTTTTTGATTTTTTTGATGGTTTTTTTGCCAGATTATTCAAAGTTTCAAGTCCTCTTGGTCTGCAGCTGGATTCTTTGGCAGATATGGTAACGAGCGGAGTTGCTCCCGGTTATGTTATGTACAGCTTGTTTGCCAACAGTGGACATGAATTAGGAACAAGTGCCTTTATTCCGTTTTTAGGTTTCATAATAACTTTGGGTTCTTGTTATCGTCTGGCTAATTTTAACATAGATACACGTCAGACCGATTCGTTTATAGGTTTGCCAACGCCTGCCAATTCACTTTTTATTTTGAGCCTGCCTTTGGTTATAAGATTTTCAGATTCTTTATTCATGCTGGAAATCCTTACCAATCAATGGGTTTTATTAGTTATAACTTTATGTAGTGCTTATATTTTAAATGCGGAAATTCCGTTATTTTCTCTAAAAATTAAAAAATTCAACTTTAAGGACAATGCCTTACAAATGTCATTTTTGTTGATTTCTTTTGTCTTGTTGCTTTTACTTCAATACATCGCAATTCCTGTGATAATTGTCTTTTATGTACTATTATCAGTAGTAAATAATATTTTTCTGAAAAAGTAGTTTTATCGGAATGGCAAGAAAAACGACTTATCGTAAAACAGTTTCAAAGAATTCCGGCCGGTCATTTGCCGGTAAAATTCTGCGTTTTATATTTTTAACAGCTTTTGCGTTGTTTTTTGTGGGTGTGATTTATCATTACCGTCGCGGATTGGCCTATTATTTAGGATATAAAACCAATAAACTCTCCGAAAAAGAAATCGAAGATAAACGTTTGTCGGACGTTCGTAATTTTCAGGTTCTGGCAAAGCATGAAGGAAAATCTATTGGTTTGGATGTGTCAGAATATCAGGGAAAAATTAGCTGGTCTTACGTCGATACTTTAGAACAAAAATACCCGCTTGATTTTGTGTTTATAAGGGCAACTGTAGGCCGGGACAGAAAAGATTTTCAGTTTAAGAGAAACTGGATTGGTGCCAAAGAAAATAAAATGATTCGCGGAGCTTATCATTATTACCGCCCAAACGAAAATTCTATCGAGCAGGCCGATCTGTTTATCAAAACCGTAAAACTGGAAAAAGGGGATTTGCCACCTGTTCTGGATATAGAAAAATTACCAAAAAACCAGTCTTTGGATAGTCTAAAAAAAGGACTCAAACGCTGGCTTCTTAAAGTAGAAAACCATTATAAGGTTCGCCCGATTATTTATACCGGAGAACGATATTATTCTGATTTCCTGAAAGATGAATTTGGAGAATATTTGTTTTGGATCGCCAATTATAATTTCTACAGAGAAAAAATTGAAGACGACTGGCTGTTTTGGCAGTTTACAGAAAAAGCGACCGTTCCGGGAATCGAACGTACAGTCGATATAAATATTTATAACGGAGATTTACAGCAATTGCAGTATATTACCGTTGAGTAAGTAGTAGTTCTTGGAAAAAAGTAAAAAGTAAAAGAAAATGGTAAAAAGTAATTCAAATTTTACTTTTTACCATTCACATATAACTTAATTTTAAAATTCTAATTTCTTTTTACGGAGCTCGAAATTTTGTCCAAGGTAAACACGACGTACCATTTCATCTTCAACTAATTCTTCCGGAATTCCCGCTTTTAGAATTCCTCCTTCAAACATTAAATATGTTTTATCGGTAATTGCTAAAGTTTCCTGAACGTTGTGATCCGTAATAAGGATTCCGATGTTTTTATTTTTTAACTGAGCTACAATTCTTTGAATGTCCTCAACCGCAACCGGGTCAACTCCGGCAAATGGCTCATCCAGTAAAATAAATTTAGGATCTGTTGCCAGGGCACGGGCGATTTCGGTACGGCGACGCTCTCCTCCTGAAAGTAAATCACCACGGTTGGTACGAATATGTTCTAAACTGAATTCTTCAATCAGGCTTTCCATTTTTGCAATTTGTTCTTCTTTAGAAAGTTTGGTTAATTGCAAAACACTCAAAATATTATCTTCAATACTTAATTTTCTGAAAACAGAAGCTTCTTGTGCCAAATAACCAATTCCCTGCTGGGCACGTTTGTACATTGGATAATCAGTAATATTCAAATCATCAAGGTAGATATTTCCCTGATTTGGCTTTACCAATCCTACGATCATATAAAAAGAAGTTGTTTTTCCGGCACCATTTGGCCCCAAAAGGCCAACAATTTCACCTTGGTTTACTTCAACAGAGATTCCTTTTACAACACTACGGCCTTTATAGGTTTTGATTAGGTTATCGGCTCTTAACTTCATTTTTTTAATTAGATAATTAGATAATTTGAAAATGAGATAATTGAAAAACTAACTCAGATTTAATTTTGATAATGTGCCAATTAGGCAATTTGATAATGAGATAATTTATCTCAGACGGGCAAAATAAGTAAAAATAAATCAATCAAATAAATGAATTAACATATCGTATGAAATTATCTAATTGACTAATTATCTAATTTTCTAATTATTTCCCGGTTTCTTCCAGCGCTTCCCAGAATTCGTAAGCTCTTCTTAAATGCGGAACTACAATTGTTCCTCCAACCAGAGTTGCGATTCCCATTGCCTCCATCATTTCTTCTTTTGTAATCCCTTCTTTATAGCTTGTTTCCAAGTGATACTTTACGCAGTCGTCACAACGCAAAACTGCAGATGCAACAAGCCCCAGAAGTTCTTTTGTTTTAACATCAAGAGCACCTGCTGCATAGGCATTGGTATCAAGATTAAAGATTCTTTTTACAATTTTATTGTTATCTGCAAGCAGTTTTTCGTTCATTTTAGAACGATAGTCATTAAATTCTTGAACTATATCAGACATTTTCTTTTAATTTATTTTTATAAACAATCTTTGAAATCAGGATACTTATCTCGTAGATAATCAACATAGGGATTGCAACAATTGTCTGGCTTACTACATCCGGAGGTGTTACAATTGCGGCAACGATCAAAATGATAACTACGGCGTATTTCCAATATTTTCTTAAAAACTCAGGAGTAACTAATCCCAGTTTCGTTAAGAAATAAATGATAATTGGTAATTCAAAAAATAATCCACTGGCAATAACACTCGTTTTAACCATTCCCATATACGATTCAATTGTAAATTGGTTCACGACAACTTTACTGATTGAGAATGTTGCCACGAAATTTACAGACATGGGGATTACAATATAATAACCAAATATTACTCCTAAAAAGAAAAGTAATGAGGAAGTGAAAATAAACACTTTGGCATTTTTTCTTTCTTTTTCATATAAAGCCGGACTGATAAATTTCCAGAGTTCCCATAAAATGTAAGGGAAACTTAAAATAAATCCAGCCAAAATACACATCCACACAAAAATATTGACCTGCCCTTCCATTTCTGTATTCTGAATAATAAAATTCAGCTCAGTAATACAGATGCTGTCTGCAAATCCTAATTGATGTGATAAGTCACAAAACCACTGATAAGTAAAAAATGAGGGCCTTGTTGGGGCAAGGATTATTTCGTCAAACAAATAATCACTAAAAAAATAAGTCACAATTCCCATTACAATAATTGCAATTGTGCTTCTGACCAAAAGCCATCTTAATTCTTCAAGATGGTCTAAAAATGACATCTCGCCAAGGTTTTTCTTTGCCATTATACGATTCCTTCTTTTAAAATGTCATGTAAATGTAATACTCCTTTGTACTCTCCGTTATCAGAAACGATTAACTGTGTAATCGAAAAATCTTCTAATATATTTAAAGCATCAACAGCCATTGTTTCTGATGATACTAATTTAGGGTTTTTACTCATAATATCCTTTGCAGTTAAATCAGCAATAGAATCACGATCGTTTAGCATTCTTCTGATATCCCCATCGGTAATAATTCCGATAATCTTATCATTTTCAATCACAGCAGTAACTCCGAGTCTTTTTTCTGATATCTCAAAAATAACTTTTTTAACTGAAGTTTCTGGTGTAACCATTGGTTTTAACGAATGTTCAATCATGTCTTTTACGCGAAGCAGTAATTTTTTTCCTAAAGCTCCTCCCGGATGATACAATGCAAAATCTTCTGGTTTAAAATCACGCATTTCCATTAAACAAACGGCAAGCGCGTCACCCATAACAAGTTGTGCCGTAGTGCTGTTTGTCGGAGCTAAATTTATAGGGCAGGCTTCTATTTCGACAGTAGTATTAAGGACATAATCTGAACCTTTGGCCAAAAACGAAGTTATGTTTCCCGTAATTGCGATCAGTATGTTTCCAAATCTTTTTAATAACGGAGCCAAAACCTTGATTTCAGGGCTGTTGCCGCTTTTGGAGATACAAATGATAATGTCATCTTTTTGAATCATTCCAAGGTCACCATGAATAGCTTCTGATGCGTGGAGAAACATAGATGGAGTTCCGGTTGAGTTAAAAGTGGCTACCATTTTTTGGGCAATTATCGCGCTTTTTCCTATTCCGGTAACGATCAGTCTGCCTTTTGTTTCATAAATACGTTGGGTCGCTTCGTAGAAATTTTCGTCCAGAAAATCAATTAGTTTTGTAATTGCTTCACTTTCAGAGAGTATTGTTTTTTTTGCTATCGCTAATATATTTTCTTTTGAGATCAAAACAGAATGTTTAAAATTTGTATGTATAAAAGAAAGTTGTATCTTTATGTGTTGCAAATTTATACAAAATACCCTTAATATAAAGAATGAATTCAAACGAAATTGAAATACACAAGGAATTAAAGAAGTATTTCGGCTTTAGCCAATTTAAAGGCTTGCAGGAGCAAGTCATTACGAGTATCTTAGGTAAAACGAATACTTTCGTGATTATGCCTACAGGCGGTGGAAAGTCTCTTTGTTATCAATTACCCGCTTTAATTCAGGACGGAACAGCAATTGTTGTTTCTCCTCTAATTGCTTTGATGAAAAACCAGGTTGATGCAATACGAAGCCTCTCTTCCGAAAACGGAATTGCACACGTTTTAAATTCCTCCCTTACCAAAACCGAAATTGCACAGGTAAAAAAGGATATCACTTCCGGTTTAACAAAACTTCTGTATGTTGCACCCGAATCATTAACAAAAGAAGAATATGTTGCATTCCTGCAAAGTGTGCCAATTTCATTTGTTGCTATTGATGAAGCGCATTGTATCTCAGAATGGGGGCATGATTTTAGGCCAGAATACAGAAATCTAAAAAACATAATCAAACAATTAGGTCAGGTACCTATTATAGGTCTTACGGCAACTGCAACGCCAAAAGTTCAGGAAGATATTCTTAAAAATCTGGACATGTCTGATGCAAATACTTTCAAAGCATCCTTTAACAGACCAAACTTATACTACGAAGTACGTACAAAAACAAAAAATATAGAATCAGATATCATTCGGTTCATCAAACAACACAAAGGCAAGTCCGGAATTATCTATTGCCTGAGCCGTAAAAAAGTAGAATCAATTGCCGAAGTTTTACAGGTAAACGGTATTAGTGCTGTTCCGTATCATGCAGGTTTAGATGCTAAATCAAGAGCAAAACACCAGGATATGTTCCTGATGGAAGATGTAGATGTTGTTGTGGCAACAATTGCATTTGGAATGGGAATTGACAAACCAGATGTTCGTTTTGTCATTCATCATGATATTCCAAAATCATTAGAAAGTTATTATCAGGAAACAGGCCGCGCCGGAAGAGACGGTGGAGAAGGGCACTGTTTGGCATATTACTCTTATAAAGACGTAGAAAAACTGGAGAAGTTCATGTCCGGAAAACCAGTTGCAGAACAGGAAATTGGATTTGCACTTTTACAGGAAGTTGTGGCTTACGCCGAAACCTCGATGTCGCGCAGGAAATTTCTATTGCATTATTTTGGTGAAGAATTTGACAGCGAAACCGGAGAAGGTGCCGATATGGACGACAACGTTCGTAACCCGAAAAATAAAATTGAAGCAAAAGATCAGGTGGTTAAATTGCTGGAAATCGTACGCGATACCAAACATATTTACAAATCAAAAGAAATTGTCTTTACCTTAATAGGGCGTATCAATGCGGTGATTAAAGCGCATAAGACAGATGCACAATCTTATTTTGGTTCTGGTTCTGATCATGATGAAAAATATTGGATGGCCTTATTGAGACAAGTTCTTGTAACAGGTTATCTTTCAAAAGATATAGAAACATATGGTGTTATAAAAATAACACAGGAAGGATTGGATTTTATCCAAAAACCGGTCTCATTTATGATGTCTGAAGACCATGAATATAGTGAAGCCGATGACGAAGCTATTGTAACAGCCGCTAAATCAACCGGTACGGCTGATGAAGTACTGACAGGAATGCTTCGCGAACTTCGTAAAAAAGTAGCCAAAAAACTGGGAGTTCCTCCTTTTGTCGTTTTTCAGGATCCTTCACTTGAAGACATGGCTTTAAAATATCCGATTACTTTACAGGAATTATACAATATTCATGGAGTCGGAGAAGGAAAAGCAAAGAAATATGGCAGTGAATTTGTCGCTTTAATTAGTCGTTATGTAGAAGATAATGATGTAATTCGTCCTGACGATTTAGTGGTAAAATCTACCGGTGTAAACTCTGCCAATAAATTATACATTATTCAGAATATAGACAGAAAACTCTCATTAAAAGATATCGCTTCTGCGAAAGGGTTAACAATGGATGCTTTGATCAAAGAAATGGAGCAGATTGTCTACGCAGGAACCAAACTGAATATCAAATATTGGGTTGACGATATGCTTGATGATGAACAGCAGGAAGAAATTCACGATTACTTCATGGAATCAGAATCAGACAAAATTGAAGACGCACTTAAAGAATTCGACGGAGATTATGATATTGATGAATTACGTTTGATGCGTATTAAGTTTATTAGCGAGGTCGCGAATTAAATTCCAAATTCCAAAAAGAATAGCGTATTAAAAACACAAATTCCAAATTCCAGGCAATCTGTAGCATTGGAATTTGGAATTTTTTATTTGGAGTTTATCAAAAGATTGGAATTTGGAATTTAAAAATTTGGAATTTTAGCCCTCATAAACTTCCCCCCGATGCGGTTTCAAGGCATCTCTTACCTGTATCATGTTTTCATCGGTTACTACCATAAAAGCAGTAGCATGCATGTCGTTTATAATATTGAAACCGGTAATATTTAAAGGAAGTTTTTCAATAACGATATATTCTTTCAAATGAATTTCATGATGCTCGGCTGTTTTGGCAGAAGCCGGACCGCGAAAATCCCAAATTAGTTTTATTTTTCTGGACATTATTTATGTATGTACTAAGGTTCTAAGTAACAAAGGTACAAAGTCTCTTCTAATTTCATTTCAAAATAGTACTTTTGCATCTTCTTTTCATAGAAAGAAAAGCTAATAGAATAAAAAAGATACAATGCCAAGAGAACTTTTACTTCAGGTCACTCCGGAAACTGCAGCAAACGAAGTGTTGCTTAAAGACTATTTGTCTAAACAAATTAAAGTTTCTCCAAATGAAATTCAGCATATTTCAATTTTAAAACGTTCCATTGATGCGCGTCAGAAAGCGATAAAAATCAATCTAAAAGTGGTTATCTATCTAAAAGGTGAACCTTTTCAGGAAACAAAAATTGAACTTCCCGCATATAAAGATGTTTCCAAAGCACAAGAAGTAATTGTAGTAGGAGCCGGGCCGGCAGGACTTTTTGCAGCTTTGCAATTAGTAGAATTGGGTTTAAAACCAATAGTGCTGGAACGCGGAAAAGATGTTCGCGGGCGCCGCCGTGACTTAAAAGCGATAAATGTAGAACATATCGTAAATGAAGATTCTAATTATTGTTTTGGTGAAGGAGGAGCAGGAACGTATTCTGATGGTAAACTATACACACGTTCTAAAAAACGTGGTGATGTAACCCGAATTTTAGAACTTCTGGTGGCTTTTGGAGCTTCAGAAGATATTTTAGTGGAAGCGCACCCACATATCGGAACCAATAAACTGCCAAAAATTATTGAAGATATCCGAAATAAAATTATCGAATTTGGTGGTCAGGTTTTATTTGATACCAGAGTTAAAGATATTTTGGTAAAAAATAACGAAGTTGAAGGAATTGTAACCCAAAACGGAGATAAGATTCTGTCTAATAAATTGATTTTGGCGACGGGGCATTCGGCTCGGGATATTTTTGAATTATTAGATAAAAAGAAAATTTTAATAGAAGTAAAACCTTTTGCTTTGGGGGTTCGTGCCGAACATTCTCAGGAATTAATTGACAGTATTCAGTACAGTTGTGATTACAGAGGCGAGCATTTACCTCCGGCACCCTATTCTATTGTAAAACAGGTTAACGGACGTGGCATGTATTCGTTTTGTATGTGTCCGGGTGGTGTAATCGCGCCTTGTGCAACAAGTCCGGGTGAAGTGGTTACCAACGGCTGGTCACCATCAAAACGTGATCAGGCAACGGCAAATTCGGGAATTGTAATTGAATTAAAACTGGAAGATTTTAAGCCTTTTGCAAAATTTGGCGCTTTAGCCGGAATGGAGTTTCAAAAAAGTATCGAACAAAAAGCATGGCATTTGGCTGGAGAAACTCAAAAAGTTCCGGCACAAAGAATGATCGATTTTACTCAGAATAAAGTGTCATCAGATATTCCGAAAACTTCGTATGTTCCGGGAACAACTTCGGTTGAAATGGGGCAGGTTTTTCCGGGATTTTTATCGCAGATTTTACGTCAGGGCTTTCAGGAATTCGGAAAATCAATGCGCGGTTATCTGACTAATGAAGCTATTTTGCATGCACCCGAAAGCCGTACTTCATCACCTGTCAGAATCCCGAGGGATCCTGTAAGTTATGAGCATTTGCAAATAAAAGGATTATATCCGTGCGGAGAAGGAGCAGGGTATGCCGGCGGAATTATCTCTGCAGCCATAGATGGTGAAAAATGTGCGTTGATGATTGCAGAATCCCTGAAATAATTTTTGGAATAGTTTTCTGATTATTAAAATTTGTGATATATTTAGTTCTCCAGTTTTAATAATTATAAGCCTAATGAAAAATTTCTTCTCTAATTTATTTAATAGAAACAATGATCCGCAATCGATAATTTCTTTTGATGTTATCAATCCTGTTTATTCTTATTTATACAACGAAAAAGGCAGTTTTGAATTCAAAGTAAAAGGGATTCAGGAAGAAGTGTCTGTTAATTTGTTTTATTTTCCGGGTTCATTTGATCATGAAGAAGGCAATGCAGAAATTAAAAAAGCCGGTTTCAGTAATTCTTATGAAGTTTTAAATGAGCTTTATAAAAAGATTGATATTGGTGTCATTTCCGAAGAGAATATGCAGGATGGATTAGAATATGATTTTATTCATATTCAGTTTTACTCTGCCCCAAGTCCAGAAATGAAACAGTATTTTAAGCGTGTACTGAATAATTTCGTAATCATTTTTTGCTGTACAAACAGTTTGGAAACAAACGATTTCAAAATTTTATATTCCAGCAGTCATTTTATTGATTATACAAAAGGATTGTTAGATACAGAATATCTTGATTTTAATAGTCCAAAGAATGAAACGCAGGAAATTGGAATCCGGGATTTCAAAATTGTTTTGCAGGCAATGTGTCAATATATGAACATAGAAATTCCAGAGAGCGTCGAGCTGCCTTCTTCTGAGAATTTGATAGAAGCCGAAGAAGTTACTCTCGAAACTTTTGAAGAGTTTATAAAATTAGTTTCAAGAGGAGCTATTGAAGAAAAGGAACTGAAAAAACAATCAAAAAAGCTTTTCAAAAACTACCAGAAAGACACAAGTGAATATCACACAATTGTTGAGGGTCATTTTGATTTCTTCGAAAGTATTGATGCCTGGAACAGTGACTGGAAATTTGATCCCGAAGATGCAGAATACTTTATTTCTGAAATGATCGGAGAGGATTTAAATTTTGCCTATCCTGAAAAAACATACAGCCACGACTTATTTCCATATATTCAATCAGCTTTAGAGAAATTAAATTTAGAATTGATGTCATACAATACAAATGGAGATAATTATTTATTCTTTTTGGCGAATAAAGATAATGTTTCCAGAATTCTGAAACTATCCGATTTGACTAAAATTGAGGTTGATCAATTGTAAAAGATAGTCGCAATCTTGTCATCCTGACGAATGAAGGGTGACAAGATTGCGTTGAAAACTGAGACTGAAAACTAACTATTTAAGGGATCAGAATAATTTTCCCTGTACTTTTTCGGCTTTCGAGATAATCGTGTGCCAGTTTTCCTTCTGATAACTTAAAAGAAGTAGGTTCTGAAAGTTTAATTTTTCCATCAATAATCCAGCTAAATAATTGACTGGCTCTTTTGATTCTTTCTTCCTTAGAGTTTAAATAACTCCATAAATCGCCACCGGTTAAGGTTTTAGAACCATCCATTAACATTCTTGGGTCTACAGGGGCCGGATCGCCGCCCGCCATTCCGAAAAAAACAACCTGACCGCATTCTTTGGTAACTTCAAAGCTTTCGGCTAAAGTGCTTCCGATACTATCATAAACAACATCGACGCCGTTTGGGACTATTTTAAAAAGTTCTGATTTCCAGTCTTCATTATATAATAAAACATGATTGGCACCTTGCTCAAAAGCGACTTTGGCTTTGTCTGCAGACGAAGTCAGACCAATAACATTTGCTCCTGAAAGTTTGCTGATTTGCGTCAAAATCTGCCCGACTCCCCCCGCAACGGCATGAATTAATACCGTTTCGCCTTCTTGGGTTTTGTGACTGTCAGTGGCCAGATAATGCGCCGTTAAACCCTGTAATAAAATGGCAGCTGCAGTTTCAAACGAAATGGCTTCCGGTAAAGGTAAAACGTGATTTATGTTTACGGCAACTAATTCTGCATTTGCAAATGGTGCATCGGCAAAAGCAACACGATCACCAACATTATATTCCGGATGGTTATTAGCATCAACAATAATTCCGGCACCTTCATAACCCGCAATAAAAGGCGGATTTCCTTTTAAATGATAATTTCCCTTTCGTCTGTAAACGTCTGCAAAATTTAGTCCGATAGCTTTCATTTCGACTAAGATTTCATCACTTTTTAACTGAGGATCCGGGATATCAATATATTCTAAAACATCTGATTCTCCAAAAGAAGAAAAGGTAAGTGCTTTCATTTTGAATTAATTTAAGAATACAAAGTTCGGGAAAATTCAAAAATAAAGCCTCAGTTAAAAAATTTTAAATGAGGCTTTGGGTTTATTTCTTTTTAATCTGTGACTTAAATAAAAATTATATTTTAGGGAATTTCATGTCATTGAATGTGCTTTTTTGTTTGGCCAAAGCTTCAATCTCTTCCCATTTTCTTGGAGATTCTGCAGATAAATTTTCATATGAATCTTTTTTCATTAGAATATCATCTTCTATACGCACGCCAATATTCCACCATTTTTTGTCACATTTACTGTTTTCCGGAATATAGATTCCAGGTTCAACAGTCAGGATCATATTTTCTTTTAGGATTCCGGAATAGTCTCCTTTGTCATGAACATCTAGTCCAAGAAAATGTGAACATCCGTGCGGATAATATATTTTCGCATCTTTTGGATCGGTAATAATTCCTAATTTGATTAATCCGTTTGCAATAACTTCTCTTGATCTTTGATTTAAATCCTGAATAGGAGTTCCTTCTTTGCAGATTTTGAAAACTTCTTCCTGAGCTTCATAAACCAATTGGTAAATCGCTTTTTGTTCTTCTGTAAATTTTCCGTTTGCCGGAATTGTTCTTGTAACGTCTGCAGAATAACCATGATATTCAGAGCCCACATCCATTAACAATAACTGATTGTCAATTTTTGTCGAGTTGTTTTCGCCATAATGCAAAATACAGCCATTTGCACCTGCACCAACAATTGGAGGATAACTTTCCTCTTCTGAACCATAATGCCTGTGAATGTAGGCATGAATTCCGTCGGCTTCATTTTCGCTCATATCCGGTCCGACCGCCTTCATAACTTCATTGTGAGCAATGCAGGATAGTTTTACCGTTTTGCGCATTAATACCAATTCTTCAGGAGTTTTTATTTCACGAAGTGAGTTGGTAATGTTTGTAAACAAATCTACAGAAGCCTGATTTTCTTCTGAAATACCGGCTTTGGTTTTAAATGACTGAAGCAATGAATATAAGTTGTCAGCATTGTTGCTGACTGAAATGTTGGTTGGGATTTTATCATAAATGATTTTGTCAAACTTTTTGAAATCAATTTTAAAATCATTGAAATCTTTTCCGTTGTAAACGGTTGTAAAACCTAATTTAGTTGTAGCGCCTTCGGTCCCTAAACGTCTTCCGGTCCACATTTCCCTAGTAGCATTTCTTTCTCTTACAAAAAGTACTTCGGTATATTTTTCTGTTCCCTGAGGATCTTTAAAAAGCAATAATACAGCGTCGGGTTCTTTGTATCCGGTCAAATAATACATATCAGGATTTGCGTGATAATTGTAATTGATGTCCTTTGAAAATATTCTTTCAGGATAAGAAAAAACAACTGCTACAGAATTGGCCGGCATCAAAGCTCTGAAAGCTTCACGACGCCCTTTATGAAATTCTTTTGATAGATAGTCCGTTGGTAAATTTTTCTGCGAATGAACCTGAAAAATACCGATTAGTAAAAAAAACAGAAGAAAACGCTTCATTTTTTGATAGTTTTAAGTTGATGATTTTGGTTTATTATGGATGCAAATTACAAAAAATGCAAATACTGTTGTAAAATAAAAAACCGCTCATGAAAATGAACGGTTTCTGTTTTGAATTAATAACTATTTCTTCTTTAGTTTGTCTTTAAAGACTTTTTCAAATTTTTCAATTTTAGGCTGAATAACCATTTTGCAATATGGCTGGTTTTTGTTGTTTGAATAATAATTCTGATGATAATCCTCTGCTTTGTAGAATTTTGTAAAAGGCTCCACTTTTGTCACAATCGGACTGCTGTAAACTTTTGCTTTGTTTAATTCTGCTATGATGCTTTCAGCAGCCTTTTTTTGTTCAGGATTTTTATAAAAAATAACAGAACGATATTGTGTGCCAACATCTGCGCCCTGTCTGTTTAAAGTTGTCGGATCATGAACTGTAAAGAAAACTTTAAAGATTTCATTGATGTCTGTTACCGTTTTGTCATAAGTAATCTGAACCACTTCGGCATGACCTGTGGTTCCGGTACAAACTTCTTCGTAAGTTGGGTTAGCGACTTTTCCTCCCGAAAACCCCGAAACTACTGATTTTACCCCGTTTAAGTTTTCATAAACAGCCTCAACGCACCAATAACAACCTCCGCCAACGGTAATAGTTTCAAAATTTGATGTTTTTTTAGATTTATTATCTTGTGCAAAACCAGTAAGGGATAATGCCAAAATGCATATTAGAAATATATTTTTCATGTTTATTTATTATTAGAATCAGGAATAAAATCAAGTGCAATCGAATTCATACAATAACGTTTTCCGGTTGGTTCAGGGCCGTCATCAAATAAATGGCCTAAATGTCCCCCGCATCTGCCGCAAAGAGCTTCAATTCTTTCCATTCCGAGAGAATTATCGGTTTTATAAACCACACTTTTTTTGTTGTCCTGCTCAAAGAAGCTTGGCCATCCGCAGCTGCTTGCAAATTTGGCGCCTGATCTGAAAAGTTTATTTCCGCAGGAAGCACAGTAGTAAGTTCCTTTTTCGTCAGTGTTCCAGTATTTTCCGGTAAAAGGTCTTTCCGTATCTGCCTGACGCATTACAGCATAAACATCTTCAGGAAGCACTTTTTTCCATTCAACGTCGCTAACATTAAGTTTAGTAGTGTCTGTATTTGAATAATATGGATTTCCGGTTTTATTGATTTTGTTTTCCATGGCAACGCTTTTAGGATTTGTTTTTTTTGTGTTTTGTCCGCAGGCCTGAAAAATGAATAGCGGAAGTAAAAAGCAAAGGCTGAAAAATTGAGTTTTTGTTTTTTGGATTTTCATGAGGCTTTATTTTTAGTGTTTCAAATGTACGGCGAGAGTTTGGTTCAAAATACCGTCTGTTTTACAATTGAGATTTTTTTAAGTATGATTTAACTTTTTATTATTTACGAAAAAGACTTACAATTAGTTTTTAAGGCTTATTTTTAAAGGATTTTTACAAATTAAATATTTTCAATTGACTGTTAATTAGTTTGTTATAAAGGCATTCTCTCGTTAAACTTTTCACAATCTTTTTTGAGATTTTCAAGCCATTTCTTTTTTCGTATTTTTGTTGTACAAAATGCCCTAATGATAGAAGAAAACGTAATATTAGTCAATCAAAATGATGAGCAAATTGGCTTAATGCCAAAGTTAGAAGCACACGAAAAAGCGCTTTTGCATCGTGCTTTTTCAGTTTTTATTTTAAATAACAAAAATGAAATAATGCTGCAGCAGCGTGCACATCAAAAATATCACTCACCTTTACTCTGGACAAATACATGTTGTAGTCATCAACGCGAAGGCGAGACGAATATTGAAGCAGGAAGCAGGAGATTGTTTGAAGAAATGGGTTTTAAAACGGAACTGAAAGAATTATTTCATTTTATATATAAAGCTCCTTTTGATAATGGCCTGACAGAACATGAGCTTGATCACGTTATGATTGGGTATTATAATGCTGCACCAGCCATTAATACGGAAGAGGTAGAAGCATGGAAATGGATGAAAATAGAGGATGTAAAAGAGGATATTGAAAAACAGCCCGAAATTTATACTGTGTGGTTCAAAATAATTTTTGATGAATTTTATCATTATTTAGAAGATCACAAAATTTAACGATACCTAACCAAAGACCGAAATGAGAGTAACCATATCAAGAAAAGCACATTTTAATGCTGCACATCGATTGTACAGGAAGGATTGGACATCAGAAAAGAATGATTTAGTTTTTGGAAAATGTAATAATCCCAATTTTCATGGTCATAATTATGGTTTAACAGTTAGTGTTACAGGAAAAATTGACCCGGAAACCGGTTTTGTAATAGATGTGAAAGTATTGGCGGACATCATACTTCAGGAAGTAGAGGTTCCGTTTGATCACAAAAATCTGAATCTGGACGTTCCCGAATTTCAGGATTTGAATCCAACTGCAGAAAATATTGCCGTTGTGATATGGAATAAAATTAGAAAAAGAATTCACACCGATTTTGATATAGAAATTGTTTTGAATGAAACGGACCGCAATTTTGTAACTTATAAAGGAGAATAAAAAATGTCATTAAAAATAGGAGATATAGTTCCGAATTTTACTGCAAAGGATAGTCACGGAGAAGTTTTTGAAAGCCAGAGTGTTTTGGGACGTAAGCCACTCGTGATTTATTTTTATCCGAAAGACAATACCCCGGGCTGCACTACAGAAGCGTGCAGTTTTAGGGATCAATATGAAGATTTTAAAGATTTAGGAGCGGAAGTAATCGGTATAAGCAGTGATAGTGTAAAATCACATCACAAGTTTGCCAACAAATACAAACTGCCGTTTATTTTACTTTCGGATAAGGATAAAAAAATGAGGCATCTGTTTGGTGTCCGAAATAATCTGTTTGGTCTTATTCCGGGCAGAGTAACTTATATTATAGACAAAAATGGCGTTGTGATTTATATTTTTGATAGTATGAATGCATCGAAGCATATTCCGAAAGCCCTTGAAATAATAAAAGAATTAGTATTATAAAATTGTTTAATTAATCATAGAATATTAGCCTTAAAATTAAAATAATGAAACCAGAATTATACCCATTACAATTTGAGCCTATCCTGAAAGAAAGAATTTGGGGAGGAGAAAAACTTAAAACAATATTAAATAAACCTATTACGTCTAAAATTACCGGCGAAAGTTGGGAATTGTCTACAGTAGAAGGTGATGTTAGTGTTGTTGCAAACGGAAACCTGAAAGGAAAATCCCTGATGGAACTTATTGAGGAAACGCCAAATGAAATTTTAGGAACAAGAGTTTACGAGCGTTTTGGAAAACAATTTCCGTTGCTTTTTAAATATTTAGACGCCAGGGAAGATCTTTCTATTCAGGTTCATCCAAACGATAAATTGGCAAAAGAACGTCATAATTCTTTTGGTAAAACCGAAATGTGGTATGTAACACAGGCCGATGCAGACGCGAGAATTATTGTTGGTTTTAAAGAAAATTCAAGTAAAGAAGAATATTTAAAACACCTTAATGATAAAAGTCTGGTTTCTATTCTTGATACTGTAAAAGCTAAACCCGGAGACGTTTTCTTTTTAGAAACAGGAACGGTTCATGCTATCGGAGCAGGATTAGTAGTTGCCGAAATTCAGCAGACTTCTGATATTACCTATCGTTTGTACGACTTTGACCGTAAAGATGCTCAGGGAAATGCCAGAGAACTGCACGTAGATTTAGCACTTGATGCTATAAATTACAATAAAGTTGATACTCAGAAAAAATATGAGACCAAAACTAATGAATCAAACGTTGTTGTAGACTGTCCTTATTTTACAACTAATTTTATTCCGTTAGAAAATAAAGTAGATGTTTCTAAATCAGGAGAAACTTTTACAGTTTATATGTGTATTGAAGGAAGTTTTGAAATTGAATATAATGGCTTTAAACAGACGTATAAAAAAGGAGATACTGTTTTGGTCCCGGCTGAGATAAATGCATTTATTTTGAGCGGAAAAGCTTCAATTTTAGAAATTTACATTTCATAGCACATAATAGAAAGAATATGTGTATTTTTGCAGTCGCAAATTAAAATAAAAATAAAAATGGCAAACGTTAAGAATTTAAAGAAAGACATCAACTTCGTGTTAGGAGATATTATTGAGGCAATTTACTTATTTGAAATGTCTACATCAGGAAATCCTACTCCGGAAACGAATGCTTTGATCGATGAAGCTATCGCTGCTTTCGATACTTTGATCACAAAAGTGAATGCAAAGAACGTTGAAAATAAAAAAGCACATTTCAAACAAATAAATGTTGAATTGGAAGAAACTGCAAATCAATTGATTACTAAAATCAACGAATTGTAGTCAAAAAAAAGTGTAAAAAGTTTGTTTTTTTTTTGGAAAAACAAAAAACAGGCTTATCTTTGCACCCGTAATGAGTCGCCAGCGTAGCTCAGTTGGCTAGAGCAGCTGATTTGTAATCAGCAGGTCGTGGGTTCGAGTCCCTCCGCCGGCTCAAAAAAAACCATCACTTTTGTGGTGGTTTTTTATTTAAAATATATTGCAAATTTATTTTGGAAAATACGAAAAACCACTTTATCTTTGCGCCCGTAATACGCCGCCAGCGTAGCTCAGTTGGCTAGAGCAGCTGATTTGTAATCAGCAGGTCGTGGGTTCGAGTCCCTCCGCCGGCTCAAAAACCATCACAGAAATGTGGTGGTTTTTTTTTGCCCGAATTTTAAATCTCAAAAGGGATAAATTTCAAATTTTAGAATTCCAGTTTACGCAGATAATCACATTTGTATCTACTATCAATAGATGCAAAGTGTTGTATTTAAATGTAAGGAGAAATGACAAAAACTCCTCGGTGAAAACCGTCAGTCCATGCGGAGCCGCTAATGCGATTTCTCCTTATGTCGAAATGACAAGATTGAATACACATCTTTATGAAGATGAATAAAAGTTTTAATTTGGAATTTGGAATTTGGAATTTGAGATTTGAGATTTGAGATTTGAGATTTTCACCATAGCATAAAAAAAACGCCCTGAACTCAGGACGTTTTTTTTATTATTCTGCTGCTGCAGGAGCTTTCTGTTCTTCTTTTTTGATTTCACTAACATATTTTGTCAGCTTCTTTCCGTAAAGTGATTTAGCTACTTTTGGAGTCATTGATTTTTGAATAGTATCCAAAAATTTGATATTGATGTCATAAATCTCGGCTAAAGCAATATAAGGCGATATTTCGTAGTCTTTATGGTTAATGGCAAAGTTAGTAGCGTACAGGTATTTTCTTTTGATATTAGACTGCTGTTTTGCGTCTATGCTGTCAATCGCTTTTTGATCCTGTCTTTTTATGGCATTAAATTTTGATTCAACCATTGAAAGGTTTTCATCATTAAAACGTGAATTTATTTTTTTATATTCTTCATATAATTCCTGGTTTTTAGATCCGGTAATTTTAGCACCGTAAATAAAGTTGTCCAGATTAGTTTCGATGTTTACGTTTCCTGGTTCAGCAAAAAATAAAATATTATTGTCTAAAGAATTCGTTACTCCTCTGTCCAGGAATAAGTAAAGCATTTCCGGAGATTCTAATTTTATGTCTCTTTCAAAAGCAGAGTTACCATCGATTTTAACAGAGTCAATCGCAACAAGAGTAGTGTCTACAACTCTCTGGATATATAAAGTTCCGTTTTTTAACCCTTTTATATTTCCGGTAAGATGTAAACTGTCAGTAGATTCTTTTTTGCTGCATGATGCTAACAGAGCAAGAACAGCAAAGGCAATAATTGATTTTTTCATTGGTTTTTAGATTTTGCTGCAAAATAAAGAAAATAGTTTGAATGTTGAGAAATGATAGTTTAATTTTTGTCAAAAATAAAATCCCAATCTATTTCTAAATTGGGATTGCTTTATTTTTTTATAAATGAATTAGTTACATTAGCAAATCATATATAGCTCCATCTTCGTGAGTATAGGTAAATTTACGATCACAGTCATTATTTCCGTAGTCAATAACTCCGTTTAAATAACCTCCCTGAACTTTTAATTTTCCTTTAGAAATAAAATCACAAGAATACTTTTTTATTAAAGATTCCTGAACAGTCAGCGTTAATACACCTCCATTGTCTGAGGTTACCGTATGCGTTCCGTCAGTGATTTCGTAAACATTGTCACTAAGTGTTAATGTTGCAACCCCCTCGGTTTGCTTTGTGGTATAGTTTCCTGAATTTGTATATACTCTTCCCAGTAAATCAGTAAGTTTTCCGTTGGTAACTTTTCTGTTCCATTTTGGTACAGTTTGTTCGGTTGTAGTATTTACATACTCAATAGTTCCTTCCAGTTTCATTCCGTTAAGAGAATAATCTATTCTTTCAATTGTCATTTTACTGCCTGTGTTAAATACTGGCCCCGTAAGTGTAATTTTTAATTTACCCTTTCTCGTAATTTGATTGATCGTACATCCGGTTCCGTAATCTACCGTAAATACTTTTGGATAATCTTCTTCAGTAGTTTTTTCGACTGTAGTCGTAGCGCAGGCCGTTGGTCCGGTTTCAGATGGTTTTGCTGTTGAGTTGTCTGCAATAACCTGTAATCCTGTATGAACATCAATTTCATTTACAGCATCAATAACTACAGAAGCACTTATGGCAGATGTGTCTGCCTGATTTACAATATCATCTCCGTCGCTTCCGCAGGAAACATAAGTTAGGGCTGATGCACAAAGACTTAAGAGTAAAAAAAAGGTTTTTTTCATAGTGGTATTTGTTTATTGTTAGATATTATAGGCTGCTCAAAAATAATAAAAAAAGATTTCGGTACTAATAAAATTTTAGAATCTTCACTTTGTTTATTGTTTTTAGTATCTGAACCTCAAACAGTTTGTAATGCAGGCTTTTTCGTTTTTAATTTTCTTTCCTTTA
>NZ_QETH01000056.1 GCF_003105115.1 Flavobacterium sp. HTF | reverse complement strand
CAAAACATAGCCCGTGGCTTCAACCACGGAAAACGTTATGAATTGGGCGTAATAATATTATTGTGTCCCCGTGGTTGAAACCACGGGCTATATTTGAAATAGAAATCGCTCGAAGAATAAAAATTTGCGAAAATTTGTGCAATTTGTCGTAAAATAATAATCTGTGCTAATCTATGACTCGAGCGATAGCGAACAGACGAAGCAAATCTGTGGCAAAAAAAACAAAACCCCTGAATAGTAATTCAAGGGTTTGTTAGTAGTATGTGTTGTATTTTTATTCGGTTTTTATAGGCTAGGAAGATCTCCTTTTCCTTTAGTAGGCAGGTTGGTAGATCCCATAAGAAATAAATCTACTTCTCTTGCTGCTTCGCGACCTTCTGAAATAGCCCACACGATTAATGATTGTCCTCTTCGCATATCACCTGCGGTGAAAATGTGAGGAACATTTGTCTGATAGTTTTTAGCTTTGTAATTGCTTCTCATATCAGTTTCGATTCCTAACTGCTCGCTTAATGTTTTCTCCGGACCTGTAAATCCAAGAGCCAATAAAGCTAAATCGCAAGGCCAGATTTTCTCAGAACCTTCTTTTTCGATTAATTCAGGACGCTGACCAGGAGTCATTTTCCATTGTACTTCAACCGTTTTTAATCCGGTTAATTCGCCTTTATCGTTAGAAATGAATTCTTTAGTATTGATCAACCAGTTTCTGTCGCAACCTTCTTCATGTGAAGAAGATGTTTTTAACTGCAACGGCCAGAAAGGCCATGGAGTTGACTCGCTTCTTCCAACCGGAGGTTTTGGTAAAATCTCAAAGTTGGTTACTGATTTTGCTCCGTGTCTGTTTGAAGTTCCGATACAATCTGAACCTGTATCTCCACCACCAATAACGATTACATCTTTACCAGTTGCTTTAATTTGATCCGGAATTGATTCTCCAAATAAAACTTTAGTTTGTTGTGTTAAGAAATCCATCGCCTGGACAACGCCTTTGCTTTCGATTCCTTTAGTTGGCAAGCTTCTTCTTTCTGTTGCTCCTCCGCATAAAACGATAGAATCAAATGCATTTAATTCTGCTACGCTAAAGTTTACACCAACATTTACATTGGTTTTGAAAGTGATTCCTTCTGCTTCCAGAATGGCTACACGACGGTCGATGATTTGTTTTTCTAATTTGAAATTTGGGATTCCGTAACGTAATAAACCTCCAATTGCGTTGTCTCTTTCAAAAACAGTAACCGTGTGTCCGGCTCTGTTTAATTGCTGAGCAGCTGCCAATCCTGCAGGTCCTGAACCAATAACGGCAATCGTTTTTCCGGTTCTTGTTTTTGGTGCCTGTGGTTTGATCCATCCTTCTGCAAAACCTCTTTCAACAATGTTTTTCTCGATGTTTTCGATTGCTACAGGATCTTTGATGATTCCTAATACACATGATTTCTCACATGGAGCAGGGCATAAGCGGCCTGTGAATTCAGGGAAGTTGTTAGTAGATTGTAAAATCTCTAACGCACCCTGCCATTCTTCCTGATGTACCATGTCGTTGAAGTCAGGAATTAAATTTCCTAACGGACAACTACTGTGGCAAAAAGGAATACCACAATCCATACATCTTGAACCTTGTTCTTTTATTTTATCTTTTTCTAACGGAATAGTAAACTCGTTGTAGTTGGCAACACGTTCTGCAACTGCCAGATTACTTTCGTCAGCTCTGTTATATTCTTTAAATCCGCCTATTTTACCCATGACATTTTAAATTAAATTCCAATTTCTTTAAATTCCAAATTCCAATTTTTTATTACTACCAGGCATTGATATTGCCATTGGAATTTGGAATTTTATTTTTTGAAATTGATTTTTATCCCGCTATTAATTCTTCTATTTTTTTCTCTTCTGCAATTCGTTTTAATGCTTTCTTGTAATCAGTTGGCATTACTTTTACGAAGTGCTGTTGTTGATTTTCCCAGTCTGCTAAAATTCTTTTTGCTAATGGACTGCTGGTGTACAATGAATGATTTTTAATCAATCGTCTTAGTTTTGTAACGTCTTCTTCTTCCAACGGATCGAATGCAACCATTTCCATGTTACAAACTGTTGAGTCGAATTTCTTGTTCGGATCGTAAACATAAGCTACACCGCCGCTCATACCCGCTGCGAAGTTTCTTCCTGTTTTTCCTAAAACTACCACTGTACCACCGGTCATGTACTCGCATCCGTGATCTCCAATTCCTTCTACAACTGCTGTTGCTCCGGAATTTCTTACACAGAAACGCTCTCCGGCCATTCCATTAATATAAGCCTCTCCGGTAATAGCTCCGTAAAGGGCAACGTTTCCGATAATGATATTGTCTTCAGGTTTGAAGGTTGCAGTAGGAGGTACTTTTACAATTAATTTTCCTCCGGAAAGACCTTTTCCTAAATAATCATTACAGTTTCCGTGAATTTTAAACGACAATCCGTTTGTTGCAAAAGCTCCAAAACTTTGTCCGGCAGAACCTTCAAAATCAACTAAAATAGTGTCATCAGGTAATCCTTGTGCGCCATAAATTTTTGAGATTTCATTACTCAAAATAGCACCTACAGAACGGTCTGTATTTTTAATTTTAAATGTTACTCTTGTTTTCTCTTTTCTATAGATAGACGGAATCGCTTCTTTGATAATATCAAAATCTAATACGTTTTCAAGTTGGTGATCTTGTTGTGTTGTATTGTGATTTGGCTGTGTTTTAGCTTTTTCCGGTTTGTATAGAATTGGTGATAAATCTAAACCATTTGCTTTATAATGTTTGATCGCTTTATTCACATTTAATTTTTGTGACTGACCCACCATTTCTTTTAAGGTTCTGAAACCTAACTGAGCCATGATTTCTCTTAGCTCTTCAGCAATAAAATACATGAAGTTGATTACGTGCTCCGGAGTTCCTTTGAAATTTTTTCTCAATTCAGGATCCTGAGTGGCAATACCAACCGGACAAGTATTTAAGTGACAGGCTCTCATCATGATACATCCGGAAGCTACAAGCGGTGCTGTTGCAAAACCAAATTCTTCAGCTCCTAATAAAGCTGCGATAGCCACGTCACGGCCTGTTTTTAACTGTCCGTCACATTCAAGAACTACACGACTTCTTAAATCATTTAAGATTAAAGTTTGTTGCGCTTCAGCTAAACCAAGTTCCCACGGAATACCTGTATGTTGCAATGATGTTAATGGTGCAGCTCCCGTTCCTCCGTCATAACCTGAAATTAAGATAACGTCCGCTTTTGCTTTGGCAACACCGGCAGCGATGGTTCCAACTCCAACTTCAGAAACTAATTTTACGTTTACACGTGCTTCACGGTTTGCATTTTTCAAATCGTAAATCAACTGAGATAAATCCTCAATTGAGTAAATATCGTGGTGAGGAGGAGGCGAAATCAAACCTACATAAGGCGTAGAGTTTCTAGTTTCAGCAATCCAGGGCACTACTTTTTCTCCGGGTAACTGTCCACCTTCACCAGGTTTTGCTCCCTGAGCCATTTTAATCTGGATTTCTTTAGCGTTTGTCAAATAGTTGATCGATACGCCAAAACGTCCCGACGCCACTTGTTTGATCGCACTGTTTCTTGAATCTCCGTTAATTTCTTTCTGGAAACGTTTTGGATCTTCTCCACCTTCTCCGGAATTACTTTTTCCGCCAATTCTGTTCATTGCAATGGCTAAATTCTCGTGTGCTTCTCTACTGATAGATCCGTAAGACATCGCACCCGTTTTGAATTTCTTCACAATTTCTGTCCATGGTTCTACTTCGTCAATAGAAATTGGATCCAAATTATTGAATTCAAATAAACCTCTAATAGTCATTAAGTTTGAGCTTTGCTCATTAACGGCATTGGAGTATTCTTTATAACTTTCAGGACTGTTTAAACGAACTGCCTGTTGTAATTTAGAAATAGTAGTTGGGTTAAACATGTGTTTTTCGCCACCACGTCTCCATCTGTAAATACCTCCAATTTCAAGAGAAAGCAAGTTTGCAATTTTTGAATTTGGGAAAGCTTTTTGGAAACGTTTTTTAACTTCTTTTTCTACTTCCATTAAACCAATACCTTCAATTCTTGATGGTGTGTAAGGGAAATATTTAGAAGTAAAAGTTTTGTTTAGACCTAAAATCTCGAAAATCTGTGCAGCTCTGTATGAATGTAATGTAGAGATACCAATTTTGTTCATGATTTTAACGATTCCTTTTGCAATCGCTTTGTTGTAGTTTACAACGGCATAATCTGCTTTTACTCCGGTAATGAAACCCTGAGCTACCTGATCGTAAATAATTTCATTTACCATATAAGGATTGATTGCACTTGCACCGTATCCGAACAATAAAGCAAAATGATGCGGTTCACGAGGTTCAGCAGATTCGATTATGATCCCGAATTTAGAACGAACCTGTAAAATGTTCAAAGAGTGGTGAATATAAGAACAAGCCAATAACATTGGAATTGGAGCTAATTCTTCGCTTACGCCTCTGTCTGATAAAATAATGATGTTACATCCTTCATTAACCGCTTTGAAAGTAGCCTGAACACATTTTTCAAGAGCTCTTTCCAAACCGTTAACTCCTTTTTCTATTTTGTATAAAGTAGAAATAGTAGCCGATTTGAAATCTGCGTGATCGATATTTCTGATTTTGTCCAAATCCTCGTTAGAGATAACCGGATTCTGGATTTTTAATTTTTTACATTGTTTAGATTCAATTTCAAAAATATTGAAATCTCCTCCAATTGCTAAACTGATATCAGTAATGATTTCTTCACGAATACCATCCAAAGGTGGGTTGGTTACCTGAGCAAATAATTGTTTGAAGTAGTTGTACAGCAATTGTGGCTGGTCTGATAACACTGCCAAAGGCGTATCGTTACCCATAGAACTGATTGCTTCAGCTCCCTGACCACCCATCGGGTTGATGATTGTTTTTAAATCTTCAATTGTATAGCCAAATAATTTTTGTCTTGTTAAGAAATCCAGTTTCTCAACCGGAGTTGGATTATTGGTGTACGGAATGTTAGATAAAGGCAATAGGTTAGCATCTAACCATTCTTTATAAGGACGTTTCGTTACAATTGATTTTTTAACCTCTTCATCTTCAATAATACGACCTTCGTTCATGTCAACCAGGAACATTTTTCCAGGTTCTAAACGACCGTGCTGAATTACGTCTTCGGGATCGATATCCAATACACCAATTTCTGATGACATGATTACGAAACCACTTTTTGTTAATGTGTAACGGGAAGGACGCAATCCGTTTCTGTCAAGTAAAGCACCAATTACGTTTCCATCTGTAAACGGAATAGAAGCAGGGCCATCCCAAGGTTCCATAATACAAGCGTTAAACTCATAGAATGCTTTTTTCTCAGGAGACATGGTCTGGTGTTTTTCCCAGGCTTCAGGAACCACCATCATCATTGCCTCAGGAAGCGAACGACCGGTCATTAATAAAAGTTCTACTACCATATCCATAGAAGCAGAATCTGATTTTCCTTCTAAGATAATTGGGAATAATTTTTTGATATCATCGCCAAAAACTTTGCTCTGCATAAGCTCTTCACGAGCACGCATGCGGCTTACGTTTCCACGAAGTGTGTTGATCTCACCGTTGTGACACATGTATCTAAACGGCTGAGCCAAATCCCATGATGGGAATGTATTGGTAGAGAAACGCTGGTGTACAAGCGCTAAACGCGTCACCAGGTCCGGATCTTTCAAATCAATATAATATCGGCTGATGTCTTCCGGCATCAACAGACCTTTATATATAATAGTAGTTGTCGATAAACTAGTAAAATAAAACATGTGGCTTTCAGAAGTTTTTGATCCTCTTATGGCATGTTCAGCAATTTTTCTAGCTGCAAAAAGTTTTGCATTAAATTCTTGTTCAGTTAAATCCTGACCGTTTTTAGAAACGAAAACTTGTTTAACTGTTGGTTCTTTTTCTGCGGCGATTTGCCCTAAATTTTCAACGTCAACAGGCACATCTCTCCAACCCAAAACTTTTAAGTTCTGATCTTTGATAGTTGCTTCAAATGCATTAATACAAAAAGAAACCTGGTTTTTGCTTTTTGGTAAAAAAACCATTCCTACTGCATACTCACGCGTTTCAGGGATTTCAAAGTCACATACTTTCTTAAAAAAATCATGTGGGATGTCAAATAAAATTCCGGCCCCGTCGCCAGTTCTTCCATCAGAACTAACGGCACCACGGTGTTCCAGTTTAATTAAGATATCCAATGCTTTGTGAATGATGTCGTTAGATTTAATACCATTCAAATTACAAATAAATCCTGCACCACAATTGTCGTGTTCAAATTCAGGCAAATAAAGCCCTTGTTCTTTAACTCTCATTCTTGATATTTTTTCTACAAAAATAAAGATTTCGTTAAACATAATGTATTGAAAATGTCATTTGGCTTACATTTTTATAGTAATATTAGAAAAAGGGTTCTTAAATGATAATAATTTTATTTAAAGCATTGTGAAATGATAAAATCACAATATGTTTTAAATAATATTAGGAAAAATTGGCGCTTAGCTATTGAAACCATTGATATTTTTGTTAAATATCAAACGATATAGTGATTTTTAGTTAACAATTTCCGCACAATAGTTTAACGATTACTTTTCCTTGAAAAAGAATAACTCCTTAATATAAATATGAGGGATTTTTTAATTGAAAAAGATTTTACTTTTAAGTTGAATTTTGCTATTTTTGTCGCACTTTTATTCTGAAATAAATTCAGAACCAGACAAATTCTATATTATGAACATACACGAATATCAAGGAAAAGAAATTCTAGCGAGTTACGGAGTACGCATTCAACGCGGAATTGTAGCTAACAATGCGGTTGAAGCTGTTGCTGCTGCAAAACAATTAACTGCCGAAACCGGAACAGGATGGCATGTAATTAAAGCACAAATTCACGCAGGTGGTCGTGGAAAAGGTGGTGGAGTTAAACTTGCTAAAAACTTACAACAGGTTGAAGAAATTGCAGGACAAATTATCGGAATGCAGTTGATTACACCTCAAACTTCTGCTGAGGGTAAAAAAGTAAACAAGGTTTTAGTAGCTGAAGATGTTTACTATCCTGGTGAAAGTGAAACTTCTGAATTTTATGTTTCTGTTTTATTAAATAGAGCTACAGGACGCAACATGATTATGTATTCTACCGAAGGTGGAATGGATATTGAAGAAGTTGCTGAGCATACACCACACTTAATCTTTACTGAAGAAGTTGATCCTTCTGTAGGTTTACAAGGTTTCCAGGCTAGAAGAATTGCCTTTAATTTAGGTCTTTCAGGAAATGCTTTCAAAGAAATGGTGAAATTCATCGATGCACTTTACAATGCTTACATTGGTTCTGATGCTTCTATGTTTGAAATCAACCCGGTTTTGAAAACATCTGACAATAAAATTATGGCTGTTGATGCTAAAGTAAATATCGATGATAATGCTTTATACAGACAACCAAAATATGCTGAAATGAGAGATATCCGTGAGGAGAACCCAATCGAAGTTGAAGCTAAAGAAGTAGGGTTGAACTATGTTGACCTTGACGGTACTGTAGGATGTATGGTAAACGGAGCTGGTCTTGCAATGGCAACTATGGACTTAATTAAATACGCTGGTTTTGAGCCTGCTAACTTCCTAGACGTTGGTGGAACTGCTGATGCTAAACGTGTTGAAACTGCTTTCCGTATTATTCTGAAAGATCCAAACGTAAAAGCTATCTTAATTAACATCTTCGGAGGAATCGTTCGTTGTGACCGTGTTGCTCAAGGTGTTGTTGATGCTTACAAAAACATGGGAGACGCTATTAATGTGCCAATCATCGTTCGTTTGCAAGGAACAAATGCTGAAATTGCAAAAGAATTAATTGACAACTCTGGTATGCCAATTTTATCAGCTGTTCAATTCCAGGAAGCTGCTGACCAGGTTAAAGCTGCTCTTTCTTAATTAAATAAGAAATATCATTATATATAAAATCCCTCCGATACTTCGGAGGGTTTTTTTTGTGTTTTAGACTTTTATTAATTCGAGACTTATTTCTACTTCCTCAAGTTTAAAATATGCATTATTTTTTTCAATTTTTGGAGTTATTCCCATTATTGAATAACGATCTTTAGTTGTGCCAATTCTAATTAATTTTCTTTTCTCGTCGAAAATCCATTTTTGATTTTGCAACATCTGTGCAAACATAGAAGTAAGCTGAGTTTTTTGTTTTGGAATGAAATTAAAATCTTGATTTTTTTGGAATGAAAATATTGAATTTGTAAAAGTTTGAGAGAGTTCTTTCATTTCTTTACTATTAGATGGTACTATTACTTTTTCTACTTTCCAGTTTCCAATAATTTGACCCTGAATGGAGGTTTGGCTTTTTTTGCATTTAATGATAAAAAGAAAAGAATGATGAAAAGTAATTGTTTCATGATAGTTTGTGTAGGTTTAATTTTGATTAAAAATATAAAAAAAAATCCATTCGTTTTGAGAATGGATTTTACAAAGTTTTATATCGTAACAACAGATCTGATTACTTTTTATTTTTACCGTTTTTGAAAACTACTTTTTCTACAACAGATGATTTTCCATTTCCTTTTGGGAATGCTTTCTTCTTAGGTTTTCCAGCTGCTGAACCAGTTTTAGATGGCGCTTTATCGCCTCTCGCTCTTTCAGCATCTTTTGGACTAGCTTTAAATTCAGGTCTTTCTTTAGAAGTTTCTTTCTTCGGAATCTCTGCTTTATGTTTGGCTAAAACATCCGTTGGATTTTTCGGATTTTCTTTTGTTCCTCTTAAATGAATAACCAATCCGTTCAGGAAATTACGCAAAACCTGATCGCCGCATTCCATATAATTAGGGTGATCTTCAGCTCTGAAAAAGGCACCTAATTCTGATTTAGTAATTCTAAAATCAACCAATTCTAAAATTTCAACTATTTGGTCATCACGGAGCATTAAAGCCACGCGAAGTTTTTTTAAGATATCGTTATTTGTCATCGTTTTATTTTTTACAAAGGTACATTATTTTAAGAGGAATTATTCGAACAAAATTACTCCTGTTCCGGTCCTGTCAGAATAAAAAGTTTTCCCGTTTCTAATCGTTACACCGCTTGCAATATCTTCGGCCAGCAACAATGCACCATCCATGTCAACATAGTCTAATTCCGGCAGCAGATGGGCAATTGCCGAAATTCCAACCGTAGATTCTGTCATGCATCCTACCATAGTTTTTAAACCGAGTTCTTTAGCTTCGGCAATCATCCTGCGGCCGGGTGTTATGCCGCCGCATTTCATTAGTTTAATGTTTACGCCATGAAAATGTCCATGACATTTAGCAACATCACTTTCTGTAATACAACTTTCATCGGCTATAACGGGCAAAACCGAATTTTTAAAAACTTTTTTTTGTCCTTCCCAGTCACTGGCTTTTAGGGGTTGTTCTATAAATTCAACGCCCAAATCTTTTAAAATAATGGCATTAGATAAAGTTTCATCTACTGTCCAGGCGCAATTGGCATCAACCCTAAAAATAGCATCACTGTGTTTTCTGAGTTCTGATACAATAGCAATATCATCGGATGTACCAAGTTTAATTTTATAAATAGGCCAGGGGAGTTCCTCCATTTTGGCAATCATGTTTTCTATGGTATCTATACCAATAGTATAATTTGTCAGAGGATTAGTATCGGTCGTATATTCCCATAACTCATATAATTTCTTGCCTTTTTTGCGTGCATACAAGTCATTATAGGCATTATCCAATGCGCATAAGGCAAAAGGGTTGTTTTGTAAAAAAGGACTTATTCTGAGCCAGAATTCCTCCGGGGTTTCATCAGAAGCATTTTCAACAATACCGCGAATCAGTTCAATATCATTTTGTATGATATCAATCGTAATATTATAATAAGGATTTGAAGTTGCTTCTCCAAAACCGGAAACACCATTGTCTTGTAATTCAACAATAAGCGAGGGCTGAAAATCAATTGATTTTCTTGAAATCCTAAAAGTGTGTTTCAGTTTAAGATCGTAACACCTTACTATTAATTTCATATTTTAAAATTATTTTAATAACCAAGCCATGCGACTGCTTTTGCAAAGCCATCGCGCCACAGTTTTTCATTATGCTGACCGCCTTTTACAATTTTTGATTTGGTAAGATGAAGGCAGTAACAGCGTTTGGTGTCTAGTAAACGTTCCATTTTGGTCATGTCTTTTACCATGTCTTCATCTTCATTATCTCCACATAAAAAATAAATCTTTGTTTTGATTTTTGGCGCTTTTTCTGCGAAAGCAAAAATTTCTCTCGAAAACCAGAATGATGGTGAAAAAACTCCGGCTTTGCCAAAAACTTCCGGATATTTTACGGCAGCGTAAAAAGAGACCAAGCCTCCAAGTGAACTTCCCATAATGGTAGTGTTTTTTGGTTTTGGTTTGGTTCTGTAGTTTTTATCGATATAAGGTTTTAATGTTTTTACAATAAAATCAACATAATTATCGGCATTCCCGCCACCATATTTTTCGTTTTTATAGGGTGTTAGTTCTTCTATTCTTTTGTCATTTCCATGTTCAATTCCGACCACAATTACCTGCGCTCTCAGGCTGTCCAGTTTTTCATCGACATTCCATTCACCTGCAAAAGCAGTTTTAGCGTCAAACAGATTTTGCGCATCATGCATATAGATTACACTAAATTTCTTTTTTAGAGCTGTTGTATAATTTTCAGGAAGATAAACCCAGATTTTTTTGGTGGTTTTGAGCTGAGGTGCATCGATGGTAAAACTCGATACGTTTTTTGAAGCCGTGCTTTGCGCATTCACGGAAATTATCCAAAAGAATATAAAAATGATAAAGCCTCGAATCATTAGTTTTGTGTTTATACTTAAAAATAATATTTTAGCTAAAAATACAAATTTGATGAATACACAAATAGAAAAGAAAAGTTTACTTTTAGAAATGATCGCTTTTTCTACAATTGATGGGAATCTTCATAAAAGGGAGCTTGAATTTCTATGGCTTGTCGCACAGGAATTAAATATAGGTCGTACCGAATTTAATGATTTGTTTCATCAGGAAATTAAACCTTTGGTTGTAAGATCAGAATTTCAGCGCATTCACCAATTTTACAGGTTGGCCTTAATTATGCACTGCGATGGTATTTTGCATGAAAAAGAAACAAAAGCCATTCAGCAAATCGCGATTGAAATGGGCCTGAATCCAAACGCAACAAAAAGAATTCTGGATTTAATGAAAAAAGCACCAAATGCGATTATTGATCCTAAACTTTTATTACAGATTTTTCAGGAACAGCATAACTAGAAAAAAATCCCCAAGTTTTTTAATTCTTGAGGATTTATTTTGTTGACATAAAGTATTTTTATAAAAATCAATTCGGCTTATTTTCAATTTAGGCAATCCTGATAATTTTCAGCCTAAACTCCTTTAAAATGTTTAATTTAATGTCTGTCAGAATATTATTGTTTGGTTAAATACATCGATTTTGTAGGTAATATTTGTTGTGCTAAGACAGGACACACATTTCTATCTATTATATCCTGATATGGTGCTAGAAATAATTTCATTTGTTTATTACTTTTTGATGCTAAAGTTGAAATGAAAACCTCTCCGGATTGGCCACACTTCGTATTTTTACCAAAATAATTTAAAACATAATATGCTTTATTATTACTAATATAATCACCTTCAATAACTAAAGGATTTGTATCAGGTAAATTTCTTGTATCTTCAAGAATCGAACCTGTTGTTGTAGTTATTAAATAACGAATAAACAGTTCGTCAGATGAAATGTTTATAAGTTTATGCTTAACTTTTGTTATAATAAATGTATAGTTTTTGTTTTCATAGGTTCCTTTCCATGTCCCAAGATATTTATCAAGTAGGCCATTTATATCTTTAAGGTAAGCTCCGTCAGGAATTTGAGTATCCGAATCTCTATATTCTATCATTTTTTCTACAGGAATAATTTGTTGTGCTTCGCACGATAAGCAAACAAGAATTAAACTTATTATCATTCTAATTGTTTTCATGATTTTGTATTTTAATCCTCAAGAATTTTTATCCTTGAGGATTTTTAAATAAAACTAATGCTTAACTAATTTTAGTAATTCCAACCTAAACTCTTAAAATATGAGTTTAGGTCTCGTAGAATGTTATTGTTTGGTTAAGTACATTGATGTAGTAGGCAATATTTGATCTGCAACTTTAGAACACTTACTATCAAGAAAGTCCTGATCAGGAGATAAAAACAGTTTCATTTGTTTATTGTCTTTAGTAGTCGAGATAAAAACAACTCCGGATTGACCACATGTTGTATTTTTTCCAAAATAATTTAATGTGTAATATCCTTTAGATTTACTGATATAATCACCTTCTATTACTAAAGGATTTGTATCAGGTAAATTTCTTGTATCTTCAAGAATCGAACCTGTTGTTGTAGTTATTAGATAACGAATAAACAGTTCATCAGCTGAAATATTTATAAGTTTATGCTTAACTTTTGTTATAATAAATGTATAGTTTTTGTTTTCATAGATTCCCTTCCATGTCCCAAGATATTTATCAAGTAAGCCATTTATATCTTTGAGGTAAGCTCCGTCAGGAATTTGAGTATCAGAATCTCTATATTCTATCATTTTTTCTACAGGTATAATTTGCTGTGCTTTAACCGATAGTGATGTTATCATCAAGCTTAATATTATTACTATTTTTTTCATATTTTAACAATTTGTGTTTGCTATTTTTTTATTTGCATCCAATGTTTTTTTGGTACTTGTTTTATCTTTATTAATCTTGTATAACTCAACACCTTTTATATAACATTTATCATTTAGAAAATTTAAAAAATTAATTTCTTTACTGCCCTGTTTCATATAAGTTATATAGTCTTTTGTCAAGTTATCAGCATTCCAATTAAAATTCATATTAATCAGATTAGGATCTCCGGTAAATCTTAATTGGTAAGTTCCTTCACTAGAGACCATTGCGCCATATACGCTATCTATCGGGATATTATTGTTTTGTGCATTTTTTACCAATTGCAAAAAAATTCCAATATCAGCAGGTGAAAACATTTTGATAGGTTGTCTAATCAAGGGATCACCATCTGGGTTTACCTGTCCAGAATCGTAATTGTCCAAATGCGAATGTACATAACCAATCATATCAGATGTAGGAACTAATTGCATTCTATCAGCGCCGTTAGTACTAGTCAAAGCTACTAGCGGTGTAAAAGGACCATTTTTGCTTTGTGAATAACCTGTTTCAATCTTTAAATTAGTTTTTTTGCCAAGTTCTTCTAATTTAGCAATAAAATTAGGATTGGCTGTAAGTGTTTTAATTTTATCACAAGGATTTATTGGTGTTTGGGGAGTATTATTGGCACCACTGCCACCGCTACCTCCTCCGGAGGGATTAGAAGTATAATCTATACTACTGTAGCCCGAAGTATCTGTACCTCTCGGAGAGTACACATAAACATAAGAATCATCCTTGTAGGAATTCTCAATAACTACTTCTCTTAACGGAATGGGAGGTTGAGAACCACCATCGCCATTGCTATTCTCATCATCAAGATTTTTTTTGTCCTGCTTATTAGTGAAACTTTTAAATTTTAGCTGCTTGTCATTTAACACTTCTACAACACCATTTTCTACTATGATATTGTTTGCAAATTTTGCAGACCTAACAAAACCTTTCTTTAAATCCCATACACTGATATAACCATTGAAATTATCTAGGTCTACAGTGGTTTGATTTTCAGGATAAAACTCATACAAAAGAACTTTATATGAATCTGTGCCAAGTCTGTAAATAAAAAGTTTTTGTTCCCAATTTTCGTTTACCTCTTTTTTTGCTCCGTCAATGGGCACTGTAATAAATTCGATTCCGTCTTTTGCTTTTTTTACTTTGGCATTCGTCCATTGATAATTTAAGTTTTGGAATACCTTTAGATTATCTCCGTCTGCTTCATAATCCCTAAACCATTTTTGGGCTTTGTCAATCGCGGCATTAGGTTTCTGCTGGTTTGAGGATTCTTCATTAGTACAATTTACTGCTATCAGAGTACTGAAAAAAATAAGCATGACTCGTAATAAAATTTTAAATTTTCTCTTCATTTTTAAGGTATTTAGTTAATAATTAGAGAAAAATATTTTTCAATTTTTCACTTATCCTAAAATTCAAAAATGAAACTTTTAAAATCAGCCTTTTAAAGCTTAAAAAATAATACAATAAGACTTTTTTTGTTTGTTATAGATTTTCTTACAGATGTATATTTTGGATAAAAAAAAAGCTTTACATTCCTGTAAAGCCTTTTAATTGTTAAAAATAATTTAAGCAAGCTGTTCCTGTAGTTTTTTAATATCATCACGCAGTTTAGCAGCTTGTAAAAAGTCCAGTTCTTTTGCTGCTTTTTCCATCGATTTGCGTTTTTCGCGAATCATTTTCTCCAAATCGGCTTTTGACATGTAGGCTGTTTCCGGTTCTGCAGCAGCTGGAAGTGTGTGCCCTAATTCATATTCTACTAATGGGTTTTTGGTAAAGGCGCTTTCGATTTTTTTGTTTAAGGCCTGAGGTACAATATTGTTAGCAGTATTGAAATTAATCTGTTTTGTTCGTCTGTATTCTGTCTCGTCAATTGTTTTCTGCATACTGGCTGTAATTTTATCTGCATACAGGATTGCTTTACCATTTAGGTTTCTTGCCGCACGACCAATGGTTTGCGTCAGAGATCTGTGGTTACGAAGGAAACCTTCTTTGTCTGCATCTAAAATAGCTACTAAAGAAACTTCCGGTAAATCTAAACCTTCACGAAGCAGGTTCACCCCAATCAATACATCAAAAATACCTTTTCTTAAATCCTGCATGATTTCAATACGCTCCAAAGTATCTACTTCAGAGTGAATATAGCGACAACGAACGTTAACTTTGGTTAGGTATTTTGCCAGTTCTTCGGCCATTCTTTTGGTCAGAGTTGTGACTAAAACTCTTTCGTCCAGTTCACAACGCACCTGGATTTCTTCGATTAAATCATCAATCTGATTTAAACTTGGGCGAACTTCAATTGTTGGATCCAATAATCCCGTTGGACGGATAATCTGTTCAACATAAACACCGTCGGTTTTTTGTAATTCATAATCGGCAGGCGTTGCAGAGACATAAATGACCTGATTTTGCAATGCTTCAAATTCCTCAAACTTCAACGGACGGTTATCCATCGCGGCAGGAAGCCTAAATCCGTATTCAACCAGATTTTCTTTACGGCTTCTGTCGCCACCGTACATGGCATGAACCTGAGAAACCGTTACGTGGCTTTCATCAACCACCATTAAAAAATCGTTTGGAAAATAATCTAACAAACAGAAAGGTCTTGTGCCGGCTTGTCTTCCGTCAAGATAACGCGAATAATTCTCAATTCCGGAGCAATACCCTAATTCCCGAATCATTTCCAGATCAAAATTAGTTCGTTCTTCCAGACGCTTGGCTTCAAGGTGTTTTCCTATTTCCTTAAAATAATCCACCTGTTTAACCAAATCCTGTTGAATTTCCCAGATTGCACCCTGTAAAACTTCCGGTGAAGTCACAAACATATTGGCCGGATAAATGGTAAGCCTTTTAAATTTTTCGATAACCTGAGATGTCTTGGCATCAAAAGATTCGATTTCTTCGATTTCGTCCCCGAAAAAGTGAATCCTGAATGCATCATCAGCATAACTTGGATATACTTCGACCGTGTCACCTTTAATTCTAAAAGTTCCCGGATTAAAATCGGCTTCAGTTCTCGCATATAAACTCTGTACGAGACTATGTAATAATTTTGTTCTCGAAATAACCTGATCTCGTGTAATTTCGATTACGTTTTTCTTAAACTCAACCGGATTTCCGATACCATACAGACAAGAAACAGAGGCTACAACCAAAACATCACGACGTCCTGAAAGAAGGGAAGAAGTGGTGCTTAAACGCATCTTTTCAAGTTCTTCGTTGATCGATAAATCTTTTTCTATGAAAACGCCTGTAACGGGCATAAAAGCTTCCGGCTGATAATAGTCGTAGTAAGAAACAAAATACTCAACGGCATTATTAGGGAAAAACTGTTTGAACTCCGAATACAATTGTGCCGCCAGCGTTTTGTTATGTGCCAAAACCAAAGTGGGCCTTTGTACTTCCTGAATAACGTTGGCTACCGTAAACGTTTTACCGGAACCGGTAACTCCTAATAAAGTCTGATATTTTTCTCCATCAACGACACCTTGTGCCAATTTTTTAATGGCTTGCGGCTGATCACCTTTTGGGCTATATTCTGAGGAAACTTCGAATTTCATTTTGAGTGGCTGAAAATTTAGTTTTGTAAAGATACAAAGTTTAATTGTTTTAATTTTTTCCGCCACGAGTTACACGAATTTAAAATTTCATATTTTCAGCCTGCTGAATAAATATAATTTGGTTCGTTCATGGCAAAAGATTTTGGTTTATTCCAAAAACTCAATCATCGCTGTATTAGTGATTTTAGACTGATCGATACTTAAGAAATGGCCGGCATCTTTTATGATTTTAGTTTTACTGTTTACTAAAAACTTTTGTGCCCGTTCAACGCTGTCATCGCCATTGATGACATCATGGTCGCCGATTAAAACCAAAACGGGATTTTGAATTGATTTTAATTCGTCGTTTGAGAAAGGATGCATTTTAAGCATACTCGAATTTGATTTTGCGTATTTATTCGCAAGATAAAATTGTCGTTTGTAAACCGGACTTATTTTTTCGGGATGTGTTGAGAAGGTGTTTAATGTTTTACCGAATTTCTTTTCGCTCGGAAAAAGTTTAAGCATCAACGCAGAAGATGTCTTTCCGACTTTGTCAATAAATTTAAAAGTCTGCGCCGGACTTAAGAGGACGATTTTATCAATAGAATTTTGTTTTTGAGTCGCTAACAAAGTAGCAATCCAGCCGCCACGTGAAGCTCCGACAATATCGAATTTCTTTAATTTATAATGGTTGAAAATCTCATTATACCAAATTACAATTTCTTCTGAAGAGAGTGCCTTGCCGGGTAAAGTAGATTTACCTGGTTCCATTAAAAAATCGATGGCATAAATGCGGTGGTTTTTAGCCAAAGCTTTAATGTTAGGATACCACATAGTTGAACTGGCATCCATTCCGTGAAGTAAAACTAAATCTTTGCCATTTTTTGGTCCTGCCATTACAACATGCGCCGTGCCGTAAGAGGTTTTTATATCTTCTTCCGTATAGGGAATATCCCAAAGTTTGAGCGCTTTATTGTATGAAGCAGTATAAGAATTCTTTTCTTTTTTGGTTTTAAAGCTGTAATCTTCAAATTTTGGTTTTGTTGATGAACAGCTTGCTAAAAGAAAAAAGAGGGCAATTTGTAGCGAATTTTTGAGCATGATAGTGAATTAGATACACTAAAATTACTTGAAAATAAAATGATTACAGTAATATAATTTTGATTTAAACTATCATAATTATAAGGTCAAAAATTTAAATTTTCCAGCTTTTCTGCTCATTTTCAGTCATAAAACTCCAAGCCACAATACGGCTGTTTTTCTGACCCTGAGACATCTCGATTGTTTTGACTGTAACAGCATTTATTTTTTTGAGTATTTTATAAATAGCTGACAGGTTTTCTTTTTTGGAAACCAAAGTAGTAAACCAAAGACACTGTGATTTGTATTTGGCACTTTCGTAGATCATTTGGGTTACAAAACCAATTTCGCCGCCATCGCACCATAATTCGGCATTTTGACCTCCGAAATTCAAAACAGGATTCAACGTTTTCTTTTCTTTAAGGTTGGAGACTTTTCTGCTTGTACTTTTATTTGCCTCCTCTGCAGAAGCATGAAATGGGGGATTGCAAATGGTAAACGTAAAACGATCTTCCGGTGTGATGATATTTTTAAAAATAAAACGGGATTCTGTTTGCTGTTGCAAACTTATAGCGTCAATTAATTTTGGATTGGCTTCTATAATTTTACTGCAATTTTCAATTGCTTTTTTGTCAATATCCGTACCCACAAAACTCCAATTGTAAATAGCATTCCCTAATATCGGATAGATTAAATTGGCACCCGTTCCGATGTCTAAACCCAAAACAGAGTTTCCTGTAGGGATATTTCCATTATTGGTTTCAGCTAATAAATCAGCTAAATAATGAATGTAATCGGCACGGCCGGGAATTGGCGGACAAAGATAATTGGACGGAATGTTCCAAAATTCAAGACCGTAATAGGTTTGCAGCAAGGCTCTGTTAAGAACTTTTACTGCTTTAGGGTCACTAAAATCAATCGTTTCTATCTGATGTTTATTGACAGAAACGTAATTTTTTAATTCCGGACAATTTGTAATAAGAAGTTCAAAATCATATCGCGAACGATGCAGATTTCTGGGATGTAAATTGTTTTTTTCGGAATTATCTATTGCTTTCATTTTGTGAATTTGCTGCAAAGATAGTCATTCCTTTTTTGGAAAAATGTACTTATGAAAACGAGTTCCCTAGCCCTAATGGGAACGGCATCCTTTTGTGGCGGGGTTCGCCACAAAAGATATAGTGTACAGCAGGATTTAGCTTCTAATCAAAACACTCCATTAAAAGCAAATCCCCATCGGTGTGTGTTATCGTGACAAGGCCGTCCTGAGCGACTGAATTACTGCTTCCGGTTCTGTAGCCCATTGTGAGTGTGTCGTTTTGCAATTCATATTTTAGGTTAGAGGACGAAATGCCATTTACAACTCCAATCGGAATAAGCGAAATCGGGGTTTGTGCAGTATACCATTTCTCAAATTTTCTTGGCAGAAGAAATATTTTTGAATGATCGTCGAGAATTACAATTTTAAGCGAATCACGATGACGGACAATATTGGTAAGGTTTGTAATCGTATGATCAGCGCGTTTTCCTGTTGCCCAGACAATATTTACGGCTGGTATTTTTCTTTCAACCAGATAATCGCAGGCTTTTTCGAGATCGGTTTTGTCCTGATCTTCAGTGTGTACAATTTCTATAGGGTATTGTGATGTCCTGTAAATTTCGGGATCAAAACCGCGATCGAAATCTCCAAGAAGTACATCGACTTTAATACCTAATTCAATAACCCTTTCTATTGCAGAGTCGAGTACAACAACCAAAGGGGACCATTCTAATAACTGCCCTAATAATTCCGGATCGCAGGCAGCTCCGTTGGCAATAATTAAGGCCGGTTCCTGATCGTCGCGTACAATATGGTGTGAAGACATTTTTTAATTTTAGATTTTAGATTTTAGATTTGGAAGTTTTATTTTTCCAGTCTCAGAAACCTTGATTTTTAGGGTTTTATTTTGCCAAAGATTAAAGGATTATCACGGATTTTTAATTTAAGTTTAAAATCTAAAATCCGGAATCAGAAATCTAAACTTATATTAGCCTTCTGTGATAATTGATCTGGCCTAAATGATAGCCGAGATGTACTGAAAGATGAACCAGGAAAAATCCTGTTGTCATTTCTTTTTCAAAAACTTCTAATGGATAAATTAACTCTAAATCGCTTTCATTCAGACGGTCAAGAGCATTATTTACCACTATAATAGTATTTTCTATTTTTTCTATTAGTTCGGTTCTTGGAATATTTTTTAATGAAAATTCTAATTCGCGATTTCTGATATAGCCCGTTTTTCCGATTTCTGCACCAATATAGGTGTTAATATTACCAATTAAATGAAGGCAGAGATTTCCGGCTGAATTTGAAATATTTTTGTCAATTACCCAGATTTTTGATTCGTCCTGATAAGATTCTATCTCTAATTTGAGTTTAGTAAGATCACGGGTAAAAAGCGATTTTAGCGTTTCGATTAGCATAATTTCTATGATTTGTTTTTTATCGGAATCCAGATTTCTTCTTCAGAATCAGGATCGTTTTTTTTATACTTGTTGCCCATTATGGCAAAATGTGGGCGGTCATCAACTGTATATGCTGAATTGGGCAGCCATTCTACAAATATACTATGATAAGTTTTATGAGCCTCAATCTGGTCTCCTTTATGAATAAAAACAGCGTATAATTCTGCAGGAATTATTAACCCTTCCATTTCTTCCGGAATGTCTTTAAAATCAGGGACTTCAACGGCGGCCCATTTTTCAAAATGCTCTTTTGGGTCAAATTCATTAAAATGTCCGGTAGTAAAAACTTCTAAGGAATATAAATCAGACCCAATCTGATTTTTTATTTCTTTGCGCCGGGGCATAAAGGAAGACCACAATTCGAATGTTTTATTTTCAAGAAAAGACATTGTAATATGTTTTCCGATAAGTTTTTTTTCTCTGGCAATTTCAATTCTGGCTTCCATTTATAATGTATTATTCAATAATATATTTTTTTGTATCGATCTCGCTTAGTGAAAAATATCCAAGAGGATAATTCGCCTTATCGGTCGTATTTATAATGTTTCCTTTTACGGTAGCGGGCGGAGACTGAAACGGACCGCCAACATTACTGCCCGCAATACTCACAAGGATGTTCATATAATTGTAGTATTGTTTTGAGATTCCGATATGGGTAATTTCAATTTCATCCCCAGCTTTAAGCTCATCGTCATCTGAGATACTGAAAAACTCATTTCCCTGAAAAAACTTATCCTCATCAACATAAAATGTAGAAGCTACTTTGTTTGAATATACATACTTATATAAATAATAATTGGTTTCATCGGCAGGATCATTATAAAATGCTTTTACCTCAATATCTTTTCCGGTAAAGCCACCTTCATTGTTTTGCTCTATTCGCGTTATTGGCGAAACCGCTTTCAGGGTTTCTTTTGCAGTATAAGTACTTCCGTTTGTTACAACGGTCAGCGTATATTCTTCATTAATTACCGGTTTAAAATTCGGGCAGATATACCGTCCGCTTTTTGGGACCTCAATAAAATCAAATTGCTGATTCTGACTGTTTTTTATAAAAACAGTAGCACCGGAAACCACCGGAATTTGTTCTTCAAAATATCCTGTTGTTGTAGTTAACCTGATGCCCTGTTGTGCACCATTTGTTCCCTTTTTCCAGTTGATTGCAGCTTCAATAACCAATTTTGGAGGTGCTGTATCCAGGTCAACATCAACAACTTCTTCACAACTGGTAAAGAAAATCGAAATCAAAAAGACGGTTAATAAAATTACTTTTTTCATACTCTGTTTTATTTCTTTTAAAGGCAGTAATTCCTTAAAATTTAAAATTATAACTAACGGCAGGGACAATTCCGAAAATCGACGTTTTTATGGCTTCATTTCTGCCTGTATCCACATTTTGACGGAAATTTATCGAAGCGGCATTTTTTCGGTTGTAAAGATTATAGATACTAAAAACCCATTCGCCTTTCCAGTTCCTGTCTTTGTTTTTTCGGGGTGTCAAGGTTGCCGAAATATCCAGATGATGATAAGCCGGTAAGCGATGTTCATTTCGTAGCCCATAACTCGGAACTGTAATTCCTAAGTATTCATATTGACCATTGGGATACGTAACCGGCTGTCCGGACTGTAAAGCAAAGTTAGCACCAAATGACCATTTTTCATTTAAGTTATAAGCAGAGGTTATGGCTAAATTATGTGTTTTATCATAAGCAGAATTATACCATTGTCCGTTGTTGATTCCGATCTCCTCAGGAGTTCTCCCCGGTGTCTTTTGTTCTGATTTTGATAGGGTATAGGAAATCCATCCGTTGAATTTGCCCTCATTTTTTTTAACCATAATTTCCAAACCGTAACTTCTCATACGGCCGTTTAAAATAACCTGTTCAATGGCTTCATTGGCAATAAGATCAGCCCCGTCAATATAATCTAATCGGTTTTGGATTTTTTTGTAATAGGTTTCGGCTTCCAGAGAATAGGCTCCGCCATTGATATTTCTAAAATACCCTAAAGCCACCTGATCTGCAATTTGTGGTTTGATGTAGTTGTCACTTGGCATCCAGACGTCAAGCGGAGTAGGAGATGAGGTGTTTGAAATCAACTGAAGATATTGAGTCATTCTGTTGTAACTGGCTTTTATGGCCTCATCATCATTTAACTGATAGGAAACAGCAAGCCGTGGCTCAAGATTATGATAGTCCTGAATTACTTTGTTTCTTCCGTAATACTGGGTTGAAGTTGGTGTACCTTTCTCGTAAATCTGTAGATCAGAATTGAAAACAACCGGATTATTATTGTCATAAAAATTGATCGTTGACGCTCCTAATCTATAGAATAAGCTATACCGTAATCCGTAAGCGACTGTTAGTTTCTGAGTAATCTGATTTTCGGCATCGAGATATACCGAAGGTTCAAAAGCGTATTTTTTATCTAACTGATCGGGATTGATACCAGACACATCGCTGCTTGGTTTAATCGTTCCGGGATTGAATTCATAATAAATTCCGTTTAACCCATAATTCAATTTGAATTTGTCTGAAATATAATTCTTGAAATCGTATTTGATGTTATAGTTTTTGATTCCTGAATCCCATTTGAAACCTACAAAATCCAAATCAAGCCCGTAATAATAATCGCTGTAAATCAGAGAAAGGTTCGAAAATAATTTATCTGAAAACAAATGGTTCCAACGAAGGTTCAAAGTTGAATTTCCGTAAATATTCGTAAAACTTTTGTTCAGGCTAAAAACGTCACGGCCAAAATAACCGGATAAATACAAACTGTTGTTATCGTTTAGCTTATAGCTCAATTTAGTATTCAGGTCATAAAAGTAAGCTGCGTTATCTTTTTGGTCTTCAGATAATTTCAGGAATAAATGGGCATAGGAAGCTCTTCCTCCGATAAGAAAAGAACCTTTATCTTTTACCAAAGGGCCTTCTGCCAGAATTCGGCTTGAAATTAAACCGATTCCGCCATTGACATGAAAATCCTTGCTGCTTCCGTCTTTTTGGTAAATATCCAAAACAGAAGAAGCCCTTCCTCCGTAACGGGCAGGAATTCCTCCTTTATAAAGTTTCAAATCTTTTATGGCATCCGGATTAAAAACCGAAAAGAAACCAAAAACATGAGAAGAATTAAATATAGTAGCTTCATCCAGCAAAATTAAATTCTGATCGGCACCGCCTCCGCGAACGTTAAAGCCCGAAGCGCCTTCGCCGGCATTGGTAACACCCGGAAGCAATAAAATGGATTTTAAAACATCTACTTCGCCTAACACAACAGGCATTTTTTTGATCGTAGCTATCGAAAGTTTATTAGTGCTCATTTCAGGAGATTTAGTATTGATTTTACCTTTGTTATCGGTAATTACAACTTCCTGAAGTTCTTCGCCGCCTTCGTTAAGGGCAAAATTATTTTTGGTATTCTGATTTAAATTGATTGTTTTCTGAAGGGTCTGATATCCAACGTAACTTATTTCGATTTGGTGTTCACCACGGGGAATGGTCAGTGAATAAAAACCATATTCATTAGTTGTGGTTGCAATTTTTAAAGAAGGGATGTAAATATTTACACCAATTAAGGTTTCATTATTTTTTGAGTCACTAATGATTCCGCTTAAGGTAAATTTTTCCTGAGAAAATGAAGTAAAAGCCGTTAAAATAAGAAGAATAAAAAAACTAATCTTTTTTGTAATCATTGCCCTCAGTTTTGATTTACATAGTTAACAATTCTTATTAAAAAACAGGACCCAAAAATTGTTAAATATGAGTTAAGAAAAAAAAGACAACCGTTTAGAGTTGTCTTTTTTTATGAATAGTAAAACTATTTGTTATTTAATTTCAGCAAGAATTGCATTGAAAGTCTCACTAGGACGCATTGCTTTGCTTACCAACTCAGTAGTTGGCTGGTAGTAGCCTCCCAAAGTTTGTGGTTTTCCTTGTGCACCAATTAATTCAGCATCGATTTTTGCTTCGTTAGCCTCAAACTGAGCAGCAATTGGAGTGAAAATCGCTTTTAATTCAGCATCTTTATTTTGGGCAGCCAAAGCCTGAGCCCAATAAAAAGCTAAATAAAAGTGAGAACCACGGTTATCGATCTGACCTACTTTACGGGCAGGAGATTTATCATTCGCTAAGAATTTGTCATTTGCCTGATCTAAAGTTTCAGATAAAACAATCGCTTTAGAATTGTCTAAAGTTTGTCCTAAATGCTCTAAAGAAGCACCAAGAGCCAAAAATTCTCCTAATGAATCCCAACGTAAGTATCCTTCTTCTGTAAATTGCTCAACGTGTTTTGGAGCAGAACCTCCTGCACCGGTTTCGAACAATCCACCACCGTTCATTAAAGGAACGATAGATAACATTTTTGCAGAAGTTCCTAATTCTAAAATTGGGAATAAGTCTGTCAGGTAATCACGAAGAACGTTTCCTGTTACAGAAATAGTATCTAAACCTTTGATGATTCTGTCTAAAGTAAATTCTGTAGCAGCAACCGGGTTTAAAATACGGATATCTAGGTTTGTAGTATCGTAATCTTTAAGGTATTTTTGAACTTTTGTGATCAATTCTCTGTCGTGAGCTCTGTTTTCGTCTAACCAGAAAACAGCAGGAGTGCTTGATAAACGGGCTCTGTTTACAGCCAGTTTAACCCAGTCCTGAATAGGAGCGTCTTTTGCCTGGCACATTCTGAAAATGTCGTTAGTTTCAACGTTTTGTTCCATTAACACATTTCCGTTTGCATCCACAACACGAACAACTCCGTCAGCTTTCATTTGAAAAGTTTTGTCGTGAGATCCGTATTCTTCTGCTTTTTGAGCCATTAATCCAACGTTAGGGACACTTCCCATTGTTTTTGGATCAAAAGCACCATGTTTTTTACAGAAATTAATAGTAGCTGTATAAATTCCGGCATAAGAACGGTCCGGGATAACAGCGATTGTATCTTGTGCTTTTCCTTCTTTGTTCCACATCTGTCCAGAAGTACGGATCATTGCCGGCATAGAAGCATCAACAATAACATCAGATGGAACGTGTAAGTTTGTAATTCCTTTATCAGAATTTACCATTGCCAAAGCTGGTCCGTTTTCGATAGCTTTTGTAATATCAGCTTCTACTTCTGCCTGCTCAGGTCTTCCTGCAACTTTAGCATAAATATCACCTAAACCATTTCTGGTATCGATATTTAATTCAGTAAATAAAGTTTCATATTTTTTGAAAAGATCAGCAAAATATACTTCAACGATAGCGCCAAAGATAATTGGGTCTGAAACTTTCATCATAGTAGCTTTTAAGTGCACAGAAAGTAATACGCCTTCTTTTTTTGCGTCAGCAATTGCCTCAGCAGCAAAAGATTTTAATTTTTTGACACTTAACACAGAACTGTCAATAATTTCTCCTGCTTTAAGCGGTGTGCTTGCTTTTAAAACTGTTGTTGTTCCGTCTTTGGCAACGAATTCGATTTTTACATCATTAGCATCTGCAACAGTCAGCGATTTTTCACTTCCGTAAAAATCACCATTTGGCATAGAAGCTACTTTAGTTTTTGAATCAGCAGACCATGCACCCATTGAGTGAGGATTTGCTTTTGCGAAGTTTTTAACGGCTCTTGGTGCTCTACGGTCAGAGTTTCCTTCACGTAAAACAGGGTTTACGGCAGAACCTAAAACTTTAGCATATTTTGCCTTAATTTCTTTTTCAGCATCATTTTGAGGCTCTTCCGGAAAGTCAGGAATTTTGTAACCGTGAGATTGCAATTCAGTAATGGCAGCTTTTAACTGCGGTACAGATGCAGAAATGTTTGGTAATTTGATGATGTTAGCTTCAGGTTGTGTCGCTAATTGACCAAGTTCGGCCAATGCATCTCCCGTTTTTTGAGCATCTGTTAGAACTTCAGGGAAATTTGATAAAATTCTACCTGCCAACGAAATGTCTCTGGTTTCAATTGCAATACCTGCGGTAGCAGTAAATGCCTGAACAATTGGTAAAAAAGAATAAGTCGCTAATAATGGCGCCTCATCAGTTAAGGTGTAATAAATCTTTGAATTCTGTGTCATTTCTTTTTTTTTTATGGTCGTATCGCCAGGATACAGCGATGTAAAGGTGTATTCGGCTCAAAACGAGCGGAGCAAATATAATAAAATCAGTCCGAAAACGGTGTAGTTTTCCGGATAATTGTCGAAATTATCAGATTGTTAACTGGTGTTGGTTTAATTATCAAATCAATGATTTTACTATTAAAAAATTACAGTTTTATTAGTTTGGAAAATAGCTCAAAAAAAAAACTAGTTTCAAATGATATGAAACTAGTTTTTTATAACATGTTTTTATTTTTCTTATAATCTCAATAAGATTATGTTTCGTTATTGTTTGATATTCTCTCTTATTAATTTCTCAAGGCTGTCAATGCGGTCACTCATTGCTTTTATGGTTTTTTCGTTTGCCTCAAGCTGTTTTTTCTGCTCATCAATATTTTTCTCGTTTGCCTCTAATTGTTTTTTCTGTTGTATGGTATGCAGATATAACTCTTCTATTTTTTCAAGTGACTGGATAGAAAGATCAGTAATGTTAAAGATATATTCGCCTTTTTCATTTCTTTGAAGATCCTTAATACTTGTTACACCTGGTAAGTGTTTGTTTTCAGTAATAAATTTTTCTACCTGATCCAATGATTTAAACTTATACTCTGATTTAATATCTGATTTACCACTTAAATAATCTTCAAATACATAATCCGCATAATAAGATGTAGGAGTAATAATTGAACCATTTACAGCAAGTTTAACATTTGGATCTACAGAACCTAACATATTATTTGTCCCTATTCCTACTTTACCAGTTTGATAAATGTTATCTGTATTTGCAGTTGCTTTGTTAGTGGTACCTTGCACTTGCCATGGCTCAATTGCTATTAATGCGCTTGATACAGTTTTTAAAACCCCAGTTGCATCTGCTACGACTATATTATCTGTTGCCGGTGTAACACTTGTTTGTAAACCTTCAAAACGAACAGGATCTGTTCCTGTTACGGGTGTTACATGAAAAGTAGTTGTTGGAGCTGTATTACCAATTCCTACTTTTACAGTATTTGCTCCTGTACCTCCTAATATAATACTGTTACTTTGTCCTACTTTAGCATTATAACCTATAGCGATTGCGTTAGTTAGTGTTGCTGAAGTTGCATCTGCGGAAGCTCCAATAAAAATATTATTACTTCCTGTGGTATTTGTGTTACCTGAACTGTCTCCCAAAAACAGATTATAGGAACCTGTGGAATTGTTGAACCCGGCATTGAAACCAATGCCACTATTGTAACTACCAGTAGTAGTTTTATTTAATGCACTTGCACCCAAAGCATTGTTATAGGCACCTGTAGTGGTTAATGTTAATGCTAAATAACCTACCCCAGTATTCCAACCAGCACCTGAACCTGTAAAACTCATCAAAGCTTTACTGCCTATCGCTGTATTAGCGTTTGTTTTTGCATTAGTTAAAGCCATATATCCAATGGCCGTATTATCCCAATTGCTGCCTCCTGCTGTCAATGCACTTGCACCTATAGCTGTATTGTCACCACCTGCAGCGGTAGTATTAAAAGCAGTATACCCCAAAGCCGTATTGCCTGTGCTTAAACTACCAGCATTTGTATTGTTTATACGGAAGTATAGTGGAGCACTATCCGTAGTACCTATGAAATTTGCTGTAGTTGTGTCTGCATTTCCTTTAAGAGCCCACCCATTGTTTAAAGTGGCAGGATTAAGGGTTTTTAAAACCCCTGTGGCATCTGCTACTACTATATTATCTGTTGCCGGTGTAGCAGTAGCTTGGAGGCCTTCAAAGCGAACTGGATTTGCAGCACTGGTTACATGTAAAGTGTTTGATGGAGCTGTATTGCCAATACCTACATTACCAGATGAAGCAATACGCATTCTTTCCGTATTATTGGTAACAAAAGGCAGGTTGTTGTTGCTTATAGTACCAAAAGTTTTGTCAGCTGTAAGTGTATTACCACCTTGTAACCAGTTAAGATTTGCATTACTTCCAGAATCGTTCAAAGAGGTCCATTGCACGCCATTCCAATAGTATAAACCCTTGCCATTAGCACCCGGGCCGGTTATACTGGCATTTGTATTATAAATAAACATGGCCTCCTGGGTGGTCGTTCCTAACAACCCCCAAGTTGTAGTGGCTGATAGTGGAACTTGAGGCAACCAAAGTCCCTTATTGCCTCCACTATTCAGTCTCAATATAGCACTTGGATCAGGTATATTACCCATTGATACATTACCAGTGAGCAAATCAATGTCAAATGCATTGATAACAGTAGGAGTCTGTATAACAAATTCGCCGTTAACATTGACGGTGGGGTTAATACCCATGTGCACAAGCTTTCCGCCATTTCCACTGCTAGCCAGCCTAATTACAGCTGATCCTCCGTTAGGGTTATTCAGGTCAATCATGGTATTGGGGTTGGGATTAGCGGTTATAGAAGGACTACTTGTACCCGTATAAACCTTAAGATAATCTACATAAGCTCCTTTCCATGTATTGGTTGGCAAGCCCAGGTTTCGCAATGAGGTACCATTAGGTATTAAATCTCCTTCTGTAGTTAAACGTATTTTTTCAGTGTTGTTGGTTCTGAATGACAAATCCTGATTGTCTGTAGTTCCTAAGAAATTAGTCGCTGGATTTGTACCAGTATTTCCTAAAAGACTCCACATTGGCATTGAACCAGGATTGATAGTTCTTAAAATACCATTACTGTCAGTTGTTAAAATTTTATCTGTACTTGTTCCAGACTGTAATCCTAATATTGCCAACGTCCAGGTATCTGTAGTTGTTAAAACGGAAGGTTTTGTCAAAGCTCCTCCCAATTGAATATTTCCGTTTGAAGCAGTTAAGCCATTATCGGCCGTATTAAGTGAATTAGGATTAATTTGTACTTTTTCTCCATACACAGTTACCAGTGTTTTTGTTTGTGCAGTCATAAATCCGCATTGGACTAATAACATCATGCACAGTAGTTTTTTCATTTTTTTAGATTTTGTTTTTTAAAATTCCCTGTAATTTTCCTTTGTTTTTTTTTAGTCTTTCCAGACTTTTAAAAAACCGTACAAAATTAGATTGACTATAAGATATAGGCTGTTTTAAAAAGACATTAAACTATTAAAATAAGACATTTTTACTGTTTTTTATAAAAACAAACCTCTGATTATAAGGGCATTATAAAATTACGATTATTTTCTAAATACTTTAAGTGTTTTACAGGCAATTAAAATCATTATAAACCCGGATGTTTCGATATTTAGAGGTTATGATGCAGAATCAAAATAGATAATTGATATGATTTAAAACA
>NZ_QETH01000055.1 GCF_003105115.1 Flavobacterium sp. HTF | reverse complement strand
GCAACACAACTAAAAGGGGTAAATGTTGTAGCAGAGCGCTCAACAATAGAACAAAAAATTGACCGTAAAGTAGTAAATGTTGGAAAAGATTTAACTACATCCCTGGTTTTAGGATACAATAATTTCCCAGCTTCATGATTCAATTTGTAATAAGTTGATTTTACAACTTATCTCATTAACAGACAGCCTAATCAACTTCTGTTGATATTGTATCATACATTATATTATAGAATTCCCCCGGTTCTAGAAAATCTAAATTTTCATCGAAAATTTAGTTCAAACAACAAATCACTCCATTAGGAAAGCTGATTAGAGTCAGTATGTCCTTACAGTTCAAAAAATTATTTATTTAGATAAAAGTTTATTTATGTATATACAAATACATACAGATTGCTATTTAATTTATTTAAGAAATCTTATTTGAAGTCTTATTTGCTAAGGTTTTAAATTTTATTCTAATCAATTGTTTATTAACGCTTTTTCAATTGCCTAGGCATACGTGCCTATTGCAACAGGTATTTTATTGTCCATTTTCTAATCTTCCAAATTATGAAAAAAATCTTTACTTTTTGTAATCTCATTCTTGAGAAGAGATTATTCGGGCTGTTATTTTTATTCTTATTATGTAGTAATGCGTTCTCGCAATCAGTTTGCAGACCAACAGGTCAAACTAATAGCCAGGGCGGATTACTATGTGTAGGTTTAGATGTAAACAGTCCTGCAAATGCCTACGATGATGACGCAGGCTTAACAACGTATGCGACACTAACCAATGCCGTCGGTGTTGGCTGTTTTGTCGAAGAAACGCTGACGTTCAGTCAAACGGCAAGGGCCGGTGATCAGGTACTAATTTACTTTGGTACAGGTAATGGTTTATTAGATGTTTCATTACTGTCTAATGCAACCATCCAGACAAAATTATCCGGGACAAATGTTGGTGCCAGAACGTCATTAAACAATCCGCTTTTGAATTTGAATTTATTAACCGGCAATGGTGTCGGCGTAGTGCGTTATACCTTAACCGGAGATGCGAATCAAATTCAGATTCAGGTTGGAGGTTTACTTAGTCTATTGGTTAGTTTAAGAATTTATGATGTTCGTTTAGATTTTGCAAAACCTACTGTAACAGGTGGCATAAACCAGACGATTTGTTCAGGAACTTCAGCTAATCTAATTGCAACACCAGTAGCAGGGACAACATTAGCGTGGTACAGTTCACCTACATCTACGACGCCTTTAGTTACTGGAAATACTTATAATACGCCAAACTTAACAGCTAATACAACTTATTATATAGGTGTTACAAGAGCAGGGAGCTGTGAAGGTAGTGATCGCTTGCCGGTTGTAGTTAATGTTTCAAATCCGATTGCACCTGTCATTAATACTTCCGGAACTGCAATATGTTCTGCAGGGGCAACACAACAGACCACTTTATCTGTTTTAAATCCAATTCCGGGAACTACTTATTCATGGTTTTCTTCTTCAAGCGGGGGAGTCGCCTTAGCATCCGGAACGACTTATTCGCCAACAGTTCCTGTTGGTACAACTAATTTTTATGTAGAGGCTTCAATTGGGACTTGCCTGAGTCCTGCAAGAACTCCTGTTGCCGTTGTATCAAATGCGATTCCGGCAACACCAACTATTTTAACACAAAGTGTAACGATCCAATCCGGGCAAAATGCAACTTTAAGTGCCACAACTCCTGAACCAGGAGTGCTTTTAAATTGGTATGATGTCCCTGCGGGAGGAACCGCTGTAGCACTTAATTCACCAACATTTATAACTCCGGTATTAACTGCTACCAAAACTTATTATGTGGAAGCACAAAGTGGTTCGGGAAATTGCGTAAGTACAACAAGAGTACCTGTAACAGTAACGGTTATTCCATCTGCTTTAGGAGGATGTTTGGAAGCAAATAGCCAGCAGACTGCAGTAAACGGATTATGTTTATTGTGTACTTCATCAAATCCTAATAATTCAGTTGACGGAAATCCTGCTACAGCGGCACGATTAACACTTCCTATTGGATTATTAAATGGATGGATTCAGCAGACACTTCAATTTAATAATCCCGGAAAAGCAGGAGATATTGTTGATGTAGAACTTGAATTGCCAGGAGGATTGGCAGATGTTGCCTTATTAGGAGGGGTAAGTTTAGCTACTTATAATGGAGCTACTTATAATAATGACAGGATTTTTATCAATAATCCTTTGGTAAGCCTACAATTATTAACTGGAAATCGTTTCAGAGCGAGTGTAGTTGCAGGTGCCAATTTTGATCGTGTAGAAATTCGATTTGGAGCCGTTGTAACAGTATTAACAAGCTTAGATATTTATCAGGCAACTTATAGATATAAAGCACCAGCTATAACCGGGAATACTACTATTTGTACCGGACAAACGACAACATTAACAGCTGCGCTTGCCGTTGGTGAAACAGCAAATTGGTTTAGCAATCCTACAGGAGGAAGCCCATTAGTTTCAACAGCAGCATATACCACTCCGGCTTTAACAACAGCAACAACGTATTATGTTGAAATAACCAGAAATGGTTGTGTCAATAGTGAACGTTCTGCTGTTTTGGTTTCTGTTAATGATCCGATAGCACCGGCTTTGGATCCTGTTCCGGCAAATTTATGTGCAGGTCAGACTTCTACAATTACAGTTCAGGCACCTGTTACAGGTACTACTTATAATTGGTATGATGCTGCTTCGGCTGGGAATTTATTATTTACAGGAACTTCATTTACAACTCCTGCTTTAACAGTAAATACCAGTTATTATGTTGAGGCTGTTATCGGAGATTGTATATCTGCGACAAGAACTGCTGTCACATTAGTTGTAACTCCATTGCCAGCAGCACCGACTACAACGTCTGCTACTGTAATTATTCAGTCAGGACAAAATGTAACACTACAAGTAAATTCAGTTGCAGGTGTAGTTAATGATTGGTATGATGTACCGACAGGTGGAACAGCCCTGGCATCTAATACCAATACATTTACACCTTCACCTGCTTTGACTGCAAATAAAACATATTATGTTGAGGCAAGAAGTACAGGTTCAAATTGTTTAAGTACTGCGAGAACGGCTATAAATGTTGTAGTTATTAATACAGTTAGCAGCTGTTTACAGCCTAATTTGCAGAATGTAACCTTAGATCCCGGTTTATTGTGTGTTGGTTGTGGTTCGACAAATGACACGTTTTCTGTAGATGGAAATATTAATACAGCCACAACTCTTACAATACCGGTAGGGGTACTTGGAAGTTATATACAACAAGAATTGATTTTCCCTACGCCTGGAGAAGCAGGTGATATTATAGATGTAGAATTAGAAATCCCGGCAGGTTTGCTTGACATAAGTGCGTTATCTTATATCAGTTTAGCTACTTATAATGGAGCGACCTATAATGGTGACAGAATAAATATTAATGATAATTTATTAAGTGTACAATTATTATCAGGGAATAGATTTAAAGCTAGTTTTACAACGGCAGCTGTATTTGACAGAATTGAAGTTCGATTAGGTGGAGTAGCTACTTTATTAACGAGCTTAAATATTTATGGAGCTTCTTACAGATTTCCAGATGCAATTATAACTGGAAATGCCACTCCGATTTGTTCAGGACAGCAAGCAATTTTAACAGCAACAGCTCCGGGAACACAAACACAAACCTATACCTGGTATGATGCACCAACAGGTGGTGGTGTTGCAGCAGTTAATCCGACAATTCCATTAACTTCTACAACAACCTATTATCTTGAAGCTTCACGATTAGGGTGTATTAATAGTGTTCGTCAGCTTGTAACTGTGAATGTAAATCCTTATGCTACAGCTGTTGATGTTGTAGTTACAAGTCCAATTGAAGCGACTTGTGCAGGAGAAGCGGTAATCGCTCCAACATCTTCTTTAGTTGGTGCCGAGTTTAGATATTATACGACTCAGGCTAAAACACAGGAAATAATAACAGGAAGTGTTGTAGGTGGGGTTACTTTTACTAAAGATCCCGTTACCGGTGCACTCTCTTTAAGCGGACTTACGGCTGCTGGAGTGCCTTACAATTATTTTGTCTCTGTTTCCAGTCCAACTACCTGTGAAAATGAGATTAATAATTTGCAACCAGTAAGCATAACTATTCCAACACAGACTCCATTAGTGGTGACATCGCCACTAATAGCTTGTGGTAGTGCAGACCTTACTACTGCTATCACACCTTTTGATACAACGGGAAATACAACGTATACTTTTTATGACGCATCTAATAATGTAATAAATCCGGCTGCGGCAACCAATATAACTATAAGTGGTGTTTACTCCATTCAAGCTCAGGGTAACGGAGTTACTTGTCCATCTGTTATACTACCAGTAACAGTTACAATTAATCCGTTGCCAAGTTTGAGTGTAACACCTTCAATTTCTATAAATGCCGGAAATGCTGTTGCTTTAAACGCAACATCAGACGGTACGCTTGCCTGGTTTGATCCGCAAGGAAATCCCATAGCAGGTCCTCCGTTCTCAACAGGGGTTTTAAATACACCTGGAATATATACTTATACGGTAGTTGCAAGTAATGCTAACTGCTCAAGAACAGGTACAGTATCTGTAAATGTTATTGATCCGGCTAGTTGTCAGGATCTTACCCAAAGAGTGTATGCCAATGCGCAGACATCCGGTTCAATTGTAACAGGAGGAGTTTCTAATCAGGCAAATGCAGTTGACGGAAATCCTCAGACTTTTTCTACTATTACAACAGGAGTAGGATTATTAGGAGTGGGAACAACCTGGCAAAATTTAACCTGGCCTGCGAATATTGTTAAAGGAACTCCTGTAACTATTAAATTAGGTTCCGAATATAGTGCCGTGGCATTAGGACAAAATTTATCAGTAATCGGAACCAAAGCAGGAGCTGATATCGGAACAATGCAACCTGTTTCAAATTCATTATTAAACTTATTGTCAGGCGATAATGCATTTGAGTTTAGTTTTGTTCCATCAGATGGTACAGGTCCACAGGATTATGACGGAATCAGAATTCAATCAGCCTCAATTTTAAGTGTTGCTCAAAACACAAAAGTTTTTGATGCTTATTATACAATATCTGTACCAACAGTGGCATGTACTCCTGGTGATATTCAGGATATATATTATGGAGCAACAGATCTTGGGGTAGGAGCACTAACTGCGACAGTTGGTGTTGCGGATGCATGGAATGTAGCTGATAATGATGTTACAACATTTGCTACTATGTATAGTGGTGCAGGAGTTCTTGCTTCTGCAGATTTGACAGTAGCATTCAAAACGCCATCAATTGCGAGTGATACATTAAGAATTGTAGTTTCTAAACCAGCAGTTCTTTTAGATGTTAACGCACTTACCGGTTTTAGTATTCAGCGTTATTTAGGAAATGTAGCCGTTGGAAGTCCAATTCAAAATACAAGTACATTACTAAGTATAAGATTATTACCGGGAAATACAATGTCAATGGTACTTGTGAATTCTCAGCCGGAACCTTATGATCGGGTTAGAATTCGTTTTGGAGGAGTTGCAGGTGTGCTGGAATTTTTAAGAGTTCATACTGTTGAACGTGTAGCCAACACAAAAGTTATAGGAGGAGATCCAAATAATAAGGTGATAGTTTGTCCGGGAGCAGATGTTACGCTGCAAATACCGGAAGAAGATTGTTCTAAGTATGTTTGGTATGATGCGCCTACAGGAGGAAATGTGGTAGCGAACGGAATTACTTACACAGTTCCGGCAACCTTAGCTTCCGGAATCTATAGATATTATGTACAGCCAGTAAGATATGGATGTGAATCTTTTGCCAGAGGAGAAGTAGTCGTTGAGGTTAGAGCGTCAAGTCCAGTAAATGCTTTGACAGATATAACTTTAAACGGAGCAGCCACAACTTCTATTTGTTCTCCAAGCGGAACTGTAACACTTGCAACCAGTTTAACCGGAACTCCGACATTAACAAATCCAGTTTATTATTGGTATAGTTTTGACGGAACAACAAGTCAGTTAATTCCGGGAGAAATAACGGCTCAACTGATTGTTAATAGTCTGACACCGGGAACTTATACATATTATGTTGGAGTTAGTTCAAATGAATTTTGTGAAACTGCAGCAGCAGACAGAAAACAAATTACATTTACTATTTTGCCTCCATCTGTTGCTACAGATATCTCTGTTGATGATGTAGCAGTATGTCACGATGTACCGGCTTCTTTAATACCTACTGCAGCTACATTAACAAATCCAGTATTTACGTGGTATTTAGATGCTAATAAAAACCAGCAAATAACGAATGGATCCGTTTTTAACGGTGCAACTTATACAATAAGTGCTACAGGTGTATTAACAGCTACAGGTTTAACCCGCGCATTGAGCCCGGTGACATATTATGTAGGAGTTTCAAGTAATACTACCTGCGAAAATATTGCCGGTACTCTTCAATCTGCGACCATAATTATAAATGATCCAAATACACCAACCACAACGGATGTGAGTCAGGATTTCTGTTTAATTGATGCGCCAACATTTGCAAGTATTCAGGTAAATGAAACTAATGTGGTTTGGTACAATGCAGCAACAGGCGGAACAGCTTTTGCTTCAACAGCCGCTCTGACAAGCGGAACCTATTACGGTGTTATTTTAGACCCTGTAACCAGCTGTGAAAGTTCAGTTCGTTTACAAGTAACCATTAGTGTAACCGATCCGGGCACACCAACTACAACCGATACTACACAAGACTTTTGTTTAGTTGATGCTCCAACTTTTGCGAGTATTCAGGTAAATGAAGCCAATGTAGTATGGTACAATGCAGCGACAGGCGGAACAGCCTTTGCTTCTACAGCAGTATTGACAAGTGGAACGTATTACGGAGCAATTATCGATCCGTTAACCACTTGTGCCAGTAATACCAGATTAGCGGTAACGATCAGTGTAACCGATCCGGGCACACCGACTACAACAGACAATACACAAGACTTCTGTTTGATTGATGCGCCAACATTTGCGAGTATTCAGGTAAATGAAGCCAATGTGGTTTGGTATAATGCAGCGACAGGCGGAACAGCCTTTGCTTCCACAGCAGTATTGACAAGCGGAACTTATTACGGAGCGATTATCGATCCTTTAACCACTTGTGCCAGCAATACCAGATTAGCGGTAACGATCAGTGTAACCGATCCGGGTACACCGACTACTACAGACAATACACAAGACTTCTGTTTGATTGACGCGCCAACATTTGCGAGTATTCAGGTAAATGAAGCCAATGTAGTATGGTACAATGCAGCGACAGGCGGAACAGCCTTTGCTTCTACAGCAGTATTGACAAGTGGAACGTATTACGGAGCAATTATCGATCCGTTAACCACTTGTGCCAGTAATACCAGATTAGCGGTAACGATCAGTGTAACCGATCCGGGCACACCGACTACAACAGACAATACACAAGACTTCTGTTTGATTGATGCGCCAACATTTGCGAGTATTCAGGTAAATGAAGCCAATGTGGTTTGGTATAATGCAGCGACAGGCGGAACAGCCTTTGCTTCCACAGCAGTATTGACAAGTGGAACTTATTACGGAGCGATTATCGATCCTTTAACCACTTGTGCAAGCAATACCAGATTAGCGGTAACGATCAGTGTAACCGATCTGGGTACACCGACTACTACAGACAATACACAAGACTTCTGTTTGATTGACGCGCCAACATTTGCGAGTATTCAGGTAAATGAAGCCAATGTAGTGTGGTATAATGCAGCAACAGGCGGAACAGCCTTTGCTTCCACAGCAGTATTGACAAGCGGAACCTATTACGGAGCAATTATCGATCCTTTAACCACTTGTGCCAGCAATACCAGATTAGCGGTAACGATCAGTGTAACCGATCCGGGCACACCGACTACAACAGACAATACACAAGACTTCTGTTTGATTGATGCGCCAACATTTGCGAGCATTCAGGTAAATGAAGCCAATGTGGTTTGGTATTCTTCTGCAACAGGAGGAACAGCCTTTGCATCAACAGCAGTATTGACAAGTGGAACTTATTACGGAGCGATTGTTGATCCGTTAACCACTTGTGCCAGCAATACAAGATTAGCGGTAACGATCAGTGTAACCGATCCGGGCACACCAACTACAACCGATACTACACAAGACTTCTGTTTAATTGATGCTCCAACTTTTGCGAGTATTCAGGTAAATGAAACTAATGTAATTTGGTACAACGCAGCTACTGGCGGAACAGCCTTTGCTTCCACAGCAGTATTGACAAGCGGCACGTATTACGGAGCAATTGTTGATCCTGTAACCACTTGTGCCAGCAATACCAGATTAGCGGTAACGATTAGTGTAACTGATCCGGGAACTCCTACTACAACCGATACTACTCAGGACTTCTGTTTGATTGATGCGCCAACATTTGCTAGCATTCAGGTAAATGAAGCGAACGTAGTGTGGTACAATGCAGCAACAGGCGGAACAGCCTTTGCTTCCACAGCAGTATTGACAAGCGGAACGTATTACGGAGCGATTGTTGATCCGTTAACCACTTGTGCGAGCAATACCAGATTAGCGGTAACGATCAGTGTAACTGATCCGGGCACACCGACTACAACAGACACTACTCAGGATTTCTGTTTAGTTGATGCGCCGACTTTTGCGAGCATTCAGGTAAATGAAGCCAATGTAGTGTGGTACAACGCAGGGACAGGCGGAACAGCCTTTGCTTCCACAGCAGTATTGACAAGCGGAACTTATTACGGAGCGATTGTCGATCCGTTAACCACTTGTGCCAGCAATACAAGATTAGCGGTAACGATCAGTGTAACCGATCCGGGCACACCGACTACAACAGACACGACTCAGGATTTTTGTTTAATTAATGCGCCAACATTTGCGAGTATTCAGGTAAATGAAGCCAATGTGGTTTGGTATAATGCAGCTACAGGAGGAACAGCCTTTGCATCAACAGCAGTATTGACAAGCGGAACGTATTACGGAGCTATTGTAGACCCGGTAACTAATTGTGAAAGTTCAGTTCGTTTACAAGTAACAATCAGTGTAACTGACCCTGGAACACCAACCACAACCGATACCACTCAGGACTTCTGTTTGATTGATGCACCAACTTTTGCCAGCATTCAGGTAAATGAAGCGAACGTAGTTTGGTATAATGCAGCAACAGGCGGAACAGCTTTTGCTTCAACAGCACTATTGACAAGCGGAACTTATTACGGAGCGATTGTTGATCCGGTTACGACTTGTGCCAGCAATACAAGATTAGCGGTAACCATCAGTGTAACTGATCCGGGGACACCGACTACAACAGACACGACTCAGGACTTCTGTTTAATTGATGCGCCAACTTTCGCGAGTATTCAGGTAAATGAAGCGAACGTAGTGTGGTATAATGCAGCGACAGGCGGAACAGCTTTTGCTTCAACAGCAGTATTAACAAGCGGAACCTATTATGGAGCAATTGTCGATCCGGTTACGACTTGTGCCAGCAATACCAGATTAGCGGTAACCATCAGTGTAACTGATCCGGGTACACCGACTACAACAGACACGACTCAGGATTTCTGTTTAATTGATGCGCCAACTTTTGCGAGTATTCAGGTAAATGAAACCAATGTAGTTTGGTATAATGCAGCTACAGGCGGAACAGCCTTTGCTTCCACAGCAGTATTGACAAGCGGAACGTATTACGGAGCTATTTTAGACCCGGTAACTAATTGTGAAAGTTCAGTTCGTTTACAAGTAACCATCAGTGTAACTGACCCTGGAACACCGACTACAACAGACACTACTCAGGATTTTTGTTTAATTGATGCGCCAACTTTTGCGAGCATTCAGGTAAATGAAGCGAACGTAGTTTGGTACAATGCAGCAACAGGCGGAACAGCTTTTGCTTCAACAGCAGTATTAACTAGTGGAACGTATTACGGAGCAATTGTTGATCCGGTTACGACTTGTGCCAGCAATACCAGATTAGCGATAACGATAAGTGTGACCGATCCGGGCACACCAACTACAACGGATACTACTCAGGATTTCTGTTCTGTAAACGCACCGACTTTTGCCAGTATTCAGGTAAATGAGGCTAATGTAGTTTGGTATAATACAGCTACAGGAGGAACAGCTTTTGCTTCAACAGCACCTTTAACCAACGGAACGTATTATGGAGCAATTGTAAATCCTTCAGGAAACTGTGAAAGTGTGACCAGATTACAAGTTACAGTTACAATCGGAAATCCGGCAGCAACACCGACAACAACAGATACTACGCAAAATTTCTGTTCACTAAATTCACCTACAGTTTCTAATATTCAGGTAAATGAAGCGAACGTAGTTTGGTACAGCACAGCAACAGGCGGAACAGCAATTCCTGCGACAACTGCCTTAACAACAAATGTTTATTATGGAGCAATAGCAAGTGTTACAGGTTGTGAAAACCCGGTTAGATTAGCAGTTCAGGTAAATGTAAATACACCAGGTATCGTTACAACGCCTAACACGACTCAAACATTTTGTTTGTCTGCAAATCCAACAATTGCAAATATATTAGTGAACGAACCAAATATTGTTTGGTATTCTTCTGCAACAGGAGGAACACCATTAGCTGCAAATACATCTCTAACCGCTACTACTTATTATGCAGTAGCATTGAGTAATACAACAAATGGATGTATTAACGCCGCACGTTTGGCAATAACTATAGAATTTGAAAACGATGCTCTTGTACAGATTACAACAAGTGACAATACACCATGCGTTTTCCAAAATGTAACGTATTCAATTGCAAACGGAAAATCAGATTATGTGTGGTCAGTTACTAATGGAACAATTACTTCCGGAGGAGGAAATGCAGATGGTTCTGCAACAGTTTCATGGTCAGATGTTGGTCCGGGAACAGTAACGGTTACTTATACTAATAACTGTGACGAGACAACCACAAAAACATTAAATGTTACTGTAGCATCATGTTCTGATCTAACGATAACAAATACGGTTAGTAATCCATCACCAAACTTTGGAGAAGAAATTGTCTTTACTATAAAAGTAAACAATGTTGGCGAAGGACTAATTAACAATATACTTGTTAGTGAATTAATTCCAAGCGGATATACTCTTATATCATCTTCTACATCGAGCGGAGTTTATGATCCGGCAACGCAAGTTTGGACAATTCCAACTTTACCTGCAGGAACAAGTGAAACTCTCGAAGTAAGAGTTGTGGTATTGCCAAGCGGAAACTACAATAATGTTGCAACTATCGAAATTTCAACTCCTTTAGACGTTGATCCGACAAATAATTCAGCTACAGCATTTGTAGAACCGATTTGTCTGACAGTTTACAATGAGTTTACTCCAAACAATGACGGAGCAAATGATCTTTTCAGAATTGATTGTATAGAAACGCATCCAAACAATGAACTTAAAGTTTTCAACAGATACGGTGCATTAGTATACAGCAAAAAGAATTATGAAAATGATTGGGACGGAACTGCCAATGTATCGGGAGTTGTAAATAGAGGAGATATGTTGCCAACAGGTACTTATTTTTATGTGATAGACACTGGAGACGGAACGGTTAAAAAAGGATGGTTATCTATAATGAGATAAGCACATTTTAATCACATCTAATTAATTTAACTAAATAAGTATCGTTATGAAACTATATATAAAATCATTAGAAACGTATTTCATTTTAATATGTTCTTTTATCACGTTTAGTGTCACTGCGCAACAAGATCCGCAATATACACAATATATGTACAACACTATGGCCGTAAATCCTGCTTATGCAGGGTCTACGGGTAGTTTAGAAGCAAACCTTTTGCACCGTTCCCAATGGGTAGGGATATCAGGAGCTCCTCAAACACAATCATTTTCTATTCACGGACCACTTGCAAATGAAAAAATTGGTCTTGGATTAAGTGTTGTGAATGATAAAATCGGACCTTCTAACGAATTGTATCTTGATGGGAATTTCTCCTATTCAATACCTCTTGGATATGAAAAACGATTGGCTTTTGGATTAAAAGCGGGTATGCGTATGCTAAACATAGACTGGTCCAAAGGAAGATATTATGATAACAATGATGTCTTGTTGAATCAAAATATTGAAAATCAGGCAAAACTGGCCGTTGGAGCTGGTGTCTATTATTACACAGACAAATGGTATTTAGGACTTTCGATTCCTTCCTTCATTCAGAGTAATTATTATGATGATGTTCAGGAATCTATAAATTATGATCGGTTACATTATTTTTTAATGGGGGGATATGTGTTTGATTTAAATCCAAATTTAAAATTCAAACCTGCATTTTTGGTAAAAGCAGTGAGTGGGGCTCCACTTACTGCTGATGTTTCAGCAAACTTTATGATAGCCGAAAAATTTGTTATAGGAGGTGCTTACAGAACAGATGATTCTATAAGCATTCTGGCAGGTTTTCAAATATCACAAAGTTTTTACATCGGATATGCTTTCGACTACACGGTAAGCGAACTGAACAAGTATAATGATGGTTCACATGAAATCATCCTGCGCTATTCGTTTAATAAAGGTGAAAGCAAAATCAAATCTCCACGATTCTTCTAAAAACAAAGTCTATGAAAAAAATATATATCCTAAGTTTAGTCCTGAGTTTTACGTTTAGTTTCGCTCAGACTAATTTAAAAAAAGCGGATGCCTTGTTTAAAAATTATTCTTACGTAGATGCTTCAAAAGCTTACGAGGAAATTTTACAAAACATAAAAAATCCGTCAGCACAGACGTTAAAGAATGCCGGCGATTCGTATTATTTTATCTCAGATGCAAGAAATGCACTTAAATGGTACAAAAAGTTATATGAAGTTCAGGGCAATAATTTGACAGACATTTATTATCTGCGTTACATTCAGTCCTTAAAAGGAGTGATGGATTACGACGAAGCAAACAGAGTCATAAAAGAATATCTGGATAAAAAAGGAGATAAAAACGAAATCAACAGATATACTGCCCAAAAAAAGCAACTGGACAGTTTGTCTAAAGCAAAATCTCTCTATAATGTAAAAAATCTGGATATCAATACTAGCAAATCTGATTTTGGAGCTACTTATTTTCAGGATAAAATTGTGTTTACATCCGCAAGGGATACCACAAAATTTAGTGAAAAATTGTACACCTGGAACAATCAGCCTTTTTTAAATCTATATGTTGCAGAAAGAAATCCTGCAGACGGAAGTTTGTTCAATGAAAAATTGTTCCTGGCAAATGTTATGAGCAAATATCATGAAGCAACAGCAACTTTTGACAGCAGTGGAAAGACGATTTATTATTCGACAAACATTGTCAAAAAAAACAAACTGGTTGTAGATGAAAACAAAATCAATAATTTTCAAATCATAAAAGGCCAGATTGTCGATAATAAATTAGAAAATTCAGAGCCGGTCTTTTTTGACAGCACAGAATATTCAGTTGGGCATCCTTCCTTGAGTGAAGACGGAGAATGGCTTTTCTTTGCATCAGACATGCCCGGCGGTTATGGCGAAACAGATTTATATTATGTAAAAATTGCCGCTGACGGAACGATGAGTTCTCCTGTCAATCTGGGACCAAAAATCAACACACTTGGTAATGAAGTTTTCCCATTCTTTAGAAACGGAACTCTCTATTTTTCTTCAGACGGGCATTACGGCATGGGGGATTTAGACGTATATGAAAGTAAGTTTTTAGCCGATGGCACATTTTCTGTTCCTCGTAATTTAGGAGCACCGATAAACAGCAATAAGGATGATTTTTCTTTTTTAATTGATAAATCGGATAGTTTTGGATACGTTTCTTCTAATAGAGAAGGAGGAAAAGGTGATGATGATATCTATTCTTTTACAAAGGGAAAACCGGTCTGCAACCAAAATATTTCAGGTATTGCTGTTGACAGAAAAACCAAATTGCCTCTCACAGACGTTGTAATTATGGCATATAACTCTTATAATGATGTTCTTTCAGAAACCAAAACAAATTATGAAGGTAAATATGCAGTTGTGGTTCCATGCGGAAAAACCGTAAAAATGATTGCTGCAAAACCTAATTACAGCAGCGATGACAGAACAGTAGAAACGGGAACCGAAAACGAAGGAGAGATTAAAGACATCAATTTTGAACTGAGCAATTACGACGACTTAGTGGTGAAGAAAAAAGGAGTAGAAAAAGTAGATGTTAACCCCATTTATTTTGATTACGATAAGTATGATATTACCCCTCTTGCAATAGAAGAATTGTCAAAAGTAGTTTTTATCATGCGTAAATTTCCTAACATCCGAATCAAAATTGAGTCACATACAGATTCACGCGGAAAAGACGCTTACAACCTGAAACTTTCTGATAACAGAGCCAAATCAACAAGAGATTACATTGTTTCTCAGGATATTGACCCTTCCAGAATAGAAAGCGCAATAGGATATGGCGAAAGCAGATTAATTAATAAATGTAAAAACGGAGTAAAATGTACAGAAGAAGAACATCTGTTAAATAGACGTTCAGATTTCATTATTATTCAAAAATAACTCTATATTTGCGTCCTAATTGATTGATAATCAGTAAAAGTATAGAACATAAAAACCATTTGGAAGTTGGTTTTGATTAATTCTTTTTTAAAGAATAATGGACAAGAAGAAAATCAAGTTGCAAATAAATGCAACTTGATTTTTGATTTTTAAAACTTTTTGTTTTTGATGTTTTTCAACAAAAATAATCCTAATTTTGATGTTACGGTTATTCTAAATACAATCCGCATCATTTTTAATATTATATGACAATCCAAGAAACAATTCAGGCCTTAAGAGATGAACTTAATCAGCACAATTACAATTATTATGTACTTGATAATGCTACAATTTCAGATTATGATTTTGATGTTAAATTAAAAGAACTTCAGGATTTAGAAAGCAAACATCCTGAATTTTTTGATGAGAATTCTCCAACTCAAAGAGTAGGAGGAGCGGTTACAAAGAATTTTAAAACCATACCACATCAATACAGAATGTATTCTTTGGATAATTCTTATTCTAAAGATGATCTGGCTGATTGGCAAAACCGCATTCAAAGAGTATTAGGAAATGTTGACTTGCAATATACCTGCGAATTAAAATACGACGGAGCATCAATCAGTATTACTTACGAAAACGGAAAACTGGTACAGGCATTAACACGTGGAGACGGTTTTCAGGGTGATGAGGTTACGAACAATATTAAAACAATAAAATCGGTTCCGTTACAGCTAAAAGGAAATTATCCGGAGAAATTTGATATTCGCGGAGAAATTATCCTTCCTTATTCCGGTTTCGAAAAAATGAATCAGGAACTGATTGAGATTGGAGAAACTCCATATTCCAATCCAAGAAATACAGCTTCGGGAAGCCTGAAATTACAAGACAGTGCTGAGGTTGCAAAACGCCCTTTAGAATGCTTGTTATACTTCGTAACAGGTAATAATTTACCTTTTTCTTCCCAGTTTGAAGGACTGGAATCTGCCAGGAAATGGGGTTTTAAAGTACCAAACGAAGCAAAACAGGTCAATAGTTTAGAAGAAGTTTTCGATTTTATTGATTACTGGGACATACATCGTCACAATTTACCTTATGAAACAGACGGTGTAGTTGTAAAAGTAAACAGCATTCAGCATCAGGAAGAATTGGGTTACACTGCAAAATCTCCACGTTGGGCAATAGCCTATAAGTTCAAATCAGAACAGGTATCAACAGAGCTAAAATCTATTTCTTATCAGGTTGGCCGTACCGGTGCCATTACGCCTGTCGCAAATTTAAAACCTGTACAGTTGGCAGGAACTATTGTGAAAAGAGCTTCATTGCATAATGCAGATCAGATCGAGAAATTAGATATCCGAATAAATGATACTGTTTTTGTTGAAAAAGGAGGAGAAATCATTCCTAAAATTATTGCAGTCGATTTAGAAAAACGCCCTGAAAATTCAGAAAAAACACATTACATCACACATTGTCCGGAATGCCAGACCGAATTGGTAAGAAACGTTGGCGAAGCCAATCATTACTGTCCAAATTTTTATGGCTGTCCTCCACAGATTATCGGGCGAATCCAACATTACATCTCAAGAAAAGCCATGGATATTGGTGGACTTGGAGGCGAGACAGTAGCACTTCTTTTCAAAAATGATCTGGTTCACAATTATGCAGATTTATACGAATTAAAGGTTGAGGAAATTTTGCATTTGGAAAGAATGGCGAAAAAATCTGCTGAGAATTTGGTGTACGGTGTTGAACAATCAAAACAAATTCCTTTTGAAAGTGTTCTATTTGCACTCGGAATACGTTTTGTAGGTGAAACTGTGGCAAAAAAATTAGCCAAACATTACAAAAATATCGATACTTTAAGTCAGGCTTCGTTGATGGAGTTGATTTTGGTTGATGAAATCGGTGAGCGAATCGCCAAAAGTGTCATTGAGTTTTTTGAAAATGAAGAAAACAAAAAAATAATTGAACGTCTCAAAAGTTACGGTGTACAATTTGAAATTGTAGAAAAAAATAATCCGGATGCTACCGATAAATTTGTTGGAAAAACATTTGTTGTTTCTGGTGTTTTTGCTCAATTTTCACGAGATGAACTAAAGAAAACAATTGAAGATAACGGAGGAAAAGTAGGAAGTTCAATTTCTGCAAAAACAGATTTTGTTGTTGCAGGAGATAATATGGGACCAGCGAAATTAGAAAAAGCCAATAAATTAAAAATCCCCATTCTTTCTGAGGAGGATTTTATAAATAAATTAAATGAAAGCGAATAAACCGTCGTTAATCCTGTTTTTTCTTGCATTAATCTGTACAGTTATTTTTGATTGTACAGAACAGGATTTTTTGGCTGTTTATGCTAAAGCTATCGTGCTGCCGGCTATTATTTTTTACTTTTTGGTTAGCAGTAATTTCAAGATAAGCAAGACAGAAACTTTGATTTTTGTCTTTTGCTTTATAGGCCATGTTTTTGATTTAATGGACATTGAGATTTCTGAAATCGGCGGCGTAATAAGTTTTTTAATCGTTTATATATTACTACTCAGGTTTATTATAAGAAATCAGGAAAGAATCAAACTCCGGAAAAGAGATGTTTTGCCGGTTTCGATTGTAGTAATTTTCATTGTTTATTTGCTGATTTCAGTTTTAAGCTTACAATCAGACAGCATGAAAAAATTTAATTTTATTTATACTTTTTATGGGATTATACTAAGTATTTTAAGCTATTACGCATTTGTAACCTATATCACCCGGGGCACCCATATTGCATTGCTGATGTCCCTAATGGCGATTAGCTACATATTTTCAGATATATTTTACATTTTCAATGAATACTTTTCCCATTCGGTAGTTCTCGTTTTAATTCGTGATGTTACCCAAATTCTGGCCTATTATTTTATGGTTGAATACTTTCTCGAAAAAATTAAAATCCAAAAAAAAAATTATACAATAATTGATCTTCCCTGATTGGTGTGCGCTTTGTCTTTGTCAAAATAAAAATCTATTCTTCCTAAATTGATTCCGTAACAGCCAACCTGATTCACTAAAACATTTTCGCCTGCCTTGTTTTTTACAATTGTAGGTTTATCTAAAAATGTATGGGTATGTCCGCCAATAATCAAGTCAATATCCTGAGTTAATTCGGCCAGTTTTAAATCACAGATTTTATCTTCTCCGCTTCCGTATTTATAACCTAAGTGCGAAAGACAGATAACCAGATCACACTTTTCTGTTTTCTTTAGTAATTGCGTCATATCCTGAGCAATTTCAACAGGGTCATTATAAACAGTTTCTTTGTACATTTTTTTGTCAACAAGTCCTGCAAGTTCAATTCCAAGACCAAAAACACCCACTTTTATTCCGTTTTTATTAAAGATTTTATACGGTTTTACAAGTCCGTTCATGACCGTATTTTTAAAATCATAGTTAGAATTGATAAATTCAAAAGTTGCATGAGGCATTTGCGCATACAAACCGTCAAGACCATTGTCAAAGTCATGATTTCCTATAGTAGATGCATCGTATTTCATCATACTCATTAACTTAAACTCAAGTTCGCCCCCATAATAATTAAAGTACGGAGTTCCCTGAAAAATATCTCCGGCATCTAATAAAAGTACATTTGGATTTTCTTTCCGGATAGTCTCAATAAGAGCCGCTCTGCGCGAAACACCACCTTTATTTGCATTACGCGGATCATCAGCCGGAAAAGGATCAATATGGCTGTGCACATCGTTTGTATGCAAAACAGTTAGGTGTTTTATATCGTTAGTTTCAAAACTGCTCAAAGACAAACCTAAGCTTAATAAAGCAGTACTTGCGGCAGTTTTTTCGATAAATTCTCTTCTTTTCATTGGATATATTTTTTTGCGTAAACGCGGGTAATTTTAATTGAAATATTATTCTTCAGTAATTCTGATATCTCTTGGTGCAGGAATCGTATCAACTTCTTTAAAATAATCAATCAATACATCTCTAAGTTTGTAGTTTAAATCAAATTTTTCAACATTTTTAGCAAAGAAAGCCATGTTGTCTCCGCCATTTGCCAAATAATCGTTTGTGGCAACATAATAAATCTTGTTGACATCAAGAGGTTGTCCCTGAACCTGGATATTCTTTGCCGTATTCTCTTTAGTAATCGTAAAAGTCATTCCGGATAATGGCTGCGGTTTTTTCTCCTTAATTATATAGGCAGCAATATCTGCAATTTGCTGTCCTTTCATAGCCAGTACAACTAAATTGTTTTCAAAAGGCATGATTTCAAAAGCAGTTCTGCTCGTTACATTTCCTTTTGGAAGGATGGCACGGATTCCGCCATGATTTAAAAGACATAAATCTATAGTTTTGTTTTCACGCTTTTTGAAAACTAAATTTCCTCTTTGTACACAAACATCGGCCATTAGGCAACCAATTGTTGTCTGCCATTTGCCTGTACTTTTGTCAAGTGTTTCCGGAGAAAATGCCAAAACGCTGTCTAAATCTTTATTAATATGATCACGATAAGGAGCAATAAATTTTTCTATTTCGGGAGTTTCAGCCCCTTTTTCAGTGACTGGAAGTTGTTTTCCTTCTATCTTCGTTAAGTTGTAGTTTTTCTGACTGCAGGAAGTTATAAAAAAAACTGTTAAGAATATAACAAAAAGTTTTAAAAATCCGTTATACTTTTTTAGTTTTACCATCTTAAATGCGACTTAAATAATTAATTTTGTAATTGGTAAAAGTACTATGTTTTTAAATTATATAAAGGAATTTTTTGTAAAAAAATCATTAAAAAATAACTTGCATAATGTCAAAAACGAAGTCTTTACAAGTAATGTACAAACAATTGGTTTGCTGGTTGATGAAAGTGAATTTGGACATTCAAATGAGTTGGTAAAAGAATTAATTTTGAATGGCCTCAATGAACAGAACATAAAAATTGTTGGGTACAGAAGTAAATTTGACAAGAAAAAAACATATCCAATACCAACTTTTGGTAAAAAAGACATCAGTTGGAGGGGAGAGGTAAATGTAGATTTTCTGGCTGAATTTATTGAGACAGAATTTGACCTTTTGATTAGTTATTATGATACCGAAAAAGCAATTTTGATGATGGTAACAAATAAATCAAAAGCAAAATTTAAAGTCGGTTTTGCATCTGTCGATAAAAATTTAAACCGATGGATGATAGAAACCGCTATAGAAAATTATAAACTTTTCGTTTCCGAATTGTTTAAGTATTTAAAGAACATTAAATAAAATTATAAACCAGAATATGCAATCATTAATAGGAACTGGTGTTGCTCTTGTAACCCCATTTAAAAAAGATTTCTCAATTGATTTTGAAGCATTACAGCGAATTGTAAATTTTTCAATCGACGGAGGAGTTGAATATCTTGTAGTAATGGGTACAACAGCAGAAAATGCTACCCTGACACAAGCCGAAAAAGAATTGGTTATTAATGCAGTAATCAATTATAATAAAGGAAGATTACCACTTGTACTTGGAGTAGGAGGTAACAATACAATGCAGGTTGTTGAAGAATTAAAGACGAGAGATTTTTCTGCATTTGAAGCAATTCTTTCTGTTTCTCCTTATTACAATAAACCTACCCAGGAAGGAATTTATCAGCACTATAAAGCAATTTCAGAAGCTTCTCCTCTTCCTGTAATTTTATACAATGTTCCGGGCAGAACATCCAGTAATATGCTCCCATCAACAGTAATCCGTCTTGCAAAAGATTTTGATAATATTGTAGCGATAAAAGAAGCAGCAGGAGACATGGCTCAGGCTTTGCAGCTGATTAAAAATGCACCAAAAGATTTTCTTGTGATTTCAGGAGATGATATGATCGCATTGCCAATTGTTCTGGCTGGAGGAGCAGGTGTTATTTCTGTAATCGGACAAGGTTTTCCTAAAGAATTTTCAGAAATGATACGTTTAGGACTCAACAGAAAAGTAAATGAAGCTTTTAAAACACAATACTTTTTATCAGATTGTATCGATATGATTTTTGAGCAGGGAAATCCAGCCGGAATCAAGCAAGTCTTTAAATCGCTTGGTATTGCTGAAAACACTGTACGTTTACCGTTAGTTTCAGTTGATGATTCGTTAGAAAACAGACTAAATGATTTTGTAAAAAAAAGCATTAAAGTAGAGCAGAATTAACGGTATTTTATTGTACCAAAAAAATATTTTGTAGTAGCTAAATTAATAACTAAATTTGCCACCGGAACTTCGGTGTGATTTTGCTTTGGCACACTGCCTGAGTAATCATAATAAAAGTAATAAAATGAAAAAAATAGTATCTCTATTAATTGTTGTTGTCCTTATTTGTTCTTGTAGTGATTACCAAAAAGCTTTAAAAAATGATGATGTTGCGGCAAAGTTTGAAATAGCAACTAAGATGTATGAAGCAGGGAAATATAATAAAGCGATTCGTCTTTTCGAGCAATTATCGTCTACTTACAGAGGTAAACCTCAGGCTGAAAAATTGTTTTACATGTTTGCTCAGTCATACTATAAGACAAAACAATATTATTTAGCAGGTTACCAGTTTGACAGTTTTGTTTCCGGATATCCACGAAGTGAAAAAGTACAGGAAGCTGCTTATCTTGGTGCTATCAGTTATTCAAAGTTGTCTCCTGTATATAGCCTGGATCAGACAGATACAGTAAAAGCTTTAGAAAAATTACAGGCATTTATTGATAATTACCCAAATTCAGAATATATCGCTCAGGCAAATGAGATTGTAAAAGTACTTAATGGTAAATTGGAGAAAAAAGCATACGAAAATGCAAAAGGATACAATACAATTTCAGATTATAAATCGGCTTTGATTGCTTTTGATAATTTTATAGCTGATTTTCCGGGGACACCTTTTAAAGAAGATGCATTGTTCTATAAATATGATTCTGCATACAAATTAGCAATAAACAGTATTCCGTCAAAAATGCAGGATCGTTTAAATGTTGCTAAAGTCTCTTATAATAACCTGATTAAGTTTAAAAGTGACACAAAATATAAAAAACAGGCAGAAGAAATGAATGCCAGAGTTGAAACAGATTTACAAAAATTTACTAAATAAATAAAGTGATGGATTTAAAAAAGACGAATGCTCCTGTTAATACAGTAACTTACAATAAAACAGTTATTGAAGAGCCAACAGGAAATGTGTATGAGGCAATTACCATTATGGCTAAAAGAGCAAACCAAATTAATTCAGAAATAAAAAAAGAATTAACTGAGAAATTAGAAGAGTTTGCTACTTATAATGACAGTCTTGAAGAAGTTTTTGAAAATAAAGAACAAATTGAAGTTTCTAAATTTTACGAAAAATTACCAAAACCTCACGCTTTAGCAGTTCAGGAATGGTTAGACGGTAAAACATACCATAGAAGTTCAAACAAATAATAGTACAATGTCAGTTTTAAACGGGAAAAAAATTTTACTGGGAGTTTCTGGTGGAATTGCAGCGTATAAAACAGCATCATTAGTACGACTTTTTATAAAAGCAGGTGCACATGTCCAGGTGATAATGACACCTGCTTCTAAGGATTTTGTAACTCCACTTACGTTATCTACGTTATCAAAAAATCCTGTACACTCCGGTTTCTTTAATCAGGATGATGAAGATGCTGTCTGGAACAATCATGTTGAATTGGCCCTTTGGGCAGATCTAATGTTAATTGCTCCCGCAACAGCCAATACATTATCTAAGATGGCAACAGGAAACTGCGATAATCTTTTAATTGCTACTTATTTATCAGCCAAATGCCCGGTTTATTTTGCTCCGGCAATGGATCTGGATATGTATAAACATCCCTCTACAATCTCAAGTTTTTCCGCTTTGAGACAATACGGAAATGTTATGATTCCTGCAGAGAGCGGCGAATTAGCGAGCGGATTGTCAGGAGAAGGAAGAATGGCAGAACCTGAAAATATAATCGCATTTCTTGAAGCTGATTTAGAAAGTAAATTGCCCTTAAAAGGAAAAAAAATACTAATTACTGCCGGACCAACATACGAAGCAATAGATCCTGTACGTTTTATAGGAAATCATTCTTCAGGAAAAATGGGTTTTGATATTGCAAATGCAGCAGCAAATTTGGGTGCCAGTGTAATTTTGGTTTCAGGACCAACACATTATAAGGTAAAAAGCAATTCCATAGAAGTTATAAATGTGGTATCGGCACAAGAAATGTACGACGCATGTCATGTATATTATAACGATGTGGATGTTGCCATTGCAGCTGCAGCAGTAGCTGATTATAAACCTAAAACAATTGCTTTACAGAAAATAAAGAAATCTGCTGATGAATTTACGATTGACCTTGAAAAAACGAAAGATATTTTATTATCACTAGGTGCGATCAAACAAAATCAATTTTTAATCGGATTTGCATTGGAAACTGAAAATGAAATTGAGAATGCAAAGTTGAAAATTCAGAAAAAAAACTTAGATTTGATAGTTCTAAATTCCTTACAGGATGAAGGGGCCGGTTTTAAAAAGGAAACTAATAAAGTGACCTTTATTGATAAGGATTTTAAAATCGAACCTATGGAATTAAAATCAAAAGAATCTGTTGCTGCTGATATTCTGAATAAAATAATCTTGCATTTTTCATAACATAAACAGCAATAATTTTAAATCAAAAACTGAATTAATAGCGAAATAATATTCGCTAAAAGCAAATAGTCTTGGTATGAATAATAAAGTTGTTATTTTTTTAGTATTCTTAATTTTTGGAGCTGCGCAGGCACAACAGCTCAACTGTACTGTAACTTTAAATACTGAAAGACTTCAAACGCCAAACCAGCAGGTTTTTAAAACACTTCAGAGTTCTTTGTCTGAATTTGTTAATAAAACGGACTGGACAGGATCAGTTTTAAAGCAAAATGAACGAATCAATTGTTCGATGTATATCACTTTGTCTTCATATAGTGGAGATCAGTTTTCCGGGACAATTCAGATACAGGCATCAAGACTTATTTACAACTCGACTTATTCATCTCCTATTTTTAATTTTAATGATAAGGATTTTAGCTTCAGATATACTGAATATGAGCCTTTGTTGTTTAACCCTACAGTCTTTGAGTCTAATTTAATATCTGTAGTTTCATTTTACAGTTATATGATTTTAGGAATAGATGCCGATACATTCCAAATGGACGGAGGAAGTTCTTATCTGGAAACAGCGCAGAATATAGCAAATGTGGCACAGCAGGGCGGTTTTAAAGGATGGAGCCAGACCGACGGGCTTCAGAGCCGTTATTTCCTGATTAACGATATGATGTCTCCTACTTATAGTGATTTGAGACAGACAATGTTTTCGTATCATTCCGGTTTGGACAATATGAGTCAGGATTTAAAAGCTTCCAAAGAAAAAATCAAATCGTCTATATTACTTATAGGAAAGCTAAATTCGGTTAAACCAAATGCTTTTTTGACCCGGGTATTTTTTGATGCAAAATCAGATGAAATTGTTTCTGTTTTTTCGGGAGGACCAAGTATTCCCATTACAGATTTGACAGATGTTTTAAATAAAGTTTCGCCATTAAATACTACGAAATGGTCACAAATCAAATTTTAATTTGATTTTAGATTTTACATGCCCCTTTTTAACTTTTATATTTATATACTCTTCATATGATTACTTCACTGTCAATTAAAAATTATGCTCTGATTGAAAAACTTTCCATTGATTTTTCAAAAGGTTTTTCTATAATTACAGGAGAAACAGGTGCGGGAAAATCAATTATTTTAGGAGCTTTAGGCTTGGTTTTAGGAAAGAGGGCTGATTTGACTTCATTAAAAAATAAAGAAGAAAAATGTGTGATTGAAGCACAATTTGAAATCTCCAAATACAATTTAAAAGAATTTTTTGAAGCGAATGATCTTGATTATGAAGAAGAAACGATTATAAGACGTGAAATTTTGCCTTCAGGAAAATCACGTGCTTTTATCAATGACAGTCCGGTAAATCTTCAGGAATTACAGGATTTAAGTTTGTTTTTGATTGATATTCATTCGCAGCAACAAACCCAGGAACTTTCAGATGAAGGTGTTCAGTTTAAAATAATTGACGCTATCGCAAATAATTCTGAGACGATCAACTCTTATCAGAAACTTCTAAAAGAATACAAATCAGATAAATCAAAGTTAAATGCTTTGTTGAAAAAGCAAAGTGATTCAGGCAAGGAACAGGAGTATAATACTTTTCTACTGAACGAATTAATTGCTGCCAAATTAAAATCCGGAGAACAGAAAGAATTAGAAGCTGATTTTGAAAAGCTGAATAATGTTGAAATTATAAAGGAATCAATAGAAAAGTCCTTAACTATTGCCAATGAAGAACAATTTGGAGTTTTTCATAATCTAAATGAAATCAAAAATGCACTTCATAAAATAGTTCCCTTTTCTCCCGAATATGGGAATTTGTTTGAAAGAGTAACAAGCTTAACAATCGAGTTTGATGATGTTTCAAAAGAATTGGAAAATGTTTCAGAAAAATTATTAAACGATCCTGAAAAGCTCGAGCTGACGAATCAGAAATTACAATTGATTTATAATCTTCAGAAGAAGCATCAGGTGACTTCTGTTGAGGAGTTACTTCAGATCCAGGCAGATTTGGAAACAGCTGTTATCGAGTTAGGAAATATTGAGGAAGAAATAGCAGCGCTATCAAAAACAATAGAACAAAAAACTCAGCAATTGGATGTCTTTTCTGCAACAATACATCAAAACAGAGAAAATGCAATTCCGGTTTTATCAAACCAGTTAATTTCGATTTTAGAAACTTTAGGCATGCCAAATGTTCGTTTTAAGATAGAACTTTTGCCTTCTGAGACGTATTTCCAAAATGGAAAAGATGAACTGCAATTCCTTTTTTCAGCAAATAAAGGAACTGATTTTGGATTACTGAAAAAAGTTGCTTCGGGTGGAGAAATGTCCCGTATTATGTTAGCAGTTAAGGCTATTTTGGCGAAATACTCTAAATTGCCTACTTTGATTTTTGACGAAATTGATACTGGTGTTTCCGGAGAAATTGCAATCAGAATGGGAGAGATCATGAAAGAAATGAGTAATACGATGCAAATATTTGCTATTACCCATTTACCGCAAATAGCTGCAAAAGGTGATTCGCATTTTAAAGTTTTCAAATCTACGGTTGGTGATGATACTCAATCAGAACTGAAATTGCTTTCTCAGGAAGAAAGAATTGTAGAGATCGCCCAAATGCTTTCGGGAGCTAATATCTCAAATTCTGCATTAAACCACGCAAAAGAATTATTAAATTAAGAACACCGACACATGGAAAGTTTGAGTTATTATGAAAATCAATTTATAAAAGCCGATTCATTAATATCCGATGGAAATATTGCTGATGGAAAAGAATTATTAGAAGAAATATTAGCACAGTATCCTGATTTTGGAAAAGCTCATAATCATTTAGGCTGGATTTATTATAATAAGCTTAGTAACTATGATAAAGGAATTTATCATTATAAACTGGCTATGAAATTCGAGCCAAAATACCCTGCACCTTACCTGAATTATACTTATTTGCTGATTGATATTGGCCGTTATGCAGAAGCTAAAGAACATGTTAGCTTTACCATGGAAAATTTGGAGAATGTAGATCATTCTTCTTATAACAGCGAATTAGGAAGGATGGCTGAATATGAAAGCGAATATATTGCAGCTTATAACTATTATAAATTAGCTAAGAAAAATGCCTTAAATCCAAACTTTATAGACAATATGGATGCTAACATGAAAAGGGTTAAAGATAAAATGTCTATTTTTGAAAAATTAAAACTGAAACTCAATTAATACAATAAATAATTACAAAATGATTATAGAACCTAGAATGAGAGGATTTATTTGTTTGACTGCACATCCGGATGGGGCTGAACAAAATATTAAAAATCAAATCGAATATGTAAAATCAAAAGGAGAAATTGCTGGTCCTAAAAAAGTTTTAGTGATTGGTGCTTCTACAGGTTTTGGACTAGCTTCAAGAATTACTAGTGCTTTTGGTTCTGGTGCAGCAACAATTGGAGTGTTCTTTGAAAAACCGCCAGTTGAAGGGAAAACCGCTTCTCCGGGATGGTATAATTCTGCAGCATTTGAAAAAGAAGCTCTTAAAGCAGGTTTATATGCAAAAAGTATCAACGGTGATGCTTTTTCAAACGAAATTAAAAGAGAAACCCTTGATTTAATAAAAACTGACTTAGGACAGGTAGATCTTATAATTTACAGTTTAGCTTCTCCTGTGCGTACAAATCCTAATACAGGAGTTACACACCGTTCAGTTTTAAAACCAATCGGACAGACATTTACAAACAAGACAGTTGATTTTCATACAGGAAAAGTTTCTGAGGTTTCAATCGCTCCTGCAAATGAAGAAGATATTGAAAATACAGTTGCTGTTATGGGAGGTGAAGACTGGGCTATGTGGATTGATGCGTTAAAAGCTGAAAATTTATTAGCAGAAGGTGCTACAACTGTAGCGTATTCTTATATTGGGCCGTCATTAACAGAAGCTGTTTACCGTAAAGGAACTATTGGCCGTGCAAAAGACCATTTAGAAGCTACGGCATTTTCTATCACGGATAGTTTAAAATCGGTTGGAGGGAAAGCTTATGTTTCAGTAAATAAAGCTTTGGTTACTCAGGCAAGTTCAGCAATTCCGGTAATTCCTTTATACATTTCTCTTTTATATAAAATTATGAAAGAAGAAGGAATCCATGAAGGTTGTATTGAGCAGATCCAGCGTTTGTTCCAGGACAGATTATACAACGGTTCAGAAGTTCCTGTTGACGAGAAAGGAAGAATCAGAATTGATGATTGGGAAATGCGTGACGATATTCAGGCAAAAGTCGCAAAACTTTGGTTAGAAGCAACTACAGAAACTTTACCGGAGATTGGAGATTTAGCTGGATACAGAAATGATTTCTTAAACTTATTCGGATTTGAATTTGAAGGAGTTGATTACAAAGCGGAAGCAAATGAAGTAGTTGAAATTCAAAGTATCAAATAAATACAGATTACTATAAATGAAAAACCATCAACCAAAAGTTGATGGTTTTTTTATGAATATACCATATCTTTGTTAAAATTTTTAGATTAACAATAATTACTACTTTAATACCTCATATTCCATTATGATTTTTTCTTTAATTATACCCGTGTATAATCGACCGGATGAAGTTGATGAACTTTTAGAAAGCCTGACTAAATCTGATTATAATGAAGCATTTGAAATTGTTCTGGTCGAAGACGGTTCATCGATACCATGCAAAGATATTGTGATGAACTACCAGGGAAAACTCAATATAGCGTATTATTTTAAAGAGAATTCAGGACCTGGAGATTCAAGAAATTTTGGAATGCAAAAGGCAAGAGGCGATTATTTTATTATTTTCGATTCCGATTGCATTATTCCGCCTAATTATCTGACCGAAGTCAGAAAAGAATTAAACGCAAAATATGTAGATTGTTTTGGAGGACCCGATAAGGCACTTGCCAGTTTTTCAAATATCCAGAAAGCGATCAACTTTGCCATGACCTCATTTCTTACAACGGGGGGAATTCGTGGTGGTTCTGAAAAGATAACTAAATTTCAGCCCCGAAGCTTTAATATGGGAATTTCTAAAAAAGCTTTTGAAGCATCAAAAGGCTTTGGAAATATTCACCCGGGCGAAGATCCAGATCTTTCGATTCGTTTGTGGAATTTAGGATTTGAAACCAGATTGTTTCCTGATGCTTTTGTATATCACAAACGCAGGATAGACTGGGAAAAATTTTCCGTTCAGGTACATAAATTTGGGATAGCAAGACCAATATTAAATAGTTGGTATCCAGAACATAATAAGATAACATTCTTCTTTCCGACCGTATTTATTGTAGGATTGTTAATAGCTTTTTTACTATTAATATTCAATTTTGATATTTTTTTACAATTATATTTTGTATATTTCGTTATAATTTTTCTTACAGCAAGTATCCAGAATAAAAGTATTAAAATAGGATATCTTTCTGTAATAGCAGTTTGGAAACAATTCTATGGTTACGGAACAGGATTTTTAGAATCATTCATTAAAATTATCCTTTTAAAGAAAAAACCACAAGAAGCTTTTCCTCGTATGTTTTTTAAAGTATAATATGACAAAAGTTATTGGCTTAACGGGAGGAATTGGCAGTGGCAAAACAACTATTGCTAATTATTTCAAAGAATTGGGTGTTCCTGTTTATATAGCTGATGACGGAGCCAAAAATGTAATGCAGTCTCCGGGTATAATTAGTAAAATAAAAGAAACTTTCGGAAATGCCATTTTTGATGATGATATTTTAAACAGAGCAAAATTAGCATCGATTGTATTTAATGACAAGGATAAACTTAATCAACTAAATAGCATTGTTCATCCGGCCGTTAAAAGTGATTTTGAGGCATGGTTATTGGAACATAACAACTACGAATATGTGATCTATGAAGCCGCTATTTTATTTGAAAGCGGCCGATATAAAGAATGTGATCTGATTATAACAGTTACTGCTCCTGAAGAAGTTAGAATAGACAGAGTCTTAAAACGGGATAATACCACAAGAGATCAGGTTTTAAGCCGAATGAAAATGCAATGGAATGATGAAAAAAGAATTTCCGGAAGCAATTTTGTAATTAATAACGAGAATCTTAAAAATGCTAAACAAGAAGTTGTTAAAATTCTTAATGGTGTGAAGTTTGTTTTAAATTTTTCTTTTATGTTAATGTGGTGGTCTTTTCTTCTTTCTTCTCTTTTTTTCCTTTTTTCTTTTTTTTCCTGTTTCTTACATATTTATTCCTCTTTTATGTGTTTCCTACTTTTAATGTTTCTATTTTTCT
>NZ_QETH01000054.1 GCF_003105115.1 Flavobacterium sp. HTF | reverse complement strand
AGATTTTCATTAAAATAAGATAAAAATACTATTACCAATAATATTATCGGAACAGCAATTCTGGCTCGCTTTCTTTGTTTTTCAATTTGGTTACTTTTTGAAGCAAGATATAATTGTTGCTGCAAATAATCATTTTCTGTAAGGCTATACTTTAATTCCATTTAAATTAAGATTTATTAAGGTTTTAAAGAACAAAATTACTTTCAAATAAAAGCTACAACAGGTTTTAGAAGTCTTAATTATATCAAATCAAGACTAAATCAGATGACTTATTTTGTTATTCTAATGCCTTTTAGTGGTTATTAAAAATGTCTGTTAAAAATACTTTTGCAAAAAACTAAGCTTGCTTAAAGCATTAAGTTTCTTCCACAGTTAACCAAAACTTAAAATAAATGAACAAATTCTTAAATTACATTAGTATCGCATTATTAGCTTTAACATTATTTTCATGCAATAAAAATGAATGGACGCCGGAAAAAGAAGCTGACTTTAAAGCAGAATTGAAAAAAGGGCTGAAAAATACCTCAAAGGGAGTATTTTCAGATGATCAGGTAAATTATATTAGTAATTGTGTTTTTGAAAAAATAAAAAGTAAAAATCTAAAACCAAATGATGCTGATACACCTGAAACATCAATAATGGTCATGCAAATGGGAAAAGATTGTGCACAAGAATCATTCTCAAAATCGAAACCCCTTTCTGCAGCTGAAGTTAATAATACCTGGAATTCAGAAAATGAAAAAACATACAAAAATTTAATCAAAGAAATGTTAATCAAAAGTGGTGCAAAAAGTGAAGAAGCATCTCTTATTGCCGACTGTGCTATTAGTAAATTAAAGAAAGAAAACATAGGTCCGGCAGATTTACAAGATCCTAAAAAAGGTGACCTCATTCAGAAAATTGGTAAAAGTTGCGGAGAAGAATTAATGAAAAGGAAATAATTTTTAAATCAAATATTAAAATCAAAAAAACCGTAATTACATTGCTGTAATTACGGTTTTTCCTTTATAACAATTTTATTATTTAATCTCTAATTAAACCAATCCAGCCTGAATTAAATATTCAGCAATCTGGATTGTATTTGTAGCTGCTCCTTTTCTCAGGTTGTCAGCCACAATCCACATATTTAATGTGTTTTCCTGGCTTTCATCACGACGAATTCTTCCAACAAAAACATCATTTTTACCTTCTGCATATAATGGCATTGGGTAGGTGAAGGTGTCCAGATTATCCTGCACTACTACTCCATCTGTATGGTGTAAGATTTCGCGAACTTCATTTACATCAAAATCATTTGTAAACTCAACATTTACAGCTTCGCTATGACCGCCAACAACCGGCACACGAACAGCAGTAGCCGTAACTCTGATGGTATTGTCTCCAAGGATTTTCTGAGTTTCACGAACTAATTTCATTTCCTCTTTAGTATATCCGTTATCTTCAAAACTGTCGCAATGTGGAATCGCATTTCTGTGAATTGGATATTTGTATGCCATTTCTCCCTGAATACCTGCATACTCATTTTCTAATTGCTTAACCGCTTTTACACCGGTTCCTGTGATAGACTGGTAAGTAGAAACAATAATTCTTCTGATGTTGTATTTTTTATGTAATGGTGCCAAAGCCAATACCATCTGGATAGTAGAGCAGTTTGGGTTGGCAATAATTTTATCTTCTTTTGTTAAAACTGATGCATTGATTTCTGGGACTACCAATTTTTTTGTCGGATCCATTCTCCATGCAGAAGAGTTATCAATAACAGTAGTTCCTGCAGCAGCAAATTTTGGTGCCCATTCTAATGAAGTATCACCTCCGGCAGAAAAAACAGCAATATCAGCTTTCATATCAACAGCAGTCTGCAATCCAACAACTTTATATTTTGCTCCTTTGTATTCAATTTCTTTTCCTACTGATCTTTCTGATGCAACAGGAATTAATTCTGTAACAGGAAAATTTCTTTCTGCTAAAACTTTAAGCATTACTTCGCCAACCATTCCGGTAGCACCTACAACCGCTATTCTCATTTTTATATTTTTAATAATCAATAATCAAATTTATACCGCAAAAATAAGTATAATAAAAGTGAAAACAAGATGCTTCACAAAAAATAACAAAATGTTACAAAATAAACAATTTGCAAAAAAACCGCCTCTTTAGAAGGCGGTTAAGTTAGACTTAGTGTAGCGGTAGTATATTTTTATTTATTTTTCAAAAGATCTCTAATCTGAGTAAGTAGTTCTTCCTGAGTTGGTCCGGCTGGCGCTGCAGGAGTTTCGTCTTTCTTTTTAAGGCTGTTTAATGCTTTAATAATCAGAAATAAAACAAATGCCACAATTATAAAGTTAATTACGGCCGAAAGGAACAAACCATATTTTACACCTCCAAAAGCGGTTAAATCTTCTATTCTGGATAAATGGGCCGCATCAAGGGCCGGTTTTAATACCAAAGGCGTAATGACGTCTTCAATAAATGAATTAACAATTTTACCAAAAGCAGCTCCAATGATCACAGCAACAGCAAGATCAACAACATTGCCTTTCATTGCAAATGCCTTAAATTCAGAAAGAAATCCCATAGTGAATGTGTTTTTTGTTAATAAATGAATATCGAAAATACGGAAATTTCGTGAGAATTTGATAAATCTATCTGAAAAATACTCTTTTAACACGTTGCGAAATACTGGTCAGAATTTCATAAGGAATTGTTTTTAAGGCATTTGCTATTTCTGTCACGGTAGGATTTTCTCCAAAGATAACCACAGAATCTCCTTCTTTACAGTCAATTTCAGTTACGTTTATCATTAGCATATCCATGCAAATGCTGCCGACAATCGGTGCTTTTGTATTTTTAATCATAACATAACCTACTTCATTTCCCCATAATCTCGAGATTCCGTCTGCATAACCAATTGGTATGGTAGCAATTTTGGTTTGTTGATTCGCCATAAAACGACGACCATAACCAACACTGTCACCTGCCGGAATAGTCCGGACCTGAGAAATAATAGATTTTAAAGTACCGACATTCTCTAAATATTTTTGTTCGGCCGGATCGTTTGAAACTCCATAAAGTCCAATTCCTAAACGCACCATATTATACTGAGCATCAGGAAAATTACTGATTCCGGATGTATTAAGTATATGTCGGATGGGATTTATGCCTAACTCCGTTATTAATTTTGAAGATAATTTTTCGAATAAGCGAATTTGCGAAAGCACGAATTCATAATGATTCATATCGTCGCTCGTTGCTAAATGCGACAATACACTTTGTATACGAATAGTTGAATTTCCTTTTAAAGCTGCAATTAGCTCATCAATAGTATCTTCCTCAAAACCAAGACGGTGCATTCCTGTATCTAATTTAATATGAACAGGAAAATCTTTTAGGTTCTTTTCACGTGCAATTTTCAAAAAGGCATTTAACCCTTTGATGCTATAGATTTCGGGTTCTAACTGATATTGAATAATGGATGGAAAACTCGTAGATTCGGGATTCAAAACCATAATTGGCAATTTGATTCCGCCATTTTTCAGCGAGATTCCTTCATCGGCAAAAGCCACACCCAAATAATCCACTTTATGATGTTCTAGCAATTTGGCAATCTCCAAGCCTCCGTTTCCATAACCAAAAGCTTTTACCATAACCATTATTTTAGTTTCCGGTTTTACTTTTGATTTAAAGAAATTCAGGTTGTGACTAATGGAATCAAGATTGATTTCAAGAATTGTTTCATGTGTTTTCTCTTCTAATAGAGTAACAATTTCCTCAAATTGAAAAGACCTTGCCCCTTTTATTAAAATTGTTTCATTAGCAAAATTCAGGCTGTCAAAATTAGCTGTAAAATCAGCCGTGTTTTCAAACATAACAGCGTTTGAGAATTTATTTTTAAAAGAAGAAATCGTGCTTCCAATTCCGATTACACGATTTACTTTATTATCATTTATTAATTGTGCAACTTTAGAATACAGCTCTTCATTTGAAAATCCGCTTTGAAAAATATCCGATAAAATAACTGTTTTTGAAGCGTTCTTTTTTTGGCTTTCGAGAAAATCCAAAGCGATTTTTAACGATTGAAAATCAGAACTGTAACTATCATCAATAATACTGCAGTTATTTATTCCGTTTTTGACTTCAAGACGCATTTCTACCGGATACAACATCTGCATACGATTCTGAATAGTTACTGAATCATATTTAAAAGAAAGTAAAACCAGTAGACAGGAAATTGCATTTTCTATTGATGCCGAGTCCTGAAAAGGAATTTCTAAGTCAAAAATTTCATTTTTATATTGATATTGAATCGTTGTTTTTTCGTTTTTATTTTCTTTTTTAAGAATAAAAACATCAGCCGTTTTATCGGTGAAACTCCATGAAAAAACAACTCTTTCTTTAAATTGATTTTCTTCTAAAAAAGAATTCAGGCAAAGGTCTACAATTTCATTTTTCTGATAAATTATAACTTTTGAATGCTTGAAAAGCTTTAATTTTTCGTTGATTTTCTGCTCCAGGTTTTGAAAACCCTCATCGTGGGCAGAACCTATATTAGTCAGAACGCCAATATTGGGTTTGATGATTTTTTCGAGGTTAGACATTTCGTTAACCGTCGAAATTCCGGCTTCGAAAATTCCTAAATTATGTTTTTCATTTATAGCGATAACAGACAGCGGAACTCCAACCTGAGAATTATAACTTTTCGGGCTTCTGATAATATTAAAATCAGGACTTAACAAAAAGTTCAGCCATTCTTTTACAATTGTTTTTCCGTTGCTACCCGTCAATCCGATTACAGGAAAATCAAAAAGATTACGATAATAGGCTGCAAATACCTGCAAGGCTTTTAGTGTGTCTTCTACAACCAGAAAATTAGCTTTTCCTTTGCAATTATCAGGAATATATTGCACTACAAAATTCTGAACGCCTTTTTCTATAAGTTCAGAAATATATAAATGAGCATCATTATTTGCCCCGGATAAGGCAAAAAATAAGGTTTGAGAACCGTTTTGCAGTGAACGGCTGTCGATCGAAACGTGATCAACAAAAATATCAGTATTTAAGCCAATCCATTCTGCTTTAAGAACCGGGATAAGGCTTTTTAAATTTATGCTCATTGAAAATTCTTTTTGTCAAATTTAAAAAAAGGTTTGCCACGAATTACACGAATTTGCACGAATTTTTATTTTTCGAATGTTGAAAATAGTAATCTGGATTAAAAGAATTTTCACAGATTAGAATCATTTGAATCCTTCTAATCTGTGACAAAAAAATTATAATAATTTGCTAAAATTCACCCAATTCGTGGCAAAAAACATTAATTTCTTATATTTGTTCAATACCAAAAAATCCCGTTTTGAAAAAGATATTGCCCTTATTCTCTTATATATTACATCCGATTTTTATCTCGATGTATGCTACTTTGTTTTATTTGTATTGTAAAGAAGATATTTTTACGAACAGGGAAAAATACTATGTTTTATTTCAAATCCTGATTATTACGGTTTTGGTACCGACGTTATTTTTTATGCTTTTGCGTTCAACTGGACATGTAAAATCAGTAATGGTGCATGAAACTTCGCAGCGCCAGATTCCGCTTCTTTTACAGTGTTTTCTATATATTCTACTGGTAAAAAGAAGTATTGTAATTGCCCGTTATCCTGAGTTGCATTTCTTTTTTCTCGGGGCATTATTCAGTACCATTGTAGCTTTGATACTTACCTTATTTAAAATAAAAGCAAGTCTACATATGATGGCTATTAGCGGTCTGGCACTTTTTGTAATTGGACTCAATATTCATCTGAAAATGCAAAACCCGTATTGGACAGCATTAGTGGTTCTTTTGACCGGAATCGTGGCTTCATCAAGACTGGAAATGGAAGCACATACAAATAAAGAGCTGATTATCGGACTTTTGACCGGAATTCTTCCTCAGATCTTGTTCTTGTTTTTGTGGCTATAGAATATAAAAAATCAAACCGGCATTGATTGTCCTAATGTTTAAGTCTTCACCGGATAGTGTTTTTACCGATTTAAACAACGGATTGAGTCCGTAATAAATATAAAGATTCCAGGTATTGTACCCTGCTGAAAGATAGGGACCGTATTGAAATTTATTAATATTTGAGTCATTACTGATTTTATAAGTTGATTCCCCATCGTCGAGTACAGATTTGGTTGCAAATGCATAACTCAGTTTTACACCCAGATAAACCCTCCAGAATTTATAACTGTCAAAAGTAGAATTTCTCCATCTGAACTCAATTGGAACATCTACTAAATATTGTCTGTATCTGTTAGAAACAAATTCATTATAGTCATTTACCTGATAAACCAAGGCATCTGAACCATCTTTTGAAATGGTAAGGTTCTGAAAGAAATTCTGGTAACTCAATCCCAAACCGGCAGCAATGGCAAAGGTTCTTTTTTTATTAACAGGCATATCACGCAAAAATCCGGCAGAAATTCCCAAAGAAAATTTGTTCTGTTTAAGATCGGCAGGAATATTAGAAAAAAGATTATACGTTATAGTGGTATAAAACTGATCTTCACGATAAAGCGAATCGATTTTCACGATTGGTTCTATTTTAGGCTTTGTTTCCTCCTGCGAAAAGACATTCAAAAACGAAACTAAAAACAAACAACTAAAAAGTAATCGCATATCGTATTTTGGTTTTAAAGAGTTTTTCAAGTAAACGTTTTTTGGAGAGGATTTATTTTACTTACAAATATAATATAATGTCGGCTCAGGAGACGAGTAGAACGTAATTATTCTGTTTTTCGTCAAAAATAAAACGATTTGCCGAACTATTTTTAGCAAATCAGCAACAGATTAAAAAAAATAATCCCATTTCTCATTCGTCTTTTATACCTTTGTGGTGCATGAAAAAAAAGCAGCTCATATTAAGTGTTTCCTTTGCGCTGACAGTATTGTTCTCAATATTGTTTCAGTCGATACACAGTTATGAGCATATTGTAAAACAGCTTTCAGAAAAACAATGCCATCACGATTATAGTGATCCAAACGGTGAAGTTACGCATCAGCACCACGATTATGATGTTTGTTTTGTATGTCATTTTACTTTTGGAAGTTATATTGTTCCTGATGCATTTTCATTTCAGTTTCATACTCCAAACAAAGAAACACCTTATTTCTTCGCTCTTTCAGAAAAAATATTTTCATTTCCGGAAAGTGCCTATTTATTACGGGGTCCGCCCGCAGCTGTAGTTGCTTAAATTTCGTACCAACGAAATCAATCACAATCTTTTAATTTAATTCCAAAAAACAGTGGGTTTTCCCATCCTGAAATCATTCGGGATCGGCAGGCTTTATTGTTATTCCGGTTTTTTATTTCGAAGAAAAATCAATTTAACTATAGCATCATTTCAAATGAAAAAAATAATATTAGCCCTTATTTTAGGGTTTTCCGGGCTGCTTTCTGCCCAAAATTCTGTTTCCGGAACTGTAACAGATTCTCAAAATCAGCCAATGACCGGAGTATCGGTTTACGCGCCTGAATTGCATAAAGGTACGACTACAGACGCAAACGGAAAATATCAGTTTACAAATCTTCCAAACGGAAGCTTACGCCTTTCTTTTGCTTTCGTTGGTTTTACAACTCAAAATAAAACCATCGCTAAATTATTAAAAGAAAACACTTTAGACATTGCTCTGGAAGAATCTATCCTTGAAATGGATGAAGTGATTGTTTCTACTCCATTTAACAAACTGCAATCGCAAAACGTAATGAAAGTGGAACATGAAAGCATTAAATCCTTACAGCAAAAAGGAACCTCAACATTGATTGAAGGATTGGCTACAATTCCGGGAGTTTCACAAATTTCTACAGGAACTTCTATCGGAAAACCAGTAATTCGCGGACTGAGCGGTAATCGTGTTTTGGTTTATTCACAAGGTGTCCGTATCGAAAATCAGCAGTTTGGAGACGAACATGGTTTAGGTTTAAATGATGCCGGAGTTGAAAGTGTGGAAGTGATAAAAGGCCCGGCTTCTTTATTGTACGGTTCTGATGCTTTGGGTGGTGTTTTGTATTTTAATCCGGAAAAATTTGCTGACGCGAACACTTTTAAAGCCAATTTCAGCCAAAAATATTTTACCAATACAGAAGGAAGTAACTCTTCTATCGGATTAAAAACGTCTACAGATAACTGGAAATTTCTGGCACGAGGAAGTTTCAACACACACTCTGATTACAAAATTGCAGATGGCGACCGTGTGACGAATTCACGTTACAACGAAACCGATTTTAAAACCGGAATCGGCTATAGTAATTCCAGTTTCTCAAGTGTATTGAGATACAATTATAACAAACTTGATATCGGAATTCCGGAAGAAGGAATTGCAGAACAATCTTCAAGTAAAGACACGCAGTTTCCAAGACAGGGAATTTTCAATCATTTGTTGAGCTTAAACAACGTAATCTTTTTTGAAAACTCAAAATTAGATGTTGATTTGGGTTATATTTCCAATGACAGAAGTGAATTTGAAGACAGCAATGATGCTTCTTTGCACATGAAACTGAACACTTTAAATTATAATGCAAAATACCATTTCCCGAAACTTGGTAAATTTGAAACGATTCTTGGCGTGCAGGGAATGCATCAGACGAACAAAAACTCCGGCGAAGAATATTTAATTCCGGATGCCACAACAAATGATTTTGGTGTTTTTGGAACAGCAAATTATGAGTGGAACAACAATGTGTTACAGGCAGGATTGCGTTTTGACAACAGAAACGTTACTTCTGAAGCTCACGGAACTGAAGGCGAGGAAGGCTATTTCCAGGCTTTGGATAAATCATTTGACAGTTTTAATGCTTCTTTGGGATATAAAACACAATTAGCAGAACCTTTAACGCTTCGTCTGAATGTAGCAACAGGATTCAGAGCACCAAACTTAGCAGAATTAACTTCAAACGGTGTGCATGAAGGAACAAACCGATACGAAATTGGAAATGCTGATTTGAAAACGGAACAAAACGTTCAGACTGATTTGAATTTGGAATATAAAAATTCACACTTCGAATTTTTTGTGAACGGATTCTACAATCACGTAAACAATTATATCTACACATCACCAACAGGAGATGTTTTGGATGATAATGATGTTTTTGCATATGTTCAGGATAATGCACAATTATATGGTGGTGAAGTTGGTTTACACTTTCATCCGCATCCTTTAGACTGGTTGCATTTTGAAACCAGTTTTGAAACTGTAACGGGCAAAAAAGACAACAAAGATTACCTTCCCCTTATTCCGGCAAATAACTGGAATAATACTTTGAGAACCGAATTTAATATCAAAAACTGGTTAAGCGAAGGTTTTGCTTCTTTGAATATTTCTTCGACTTTTGATCAGGACAATGTAAGTGGCTTTGAAACGGCTTCTAAAGGTTATACTTTAGTGAATTTAGGTTTTGGAGGAACTGTAAAACTTGGTAAAACGGCATTTGATATCAACCTGAACGGAAACAATTTATTCGATAAAAAATATATTGCACACCTTTCAAGATTAAAAACAGATGGAATTCCAAATATCGGAAGAAACATCGTTTTGGGCGTTAATTTCAATTTATAATTATTAATTAACCGCAAAGCACGCAAGGTTTTTTTAGCTTAGCGTTTAAAAAATCTCGCAAAGTCGCGAAGTCGCAAAGATATTTTAAAACTTTGCGTCTCTGCGACTTTGCGGGATTAATATTTGTGCGCTTTGCGTAACTCCTGGTACACTTTGCGGTTAAATATTCTCCAATCTCACAAAAAGTACTATTTTTGTTACAACTGACAAACTTAACTATGAAAAAAACAATTCTTATAATGGCCATTACTACTGCAGGAATTTCATTTGGGCAAAATAAAATTCAGTATCCTGAAACAAAAAAAACCGAAACTATTGATACTTACTTTGACACAAAAGTAAATGATCCTTATCGTTGGCTTGAAGATGATAAATCTGCTGAAACGGGAGCCTGGGTAAAAGCACAGAATGAAGTTACGTATGGTTATTTAGATAAAATTCCGTTTCGTGAAGAGCTGAAAAAACGAATGGAAAAATTATGGAATTACGAGAAAATCGGAGCACCATCCAAAGAAGGAAATTTTACTTATTATTCTAAAAACAATGGTTTACAAAATCAATCTGTAATTTACAGAAAAGACAAAAGTGGTAAAGACGAAATTTTCTTAGATCCAAACACTTTTTCTAAAGATGGAACAACTTCTCTTGGCAGTTTGGATTTTTCTAAAGATGGTTCTAAAGCTGCATATTCTATTTCTGAAGGCGGAAGCGACTGGAGAAAAGTTATTATTATTGATGCTTTGTCTAAAAAAGTTTTAGAAGACACTATTGTTGATGTCAAATTCAGCGGAATTTCATGGTTCAAAAACGAAGGTTTTTACTATTCAAGTTATGATAAACCAAAAGGAAGTGAGTTATCAGCAAAGACAGATCAGCATAAATTGTATTACCATAAACTGGGAACTTCTCAAAAAGACGATAAAGTTATTTTTGGACTGGAAGACAAAAGAAGATATGTTGGCGGTTACGTTACGCAGGATGATCGTTTTTTGGTTATCTCGGCAGCAAATTCAACTTACGGAAACGAATTGTATATTAAGGATTTAAGCACTCCAAATAGTCCGATCATTACCATTGTAGATAACTTCAACAGTGATAATTCTATTATTGAAAATGAGGGAACCAAACTATTTATTGAAACAGATTTAAACGCACCTAATAAACGTGTTGTTTCTGTAGATGCAAAAAATCCTAAACCGGAAAACTGGAAAGATTTTATAAAAGAAACCGAAAATGTTTTATCACCTTCAACCGGAGCCGGGTATTTCTTTGCTAATTATACCAAAGATGCTGTTTCGTTAGTCTTGCAATATGATTATAACGGAAAACTGGTTCGCGAAATCAAACTTCCTGCCGTTGGAACTGCCGGAGGGTTTGGAGGAAAAAAAGAAGAAAAAATTCTTTATTACTCTTTTACAAATTATACAACACCGGGATCTATCTTTTCGTTTGAACCAAAATCGGGCAAATCAGAAGTTTATCAGAAGCCAAAGGTAGATTTCAAAAGTGATGATTACGAATCAAAACAGGTTTTCTACACTTCAAAAGACGGAACAAAAATCCCGATGATTATTACGTATAAAAAAGGAATAAAATTAGACGGTAAAAACCCTACTATCCTTTATGGATATGGTGGATTTAATATAAGTCTTACGCCAGGTTTCGGTATTTCAAATGCGGTTTGGATGGAAAATGGAGGCGTTTACGCTGTAGCAAATTTACGAGGCGGAGGCGAATACGGAAAAAAATGGCATGATGCAGGAACAAAGCTGAAAAAGCAAAATGTGTTTGACGATTTTATCGCTGCCTCTGAATATCTGATCGCCCAAAAATATACTTCATCTGATTTCTTAGCCATTCGCGGAGGTTCTAACGGAGGTTTATTAGTAGGTGCAACAATGACACAGCGTCCGGATTTAATGAAAGTGGCATTGCCGGCTGTTGGGGTTATGGATATGTTACGTTACAATGCTTTTACTGCGGGTGCAGGATGGGCTTTTGATTACGGAACTGCTCAGGACAGCAAAGAAATGTTTGAATACCTTAAGGGATATTCACCAGTTCAAAATGTTAAGAAAGGTGTTCACTATCCTGCGACTATGGTAACAACCGGAGATCATGACGATCGTGTTGTCCCTGCTCATAGTTTTAAATTCGCTTCAGAATTACAGGATAAACAAACCGGAGATAATCCTGTTTTAATAAGAATTGATGTAAAAGCCGGACACGGAGCAGGAAAATCTGTTGCCGCTACAATTCAGGAAAATGTAGATATTCAGGCTTTCACACTTTACAATATGGGTTTTAAAGCTTTACCTAAGAAGTAAGATTTTTTAAAGTTTTTTTAGCCACGAATTTCACGAATTTACACTAATTAAATTCTTGAGTTCGTGGCTTTATTTTTTTCTACCGCAAATTTTGCAGATTCTGCAGATTTTTTTTGTCGACAGATCTGCAAAATCTGCGGGAGAAATAATTCGTGGAAATTAGTGTAATTCGTGGCAAACCTTTTTTAAATTTGAGAAACTTAAAACTTAAACCATGAAAATTATAAAATGGGGAATTATAGGCTGTGGTAATGTAACTGAAGTCAAAAGCGGACCTGCATTTCAGAAAGCGCCAAACTCTGCTTTAGTTGCTGTAATGAGAAGAGACGCTGCACTTGCCGAAGATTACGCCAAACGCCATAACGTTCCGAAATGGTATTCTAATGCCGAGGATTTAATCAATGATCCGGAAGTTGATGCTGTTTACATTGCTACTCCTCCATCTTCTCATAAAGAATATACTATTTTGTGTGCCAAAGCCGGAAAACCGGTTTATGTAGAGAAACCAATGGCATTGACTTTTGAAGAATGTAACGAAATGATAAGTGTCTGTAAAGAGCATAATGTTCCATTATTTGTTGCTTATTACAGAAGAAGTCTGCCAAGATTTCTAAAAATAAAAGAACTAATTGACGGAGGTAAAATCGGAACGATACGACACGTAAATTGCGTTTTATATCATCCGTTTGAGACACGTTATGATGATGAAATCAATCTTCCATGGACAGTTTTACCCCATATTTCCGGAGGCGGAATTTTTGTTGATTTGGCCTGTCATACCTTAGATTTTCTGGATTTTGTTTTAGGTCCGATAAAGTCTGTTCGCGGACATGCGACTTCTCAGCTTAAAGCGTATCCGGCAGAAGATTCTGTTTCGATGTCGTTTTTATTTGAAAACGGGATTCACGGTTCCGGTTTATGGAATTTTACTAGTTTTGAACGCTACGACAATGCTGAAATTGTGGGCGATAAGGGAAAAATATCCTTCTCTACTTTTGGAAATGATCCTATTCATATTCAATATGCAAATGGAGAAAAAGAAAGTATTACAATAGAAAATCCGCTTCATATTCAGCAGCCTTTTATAGAAACTGTTATTGCTGAACTTCTCGGTGAAGGAGTTTCTCCCTCTAAAGGAACTTCGGGCTCAAGAACAACCTGGGTTATTGATGAAGTTTTGAAGGAGTTTAGAGAAGCTTCAAAATAGTATTTAATTGCCTCCTGTTTTAGATGGAGGAATATTTTCAAGAAAAAACTACAGGGCTTTAATCGAACTACTAGTTTGGCTAAAGCCTTTTTCTTATCAAATCATCAATACCACCAGCTAAAGCTGCAGGCAACTCATAAAAGATTTTCAAAAAAAAGAGGATATTCTTTCGAATATCCTCTTTTTGTAAACTATAAAAACTCTTGGAAAATTATAGGCTGTATTTAAGACCTAAAGTCAAACCTAAACCTGAGATTCCAACATATGAACTTAATTCGTCCATTGCATCATTTGGTCTGGTTGTATCAGCAGTATCTGCTGTAGTTGTATCAGGATTAAATAAAGGATTATTAGAATTTACATCTAATTTTTTATGATAATTAGTATGGATTTGTGAAGCTGTTCTTGTTCCTAAAGCATCTTGTCCATTAACTGTATATTCAGTAGTTTCTTTAGTTTTTCCATGAACTGTAAAGTTACGGTACTCTAATTCTGCAAAAGCAGAAATGTGTTTTCCTAATTTATAAGATGTACCCAATGATGCCATAAATCCAATTGTTGGATTTGGTTTCACTACATCTTTAGAATAAATATTAGTAGTATTTACAACATTGTTCCCTACATAAGATACAAGCTCTCTATTTGTTTTGATATCTAAAGTTCCATGAATTGGTACAATTACACCCACTTTAGTATAAGGTTCAAAACCATGTGCTTCACCTAAAAACATTACAACTGCAGGAGCTAAATCAAAAGCTTTGATTTGTCCATCAGCTGCAAAGCTAATATATGTAGCAACAGTTGTAGCCGGATTATATCCATAAAGTCTGTCTGTAGTTTCTGCCATTGTCTTACTATTACTAATGTAATAATTTGCAGACAACTCTACTCCTATACGTGTAGAAAAACGATATCCTGCAGTAATTCCACTTCTAAATCCTTGTCCAAAAGAACCAGTTATACTTTCTCTTGAAACTAATTTATTATTTGTTAAAGTTCCTGCATACACATCTCTATTTGGTGCTTGTCCTCCTACTTCAGGAAATTCAGTTGAAGCAGTTTGGTTGAAGTAAGACCCTCCTAATTTGAAGTACCAGCTTTCTGGTTTATTTGCCGTTTCAGTTTGCGCCATAGCGGTCATTGAGCAAACTAATAATCCTAATAAAAATAGGTTCTTTTTCATAATTCTGATTTAATTAATTTATACAAACTTAGATTATTTTAACATAATCTTTAGGTTTGGTTTGTTAGACTTGGTACGAAATCGTTGTAATTTCAGGCAATATTACTAAAAAACTATTATGCGTGCATAATTTTAACACAATAAAAATGCATTCTACTAAATTTTAACTGTTAATTTTTTAGTTCAGTTTAAAGTTAATCTGCATTTTCTCTAATTCCTGTAGTAATTCAGCGGAAATCTTCACTTTTAAGCGCCTGCTGGGCATGGTCAGTTTAGTCACCACTTTAATTTCTTCTACTTCATTTACTTCCTGAATTTTGGTTTCCTGAACAACATCTTCATTGTCATTTTCTTCTTCAAAAACTTCTTCAGCTTCTTCAAAATCTGTTGGCGTTTCTACCTCAACCAGTCGTTTTATCTTTTCTAATTCCATGATTTCAAAAGTCACCGAATTATCTCCTTTGTTCTCGTTAAACAAATGGCTTAATTTATGAATAAACTCTGCCTGCAAATCTTTGATGTTCAATAACAAAATAAGCTTTTTAGCGAATGCTTCCAAAATATCCTGCAATTGTCTGATTTCCACAAACTGCATTCTTGGTTCCGATTTTTTACCTGTATCATGATTTACCCAGCCATCTTTTATTAAAATTTTCAGGAAGGCAAAATTATTCTGAATCAGGAAATGGCGAAATTTCAGGTATTCTTCACCAAAAATTTTAAATTCAAAACTCTCGTCATATCCTTCTAAATTAAATACCGCCCAGCCTTTTCCATTTTTAGCTACACGGTGCTGTACGTTATTAATAATCCCGGCAAAATTCAGATTTTTACCTACGTATAATTCCATGCTTTTTAAAGCTTCTAATCGGGCATTACAGAAGTATTTCATTTCAAATCTAAAATCATCCAAAGGGTGTCCTGAAATATAAATCCCGACAACTTCTTTTTCTTTAGCCAGTTTTTCCATTGTACTCCAGTCTTCACACGGGGGCACAACAGGTTCTGCAATCTGAACTTCGCTGGTTTCTCCAAATAAACTTACCTGAGAAGAGTTTTCGTTTTCCTGAAACTTGGATCCGTAACGCATTGCTTTTTCATAAAATGTAATTCCGTCACCATCGTCATGGAAATATTGTGCTCTGGTTGTTCCTTCGAATGAATCAAAACCTCCGGCCAGTGCCAGATTTTCAATGGCTTTTTTATTGGCAGCACGCAAATCAATTCGCTTCGCCAAATCAAAAATTGATTTATATCTTCCGTCTTTTCTGTTTTCTACAATCGTTTCTACCGCTCCGGAACCCACTCCTTTAATAGCTCCCATCCCGAAACGAACCGCATAATCATCATTTACGGTAAATTTATAGTAGGATTCGTTTACGTCTGGTCCTAAAACCTGTAATCCCATACGTTTACATTCTTCCATAAAAAAGGAAACCTGTTTGATATCGTTCATATTATTCGAAAGTACCGCTGCCATATATTCGGCAGGATAATGCGCTTTCAAATAAGCGGTTTGGTAAGCAATCCACGCATAACAAGTCGAGTGCGATTTGTTGAAGGCGTAACTCGCAAAAGCTTCCCAGTCTTTCCAGATTTTCTCCAGAATCTTGGCATCGTGACCTTTTTGCGCCGCTTGTTCAACAAACTTCGGTTTCATTTTATCCAGTACATCTTTTTGTTTTTTACCCATCGCTTTACGCAAAACGTCGGCCTCACCCTTTGTAAATCCTGCCAAAGACTGAGACAAAAGCATTACCTGCTCCTGGTAAACGGTAATTCCATAAGTTTCAGACAAATATTCGGCACAGGCATCTAAATCGTATTTGATTTCCTCGTCACCATTTTTTCTTCGGACGAAAGATGGAATATACTCCAAAGGTCCCGGACGATATAAGGCGTTCATGGCAATTAAATCTCCAAAAACCGTTGGTTTCAGATCTTTCATGTATTTCTGCATCCCGGGCGACTCGTATTGGAAGATTCCAACGGTTTCACCTCTTTGGAAAAGCGCATACGTTTCTTCATCATCAATCGGAAAAGTATCGGGATCAAGTTCGATTCCTGTTCTGTATTTTACCAGTTTTACGGTATCTTTTATCAGTGTAAGGGTCTTCAGACCCAGGAAGTCCATTTTTAACAATCCGGCACTTTCTGCAACCGAGTTATCAAACTGTGTTACATATAAATCAGAATCTTTTGCAGTGGTAACGGGAACGAAATTCGTAATATCCGATGGCGTAATAATTACACCACAGGCATGAATTCCCGTATTTCGCATTGACCCTTCAAGGATTTTTGCCTGCTGAATGGTTTCTCCTGCCAAATCACCTTCATTGGCAATCGCGATTAATTCCTTTACATTATCAAATTCATCCGAACGCAGGGCTTTTTTTACCTCATCTTCACTTTCGGAGATAAAACGCGCCAAGTTCCATTTTGAAGGCATCATTGCCGGAATCAGTTTGGCAATCCTGTCGGCTTCAAATAATGGTAAATCCAGTACACGCGCCGTATCACGAATCGCTGATTTGGTTGCCATTTTACCATACGTGATAATCTGCGCCACCTGTTTTTGACCGTATTTATTGATTACGTAATCCATTACACGTCCACGACCCTCGTCATCAAAATCGATATCAATATCGGGCATCGATACACGGTCAGGATTTAGGAAACGCTCAAAAAGTAAATCGTATTTAATGGGGTCAATATTGGTAATTCCGAGACAATACGCAACGGCAGAACCCGCTGCAGATCCACGCCCAGGCCCTACAGATACGTCCATTTTTCTAGCCTCGGCGATGAAATCCTGAACAATCAAAAAGTAACCCGGATATCCTGAATTCGAAATCGTTAATAATTCAAAATCCAAACGTTCCTGAATCGATTCGGTAATTTCACCATATCTTCTTTTGGCACCTTCCATTGTAAGATGTCGCAAATATTTATTTTCTCCACGAACACCTCCGTCAGCTTCATCTTCAACAACAACGAATTCTTCCGGAATATCAAACTTCGGAAGCAATACATCACGATAAAGTGAATATCCTTCGACCTTATCAATAATTTCCTGAATGTTGATAATGGCTTCAGGCAAATCGGCAAAGAGTTTTTTCATCTCTGCCTCCGATTTATAATAGTATTCCTGATTTGGGAGTCCGTAACGATAGCCACGTCCGCGTCCAATAGGTGTGGCCTGCTTTTCACCGTCTTTTACACAAAGTAAAATATCGTGCGCATTGGCATCTTCTTTATTTAAGTAATAAGTATTGTTGGTCGCAATTAATTTGACATTGTGTTTCTGAGCAAATTCAATCAGGGTTTTGTTGACACGATTTTCGTCTTCCTGATTGTGGCGCATTACTTCCAGATAAAAGTCATCACCAAATTGTTCTTTCCACCAAATCAAAGCATCTTCAGCCTGGTTCTCACCAATATTCAGGATTTTGCTCGGAATTTCTCCGTATAAATTCCCGGACAAAACCATGATATCTTCTTTGTATTTTTCAACAATATTTTTGTCAATTCTCGGAACATAATAAAATCCTTCTGTATAAGCAATCGAAGCCATTTTTGCCAGATTGTGATAACCCGCTTTATTTTTAGCCAGCAACACAACCTGATATCCATTGTCTTTTTTACTCTTATCCAAATGGTTTTCGCAAATATTGAATTCGCAACCCACAATTGGTTTTATTTCCGTTTCTGTTGGCTCTTCGCCAGCTTCCACTAAAGCTTTATTTTTTCCGGACGCCGCTTTGTTGTGATTCATAACAGCACTTACGAAGTGGAAAGCTCCCATCATATTTCCGGTATCGGTCATGGCAACAGCCGGCATTCCGTTTTTGGCTGTAGCGGAAACAATATTTCCAATCCCGATAGTCGATTGAAGAACCGAAAACTGTGTATGATTGTGTAAATGCGCAAATTTTGCTGCTTTGAAATCGGCTTTGTCAGATTCTGAAACAACAGTTTGTTTATCATCTGTTTGTAAAGCTTTAAGCTGTTCCCTGATTTTATCAGAAGCCGCTTTTAAATTGATGTGTTTTAAACCAATTAAAGGAAATTCCTGTGGATTTCTTTCCTGAAATTCTTTGAAATAATCCTTCGGAACATCCAGTTCTTCTTTGGTAAAAATTTCTCTTCTGACCAATTCCAGGAAACAACGTGTAGTAGCCTCAACGTCGGCAGTTGCGTTGTGCGCTTCCGCGAAAGGTTTATTAAAAAGATATTCGTGTAATTCTGTTAACGTTGGAAGTTTAAATTTTCCTCCACGACCTCCGGGAAGCTGTAATAATGAAGCGGTAACTTCGGTACATGTATCCAGAACAGGCATAGAACTCATCTGAGAATCTACTCCCATTCTATGGAATTCGGCACCCATAATATTAACGTCAAAACCTAAATTCTGTCCAACAATAAATTTGGTTTTGCTTAAAGCGATATTGAATTTCTCCAAAACTTCAGCCAGCGAAATTCCATCGGCCTCAGCCAATTCTGTCGAAATTCCGTGAATACGCTCGGCATCATACGGAATATTAAATCCGTCTGGTTTTACCAAATAATCCTGATGCTCAATTAGCTGCCCCATTTCATCATGAAGCTGCCAAGCAATCTGAATACAGCGGGGCCAGTTGTCAGAATCGGTTATTGGAGCATCCCAGCGTTTTGGTAATCCGGTTGTTTCGGTATCGAATATTAAATACATAGAGTTTTAAAAGTCAAATTTTAAGTTCCAAATTCCAAATCTTACATATTGCAAAACATTGACAACATGAAACATAACAAAATGCGAAATGAAAAATGGAAGGAAGTCAAATTTACGCTTTTTTTTAAGCGAATGAAAAACGAAGTTATCAACAAAAGCATAATTAACATCTTAATTTTCTAAACGCAAAAACAGCTGAATTTTGTTCTTTTTATCTTAAAAAAATTGATTATCCATTTTGGATACTCATTAGACCAAAATGAGCACTTTTAAGCTGCACTGTATCCTGAACTTTGCTTCATCAAATTATAACAATTAAAAAATAATAATCATGAAAACAATTTTTATCACAGGCGCATCATCAGGTTTAGGAAAAGCTACCGCAAAATTATTCCACGAAAAAGGATGGAACGTAATCGCAACAATGAGAACTCCGGAAAAGGAAACTGAACTTTCTCAATTAAAAAATGTAACGCTTTTACCATTGGACGTTACGAATTATGACCAAATACAAAGCACTGTTGAAAAAGCTCTTGCATTAAGCGATATTGATATCGTTTTTAATAATGCCGGATATGGATTAATTGGGCCTTTAGAAAGTTTTAACGATGATCAAATCACAAAACAGTTAAATACTAATTTATTGGGAACTATTCGTGTTACCAATGCTTTTATCCCGTATTTCAGAGAAAAAAGAAGCGGTTTGTTTATCTCAACTACTTCTATTGGCGGATTGATTTCTTTTCCTTTAGGATCTGTTTATCACGCAACAAAATGGGGATTAGAGGGCTGGAGCGAAAGCATGGCTTATGAATTAAATCCGTTTGGAATACATATTAAAACGGTTTCTCCGGGCGGTATCAAAACAGAATTTCTTCATGGCTCACTTGATACTGGTGTTAAACCTGAATACGAAGCAATGGCAAACAAAATGTTTGAAAATGTAGATGTGATGTTTGAAATGGCATCGACTCCGGAACAAATTGCAGATGTTGTCTACGAAGCTGCAACAGACGGAAAAACCAAATTGAGATATGTAGCTGGAGAAGATGCAAAAGCACTTTACCAGCAAAGACTGGAACAAGGTGACGAAGTTTTTCGCACTGCATTTGGCAAACAATTTTTGGGAGCATAATTTATTACTTATACCGCTCAGGTTTTGATAATCTGTGCGGTATAAGTTTTCATTTTTTTATACATTTATATCATGGAAAAGAAAAACAACAATCCGTCAAAAATTTCCTCTATATCGCAATTTCACAGTTTGTTTAAGCTGTCAAAACCGCTTCATCCGATGATAACTTTGATTGACAATACCAGTCTGGTTATAGATGCCAGTTTAACAAATAATGCTTTTTTGCTCGATTTCTATAAGATATCTTATAAGTATTCGACCAATGGAAAAATGGGCTATGGTCAGGGTTATTATGATTTTAACGAGGGCGGTTTAATGTTTACTTCACCTAATCAGTTGATTTTTACAGATAATGAAGAAGGAGCAGAATATTTTGGTTATACGCTGTTTTTCCATCCGGATTTTATCCGAAATTATCCTTTAGGGAAAAACATCAAAAAATACGGTTTCTTCTCCTACGATACCAGTGAAGCGCTGCATCTTTCGGATAGCGAAAAAACAATCATTACAGGATTATTAAAAAGCATAGATAATGAACTTCATAATGCTATAGACGAAATGAGCCAGGATGTAATTGTTTCTTATATTGATGTTTTGCTAAATTACAGCAATCGTTTTTACAAACGCCAGTTCATTACCCGAAAAACAATCAGCAGTGATTTATTATTGAAAGTAGAAGAAACTCTCGACAATTATCTAAATAATGCCGAAACCTTAAAAAGAGGTTTGCCTACAGTAGATTTTCTTGCTTCACAAATTAATGTTTCCAGTCATTATTTAAGTGACATGCTTCGGAATTTAACCGGACAAAATGCACAACAGCACATTCATTCAAAACTTATTGAAAAATCAAAGGATTTCCTGATTACCACTAATTTATCTGTTGCCGAAATTGCTTATCAGCTGGGTTTTGAGTATCCTCAGTCTTTCAGCAAACTATTTAAAAAGAAAACAAGCCTGACTCCTTTGGAATTCAAAAACGCATTGAATTAAGTTTCTAAATCTTTTTATCAGGTAAACTTCATGCCCGGATAAACGATAAAAAATCATAAAAAAATCCTCCCCAAGAGTTACATTTCCATCTTGAATTTCAAAAAAAACATAAAAATACACTTCTTGGATGTCGTAGTATTGTGGTGTTTTTTTGAAGACATAGAATCATTCTAAAAAGACTTTTCAGGCTTTAAAAAATCAAAAAAGAGCAAGTTTAAAAAGAAATCAAAACTGATAATTATTACTATTTTTATTCAATTTGTTACATATTTTCAAATTAAATCTTCTATTTTATAGCGATTTATAGATAAATTTGCAAACTATTAAAACAAAAAACAATCAGGGAAAATTAAAAGAAAAAAAGAAAAAGAAAATCAGTTTTTAAATCATTTTTCTGCCAAATTTCTATTCACAAAAGCCAATTGGCAATTTGTAATTTAGTTTGGGTATCGTATATAATGAAATATTGAAATTGACGCTTTTACATCTTTTTTTACTTTTGTTTTGCTATTATAATGAACAGGAATTTGCTGTAGTTATAGAAATTACAATTAAAAATAAATAAAAATGAGTAAGACATTATTTGACAAAGTATGGGATTCACATGTTGTGCGTAAAATTGAAGATGGGCCAGATGTGTTTTTTATTGATCGCCATTTCATTCATGAAGTTACGAGTCCTGTCGCTTTTTTAGGATTAAAAGCCAGAGGCGTTAAGGTTTTATACCCGGAGCGTACTTTTGCAACTGCAGACCACAATACACCAACCATAAACCAACATCTACCAGTTCAGGATCCGTTATCAGCTAATCAGCTTCAGGCTCTTGAAGATAACGCTAACGAATACGGAATCTCACACTGGGGACTAGGTCACATTAAAAATGGTATTGTGCACGTAGTGGGTCCTGAAAACGGAATTACTTTGCCAGGTGCTACTATTGTTTGTGGAGATTCACATACGTCTACTCACGGTGCTTTTGGAGCCATTGCTTTTGGTATCGGAACGTCTGAGGTGGAAATGGTGCTTTCTACTCAATGTATTATGCAGCCTAAACCAAAGAAAATGCGTATCAACGTAAACGGTCAATTAAGCAAAGGTGTTGGACCAAAAGACGTCGCACTTTATATTATTGCGCAATTGACTACTTCTGGAGGAACAGGATATTTTGTTGAATACGCCGGAGATGTTTTTGAAAACATGACTATGGAAGGCCGTATGACGGTTTGTAATTTAAGCATCGAAATGGGTGCCCGTGGAGGAATGATTGCTCCTGACCAGACTACTTTCGATTTCCTTGAAGGAAGATTATACGCTCCAAAAGGTGAAGCCTGGACCAAAGCTGTTGAATATTGGAAAACTTTAAAAACCGATGCTGATGCTGTTTTTGATGCTGAATTAAACATCAAAGCTTCAGATATTGAACCAATGATTACTTATGGTACTAACCCTGGAATGGGAATTGGTATCTCAAAACATATTCCGAACGCCAACCAGGTTGAAGGTGGTGAGGAAACCTACAAGAAATCTCTAGCTTACATGGGATTCCATGAAGATGATGTGATGATTGGAAAACCAATTGATTACGTTTTCCTAGGAAGTTGTACAAATGGTCGTATCGAAGATTTTAGGGCTTTCGCTGAAATTGTAAAAGGAAGAAAAAAAGCAGATAATGTTACTGCCTGGTTAGTTCCCGGATCTCACGTTGTTGAAGCTCAAATCAAAGAAGAAGGAATTTTGGACATTTTGACCGAAGCCGGTTTTGTATTACGTCAGCCGGGTTGTTCTGCTTGTTTAGCCATGAACGATGATAAAGTTCCTGCCGGAAAATACGCGGTAAGTACTTCAAACAGAAACTTTGAAGGTCGTCAGGGCCCTGGTTCAAGAACATTATTGGCAAGTCCGATTATGGCCGCTGCTGCTGCTGTTACAGGAAAATTGACTGACCCGAGAGAATTATTTTAATTCCTGCTGTAAGCTTTAAGCAATAGGCTTTAAGCTAAAAAATTCAATACAAAAATAAACGCTGTGCAAAAAGCTTAAAGCCTATTGCCTACAGCCTAAAGCAAAATAAAAAATGGCATACGATAAATTTAATATACTTACCAGCAGTGCAGTACCGCTGCCAATTGAAAACGTTGATACAGATCAAATTATCCCGGCTCGTTTCTTAAAAGCTACAAAACGTGAAGGTTTTGGAGACAATCTTTTTAGAGACTGGAGATATAACGGAGACGATACTCCAAAAGCTGATTTCGTTTTAAACGATGCAACTTATTCTGGAAAAATTCTTGTTGGAGGAAAAAACTTCGGTTCCGGATCTTCAAGAGAGCACGCTGCGTGGGCAGTTTACGATTACGGTTTCAGAGCTGTAGTTTCCAGTTTCTTTGCCGATATCTTCAAAGGAAACTGTTTAAATATTGGCGTTTTACCGGTTCAGGTTAGCCCTGAATTTGCTGATACTATTTTTAAAGCAATTGAAGCTGATCCTAAAACAGAATTAGAAATCAACTTACCAAACCAAACGATTACTTTATTAGCAACAGGTCAACAAGAATCTTTTGCGATTAACGGATACAAAAAGAACAATATGATTAATGGCTTTGATGACATTGATTACTTACAAAATATTAAAGAAGATATTGTGGCTTTCGCCGATAAACTTCCGTACTAAAAAATCTTGTTCAATCTATTTAGACCCGACAGGTTTTTAAAAACCTGTCGGGTCTTTCTAAATTAGATAAAAGAAAAAAAATAATTTCATTTTAGAAATTAACCAGTGGATGAAATCCTATTCTAACGCATAAAGTTAGAACACTGATTAAAACGGATCTTTATTGAAGAAGATAACATCTATACTATCCGTGTTTTCGCGATAGCGAATCCGTAAAATCAGCGTCAAAAATTAGAATATGTTTATCTGTTGCATACAAACAGTTAGAAACTAGATTATCAATATGGAAAAAAGAAAAATTGAAATAATGGATACGACGCTCCGCGATGGTGAACAAACCTCGGGAGTATCTTTTTCTGCTGCAGAAAAACTGACCATTGCACAATTATTGTTGGAGGAATTAAATATTGATAGAATCGAAATTGCTTCAGCGCGTGTAAGCGAAGGAGAATTTCAAGCCGTAAAAGGGATTACTTCCTGGGCCGAGGAGCGAGGATATATTGATCGTATCGAAGTGCTTTCATTTGTAGATGGAGGTGTTTCTATTGAATGGATGAAAAAAGCCGGTGCCAAAGTGCAGAATTTATTGACCAAAGGTTCAATGAATCACCTGACACATCAATTAAAGAAAACGCCGGAACAACATTTTTCTGAAATCGCACAGATTATTGCTTTAGCGAAAGAGAATAATATAGAAACCAATGTTTATCTTGAAGACTGGAGCAACGGAATGCGAAATTCTCCGGATTATGTTTTTCAATTTCTGGATTTTCTGGCAACACAACCTATCAAAAGAATTTTACTTCCGGATACTTTAGGTGTTTTAATTCCATCTTTAGCTTTTGAATTTATTTCAAAAATCAGGACTAAATATCCGCAAATTCATTTTGATTTTCACGCACATAACGATTACGACTTAAGTGTTGCTAATGTTATGGAAGCTGTAAAAGCAGGCATAAACGGACTTCACGTTACTGTAAACGGAATGGGTGAACGAGCAGGAAATGCACCACTTGAAAGTACTGTTGCCGTTATAAACGATTATTTGCCGGAAGTTAGCATCAACATCAAAGAAACTTCTTTATATTCTGTAAGCAAATTGGTTGAGACTTTTACCGGGTACAGAATTCCTGCAAATAAACCAATTGTCGGCGATAATGTTTTTACACAAACTGCCGGAATCCACGCAGACGGAGATAACAAAAACAACTTGTATTTTAATGATTTGCTTCCGGAACGCTTTGGAAGAAAAAGAAAATATGCGCTAGGAAAAACTTCAGGAAAAGCCAATATCGAAAAAAATCTTCAGGAATTAGGTTTAAAATTGAATCAGGAAGACTTGAAATTGGTTACTCAAAGAATTATCGAACTGGGCGATAAAAAAGAAACGGTGACGAAGGAAGATCTTCCATACATTATTTCAGATGTTTTGGACAGTCATACTTACGAGGAAAAAATAAAAATCGAGTCCTATATATTAGTTCACTCAAAAGGAATGCGCCCGTCTACGACTTTGTGCTTAAAATTTGGAGATGAAATCATCGAAGAAAATGCGCAGGGCGACGGTCAGTTTGATGCTTTTATGAATGCTTTATCAAAGATTTACAAAAGCAAAAAATTAACGCTTCCAAAATTAATTGATTATGCCGTTAGAATCCCTCCCGGAAGTAGTTCTGATGCGTTGTGCGAAACCATTATCACATGGGTCAACAACGAAAAAGAATTTAAAACAAGAGGATTAGATTCAGATCAAACCGTTGCAGCAATTATTGCAACGCAAAAAATGTTGAATGTAATAGCTTAAGGTACTAAGTTGCTAAGATACTAAGCCACTAAGAAAAAACCTTAGAACCTTAGCAACTCAGAACATTAGAATCTTAAAAAAATAAATACTAAGCCACTAAGAAAAAACCTTAGAAACTTAGAAACTCAGAACCTTAGAACCTTAAAAAATATAGAATGAAATTAAACATAGCCCTTTTAGCCGGAGACGGAATCGGACCAGAAGTAATTAATGAAGCTGTAAAAGTATCTGATGCTATTGCAAAAAAATTTAACCACGAAATAACCTGGACACCAGCTCTTACAGGAGCATGCGCAATTGATGCCGTTGGAGTTCCTTATCCTGATGAAACACACGAAGTTTGTATGAAAGCTGACGCTGTTTTATTTGGAGCAATCGGTCACCCAAAATATGATAATGATCCAAGTGCACCAGTTCGTCCTGAGCAGGGTTTATTATTGATGCGTAAAAAATTAGGTTTATTTGCAAACGTTCGTCCAACATTTACATTCCCTTCTTTAATTGATAATTCTCCTTTAAAAAGAGAAAGAATCGAAGGAACTGATTTAGTTTTCTTAAGAGAATTAACAGGCGGAATTTACTTTGGAGAAAAAGGAAGAAAAGACGGTGGAGAAACTGCTTTTGACAACTGCGTTTACACACGTGCAGAAGTGCAACGTTTAGCTAAAAAAGGTTTTGAACTTGCCATGACAAGAAGCAAAAAATTATGTTGCGTTGACAAAGCAAACGTTTTGGAAACTTCTCGTTTATGGAGAGAAACAGTTCAGGCAATGGAAAAAGATTATCCAGAAGTTACGGTTTCTTATGAATTTGTGGATGCTGTAGCCATGCGTTTGGTTCAGTGGCCAAATTCTTATGACGTATTAATTACAGAGAATTTATTCGGAGATATTTTAACTGATGAAGCTTCTGTAATTTCAGGTTCAATGGGATTAATGCCATCTGCTTCTGTTGGAGAGCATACTTCATTATATGAACCAATCCACGGATCTTATCCTCAGGCAACCGGATTAAATATTGCAAATCCATTGGCAACTATTTTATCTGCAGCCATGATGTTTGAAGATGCTTTTGGATTAAAAGCTGAAGCTGAAGCTATTCGTGCAGTTGTAAACAAATCTTTAGAACAAGGAGTTGTTACAGAGGATTTAGCCGTAAAAGGAGCAAAAGCATACAAAACAAGCGAAGTTGGAGACTGGCTTGTAGCTAACTTATAGTTTATTTTGTTTCAGGTTTCAGGTTGTTCGAACTTGAAACCTGAAACTTGAAACAAATAAAACCTGAATAAAAAAAGGGATCAACGAAAGTTGATCCCTTTTATATATTTAGAAAAAAATATTAATATCCTCCTCTGTTACCACCACGGTCATTTCCACCACGGTTTCCTCCACCATAACCTCCGCGTGAATCTCCACCACGGCTGTTATTATTGAAGCTTCTTCTTTCACCTTCTGGTTTCGGTTCAGATTTATTAACCACAATTGCACGACCTTGAACAGTAGCTCCGTTCAATTCATCAATTGCTTTTTGAGCTTCCGCATCGTTTGGCATCTCAACAAAACCAAAACCTTTGCTTCTTCCAGTAAATTTATCAGTGATAATTTTAACTGAATCAACTGCTCCGTAAGCCTCGAAAGACTCTCTTAAATCTGCTTCCTCAATACTAAATGGAAGGCTTCCAACAAAAATGTTCATATGTACTTATTTATAATAATCTCACAAATGTAGTCTTATTTTTCTCTAATCTACTATATATTAGTTTATTTATGTTTTTATTTTGATTTGGAAACACTGATTTTACAAAAAAATAATTTGAAAAATAGATTAATTTTCGAAAATATCCGTTTGAGTAACAGGAACTTTATAAAAAACACCTTCTGTAAAGCTTACTTTTGAATTTTTCGTATCATCTTCATTCAGGTTTATTGCGGTGAATTTGAATGTACCCGAAATTGTTTTATTTTCAGCATTATACTCCGTAATTATAATCTGTCCATTTCCTTTGCCTTCCCCTGTTGAAAATTCTGTTTCCTGTCCGGGTAAATCATTTGTGTAAGATCCTTTAGAAATATCATCGGCCCCCAGAACATAAGTACCAACAGCCGGAGAAGCTATTGTTAAAGTTATTTTTTCATACCCTAAATATCCTTCTATTATTACATTGCCGTTACCTGAAATGTAAGCTTCATGATTTTGAGCTCTCCAAAAGACATTGTCTTTTAAGGTTTGAAATGCGGGATTATTAAATTTTACATCATCAGTGCAAGATGTAAGCAGAACCAAAAAAGATAAAAAGTAAAAATATTTTTTCATAGCTTTAAGATGAATTGAATGCAAAAGTATCGCATTATGAGGTAAATATTTAAATTTTAAAGTCAAAAAACGGCTAAAAAATTGTCTTAAATATATTTAATTTTTTTTGAAACGGATAATTCGTAAAAAAATTATATCTTTGCGCCCTTAATTAACAGGGGTCGAGTACCTCAAAATTTAATCATACGATTATGTCAGTAAAAATTAGATTACAAAGACACGGTAAAAAAGGAAAACCTTTTTACTGGGTTGTAGCTGCAGATGCACGCTCAAAAAGAGATGGTAAATACTTAGAGAAAATCGGTACTTACAATCCAAACACTAACCCGGCAACTATCGACTTAAACCTTGATAGCGCAGTTAAATGGTTACACAATGGTGCACAACCAACTGATACTGCGAGAGCAATTCTTTCTTACAAAGGTGCTTTATTGAAACACCACCTTGATGGAGGTATCCGTAAAGGAGCTTTAACTCAAGAACAAGCTGATGCTAAATTAGCTGCTTGGTTAGAAGCTAAAGCTGGAAAAGTTGATGCTAAGAAAGAAGGTTTAACAAAAGCACAAGCTGATGTTAAAGCTAAAGCTTTTAAAGCTGAACAAGAAGTTAACGCTAAGCGTTTAGCTGCTGCTGCACAAGCTGAAGCTGATGCTATCGCTGCTGCATCTGCAACTGAAGAAGTTGCTGCTGAAGAAGTTGCTGAAGCAACTGAAGAAGCTCCTGCAGCTGAAGAGAATAACGAAACAACTGAAGCATAATTTTACTTAGCGATAATGCGTAAAGAAGAATGTTTTTATTTAGGTAAAATCGCTAAAAAATTTAGTTTCAAAGGTGAAGTCCTGATCTATTTAGATACAGATGAGCCTGAGTTATACGAAAATCTGGAATCAGTGTTTGTTGATCACAACAAACACCTGGTTCCTTTTTTTATTGAAACAAGTTCTATACACAAAAACGACTTTCTTAGGGTTCGTTTTGAAGATGTAAACACCGAAGAAGAAGCAGATACCTTAGTTGGAAATGCGGTCTATCTTCCTTTAACAATGTTGCCAAAACTTTCCGGTAACAAATTCTATTTTCACGAAGTTATTGGTTTTGAAATCGAAGATCAGCGTTTAGGCGTTTTCGGGAAAATTACTTCCATTAATGATTCTTCAGCACAACCCCTTTTTGAGGTTTTAAATGGTGAAGTAGAAATTTTAATTCCAATGATTGATCATTTTCTTGTAAAAATTGATCGTGAGAATAAAAAGGTAATTATGAACCTGCCTGAAGGATTGGTAGAAATGTACCTTTAATTTAGAAATTCCAATTTTTTAAATTCCAAATTCCAAACTTGAAAAGGTTAGATTCCAAGTTTTAAATTCCAAATTCCAATTCTCTTAGAAGTTAAATTCCAATCTAATAGCTAACTCAGAATTTAAATTTTAAAGCGATAAAGAAAGAAAAAACTTATTTTTTTGTTTTCTTTATTTATATTTAACTCATAAAAAATTGTAGTTTTATTTATGAGTAAACCATATAATCTAGAAGAAAGAACTTTTCTATTTGCTAAAGAATGTAGAATTTACATCCGAACTTTATCAAAAACCACATCTAATATTGAAGACGGAAAGCAACTAATAAGATCATCAGGATCTGTTGGAGCAAATTATATTGAAGCAAATGAAAAATTAGGAGATAAGGATTTTTTATTTCGTCTTAAAATTGCGAGGAAAGAAGCTAAAGAATCTAAATTTTGGCTTCAATTATTAAATGATTTAAATCCTGATCAAATTTATTTGTCTGAAAATTTATTATTTGAAATAGAAGAATTAAGAAAAATTCTATCCGC
>NZ_QETH01000053.1 GCF_003105115.1 Flavobacterium sp. HTF | reverse complement strand
TTTGAAGACAACGCGGAAAGTTTCTTCGGTAATTTCAATCCAGTCTTTTTTTGAAAAAGAAAGTAAGTCGGGATTAGGATTAAATAATGGTTCTGAATGTGGTTTAGAAAATCGATTCCAGGGACAAACATCCTGACATGTATCACAACCAAACATCCATTCATCAAATTTTCCTTTCATTTCAAAAGGAATATTTTCTTTTAGTTCTATTGTATAATAAGAAATACATTTACTGCCATCTACGACATATGGCGCAACAATTGCCTGGGTCGGACAGGCATCAATACAAGCAGTACAAGAACCACAATGATCGGTTGTCGCATAGTCATATTCCAAATCCAGATCTAAAATAAGCTCGGCAATAAAATAAAAAGAACCAATTTTTTGCGTCAGCAAATTGCTGTTTTTGCCAACCCATCCCAAACCACTTTTTGCCGCCCATGCTTTATCTAAAACAGGAGCAGAATCAACAAAAGCCCGTCCCGATACTTCGCCTATATTTTCTTGTATAGAATGTAGAAATTCTTTTAATTTTTCTTTAATAACCAAATGATAATCCTGCCCGTAAGCATACTTTGAAATCTTAAAACTTTCACTGTTTTGAGAAGTATCAGGGTAATAGTTAAGTAAGAGTGATACTACACTTTTTGCATCGTCAACCAAAAGCGTTGGATCTAAACGTTTATCAAAATGGTTGGCCATGTAAGCCATTTGTCCATTATGGTTTTTGTTGAGCCAATCCTCTAGCCGTGGCGCTTCTTCTTCTAAAAAACCAGCTTTAGATATTCCACAAGACATAAAGCCCAGCCTTTTTGCTTCAGACTTTATAAACTTAGAATATGTTTCTTTAGAATTGATCATCATCTTTTTGAAAAAACAACTTTTACATCAACGGGTTTTAATGTAATTAATGGATTAAAGCCAGCAGTATTTTTTAGGGAAATAATATGGTGATTTTTAACAATGTGGGAAATAACCAAACACATTTCATAAATAGCAAATCCGGCTCCGATACACATTCTTGGTCCGGCTCCAAAAGGATAAAAATATTGCATGGAAATTTTCTTTTGATCTCCAAGAAAACGTTCCGGAATGAATTCATCCGGATTATTCCAATATTTAGGATTGCGATGCAATTCATAAAATGAAACTCCAATTAAAGTTCCTTTTTTTATATTAAATTCTCCTAAAATATCATCTTCAACATTTTGTCTGTCCGTAATCCACGCTGGTGGATATAATCGCATAGATTCATTTAAAACCGCATTAGTATAGGTCATCTTTTGCAGTTGTTCGACAATATCTTCTGTTTCTGACTCAATTTTAGTAATTTCTTCAAATACCTGCTGTTGTACTTCCGGATTGTTACCCAAAAGAAAGAGAGTAAATGTTAAAGCGTTTGCTGTTGTTTCGTGTCCTGCTATAAATAGAATTTTAATTTCATCTATTAATTGGCTTATAGACATTCCTTCTCCGCTATCTTCGTATCGTGTTTCAAGAAGCATGTTTAGCAAGTCATTAACTTCATTTTTAGAAGAAGTTCTTTCTTCAATAATCTGCTGAATGATTCTGTTATTTTCCTCTGCAAGCTCAAGATGTTTTTTTACCTGCCCACTTACTGAAAACCACCAGGCTTTATGCGGTAGCCGAATTTCTTTAATCAGAAAGTTTTGAACTTCTTCGATAATAAATTTAATCCGGTTTAATTTTTCTTCTGATATCGAAAATTGAAATAATGATTTGGCAACAACATTAAACGCTACTTCACTCATTACAGGAAAAAGATCAACCTGTTCCTCTTTCTGTAAATTATCTAACTCCGAGACAATAATGCTTTTCATATTTTCAACCAGCAAATTCATCTTTTGTTTATGAAAAGCAGGCTGAATAAGTCTTCTTTGTTTTAGCCAAAATTCACCATCAACGGTCAAAAGTCCTTTACCTAAATATTTTGACAGATAGACTGATTGAAACTTAGACTTGTGATAATTTTTATGATTTTTCTGCAATATATATTGTGCAACATCATTGTCTCTTGATAAAATGATATGCCTTGATTTTCCAATTTTAATGGAAAAAGAATCGCCAAATTTATCAAAATATCTTTTGTGAAACGGTATAGGATTTCTACGGACACCTTCAGCATCCAATAAAAATCTGGCAATCGAAAGTTTTGGCGGATAATTATATTTATTCTTTGACATTCTATTAAGAATTAAAATAATCCACCCTGAATATTTGTGTTTATTTTACCCAAATGTTTATACGCTTTCTCAGTAACCTCACGACCTCTTGGAGTACGCATTATAAAACCTTCCTGGATCAGAAACGGTTCATATACTTCTTCAATTGTCTCGCTGCTTTCACTAACCGCGGTTGCCAATGTAGACAAACCAACAGGACCGCCTTTGAATTTATTTATGATTGTAAGTAAAATTTTATTATCCATTTCATCAAGCCCATGTGCATCAACATTTAGCGCTTTTAAGGCATAACGTGCAATTTCAATGTCAATTGTTCCGTTCCCTTTTATTTGCGCAAAATCTCGAACTCTACGCAATAATGCATTCGCAATACGAGGTGTCCCCCTACTGCGTCCTGCAATTTCAATAGCAGCATCAAGAGAAATTGGCATCTTTAATATGGAGGCACTTCTTTCAACAATAGTTGTTAAAAGTTCAGTAGTATAATATTGTAAACGGGAGGAAATTCCAAAACGGGCACGCATTGGTGCTGTCAATAATCCTGATCTTGTTGTAGCTCCGATTAAAGTGAAAGGGTTCAAATTGATTTGAACGGTTCTGGCGTTTGGACCAGATTCTATCATAATATCGATTTTAAAATCCTCCATTGCAGAATAAAGATATTCTTCGACAATCGGACTTAAACGATGGATTTCATCAATGAATAAAACATCTCTCTCGTCTAAATTGGTAAGCAAACCTGCCAAGTCACCAGGCTTATCTAAAACTGGTCCCGAAGTAATTTTAATTCCAACTTCAAGTTCATTAGCCAAAATATTAGCTAATGTTGTTTTACCTAATCCGGGAGGTCCATGAAAAAGCGCATGATCAAGTGCTTCGCCGCGCTGATTAGCAGCTGCGACAAAAACTTTTAAATTTTCCAAGACTTGGTCCTGACCGGCAAAATCATCAAATGACAGAGGACGCAGTCTTTTTTCCAGATCTAATTCTTCTGAGTTGTATCCTTTTGTAGTAGGATCTAAGTTTTCATTCATTTTACAAAGATAGGCAAAGTAATCAGTTTGAAAAATAGTATTAACAGAGAGATAGAATTTTAACTAATGCAAAAAAGGCTATCCAAATTGGATAGCCTTTTTAATATTTTAGTGGTGTAAAACTTCTTCACCTTCTTTCATTGGTACATTTTGAGGAACAAAATCTACATCATGATTTGGGTTACTGTAGTCATACGGCCAACGATATACGTGAGGAATTTCTCCTGGCCAGTTACCGTGGATATGTTCAACCGGAGTTGTCCACTCTAAAGTTGTAGATTTCCATGGGTTCTGTACTGCTTTCTTGCCGTAGAAAATACTGCTGAAGAAATTGTATAAGAATACTAATTGGAATACACCTCCTACAAGAGCGAATGTTGTAATTAAAACATTCACATTTTGTAAATCATCAAATAATGGGAAGTTTGTATTTGTGTAATAACGTCTTGGTAAACCAGCTAATCCAATAAAGTGCATTGGGAAGAAAACTCCATAAGCACAAACTGCAGTTACCCAGAAGTGAATATAACCTAAGTTTTTATTCAACATTCTTCCGTACATTTTAGGAAACCAGTGGTAGATACCAGCAAACATTCCGTAAAGTGCAGAGATACCCATTACTAAGTGAAAGTGAGCAATTACAAAGTATGTATCGTGAACGTTAATATCTAAAGTACTATCTCCTAAGATGATTCCGGTTAAACCTCCAGTAATGAAAGTAGAAACCATTCCAATAGAGAATAACATTGCAGGGTTAAATTGTAAATTCCCTTTCCATAGAGTCGTAATCCAGTTAAAAGCCTTTACAGCAGATGGAATTGCGATCAATAAAGTTGTAAAAGTAAATACAGATCCTAAGAACGGGTTCATACCTGATATAAACATATGGTGACCCCATACAATAGTAGATAAGAATGCAATTGCAAGAACTGACATAATCATCGCTCTGTATCCAAAGATTGGCTTACGAGAGTTTGTAGCCATAATTTCAGAAACAAGACCCATCGCAGGTAAGATTACAATATAAACCTCAGGGTGTCCTAAGAACCAGAACAAGTGCTCAAACAATACCGGAGATCCTCCTTGGTAATGCAAAACTTCACCAGCAATATAGATATCAGATAAGAAGAATGAAGTACCAAAACTTCTATCAAAGATCAATAATAATGCAGCTGATAATAATACCGGGAAAGAGATAACACCAATAATAGCTGTTACGAAAAATGTCCAGATAGTAAGTGGAAGTCTAGTCATAGACATTCCTTTTGTTCTTAAATTGATAACCGTTACAATGTAATTTAAAGATCCCATTAATGAAGATGCGATAAAGATAGCCATTGAAACTAACCATAAAGTCATACCAGTTCCAGATCCTGGAATCGCTTGTGGTAAAGCACTTAATGGTGGATAAATTGTCCAACCTGCAGAAGCCGGTCCAGCTTCAACAAATAAAGAAGACAACATAATAACAGCAGATAAGAAAAACAACCAGTATGAAATCATATTCATAAATCCAGAAGCCATATCTCTTGCTCCAATCTGAAGTGGAATAAGTAAATTACTAAAAGTTCCACTCAAACCAGCCGTCAGTACAAAGAATACCATTATGGTACCATGTATTGTTACTAAAGCCAGATAAATATCATTAGCCATTACACCATCAGGTGCAAATTTATCTCCTAATAAAACATTAAAGATTTTGAAAGACTCTTCCGGCCATGCTAATTGCATTCTGAAAAGCAAAGACATTGCAATACCGATTATACCCATAATAATACCGGTAATCAAATATTGCTTAGCAATCATTTTGTGATCAATACTAAATATATATTTAGTAATGAACGTTTCTTTATGATGATGTTCGTGCTCGTGATCGTGTCCATGATCGTGATCGTGCGCTTCTGCTGACATATATGTGTACTTTAAATTTTCTTAATAAATATTATTTCATAGCAACTTTAGCTACAGCAGCTTTCACAGTATCAATAACCGCCTTAACAGTATCTTTAACAGTGCTGTCTGTAGTTGTTTTAGCTCCTTCAACTGCAGCTGGTTTTTCTGCCGCAGCAGCAGCTTTAATATCCTGAGCTAAAGTAGTTTTTTCGCTTAACCATTTTTTATAATCTTCTGGCGTATCAACAACAACTTTCATTTGCATGTTGTAGTGTGAAGCACCACAAATTTTATTACATAATAATAAGTAATCAAATGTGTAAGGATCCAAAGCAGTTCCACCTTTTGCAACTAACTCAGCACTTTTCTCTGCTCTTAGTTTATTGATGTGTGCTACTTTTTCTACCATAAAAGGCAATTCTCTGTACTCAGCAGTTGTATATGTAGGTACAAAAGCAAACTCAGTAACCATTCCTGGAACACAGTTCATCTGCGCTCTGAAATGAGGCATATAAGCTGAGTGCAATACATCCTGAGAACGCATTTTGAAATGTACTTTTTTCCCTTTAGGAATATGTAATTCACTTACTACGATATCATCCTCAGAGTTTTTATCTGACATATCAACACCTAAAGTATTAACACCTTCGATTAAACGTACGTTTGCTTTTCCTAGAGTATTATCATTTCCTGCATATCTTGCAGTCCATTTAAATTGTTGAGCATATAACTCTATTTCAATAACATCTTCATCTTTATCAACAAACATAATGTTGTTCCATGCATACAATCCGTAAAGAATTAAACATGCTAACACTACAGATGGAATAATACTCCAGATTGCCTCAAGTTTGTTACTATCAGCAAAGAATAATGCTTTTTTGTCTTTATTTCCTCTATTTTTAAAAGAAAACCAATATAATAAACCTTGTGTAATAAATTGAACAACAAAAATTAAAACCCAAGTAATATTCATTAAGTTGTCTACTAAAAGTCCATGCTCAGACGCAGGAGTATGAAGTGCCAAACCACCCCATTTTAGTAAGCCATAAATCGTAAATATATAAATGAATGCCAAAAAGCCAAACATAATATATCCCTGAATATTATTATCATTATCTGATGCAACCTGAGAATCGTCCGAAGATGATCCAACTTGAGTAAGATCAAATATCTTGGTCAATTGCCATAATGCAACTGCTAATAAAACTAAAACTATAATTACCAACAAACTTGTCATCTGTTTATTTCTTTAAATATTAATAATGAAAATGTTTACTTTCTTCAATGAAAGGATTCCTTTTTGCTAACAGAGGAGCTTTAGTTAATGCATTAAATACAACAAAAATAAATAAACCTAAGAAGAATAGAATCGATGCAATTTCAGGAACACCAATAAACCATTTATCTCCAACTGTACCTGGCATAATCATATTAAAGAAATCAACATAGTGACCTAGTAAGATAACAACACCTGCCATTACAATTACCCAATTAAGACGTTTGAAATCTGTATTGATTAATATTAACAATGGGAAAACAAAGTTCATAACTACAGCACCAAAGAAAGGCAAGTTATATAACTGAATTCTTGTTACAAAGTAAGTTACTTCCTCAGGAATATTTGCGTACCAAATTAACATGAATTGTGAGAACCATAAATAAGTCCAGAAAACACTAATACCAAACATAAATTTAGCTAAATCATGAATGTGGCTAGTATTTACATACTCTAAATATCCTTTTGATTTTAAATAAACTGTTACTAATGCAATAGTAGTAATACCACTTACAAAGAAAGAAGCAAATACATACCATCCGAATAATGTACTAAACCAATGTGGATCAAATGACATAATCCAGTCCCAAGACATAATTGATTCAGAAACAATGAAGAATACTAAAAATCCGGCAGACATTTTAAAATTCTTTTTGTAGTATAGATCATCCGTAGCTTCGTCTTGAGCTAAACAGTTCTTTCTTGAATAAATTCGATATAAATTCCATCCTAATAAAAAGATAAAAGCTCTTGCTATCCAAAATGGGAAATTTAAGTAACCTGCTTTTCCTGCAATAATTGCATCGTAGTTAGGATTACCCTGTTCTGTAACACCTTCACCTAACCAAACAAATATATGATTAAAATGCAATCCACAAAGAACTAAAATAATAAAGAAAATTATAGAACCTGCTGGTAAAAAAGCAGTAATACCTTGCATAACTCTAAACAAAACTGGTGACCAACCTGCCTGAGCAACTTGTTGTATAGCATAAAATGCTAAAACCCCCATAGAAAGTAGTAAAAAGAAAATACAAGCAACGTATAAGGCAGACCAAGGCTTATTTTGCAATTGGTGCAATACGTGTTCTAAATGTTTTTCGTGTTCATTTGCTCCTGAAACTTCTGCGTGCTCAGCTCCTTTATGAGAGTCATGTGCCACTTCTGCAGTTTCATGATGTCCAGCTTCTTTCTGAGATGCCTCCGCTTTCTCTTCATGCGCTGCACCATGGGAACCATGAGCATCTGCAGCTAGTATTTTTTCAACTTCTTGAATATCTTTTGGCGCACTTAAAAAACCATACCCAATTCCTAATAAACCAACGGCCATTAAGATGATAGAAAAAGTTTTTAATTTACTTGAAAATGTATACATATCTATTACGATCAGTTTGTTCAACAATTATAATTGGCTTTTTAGTTTTAGAACATAGTCAGCAACTAACCAACGTTCGTGGGCACTTAATTGATTTGCATGTGAACCCATTGCATTTAAACCATAAGTTTCTACGTGAAAGATACTTCCTTCAGTAATTTCTCTGTCTTTATAGCTAGGTACTCCAAGAAATTTTTCTCTTTCAACCAATTTACCTTTACCGTTTCCAGTTGCACCATGGCAACTGATACAATAAATTTCGAAAAGTTCTTTTCCTTTTCCGGAATTTCTCTCGATAGAATCCAAAGGCGATTTCAAATTAGCTTTAGCCAATTCATAACCAGCAGTTGAATTTTCATATTCATAAGGTTCAAAACCTCTATTGATAGTTCCTGCAACAGGAAGCTGTCCTTCTTTTCCTCCCTTAAATATATTTGCTTCTGTATAAGGCTCGTAAGCAACAGATTCATACATATTTGGGAAATACTGATAGTTTGGTGCCGAATTATTGTGGCAAGATGAAACTAAAATAGTTATACCAACTAAAAGTGTTATTTTATATATCCTTTTCATAGCTACAATTAATTCTTTTCTATTACTTTAACTTCAACAGCTCCTGTTCCTTGAAAGAAAGAAACCAATTCAGCCTCGTTATCATTCACGGCTACTTCCATTAAAAAATGATCATCCGTTGTTCTTACATCTGGATTTTCAGCTTCTTTAAATGGCCATAATCTACTTCTCATATAGAAAGTAATTACCATTAAGTGAGCTGCAAAAAATACAGTCATCTCAAACATAATTGGCACAAAAGATGGCATATTCTGAATGAAACTAAAACTTGGTTTTCCACCAATATCCTGAGGCCAGTCATGGATCATGATATAGCTCATCATAGTTGTAGCAACAGAGATACCAACACATCCATATAAGAAAGCACATATAGCTAATCTCGTTGGTGCTAATCCCATTGCTTTATCCAATCCGTGAACTGGGAATGGAGTAAAAACCTCTTCAATATGATGATGTGCAGCTCTGGTTTTCTTTACTGCATCCATCAAAATATCATCGTCATTATAAATGGCGTATATTACTTTATTACTCATGATGTGAATCTTTACTATTTGCTCTTTCTCTAATGTAATTATCTCCTGTTCCTTTCAAAATTGTTTTTACCTCTGCCTGAGCAATTACAGGGAAAGTTCTTGAATACAATAAAAACAATACGAAGAAGAAACCAATTGTACCGATGAAAATACCAATATCTACAAATGTTGGTGAAAACATTGTCCAAGAAGATGGAAGGTAATCTCTATGTAAAGAAGTAACAATAATTACGAATCTTTCAAACCACATTCCGATGTTTACTACAATCGAAATAATAAATGAAAACATGATACTTGTTCTTAATTTTTTAAACCACATAAATTGTGGAGAAAAAACGTTACAAGTCATCATTGACCAATATGCCCACCAGTAAGGTCCGGTAGCTCTGTTTAAGAATGCATATTGCTCATATTCTACTCCTGAATACCAAGCTACAAATAACTCAGTAATATAAGCTACACCAACAATAGAACCAGTAATCATGATAATGATATTCATTAATTCGATATGCTGTAATGTAATGTAAGCTTCAAGGTTAGAAACTTTTCTCATAACGATCAACAAGGTATTTACCATTGCAAATCCTGAGAATACCGCTCCTGCAACGAAGTACGGAGGGAAAATTGTTGTATGCCATCCCGGAATTACAGAAGTAGCAAAGTCCATAGATACAATTGTATGTACAGAAAGTACAAGAGGAGTAGCTAAACCAGCTAATACTAAAGATACTTCTTCAAAACGTTGCCAGTCTTTTGCTCTTCCACTCCATCCAAAACTTAGGATAGAATATACTCTTTTATTGAAAGGTGTTATTGCTCTATCACGTAGCATTGCGAAATCAGGTAATAAACCAGTCCACCAGAAAACTAATGACACTGAAAGATACGTAGAAATTGCAAATACGTCCCAAAGTAACGGCGAGTTAAAGTTTACCCATAAAGATCCAAATTGATTTGGAATAGGTAATACCCAGTATGCCAACCATGGACGTCCCATGTGAATAATTGGAAATAAACCTGCCTGAACTACTGAGAAGATAGTCATTGCTTCTGCAGAACGGTTAATCGCCATTCTCCAACGTTGACGGAAAAGTAATAATACTGCAGAAATTAACGTTCCTGCGTGACCGATACCTACCCACCAAACGAAATTGGTGATATCCCAAGCCCAGCCAACTGTTTTATTTAATCCCCATGTTCCGATACCGGTAGATACAGTGTAAATAATACAGCCTAATCCCCAAAGGAAGGCTATTAATGCGATAGAAAATACAATCCACCATTGCTTATTTGCAGGTCCTTCAACAGGAGCAGCTACATCTACTGTTACGTCGTGATAAGATTTATCACCTATAACTAAAGGTTTTCTAATGGGTGCTTCGTAATGAGACGACATAATCCTTTATATTGTTTCTAATTAATAATTATTTTTACTAAACGTTTCTAACTTTAACATGATAGAAAACGTTTGGTTTTGTACCAACATGCTCTAATAAGTGATACATTCTTTCACTTTCAGCAAGTTTAGCAACTTCACTTTCTTTATCATTAACATCTCCAAATACCATTGCTCCAGAAGAACAAGCAGCTGAACATGCACAAGCATTATTAAATTCGTCTTTAGCTACTACTCTGCCTTCACGTTTTGCCTGAAGAATAACAGCCTGAGTACTTTGAATACAGAAAGAACATTTTTCCATAACTCCACGAGAACGAACGTTTACGTCTGGATTTAATACCATACGACCTAAATCATCATTCATGTGATAATCGAATTCACTGTTTTTGTTATACAAGAACCAGTTAAAACGACGAACTTTATAAGGACAGTTATTTGCACAGTAACGAGTTCCTACACATCTGTTGTAAGCCATATGGTTTTGACCCTGACGACCGTGAGATGTTGCAGCAACAGGACAAACTGTTTCACAAGGTGCGTGATTACAGTGCTGACACATAACTGGCTGGAAAGCAACCTGTGGATTATCTCCAGGTTTTTCCATTTCATTAAATGTAGATAATGAACTAGATAAACCAGCGATGTTTTCTTTTCTTTCATTATCACCTTCGAAAGTACTTTCAGAAGAATAGTATCTGTCAATACGCAACCAGTGCATATCACGGCTTCTTCTAACTTCTGCTTTACCTACAACTGGTACGTTGTTTTCAGCATGACAAGCAATAACACATGCTCCACATCCTGTACAAGCGTTTAAGTCGATTGAAAGGTTAAAGTGATGTCCTGTCGAACGATCAAATGACTCCCATAAATCTACTGTTGTAGCTTCAACTTCCTGGTGATCTAAAGATACCATTGGTTGTTCATTCCAATGTTCAGCATCTTTAGAATTAAAAATTTCAAGAGTGGTTTCTTTAATAATATCCCCTCTACCCATTAATGTTTTCTGACCCTGAACACAAGCAAACTCATGTTCTCCATTTGCTTTCGCAATAGAAATAGCCTGAACACTATTAAAGTTTTTATATAAAGCGTAAGCATTTAAACCTACTTGCATTTCTTCTTTCAAAGCTGCTTTACGACCGTAACCAACAGCCAAACCTACTGTACCAACAGCCTGACCTGGTTGAACAATTACAGGAACGTTTTCTAACTTAGCACCATCAGCTGTTGTAATTGTAGCATAACTACCATTCAAACCACCGTTAGCAACAATTTCATTTGTTAAACCAAGTTTTTTAGCATCTGCATTCGAAACAGTAACATAGTTATCCCATGAAACTCTTGTGATTGGATCAGGAAACTCTTGTAACCAAGGGTTATTAGCCTGTTGTCCGTCACCCATACCAGTTTTAGTATACAATACTAATTCGAATTCTCCAGCAGGTTTTGATTTTGAAACTGCATTTGCAGCAGCTGCATAATCAACGGCACCTGCAGATAAAGCAGTAGAACCAACTACAAAAACACCATCGTGTAAAACCTTGTTCCAAGAAGAACCTGCAATAATACCAGCTGAGTTAGCTTTGATATAATCATAAAAAGTTCCAGGGATTCCATTTAACGATAATAAAACGTCTTGAAATTGTTTCGTATTGAATATAGGACGAATAGTTGGCTGAGTCAGACTATAAGTCCCTTTTGTTATTTCGACATCACCCCATGCTTCTAAATAATGAGCAACCGGAGCAGCAATTGTAGTAACAGATGCAGTTTCATCTTCTTTTAAAGAGAAAGCAACTGATGTTTTTACTTTTTTCAATCCAGCTTCAAAAGAAGCAGAATCTGCTAACGTGTAAACTGGATTAACACCACTCATAATCAAAGTATGAACACTACCTGCATTCATATCTTTTACTAATTGAGCTACAACCGCATTAGAACCTTTTCTAATTTGTCTTGTACCAGCAGTATTAAAAGCTTCACTAGCCAGTGCCTGATTGATAGCCAAAACTAACAATTGGGCATTTTTATCTTCAATTCCAGATACTAAAACTCCTTTTGAACCAGCAGCTTTTAATTGCTGAGCAGCTTTAACAACTTCTGTTTTGAATTTAGCTTCTAACGAAACCGGAACAGAAGCACCTGCAACTATATTATATATTTGAACTAAAGCTTGTTTTTGATCAGCAGTACTCATTGGAATACGCTTATCTGCAGCAGCTCCAGATAAAGTCATGTTTGATTCGAATTGGAAATGGCGAGACATTTTCCCATTTTGAGGAATACGTCCTTTTGCATATCCTGAATCATATCCACCACCTTGCCAGTCTCCTAAGAAATCAGCACCTACAGAAACAATTAAAGAAGCTTTTGAAAAATCATAATCAACTAAAGCTCTTTCACCGTAAACTGTTTGGAATGCATCTAATGCGTCAGATGATGAAACTGCATCATAAACAACATGTTTTGCATTTGGGTTTTTAGCAATAAAATCTGCAATTAATTTTTCAGTAGATGGACTTGCTAAAGTATTTGTTAACAAAACTACCTGACCTCCTTTTGCTTTTGCCTCAGCTATGCTAGATTTAATTTTTAAATCTACAGCAGACCAGCTAGTATTTTTACCAGCATCTTTTGGCTCTTTCAAACGCATACTGTCATACAATGACAAAATAGACGCATGAATTCTTGCATTAGCTGAAAAGTTAGCTCCAGCAATAGTATTGTTTTCAATTTTAATTGGACGACCTTCACGAGTTTTCACTAAAAGGTTTGCAAAATCAAAACCATCAAAAACAGTTGTTGCATAATAATCTGCAACCCCAGGAATGATTTGTTCTGGTTGTAACACATAAGGGATAGACTTGTGAACCGGACCTTCGCAAGCAGCAAGTGTTACCGCTGCAGTACTAAACCCTACGTACTTTAAAAAGTCACGACGTGAAGTTCCAGATGTTGCTAAAGCATCTGCATTTCCTAAGAATTCATCAGTAGGAATTTCTTCAACAAATTCGTTATTTCTAAGCGCCTCAACAATAGAACCATTTTCTAGTTCTTCAACACTTTTCCAGTATTTTTTGTTTGATGACATTGTATATAAATATTAAAATCTTAATAATTCGATTAATAGTGGCATTTACCGCATTCTAAACCTCCCATTTGCGCTGCAGTCAATTTTTCTACACCGTATTTTTTAGAAAGTTCAGCATGAATTTTATCATAATATGCATTCCCTTCCATCTTAACATCAGTTTTTCTATGGCAATCAATACACCACCCCATTGTTAATTTAGAATATTGCTTCATGATTTCAAATTCCTGCACTGGACCGTGACAAGTCTGACATTCAACACCTGCAACAGAAACGTGTTGTGAGTGATTGAAATATACGAAATCAGGTAAATTATGAATACGAACCCATTTTACAGGTTGTGTTTTTCCAGTATATGCTTGTTTAGCTTTATCCCATCCAACTGCATCATATAACTTTTGGATTTGAGCATCATAAAATGCTTTGCTATACTCTGCTGTAGCAGTAGTTTCAGCAACTTCAGAAATATTTTTATGACAGTTCATACAAACATTCAAAGAAGGAATACCAGCAGTTTTACTTACACGTGCTGCAGAGTGACAATATTTACAATTGATCTCGTTATCACCAGCGTGAATTTTATGAGAGTAGTGAATTGGCTGAATTGGCTCATAATTCTGATCAACACCAACCTGCATCAGGTACCCGTACACAAAGTAACCACTAGCTAAAAGCAAGAATATAGAAGTAACTAATACTAAAAATTGATTTCTGGCAAATGCTTTCCAAATTGGAGTTCTAGCTTCTTTAGGACCAACTACAATTCCATTATTACCGGCAACTTTAGTTAATACTTTGTTCACCATGAACAACATTACCACTAAAATAGCCATTACAAGAGCAAGAGCCCCTAAAATAATATTGTTAGAAATTCCTCCGCCTTCAACCTGAGTTCCAGGAGGAGTAGCCGCTCCACCTGCTGCTGCAGCCGGTTCAGCTTTTACTTCAGAAGTATAAGCGATAATATTATCAATATCACCTTCAGATAATTGAGGAAAAGAAGTCATTACTGACTTATTGTTTTCTTCAAAAAGTTTAACTGCAACAGCATCGCCTGATTTAATCATATCAGAGCTGTTGTGCACCCACTTGTAAATCCAAGCCATATCATGCTTAGCAGCAACCCCTCTTAAAGCAGGACCAGTTGATTTAGCATCTAATTTGTGACATGCAGCGCAATTTGCATTAAAAAGTTCTTTCCCTTTTACTGGATCACCTCCAGCGGTTGCGGCCGGAGCAGCAGCAGCTTCTGTAGCCGCCGGAGCAGCAGCAGCAGGATCTTGAGCAAATGAAGTTAGGGAGAAAATCAGCGTTAGCGATAAGCTAAGCATCAATTTTCTTGAGATCGAATTATGGTTACCCACCTTTTTCATATAGTATAAAATTATCTACTAATTTTTGGTATGATTTTTTCTGTATTAAAAACAATAAAAATCGACACCTTCTTTTAAAACTTGCACAAAAATACGACTTATGAACTATTCTCAAAACCTTAAAATACTCTTAAATATCAATTTATATCAATTCTAAATAATATTGAAATTTTCAATATAAACTTTAAATACTATTTTTGCATAAAAACCATCACATTATGAGAATTTTAACCCCGTCCAAAAGAGTTTTCTTAACATTAACCATGCTGAGTTTAGCATATAATATTCATGCCCAGGACCAAAATTTAACACTGAATCAGGACCCTAAATTTGAACAACTACTTAATGACAAACGTAAAATTAACACATCAATAAGTACAAACGATACATACAGAATCCAAATCTTTAGCGGAAAAAGCGATGAAGCAAAAAAAACGCTGACAGATTTTAAAAGAGAGTTCACAAGTCTCGATGGCACTATAATTTTCAACACTCCAAATTATAAAGTGATGGTTGGTAATTTTAAAACAAGAATAGAAGCCGAACGAAATTTAGTTGAAATTAAAAAAAGATACAAAAGCGTCTTTTTAATAAAACCAGGCAAATAAAACTCTAATATTTAAACCACTTTTTAAGTGGTTTTTTTTATGTATATCCATTGTTTTATTTTGTCACTAATTCACGGATTTATATCAGACAACACCTTAAAATTTTAATTGCCGCAGAACCTAATTAAACAGCAAAACGGATTAATAATAATTATCAGCCTGAGCTATTCCGCCAATAAAAAAAAAGCAAAAAAAAGCCTCAATTTTCATTGAGGCTTTTTTATATATTGAATATTATTTCAATTTCTTTTTGATAGCAACTTCATGGTATGCTTCAATAACATCTCTTTCTTCGATATCATTAAATCCTTTGATTTGAATACCACAATCATATCCTTTAGTTACTTCTTTAACATCATCTTTGAAACGTTTCAGAGCAACAAGTTCACCTGTATGCACTACTACTCCATCTCTGATAACTCTGATCTTAGAACTTCTTAAAATCTTACCATCAGTAACCATACATCCTGCAATAGAACCCACTTTAGAAATTTTGAAAATCTCACGGATTTCAGCAGTTCCTAAAATTTCTTCTTTCATCTCAGGAGCTAACATTCCTTCCATTGCATCTTTCAGGTCATCGATCGCTGCGTAGATAATAGAATAGTAACGGATATCGATTTCTTCTTTATCTGCAAGCTGTCTCGCATTACCAGCAGGACGAACATTAAATCCGATAATAATAGCATCTGATGCAGAAGCTAAATTAACATCAGTTTCAGTAATCGCACCCACTCCTTTGTGGATAATATTAATCTGAACTTCTTCAGTAGACAATTTAGAGAACGAATCTGATAATGCTTCAACAGATCCATCAACGTCTCCTTTAAGGATAACGTTTAATTCTTTAAACTGACCAAGAGCTATACGACGTCCAATTTCATCAAGTGTAATATGTCTTTGTGTACGTACAGATTGTTCACGCATTAATTGAGAACGTTTAGATGCAATTTGTTTTGCTTCTTTTTCGTCTTCAAATACATTAAACTTATCACCTGCAGTTGCAGCTCCATCCAAACCTAAAACAGACACCGGAGTTGAAGGCCCTGCTGCTAATACAGCGTGTCCTCTTTCATCATGCATTGCTTTAATTTTACCATGGTGTTTTCCTGCCAGCATATAATCTCCAATTTTTAAAGTTCCATGCTGAACTAAAATTGTAGATACATATCCTTTTCCTTTATCTAAGAAAGCTTCAACAACTGTTCCCTGAGCAGCTTTATTTGGATTTGATTTCAAATCTAATATCTCAGCTTCTAATAAAACTTTTTCTAATAATTCTTTAACTCCTGTTCCAACTTTTGCAGAAATATCATGTGACTGAATTTTTCCACCCCAATCTTCAACAAGTAAATTCATACCAGCTAAACGTTCTTTAATTTTTTCAACATTTGCATTTGGCTTATCAATTTTATTGATTGCAAATATAATTGGCACTCCTGCAGCTTGTGCGTGAGAGATTGCTTCTTTTGTCTGAGGCATGATATCATCATCCGCAGCTACCACAATAATAGCGATATCGGTAACCTGCGCACCACGTGCACGCATCGCGGTAAACGCCTCGTGACCCGGTGTATCTAAGAATGCAATTTTCTGTCCATTATCTAAAGTTACTCCATAAGCCCCAATGTGCTGTGTAATACCTCCGGACTCACCAGCAATAACATTTTCTTTACGAATATAATCCAGTAAAGATGTTTTACCGTGATCGACGTGACCCATTACAGTAACAATCGGTGCTCTAACAACTAAATCTTCCTCTCTATCTTCAACTACCTCGATAGCTTCTTCGATATCAACTGTGATAAACTCAACTTCATAACCAAACTCGTCGGCAACGATAGTTAGGGTTTCAGCATCTAAACGCTGGTTCATTGTAACCATGATTCCAAGAGACATACAAGTTCCGATAACTTTAGTAATCGGCACATCCATCATGATAGCGATTTCACCTACAGTAACAAATTCAGTAACTTTAATCGTTTTACTTCCTTCGTCAAGTGCTCTTTGCTCATCATCAGATTTCTGACGGTGCGTTTCTCTTTTATCTCTTCTGTATTTAGCCGCTTTAGATTTTCCTCCTTTACCCTGAAGTTTTTCAAGAGTTTCTCTAATTTGGTTTTTTACTTCTTCTTCTGTAGGCTCTACTTTTGCTACAATTGCAGGACGGTTTCCTTTTACAAAACCAGGTCTTGCACTTCTGTTCGCATTAAAACCTCCTCCACCGGTATTTGGTGTAATTTTGTTAGGATTCGGAGTACCCGGTGCATTACCTGTTGCAGGTTTTGGAGCACCCGGTGTACCTGGCTTAGGAGCAATTCTTTTACGCTTGTTTTTATTAGCGTTATTTCCTGCTCCCGGAGCTCCCGGTTTATTTGGAGTTATCTTTGGATCTTCCTTCTTTTTCTTAGGTTTATTAAATTGAGATAAATCAATTGTCTGGCCTGTAAGGGTTGTTCCTGATAACTTTTGATATTGCGTTGTGATTGTTTCTTCAGCAGTTGCAGGGTCAGTTGAAACAACTGGTTCCTGAGCTACTTTAGTACTTTCAGCTTTTACTTCTTTTTTCTCAGTAATAATAGGTTTTTCTACCTTTTTCTCTTCAGAAACTACAGGAGCGACAACTGGCTCTTGTTGAACAATTTCTTTTTGAACTGGTTTTTCTGTTTGAACAGGAGGAGTAACGACAGCTTTTGGCTCTTCAACTTTCGCAGGTTGTTCCGGCGTCGGAACAGCAGCAGTTTTCTTTGGATTCAAATCGATTTTACCAACCTGAACAGGTCCTGTTACAACGGCTCTTGCTTTTATAATTTCCTGTTGTTTTTGGCGCTCCTCGTCTTGTCTGCGTTTGTCTTCAATTTCTTTCTCGCGTTCTACACGCAATGCTTCTTTTTCTTTTCTTTTTTCTTCTCCAACCTCTTTAGAAGCTTCCTTATTCCCCTTATCGCCCGCAAATTGGCTTTGTAGGATATTAAATTCGCTATCAGAAATTTTTGCATTTGGATTTGCATCAATGGCAATTCCCTTATCTTTTAGATAATCAACAGCTCTTTCTAACGAAATATTTAATTCCCTTAAAACCTTGTTTATTCTTATTACTCTCTCTTCAGACATATAACCTTTTTATTATTACCTTTTTTCTTGTGTTGTTAGAGCAGATATTTAGCTATTCTAGCTATCAAACTCTTCTTTTAGTATTTTCATAACATCAAGAATTGTTTCCTCTTCTAAATCTGTTCTTCTTACTAAATCTTCTACTTCTTGTTTTAAAATACTTTTTGCAGTATCTAAACCTATTTTAGCAAATTCTTCTATTACCCATCCTTCGATTTCATCTGAAAACTCTGTTAATTCAACATCGTCTTCATCTGCAGTTGCACCGGCAACATCTCCTTCACGGATTACATCTAACTCATAACCAGTTAACTGACCCGCTAATTTAATATTGTGACCTCCCCTACCAATTGCTTTAGAAACTTCTTCCAATTTCAGGAAAACTTCAGCTCTTTTGTTGTCTTCATCAATTTTGATAGAAGAAACTTTTGCAGGGCTTAGTGCTCTTGTAATAAACAATTGAATATTGTTTGTATAGTTGATTACATCAATATTTTCGTTTCCTAATTCACGAACAATTCCGTGAATACGAGATCCTTTCATACCAACACAAGCTCCTACAGGATCAATTCTGTCATCATAAGAATCTACGGCTACTTTTGCTTTTTCACCAGGAATACGAACTACGTTTTTAACCGTAATTAAACCATCGAATACTTCAGGAATTTCCTGTTCAAATAATTTCTCCAAAAACTTCTCAGAAGTTCTTGACATAATAATCTGAGGCTTATTCCCTTTTAATTCAACGCTTTCAATGATTCCACGAACATTATCTCCTTTACGGAAAAAGTCAGATGGAATTTGTTTTTCTTTTGGAAGCACAATCTCATTCCCTTCATCATCAACCAAAATTACAACTCTTGGACGTACGTGATGTACTTCTGCGGTGTAAATATCGCCAATAATATCTTTAAATTGCTTATAAAGATTAGTATTATCGTGTTCGTGTATTTTTGATATCAAGTTTTGACGCAAAGCCAAAATAGCTCTTCTTCCTAAATCAATCAATTTTACTTCTTCAGAAACTTCTTCACCAATTTCAAAATCCGCCTCAATCATTCTTGCTTCTGTCAAAGTAATTTCTTCATTTTCAAAATCAAGATCTTCGTCAGCAACAATTACCCTTCTTCTCCAAATCTCCATATCTCCCTTATCAGGATTAATGATAATATCGAAGTTATCATCAGAACCGTATTTTTTCTTTAATGCATTTCTAAACACGTCCTCTAAAATTGCCATAAGCGTTACACGATCAATAAGTTTATTATCTTTAAACTCTGAGAATGAATCGATTAATGCTAAATTTTCCATGCGAATTCTTTAATTAAAATGTTACTGTAACAATTGCCTCTTTAATTTCTGTATAAGGTATTTGTTGCTCTTTTTGAACTGTTTCTTTTCCTTTTCCTACTTTTTTCGGTTCTCTTGCTTTCCAAGACAAAATTATAAAAACATCGTTAGCTTCCACTAATTCTGCTTCAATTTTTTCAGTATTTGTAGTAACAATCAGCGTTCTACCAATATTTTTCTTGTACTGTCTTACTAATTTCAAAGGCGATCCTACTCCAACTGACGCAACTTCAAGAGAAAAATCCTGCTCTTCACGATCCAGATTATTCTCGATTGCACGGCTAATATCAATGCAATCCTGCAACGCCACTCCTTCATCTCCGTCTAAACCGACACTAATTTTAAAAGAATCCGACACAGAAAGGTCAATCAAAAAGATTGATGGCTTTTCCAGAAGGGCTTCTGAGATTAATGTGTTTACTTTTTCTTTAAATGTCATAATTTTATAAAAAGAGGGGACACTTAGTCCCCTCATTATTTAGATTTTAATAAATAACGGTGCAAATATAGTGATTTTTTTATAAATCAAAATAAATAGATTACCCTAAAATATTTCTTATCTTTATAGTAGCATTAAAACAAAAGAATTTTCACATTATTTAATACTTAAAGATATGAAACGAATTCTAGTACCTACTGACTTCTCAAAACATGCAGAAGATGCCTTAAAAGCCGCCGCACAAATCGCTAAAAAAAACGATTCTGAAATTATTGTACTGCATATGCTCGAGCTTCCACATCAAATGAATGACGCTATTACAGGGAGTGCAAGTATACCCGAGACTATGCTTTTTATGAAAAAAGCCAATGAAATGCTTGACGAAGTTTCTGCCAGCCCTTTTCTGGACGGAATTCCTGTAACTGAAATTGTAAAGATGGACAAACCCATTCATGGCATTACACAGGTAAGCAAAGATTATGAAGTTGATCTAATTGTAATGGGGTCTCACGGATCTTCTGGTGTGGAAGAATTATTAATAGGATCTACTACTGAAAAAGTGGTCAGAAATTCTGAAATTCCGGTTTTGGTAATCAAAAAAGATATTTCAAATTTTAATCCCGCCAATATTGTTTTTGCGTCAGATTTTACTGATGAAAGCAAAAAACCGTTTGAAAAACTTTTGAAATTCATAAAAGTTTTTGACTCAAAACTACATCTGGTTACGATCTGCACACCGAACAGCTTTAAGCCAACCCATGTGATTGAAAAAGCAATGAATGAGTTTATTGCTGAATTTAACCTCACTAATTATTCGACCCACATTTACAATGATACCAATATCGAAAAAGGAATTCTCAACTTTTCAAATGCAATCAATGCAGATATCATTGGAATGTGCACTCACGGAAGAACCGGCTTTGCCCACTTTTTTAACGGAAGCATCAGCGAAGGACTTGTAAACCATGCTGTAAAACCTGTTATTACGTTTAAAATTTAATTAGCATATGTTCAAAAATTACATTTTCTAAATAAAAAAGCTTCTCATTTAGAGAAGCTTTTTTATTTAGAAAACCACCAAATCATGAGCTTTTAAACAAAGTTAACATGAGCTTTTGAACAAAGCAGGCATTAACATTCTTTCTGAACTTTGTCAAATAAATCATTAGTTAAAAACAATATGAAAACAATTGACAAAATTTACATCAATGGAGCATTTGTAACTCCAAAAGGGAATGAACGATTTGAACTTATCAGCCCCACCACCAATAAAAAATTAGGCGAGGTAGTATTAGGCAATACAGAAGACGTGATCGCTGCAATTGATGCAGCCAAAAGAGCATTTAAAACCTTCTCAAAAACAACAACTGAAGAACGAATTGAATATTTACAAAGATTAAAAGCTTCTATTGAAAAAAGAAAGCAGGAATTTGTTGATGTAATGATCGAGGAATATGGCGGAACTTTTCAATTTGCATCAGCTAGTTTCGATAATATGACAAACAGTTTCAACTCAGCCATAAAACTATTAAACACCTATTCTTTCAAAAAAACTATGGGAGAATCGGAAGTGCAAATGGAATCAATTGGAGTTGTCGGGATTATCATTCCATGGAATTCAAGCAATGGATTTATCTGTGGAAAATTAGCAACTGCTATTGCAGCAGGATGCACTGTTGTAATCAAACCAAGCGAAATGAGCGCACAACAGACTCAGTTAATTTCAGAATATTTTCATGAAGCAGGGTTACCAAAAGGCGTTTACAACATAGTAAATGGTTTAGGCGAAGTTGTTGGTGCAGAAATCAGCCGAAATCCTGATATTGCAAAAATCTCATTTACAGGATCAACAATGGTTGGAAAAATGATTGCAAAAGAAGCCGTCAACACAATGAAGCGTGTAACATTGGAGCTTGGCGGAAAATCACCCAACATCATCCTTGATGATGCCGACTTATCAAAAGCCATTCCGATGGCGATTGCAGCGGCCTTTATGAATAGCGGACAGGCTTGTATTGCCGCAACACGCCTATTGGTTCCGGAAAACAAATTGGAGGAAATAAAAAATATAGTTTCAAAAACAGTCTCAAACACAATTGTAGGAGATCCTAAAAATCAAACGACAGCTGTTGGCCCGATGGTCAGCAAAAAGCAATATGAGCGTGTACAAAATTACATTCAAACCGGAATTGACGAAGGGGCCGAAATACTTGTTGGAGGATTAGGAAAACCCAAAGGACTGGAAGATGGAAACTTTGTAAAACCTACTGTTTTTGTAAATGCAAACAATCAAATGCGAATTGCAAGGGAAGAAATTTTCGGTCCCGTTCTCTCTATTATCACTTATAAAGATGAAGAAGAAGCTATCGAAATCGCCAACGATACAACTTACGGATTACAGGCCTATGTAAGTTCTGCAAGTGAAGACAGAGCTTACAAAGTTGCCTCACAACTACAGGCTGGCCGTGTTCAGATAAACAAAATTGGACATGATCCGATGGCACCATTTGGAGGATTTAAACAATCTGGAATCGGCAGAGAATTCGGAACATTAGGCCTTGAAGCTTATCTTGAACCAAGAGCATTAATCAGATAATAAAAAACTGCAAGATACAGGCAGTCTTGTTTTTAAAACTTCCTGTATCTTTTTCGTAATTTTACATTATGACAACAATCAAAACAAACACAAAACCAAAAATAGTATATTCCTGTTACTACACGCGCAGTCGCGAAGGAGAACATTTTATACCTGAACATGTGTTTAGCTATCAGATTTCAGGCGAAATGATTGCTTCGGACGGAAAAAAAAATTACCACTCAAAACCCGGTGACTTTCGCATTAGCAAAAGAAACCACTTAGCCAAATTTGTAAAAATCCCACCGGAGGGTGGAGAATTTAAAGTGATATCGCTTTTTTTGGAACAGGAAATCCTACGTGAAATCTATCAGGAATACCAGTTTACAATTGACAAAAAACCTCATGACGGCATTATAATTCCATTAAACCCTCATCCTTTATACCAATCGTTCATGACCTCACTTCTATCCTATTTAGAAGTCGAACAGGAAAACAATGAAGTCTTATTTAATTTAAAAATCAAAGAAGCCGTTCATCTTTTACTAAAAGTAAATCCCGAACTTAAAGATGTTTTATTTGATTTTAACGAACCGGGGAAAATTGACCTGGAAGCTTTCATGAACAAGAATTTCCACTTTAATGTTCATCTAACCCGTTTTGCCTATCTGACAGGACGAAGTTTAGCAACTTTCAAGAGAGACTTTCAGAAAGTATTTCAGGAAACACCGGGGCACTGGCTTCTGAACAAAAGACTTCAGGAGGCGTATTATCTGATCAAAGAAAAAGGAAAAGCACCGTCAGAAGTTTATCTGAGTGTTGGTTTTGAAGATTTGTCCCATTTCTCTTTTTCATTCAAAAAGAAATTTGGAATTGTTCCTTCTTCTTTATTTTCAAAGTAATTCTGTTTTTATCAACTTTAAAGAAATTTCAGACTTCAATTCAGAGAAACTTAAATTAGTTTAGAAAATTGAATTTGAAATTTCATTCTAAACTTTCAGAAAAAGGATGGCATAAAAAAAGCCTCTCGATTGAGAGGCTTTTATGTTGGTCTACTAGGACTCGAACCTAGAAAGACTGCACCAAAAACAGTTGTGTTACCATTACACCATAGACCAGCAGTGCCGTTAAGCGAGTGCAAATTTAAAGCTTTATTTAGTTTGTGCAAATTTTTTAACTAAAAAAAATCATTTTTTTAGGTTTTTTTTAATTTAGAATCCCGCTTAACAACAGAAACTACTCACAGACAATGAATTACTTTCCACAGATAGTTTTGCAGAATTTTTTGTTAATGCTCGTTTCTTTACACAAAAAAACATTTTCTTTGTAGGATAGAAAACATTCAAAATTATAACACCTAAATATGGCACAATTCAATTTCAATAAATGGAATACAATTATTGGTTGGTTTGCATTTGCAATCGCTTTAATTACTTATACACTAACCGTTGAACCTACCATGAGCTTTTGGGATTGTGGTGAATATATTGCAACCGCGGCTAAATTAGAAGTTGGTCACCCGCCCGGAGCGCCTTTATTTCAAATGATGGGAGCTTTCTTTGCGATGTTTGCGAAAGATGCACAACATGTAGCGGTAATGGTAAATATGATGTCTGTTTTCTCAAGTGCATTTACTATTCTTTTTATGTTTTGGTCTTCTTCTATGATTTTGAAAAAAATTATAGCCCGTTTTACAGAAATTGATCAAAATAATTCGATTGTTATTTTAGGAAGTTCTTTTGTCGGAGCTCTGGCCTATACATTCTCAGATAGTTTTTGGTTTAATGCAGTCGAAGCAGAAGTTTATGCCATGGCATCTTTGTTAATTGCGTTACTATTCTGGCTTGGTCTTCGTTGGGAACAAGATATGGACAAACCAAAAGGAAATAAATGGTTATTGATTATTTCGCTTGTAATTGGTCTGTCGTTTGGAGTGCACTTTATGGCTTTACTGACTATTCCTTCTATTGGATTTTTATATTATTTTAAGCATTACGAAAAAATTACAATAAAAAACTTTCTAATAGCTAATGTAGTAGTTATAGGTATCCTGCTTTTTATTTTTAAATTGCTTTTACCCCTAACAATGGCCTTTTTTGGTAAAACCGAGATTTTCATGGTAAACAATATGGGACTACCTTTTAACTCAGGAACCATTTTTGTTGCTTTACTTTTTATCGCTTTCTTTTATTTTGGATTAAAATTTACCAGACAAAAAGGATTGATTTTCTACAATACTATTATTCTTTGTATCCTGTTTATTTTAATTGGTTTCTCTACCTGGATTATGCTTCCTGTTCGTGCGAATGCAAATACAGTTATCAATGAGAACAAACCATCTGATGCAATTGAGGTTTTAGCTTATTACAATCGTGAACAATATGGTGTAAACCCATTATTTTACGGACCTCAATACACTGAGGTTTTTGCCGGTCTTGATGCAAAAACGCCTTACTTAGACAAAAAGCCTAACTACGAAAGAGATTATAAAACCGGTAAATATATTATTACCAACAATTATAAAAACGCCGAACAAAACACTGATGATAATCAGAAAACTGTTCTTCCGAGAATGTGGAGTACCGAAACAGGTCATATTCAGAATTACATCAGTTTTACAAATCCTCCTGGTTTTAGAATAAACCCGGAATATCCTTATGAGGATGATCTGGCAAAATACGGAATTGATGCAAGTCAGTTATCGGAGGACGAATACAATAAAGCGACTGCCCAATTACGTAATGAAGTTGAAAAAACAGTTTCTGAATTCAGAAAAGCTTATGCACAAAAACAAATTGACAATGAAGGGTATGTAAAATTCCTGAAAAGTTATGGCGATTATTTAATTATCGAAAAACCAACTACCGGTGATAATTTCAGTTTTATGTTTGAATATCAATTTGGATACATGTACTGGAGATATCTAATGTGGAATTTTGTTGGACGCCAAAATGATGTTCAGGGAAAATATGACAATTTAGACGGAAACTGGATTAGCGGTATCAAGGCTCTTGATTCTTTACATCTTGGCTCTCAGGACAAATTGCCTTCGGATGTTTTAAACAACAAAGGAAGAAATGTATATTACTTCCTTCCATTTATATTAGGACTGATCGGACTTATGTATCATGCCAATAAAGATCTTAAGAGTTTTTATGTTCTTTTGGCTTTATTCTTATTTACAGGAATTGCACTGAAAATCTACTTAAACGAAAGACCTTTTGAGCCTCGTGAAAGAGATTATGCTCTTGTCGGATCTTTTTATGTCTTTGCAATCTGGATTGGGTTTGGTGTATATTCATTATATGAAACTATCAAAAATTATATTGCTCCTAAAATTGCAGGTCCTGTGATTATTGCAGCAACTTTTCTGGCTGCTCCTGTTTTAATGGCTTCTCAAAACTGGGATGACCACGACAGATCTGGAAAATATACTGCGGTAGCAATGGCAAAAGCATATTTAAATTCTTGTGATAAAAATGGTATTTTGTTTACGATTGGAGATAATGATACTTTCCCGTTATGGTATGCACAGGAAATTGAGGGCATCCGTACAGACGTAAAAATTGTAAATACCAGCTTATTTATGACCGATTGGTACATTGACCAGATGAAAGCGAAATCATATGAATCTGAGCCGCTTCCGATCTCTTTTACACATTCTGAATATGTTGGAGACAAACTGGATTATGTAGCTCATATACCAAAAACAGAAGCCCGTTGGGACATTAAAGGATTTATTAATTTTATTAAAAATCCAAAATCGACAGTGGGATTACAAAACGGACAGACAATTCATTTTTACCCAACGAATAAAATCAGGGTTCCGGTTGACAAAAATTTAATTATCAAAAATAAAGTTGTTAATCCAAAGTATAACGACTCTATAGTTCCTTATCTTGATATTGACATCAAAGGAAGTGCTTTATATAAAAACCGTCTGATGATGTTGGATATTCTGGCTAACAATAACTGGAAAAGACCAATTTATTTTAGTGGAGGTGCTTTTGATGATGAAGATTATTTATGGTTAAAAGACTATTTACAGTTAGACGGAATGGTTTACAAATTGGTTCCTGTAAAAAATACGCCATCAAAAGATGGAGGACCAATGGATATGGGACAGATTGATGCCGACAAAATGTACGATATTGTAATGAAATGGGACTGGGGCAACAGCGAGAGTGACAAAATCTATCACGATCCTGAAACAAGAAGAAACAGTATCACTTACCGTACAAACTTATCGCGTTTAATGAACCAGCTGATTGAAGAAGGTAAAATTGATAAAGCTAAAAACGTAATTAACTTAGCGGTTACGAAACTGCCTTTAGATAAATTTGGATATTACTCGTTGGTAGAGCCTTTTGCAGACGGCTATTACAAAGTAGGCCAGCCTGCCAAAGCACAGGACTTGCTTAACAAACTTGTTGAGAAATACAAAGAGGAGTTAAATTATTATGCTACATTAAGCAGTTCAGACCAAACAGATTTAGCGATGGATATCATTACTGATATTGAACGTTACAGAAGTTTACTGGATGTAATGAAAGCAAATAAAGACAATGCTTTCTACGAAAAACACAAAACAACTTTTAATACATATGTAAATGTATTTGAACGTTTTGGAAGAGAAAAAGAATAATATACGAAAAATATAGTAATTAAAAAAATGTAGCGCTGTTTGATAAATAGCGCTACATTTTTTATTTTTACATATACTAAATACTTATCAGTAAAAATGAGCTTCTATTGGGTAAAAACTAACGCATTTATAAAAAAGGTGTTTTCTAAATATTGCTGGGATATCCCAAACAATGAAAAGAAGATATACCTGACTTTTGATGATGGTCCTACCCCTGAAGTTACTGATTGGGTTTTGTCTGAATTAAAAAAGTTTGAAGCAAAAGCTACTTTTTTTTGTATCGGAAAAAATATAAAAGCCAATTCTTCTTTATTTGAAAAACTGATAAATGAAGGTCATTCGATAGGAAACCATACTATGAACCACATTAATGGATGGAAAAGTAAAACGAATGATTATGTAGAGAATGTAAAGAATTGTGCCACTATTCTCTCTGAAGAAAACAACTTAACTGCCCTGATATTTCGTCCTCCTTACGGAAAGATCAAAAAAGAACAATCCAGGATCTTAAGAAATCTAGGCTACAAAATTGTAATGTGGGATGTTTTAAGTGCTGATTTTGATCAGACGATTACTCCTGAAAAGTGTCTTGAGAATGTTACAAAAAATGTAAAATCAGGAAGTGTAATTGTTTTTCACGATAGTGTAAAAGCGTCACAAAATTTAAAATTTGCATTACCTAAAACACTTCATTTTTTAAAGGAAAATGGATTTGCGTTTGATATTATTCACTAATAAATCAAAAACTATACATTAAACTGATCCTGAACAATTCCTATTATTGTATTAGCATCAAGTTCTCCGGATTGTCTCCAGATCATTTGTCCTTCTTTATAAATCATTAAGGTAGGAAGTCCTTTTATACGTAATGCTTCGGCAAGTTCCTGATTTTTATCTACATCAATCTTAATGACTTTGGCCTTATCGCCAAGTGCAGCAGCCACATCCTTGATAACAGGATGCATTGATACAGATGATTCGTTCCAGTCTGTGTAAAAATCAATTAACACCGGAACCTGAGCATTTATAAGTTCTCCAAATTTTGACATAAAACCAAAAATTTAATTCTTTTAATCTCTTAAAAAGATATAATTAATACAAATGTAGCATTTTTAACGAATTAAGCCACATTCTTACCCTTTTTTAGTTCAATAACGGTTATTTCGGGCATAATTCCAACTCTTCCCGGATAAGCATGAAAACCAAAGCCACGGTTGACATATATATATTTACCTGCTTCTTCATACAATCCGGCCCATTGTTTATAAATGTACTGCGCCAAACTCCATTTAAAATATCCTGGTATTTCAATACCAAATTGCATACCATGCGTATGTCCGGCCAATGATAAATGAAAGTTTTTAGGATGATTTTTAATTTCAGCATCCCAGTGACTTGGATCGTGGCTCATCAGGATTTTAAAATCATCCTGAGCTACATTTTGGGAGGCTTTGTTTAAATCCCCGACTTTTTTGAAATTAACTCCCCAATTCTCCACTCCAATCAAAGCAATCTTATCATCGCCTTTCTGAATATATGTGTGTTCGTTTAACATCAATTTAAAACCTATATCACCATATAGTTTTTTGATTTCCTGAAAATTTTCATCTTTTTGTTTTTCAGATGGCCAGATTACATATTCACCATAATCATGATTTCCTAAAACTGAAAACTTACCATATTTATAATCTTTAATACGGTTGAAAGTATCTAACCACGGATGCATTTCTGTTGCATGTGTATTTACTATATCTCCGGTAAACAATATCATATCGGCTTCCTGCTCGTTTATTAAATCAATCGCGTAATTGATTTTTTCTGGATTATCAAAGCTTCCGCTGTGGACATCTGAAATCTGTGTTATTTTAAAGCCATCAAAAGCATCCGGAAGGTCTGGAAAAAAGATAGTCTGCTTAACTACTTTGAAATTATATTTTCCTTCAAAAATTCCATAAATTAATGATAAAAAAGGTACTGCTGCCAACCCCAGTGCAATCTGGCTAATAAACTTTCGCCTGTCCGGCATCATCTCTTTTCTTGGTGCATTATAAATAAAGTAGTTTAATATACTGGCTCCTATTCTAAAAATATCTTCACCAAACAAAATTAGGGTCATTACAATTTTAGGTACATATACAAGCAGCATCAGACCTGTTGTAAACATAAATTGTCTGGTCTGGCCCACTGACCGGTCTACTTGGGAAAAAGAATAAATGATGAAAATTAAAAGCAGTAAACTTATAACCTGGTAACTAACCAGAACCCATCTCAATTTGATTAAAGTACGAAAGGCTTGATAAGAATAGAACTCAATAAATAAAAAAAGAGCACAGAGAATGGCAAAACGAAGGATCATTAGTTTTTAGTTTTAAGCAAAGTAACAAAGAATGAAATTTTTATTGCTTTTTATTATCAAAAATTTAACTCAAATATAATTCAAAAAAGGCTGATAAATTTCTTCATCAGCCTTTTTACTCTACTCAAAATTATTTTCTATTAATCATCTCATAAACCCAAAACAATAATTTATGACACAAAAACAAAAAATCAATCTTTATTTTTTAGCTTTTGCGGTTTCCTGCTTAGCCGTTTCTGTTTTTGCAGCTTCTTTTTTCTCTGCTTTTGCTTTTTTGTGAGCTTCTTTTTTGTCGTGTTTAGTCGCTTTATCCTCTTTTGCAGGAGTTGTTTGAGCTGGTGTTGTTTGTGCGTTTACCATTGCTGTAGTTCCTAAAACCGCTATAGCTAACATTACTAATTTTTTCATGACTTTGAATTTTATAAATTATTATTATTTTCATTATTTATAAGTCAAAGATATAATCGTCAAATGAAGATTAAATGAAGATTTACCGGGATAAAAAAAATTAACTTTTAATTATATTTTATCTTTTTCAGGAAACAAAAAA
>NZ_QETH01000052.1 GCF_003105115.1 Flavobacterium sp. HTF | reverse complement strand
TTCTCTGCAGAACCTGAAACCTGAAACTAAAAAAACTTGAAACTTTTTTATTTAAAGTCTTTGACTCATATTTTTAACCATCATTTCTTTCCATGGTCTGAAATCTCCTGCTAAGATATGTTTTCTTGCCTCACGAACCAACCACATATAAAAACCAAGATTATGAATGGTAGCGATTTGTTTACCTAAGTATTCATTGGCTGCAAATAAGTGACGCAAATACGCTTTTGTGTATTCGGTATCTACAAAAGTATGCCCCATTTCATCAATTGGAGAAAAATCAGCTTCCCACTTTTTATTTTTAATATTAATGGTTCCGTTTGCTGTAAACAACATACCGTTTCTTGCATTACGCGTAGGCATTACACAATCAAACATATCAATCCCTAACGCAATATTTTCCAGAATATTAATCGGAGTTCCGACACCCATTAAGTAACGAGGTTTATCTTCCGGAAGAATTTCGCAGACAACTTCTGTCATCGCGTACATTTCTTCTGCAGGCTCACCAACTGATAATCCGCCAATTGCGTTACCTTGCTGTCCTGAATTAGCAATATATTCTGCCGACTGACGACGCAAATCTTTATAGGTACTTCCCTGAACAATAGGAAAAAATGTTTGTTCATAGCCATATTTATAAGGAACTTTATCTAAATGGCTGATACAACGATCCAGCCAACGGTGTGTCATGTGCATCGAACGCTGCGCATATCTGTAATCGCACGGATAAGGAGTACACTCATCAAAAGCCATAATAATATCGGCTCCAATTGTACGTTGAATTTCCATTACATTTTCAGGAGTAAAAAAGTGGTATGAACCATCGATGTGCGATTTAAACTTTACACCTTCTTCTTTAATTTTTCGGTTATTTGAAAGCGAATACACCTGATATCCCCCAGAATCCGTCAAAATATTACGATCCCAGTTCATAAATTTATGCAATCCTCCAGCCTTTTCAAGTATTTCAGTCTGCGGACGTAAATATAAATGATAGGTATTTCCCAGAATAATATCCGGGTTAATATCGTCTTTTAGCTCTCTTTGATGAACACCTTTTACAGATGCAACGGTACCAACAGGCATAAAAATAGGAGTTTCAATAACTCCGTGATCTGTAGTAATACTTCCCGCTCTTGCTTTAGACTGCGGATCTTTTTGTAATAAATCAAACTTCATCTGTTTCTTTTTTCAGAGCGCAAAGATAAGCTAATTTCAGGGAAATTTAATTAATTAGAAAATTTGTCAATTAGAAAATCAGATAATGATTTTCATTGACTTAAAAGTCTGAAAGAATGAGAAAACCTGAAACTAATCATTTGTGTGTAAAACTTACAACAATGACATTATTAAAGTATAACACCTCAACAAAATTCATTTCCTAATTTTATGAGTATACTAAAATTATAGAAATCATGATAAATTCAGAAGATAAAAACCCAATAAAAGAAGATCAAATCGAAAGAAATCTGGAAAACCTGGATTATCCTGCAAGTGAAGACATTTATAATCAGGAAGATAAATTAGAAGACATTGACCCCGAAGATATTTCAGGCGAAAGAATCATCAATCAGGAAAATCATGAATGGAAACAAAATAGTGATAAACTTGGAGATGATTTAGATGTTCCAGGCTCTGAGCTTGATGATGATCAGGAAGAAATAGGTTCAGAAGACGAAGAAAATAATTTCTACAGCGAGGGCGATAACAATTAACAGTATCGTCCGATTATTCAAAAAGCCCTTTTCAGGGCTTTTTTTTATTAGTAATTTCCTGAAAATTACAATATCTAAAATATTGGATTTACAAAATCTAAAACAAATTGGTATTTTTTTTAAGATTAATAAAAAAACAACCGGAATTTAACAATTGTAGCAAACTAAAGCAGAAAATCATTTGTCTCCCCGCAAAATAACAATTACTTTTGCATCAGTTTAACTTTTACACATAAAATGAAGCCTAACACACAACAATTAAGCGATTTAACTATCCAAGTAAGAAGAGATATTCTTCGTATGGTACATGCTGTCAACTCAGGTCACCCAGGTGGATCACTAGGTTGTACTGAATTTTTGGTAACATTATACCAAAATATAATGGACCGTAAAGAAGGTTTTGACATGGACGGAATCGGAGAAGATGTTTTCTTCCTTTCAAATGGCCATATTTCTCCAGTTTTTTATAGCGTATTAGCTCGTAGCGGATATTTTCCAATTTCAGAATTGGCAACTTTCAGATTATTAAATTCTCGTTTACAGGGGCATCCTACTACTCACGAAGGCTTGCCTGGTGTTCGTATCGCTTCTGGTTCATTAGGACAAGGTTTATCTGTAGCTCTTGGTGCTGCTCAGGCTAAAAAATTAAATGGAGATAAACATTTAGTTTTTACATTACACGGAGATGGTGAATTACAGGAAGGTCAAAACTGGGAAGCTATTATGTATGCTTCTGCTAAAAAAGTAGACAATCTTATTGCAACAGTTGACCTTAACGGAAAACAAATTGACGGAACAACTGACGAAGTTTTAGCAATGGGAAGCCTGCGTGCTAAATTTGAAGCTTTTGACTGGGATGTTATAGAAATTGCTGAAGGAAATAATATCGATGCTATCATTGCTGGTTTAACGGATGCTAAATCAAGAACAGGAAAAGGAAAACCGGTTTGTATTTTATTACATACTGAAATGGGTAATGGAGTTGACTTCATGATGCATACACATGCGTGGCATGGAAAAGCACCAAACAACGATCAGTTAGCAGCTGCATTGGCTCAAAACTATTCTGCAGATCAAATCGATTATTAAAAAAAAAGCTGTAAGCAGTAAGCTATAAGCCTATTGCCTATTGCCTGTCGCCTAAAGCAAAAAACACAAATGAAAAAATATACAAATACAGGAAGTAAAGATACCCGTTCAGGTTTTGGAGCGGGAATGACTGAACTAGGTCAAAAAAATGAAAATGTTGTTGCACTATGTGCTGATTTAATCGGATCATTAAAATTTGATGATTTTAAGAAAAATCACCCTGAACGTTTTTTCCAAATCGGAATTGCAGAAGCTAACATGATTGGTATTGCTGCAGGTTTAACTATTGGTGGAAAAATTCCTTTTACAGGAACTTTCGCGAACTTCTCAACAGGAAGAGTTTATGATCAAATTCGTCAATCTGTTGCTTACTCTGATAAAAATGTAAAAATCTGTGCTTCGCACGCTGGTTTAACATTAGGAGAAGACGGAGCAACCCACCAAATCCTTGAAGATATCGGTTTAATGAAAATGCTGCCTGGAATGACTGTAATCAATACATGTGATTACAATCAGACTAAAGCTGCTACTCTGGCACTTGCAGATCATCATGGACCTGCTTATTTACGTTTCGGACGTCCGGTTGTACCTAACTTTACACCTGCTGACGAGCCATTCGTAATCGGAAAAGCTATTTTATTAAACGAAGGAACTGATGTAACAATTGTTGCTACAGGGCATTTAGTATGGGAAGCACTTATCGCTGCTGAGGCTTTAGAAGCAAAAGGAATTTCTGCTGAAGTAATCAACATTCACACTATCAAACCACTTGACGAAGAAGCAATTCTTAAATCTTTGTCTAAAACAAAATGTGTTGTAACTGCAGAAGAACACAACATTCTTGGAGGATTAGGAGAAAGCATCTCAAGAGTATTGGCTCTTAACACTCCGGCTCCACAGGAATTCGTAGCTGTAAATGATAGCTTCGGAGAATCTGGAACTCCAGAGCAATTAATGGATAAATACAAACTAAACAATCAGGCGATTGTTGAAGCGGTGGAAAGAGTTATTAAAAGAAAATAATTTTTCCATTTCTTACTTATAAAAAAAACCTCGAAATTGAATTTCGAGGTTTTTTTATGCTTGTTTTTATTTTTATATTATTACGGTTTAGCCGTATGATGATTTTTATCAACATGGATTCTTAATCTGTTTGGAGAAGTATAATCCGGCTCTCCGGTTGCTGCAAAGGCAGGAATACCACGCGTTTCTGTCTCGTCAACATTTGGAGTATTAGGATTATCCACAATCGGATTAAATGGATAATATTTACTTAAACCTGTATTAGGAGCATCAGTTGGCTTAGTAATTTCGTAGAAAGTTGTATATCCGTCACCATCATCATCTACATCTAAAAAGTCTGCTATTTTATCTCCATCTGTATCATCAAACAAACTAGCAGGAGGGTTTGGATATTTTTCAGTATCTCTAAAATCATATACATAACCATCTTTATTTATGTCTTCTTCAAAATCATAAACACCATCAAAATCATGATCTAATCTTTGAAGGTCAAACAATTTAAAACTAAATACCAACGGAGAATAAGCAGGAATTTTTTCCTGAGACGAACCATAATATCCTAGTCCAGAAGGCAAAAACATTACACCGGCACCATAATTATCGTATGTGATTACACCATTATCACCCGTTACAGCAGTACCAGTCTTAAATTGAGGAAAAATTTCTGACCATCCATCAATTACAGAGGTAGATAAATAAGGCTCTAGATTAAAAGTTCTTGCTAAGCCGTAAGAAGTATCAAAATATTCGGTTGCGTTTAATAAATTCCCAGTGTAAGAAGCAGAAATCTTATCGTAATTACAAGGAGCCTGCCCTGTTCCTTCTCTTAAAACCAGATAGTATACTTCATAATCCACACCATCACTATATACTTTCCTTATTTTTAAAGGATAATCGGTTTGATCCATTATAGACACCTGAGTTCCTCCGACAGGAATTTTGGCTATTGTAATATCAAAATTAGCAGTAACCTCTTTAATATAATTTGTTTTTAAATATTTAACAATCGAATCACTATCTGCTTTGTACTGCTCTTTGTAATCTCTCAAAGGAACTACTACAACATCATCATCATCATCATCCTTGTTACAAGAAATCATAGCAACACCTGCCAATAATAAAATAAAATAATATTTAAATTTGTTCATTATTCTTAATTTTTTAGGTGCGCAAGATACAATATTGATTTATTTTTGTAAAGAATTTAACTTCTATTTTAGAAAAATTATGAGAATAGATAAATACCTCTGGTGCGTACGTTATTACAAAACCAGAAATATGGTTACAGAAGCCTGCAAAAAGAACCATATAACTGTAAATGGTCAGGTTGCAAAACCATCAAAAGAGGTTTTCCCAACTGACAAAATTACTTTTCGAAAAGATCAGATTACGCAAATTATAACTGTACTGGATATTCCGGAAAGTCGTGTTGGTGCAAAGCTGGTTGATATTTACAGAAAAAACGAGACTCCTGCGGAAGCTTATGCCCATTTAGAGCTATTGAAATTATCAAAAGAACATTATCGTAAAAGCGGAACAGGAAGACCTACCAAAAAAGACCGAAGAGATATCGACGAATATGGCAATGAAATTTTTGACGAAGATGAGGAAAATTAAATTTCAATTTTTGAAATTCCAAATTCCAAAACGGAAACTTATAAATTCATAAAACCTAAAATCAAAACCTCAACATAGTAATTTTAAAATTTCCTTCCCAACACATTGGATTTTCGAATTTCCAAAATTGGAATTTCATTTCTTAAAATTGGAATTTGGATTTTTTATATTGGAATTTAAATTAGTTATCTTAGCAAAAAAATAAATCATGAACAAAAATATCATCTTAACGAATCAGGAAATCGAACACAAAATAAAACGTATCGCATACCAAATTTATGAGACTTTTGTTGATGAAGAAGAAATTGTGATTGCCGGTATCGCTACAAACGGTTCTGTATTTGCTCAAAAAATTGCCACTGCACTCGAAAACATTTCGACCCTTAAGGTTTCTATATGTGAAGTCAGAGTTGACAAGCAAAATCCTCAATTACCTGTACAGACTTCTTTAACAAAAGAAGAATATTCAAATAGAGGATTAGTACTTGTAGATGATGTATTGAACTCAGGCACCACATTAATATATGCAGTTCGTCATTTCTTAGACGTTCCGCTTAAGAAATTCAAAACTGCAGTACTTGTAGACAGGAATCATAAAAAATACCCTGTAAAAGCCGATTTTAAAGGTATTTCCCTTTCAACATCATTATTAGAGCATGTTCAGGTTATATTCGATGAAAATGGCGACAATTACGCTTTCTTAAGCTAAGATTGCCAAAATATCCTGAACTGTTTCTTCAACTGTTCTGTCATCGACTGAAACTTTATGCTTGGCGTGGTTGTAATAAAAACTTCTGTCGAATAAATGTTTCGCAATAAACTCTTTCATCTCCTCTTCATTCATATTTGCAATAAGAGGGCGTTTACTTTTATTATTGACCAGTCTGCTAAATAAAGTTTCTATCGAAGCTTTTAAATAAACAGAAGTAACATCCTCTTTTTGCAATAATTCATGATTATTTGCATAACATGGAGTACCTCCACCCAAACCAATTATATTATTTTCCGGAGATTGAAGCAATTCTACAAAAATTTCGTGCTCTAATTTTCTAAAATAGACTTCTCCGTGTTGCTCAAAAATTTCATTTATCGACAAATTTGCTTTTTTTTCGATGCATTTATCCAAATCAAGGAACGGAATATTTGTAATTTTTGACAAGTTTTGGGCAATTGTTGACTTTCCGCAACCCATATATCCCAATAAGACAATTTTTTTCATTTTAATAAAACCTTATAAACTAAGACGTTGAGAACTTTTCTCAAAAAAAGACAAATTTATAATAAAAATGCTTGGAAACTTCGAAAATAACTTCTTATATTTGCACCCGCATTCAAGGAATTAAATGACTCGATAGCTCAGTCGGTAGAGCACATCACTTTTAATGATGGGGTCCTGGGTTCGAGCCCCAGTCGGGTCACAAATTTTGTGATTAACAAATTAAATTCCTTGAAAGCAAATGACTCGATAGCTCAGTCGGTAGAGCACATCACTTTTAATGATGGGGTCCTGGGTTCGAGCCCCAGTCGGGTCACAAAAGGTCGAGTAATGTATATTACTTGGCCTTTTTTCATTTTAGGCCACGTGGAGAAACGGTAGACTTGCCATCTTGAGGGGGTGGTGCTCGTAAGGGCGTGTGGGTTCAAATCCCACCGTGGTCACCATAAAAAGAAAAAGCCTGAGAATATAGATTCTCAGGCTTTTTTTATGCTTAGAAATTCTTTCGATATTTCTTTATCACTTTAAGATATCCCTGAAATTATTCATTTTCACAAAGTTCTTTTAGCTTGTCCAGTGCTTTTGGGTAAGTCTGATTCATATAATCTACAAAGTCTTCTGTTGTATCTAAGTCAACGGTAACGATTGTAATCCCATTGTTTTCTTCAAAGGTGTAATTTTCAAATCCATTTGCCCATTTTTCTACTTCTGCTCCTTCTGTTATTTCCTTATTCGCTTTTAAAAGCCCATAATGCTGAATAGAAACAAATCGGTTCGGAATGTTTTCAACTATCCGGGAAACCATACCTCCCTTTTCTCCTTTCTCATCTATACCAATAAATAGAATTTTACTCCCCTTATCCCAACTTCCTTCATAGGCAGATGTAGGGTTAAACAGGGAAGTCCATTGTTCATAGGTTGATTTATTGCTAATACCAAGCATAAAATCATATACCCTGGATACGGGTGCATTGATACTTACTTTGAATTGTAACTTTTCCATAATGTCAAGTATTTGCTTCGATTGATATTTTAAATTTTCAGGATTATTTTTTAGAGTTCTTCACCAAATAATAAACTGAGAATACAAAAACAACTAAATAAATAATCGCAAGCGCCGGTTTTTCAAATTTTAGATTTTCAAAGTCAAATTGCTTATACAGCACTACACCTAAAATGATAGCTATAACCCAAAAAACAAATAATAGCGATTTTTTATTTTCCATAATTTTTAATGTTTTATAAATGTGTTAAATATTATTTCGGTTTTGGATATTGGCTAATATGCTGTCAATTTTCAATTAATTTAATGCTAATATAATTATTTTCAATATTTTACAGATATTCGATTACGATTTTTTAAACTAAATTTTACTTCTGCCTTACTAATCCATTGAGTACTTTTTAGGCTTCATTCCTAAATGCTGTTCAAAAACCCTTGAAAAATGACTAAGGTTTGTAAATCCTAACTGATAACCAACCTCAGAAACCGTCAGCCTTTTTTCCTTCAGAAGCCTTGCGGCTTCCTGCATTCGTAAAGACTGGTAATATTCGAAAACACCTTTGCCAAAAGTTTGCTTAAAGAGCTTTCGCAGTTTTGGCTCGCTCATACGTGCTTCAACAGCCAAAGAAGCAATATTAGGAGATTCATTCAGATGAGATTCTAAAAGGAATTTAATATTGTAGATTGCCTTAATATCATCAATATGCATATTACTGGTAGGAACCGGCTCACGCTGAATTAAAAGCGCAAAAACGTAACATAACATTTCTTCGCATTTTAATTTATAATAATGGCTTTCAAAACTTTCAGGAATAGACTGATTTTGAATCTCACCGGCAGTTTTAATGATTTCAGAAGACACTCCTGTTTCAAACACAAAGTTGTCTTTAGCTTCTAGAATACTTTCTATCACAGGATGCTTTACTTCTCCGAAAAGAGAACGAAGATAGTGCCTCGATACGGCGATAGTCACACTTTCAAAAATTGTATTAGAAGGCATATCCATTACAGAAGAAACAGCATGTTTACAAATAATAACATTGGCACGCTCTCTCAATAACTGTTCTTTATTTTTTGAAGCTGAAGTAAAAACACCACTTAGCATAATCACCACATCATCCTGCCCTTCTGCCAATTCATTTCTACGTTCAATAGTGACTTCCTCATTAAGATGATAATTACGAATCATCATACGCAGGTTTCCCCAGTTAAAGCCCGTGATATATCCTCCGCCCTTACTTTCCGGAATATAGATAAATCGGCCTTTGACAATCGCACCAATTGCCTCAGCAAATTTGAACATTACCCCTGACCCCTGATCAATAACCGATATTTTCATTTGCGACTATTTTATTATTCAAAGCAACTATTTTAGCTGTAAAAGTAGCGCTAATTTTGTAACTATAAATTAAAAGAAAAAATAATACAAAACATATGTTATTAGACAACAAACAAGTAGCTATTATTGGCGGTGGTCCCGGAGGCTTAACACTGGCGAGATTATTACAACAAAAAGGTGTAAATGTAAAAGTTTACGAAAGAGACATCAACAGCACACAAAGAGTTCAGGGAGGAACTTTAGACCTGCATGCAGAATCAGGACTGGCAGCTTTGGAAAAAGCCGGCCTCATGGATGCATTCAAAGCCAATTACAGACCCGGAAACGACAGGCTGCGTATACTGGATGAAAATGCGGAAATTTTCTTTGACGAGCATTTAGAAGAAGCTACAAGAGATTTTGGAGATGAGCATTTCAGGCCCGAAATTGATCGCGGGCCACTAAGAAATCTTTTATTAGATTCGTTACAGCCTGATACGGTAGTTTGGGACAGCCACATTATTTCTCTTGAAAATAGTGGTGCTAAATGGAAAATTATTTTCAAAAACGGAAACACCGTAACAACAGATATCATCATTGGATCAGACGGCGCTAATTCTAAAATTCGTCCGTTTGTTACTTCAATTAAACCTTTTTACTCCGGAGTTACCATTTTAGAAAAAAATGTTCCTGATGCTGAAAAAAATGCCCCGAAAATCCACAATTTATTAAAAGGCGGAAAAATAATGTCTTTCGGCGATTCACAAACGGTTAGCGGAAGTGCGAAAGGTGACGGAGGTATCGATTTTTATATTGGATTTAAAACGGATGCAGAATGGTACAGAAACTGCCAGATAGATTTTAAAAACAGCAAACAGGTTTTAGATTGGTTCAAACAAGAATATTCAAAATGGAACGATGTCTGGTATGAACTATTTGAATACGAGAATTCATCTTTTACTCCAAGACCATTATACTGTATGCCTTTGGATCAGTTCTGGGAAGCGCAATCAAACATTACTATTATAGGTGACGCGGCACATTTGATGCCTCCTTATGCAGGCGAAGGTGTAAATATGGCTATGCTCGATGCATTACAATTAAGCGAAAGCTTAACAAGCGAAAATAATACTGATCTAAAATCGGCAATCGCGCAATATGAAAAACAAATGTTTGAAAGATTTGCCATCGTTGGAAAAGAAACAATGGATAATACGGAATGGATGCATGCTCCTGACGCATTAAAAAATATGCTGGAAATGATTAATCAATTTCATTAAAAGAAATAAAAACAAAGCTTCAGTAATTACCTGAAGCTTTGTTTTTAGCAATTAATTATCTACAATATTTTTTTTAAACCTGCTAACCAAAATTTCATAAAAGAACTTCTCACACAAATAAATCTTTTCATAAATTCGTCTGGAAATTAATTAACCTGCTAACCCCAAATTAGTCTATGAAAAATTTATTATTACTAGCATTATTTATGATTACGTGTTCAGGTCTGGCACAATCTGCAACAGCTTATTTTGACAAAGCAATGAAAAAGGCCGAGGCCGGAAATACAAAAGGCGCCATTGCGGACTACACAAAAGCGATTAAAATGAATTCTCATTTCGTTGAAGCTTACCAAAACAGAGGCGTTGCAAAATACAAACTCAACGATTTACAAGGAGCCCTCGCCGATTTTACGAAAGCAATCGAATTAGACACCATGAATTCAGATGCTTTTACCGGAAGAGCAAATGTAAATTACAAATTAATGAATTACGATGCCACCATTGAAGACTGTTCCTATTGTCTTATGATGAATCCCAAAGATTATGTTGCCCTAAACCTAAGAGGGCTTTGTTACAACAAAATGGGAGAAAAAAAGAAATCCTGTAAAGACTTTACAAAAGCAATAGAATTAGGAAGCCAAAGTGCGATAAAAAACAGAGCAGCTTTTTGTAAATAAAAGCAGCTTCAAAATTAAATATAAAGCAATCTGCAAAATCTAATTATGCAGATTGCTTTTTTCGTTAATGATGCACCAATATTGCTACATTTGCTCTTTAAAAACATATTTAGATGGCGCTTCTTAAAAACTTAAATAGTAAAGCAAAAACAGACGGGAATTCCGGATTTGGAACGAATGCAAACAGTTACGGAGGTCGTTTTGTAAACAAGAACGGCACTGCCAATATTGAAAAAAGAGGAATGCATTTATTACAGCGCATCAGTTGGTATCACACCATGATCGAAATGCCAAACTGGAAATTTATGCTCATTCTATTTTCGTTTTATATCATAATCAACTTCATTTTTGCAATTATTTATTACGCCATCGGTATTGAGCATCTGGACGGAATAAATGCTTCTGGCAGCTTTCTGACACAATTTGGACAGGCTTATTTTTTTAGCGCACAGACTTTTACTACCGTAGGCTACGGACATATTAGCCCCACAGGTTTTTTAACCAGCGCTCTTTCTGCAGCAGAAGCCTTAATTGGATTATTGAGTTTTGCGATTGCAACAGGTTTATTTTTTGGGAGATTCAGTAAACCAACCGCCTTTCTGAAATTTTCGCATCATGCATTAATTTCGCCTTATGGAGAAAACAAAGGCTTAATGATACGCCTTGTTCCTTTTAAAAATACCAATTTTACAGATGCCACAGCAAAAGTAACACTCGGAATGAGCATTGAAGAAAACGGTCAGAAGACTAATAAGTTCTACAATCTGGAATTAGAATTAGATCGTATAAATGCACTTTCACTTAGCTGGACGCTGGTGCATCCCATAACGGAAAATAGTCCGTTGTATAATTTCACAGAAGAAGACTTCAAAAGAACACAGGGTGAAATTTTAGTTTTCATTACTACTTTTGACGACATGTACAGTAACACAGTTGCAGCCAGAACATCTTATACTTTTAATGAAATCATTTATGGTGCAAAATTCAGCACGATGTACAACAGAAGTAAAGATAATACTAAAACTATTTTGCATCTGGACAAATTAAATCAGTATGATACTACAAACTTTTAATATTCCATCATTTTGATCAGGTTTTAGATGTAATGTCATATTTTGTTCTATTTTTGTTTATCAAATTTTAGAAGAATGATAAACAATATCAAGACTGTTTTCAGCATTAAAGACCTCGAAAACCTATCTGGAATAAAAGCACATACCATACGCATCTGGGAGAAAAGATACAGCGTTCTTGAACCAATGAGAACGGATACCAACATCAGACTTTATAATTTACAAAACCTTCAGAAACTTTTAAACATAACATTATTACACGAATACGGTTATAAAATTTCTAAAATCGCCACTTTTCCTGATGAAAAGATTCCTCAGTTAGTTCGTGAAATCATTTCAAAAAAGAATGCACAAAATTATGCCATTACTTCATTTAAAATGGCGATGATGAATTTTGACCAGGAAATATTTTTCAACACTTTCGACTGGCTGATTTCCGAAAAAACATTCAAAGAAGTTTTCAGGGAACATTTTTTACCTTTATTGAAGGAGCTGGGATTATTATGGCAATCTGAAACCATAACTCCTGCAAATGAGCACTTCATGAGTCATTTGATTAAGCAGAAAATTTTAATTTACACCGAAAGCCTTCAGATTCAGAAACCAACAAAAACAGACAGAATATTTGTTCTCTCATTGCCATTAAACGAAATTCACCAAATCGGATTATTGTATCTTCAATATGAAATTTTATCCAAAGGATATAAAACCATCTATCTTGGAGAAAGTATGCCGATAGAAAACCTTCAGGATCTTACTAAGCATTTTGAGAATATCGTTTTTGTTTCGTTCATGACCGTACAACCGGATCGTGGTATTATCAATCAGTATGTAAAATCTATGGGGCAAAAATTACTTCTAAAAAGCAACGAAATCTGGCTTATGGGAAAAATGGTCGAATATATAGACCTGAAAAACCTTCCGGACAGAATACGTATTTTCGATTCTATGGATGAAACAATAGCAGGAATATAACTTTTTTTGTTTAAAGTTTTTGTATATTTGTTAAACAAATGACAAAAACTATCCTCATAATAGGCTCCGGCTTTTCTGCATTAGCCGCTTCGTGTTACCTTGCCAGACAAGGAAACCGCGTGACTATTTATGAAAAAAATGAAACTATCGGCGGCAGAGCCAGACAATTTAAAAAAGACGGTTTTACCTTTGACATGGGACCAAGCTGGTATTGGATGCCGGATGTCTTTGAACGTTTTTTCAATGATTTTGATAAAAAAGCGTCTGATTATTACGAACTGATTAAGCTAAATCCAGCCTACAGGGTTTACTTCGGAATGGATGACTTCATCAACATCTATGATAATTTAGAAGAAATTAAAGCTACTTTTGAAAACATAGAAACAGGAAGTGGCAAGCAACTCGAAGCTTTTATAAACCAGGCGAAAAGCAATTATGATATCGCTATCAAAGATTTGGTTTATCGTCCCGGAGTTTCACCATTAGAATTGATTACGCTCCAAACCACATTAAAGCTAAATCAGTTTTTCAGCACTGTAAGCCGGGATATCCGAAAGAATTTTAAAAACGAAAAATTAATTCAGATTCTCGAATTTCCTGTTTTGTTTCTTGGGGCTAAGCCATCCAAAACGCCTTCTTTTTATAATTTTATGAATTATGCCGATTTTGGTTTAGGAACCTGGCACCCTAAAACCGGAATGTTTGATGTTGTTCGCGGAATCGAAAAACTTGCGTCTGAACTGGGAGTAACCATAAAAACCAATGCAGCTGTAGAAAACATAGTGGTAGAAAACAAAAAGGCAACCGGAGTTGTTATAAATGGAGAATTCATTTCTGCAGATATTGTTTTGAGCGGTGCCGATTATCATCATACAGAAACTTTACTGGAGCAAAACCATCGCACTTATTCAGAAAAATATTGGGAAAGCCGTGTTTTCGCACCATCTTCACTTTTGTTTTTTGTTGGTTTTAATAAAAAAATAGAAAACGTCACACATCATGCATTATTCTTTGATGTTGATTTTAACCAGCATGCAAAAGATATTTACGATGATCCCAAATGGCCTGATGCACCTTTATTTTATGCCAATTTTCCATCAAAAACAGATCTTACAGCAGCACCGGACGGAATGGAAAGTGCTTTTTTTCTTATTCCCCTGGCTCCGGGAATTGAAGATAACGAAATGCTTAGAGAAGAATATTTTGAAAAAATAATCACTCGTTTTGAGCAACTTACACAACAAAAGATTAAAAATAACATTATATTTAAGAAGTCTTTCTGTAAAAATGATTTTGTTGCAGACTATAATGCCTACAAGGGAAATGCATACGGAATGGCAAACACATTACTGCAGACTGCTTTTTTAAGGCCAAAACTAAAAAGCCCAAAAGTCCGTAATTTATATTTTACAGGGCAATTGACCGTACCGGGCCCAGGTGTCCCTCCTGCTTTAATTTCAGGAAAATTAGTCGCTGAGTTAATACAAAAATCAATTAGATCACAAAAAAATGAAATCACTATTTGACGCCGTTTCCTTTAAATGTAGCAAGTTGGTTACCAAAAACTACAGTACTTCTTTTTCGCTTGCCGTACATATGCTCGCGCCAAGTATCCGGGAAGCTATTTACAGCATCTACGGCTTTGTTCGTTTTGCTGACGAAATTGTTGATTCATTTCATGATTATGACAAGGAACATCTTATTAACGATTTTGAAAAAGAATATTACAAAGCAATGGAAATGGGAATCAGCCTTAACCCTATCCTGAATTCTTTTCAGCATACCGTAAAACAATACAATATAACAGACGATCTTATTCAGGCTTTTCTCAAGAGCATGAAACTCGATCTTATAAAATCAAATTACAATACACAAACCGAATACGAAGATTACATTTATGGTTCTGCCGATGTTGTTGGCCTGATGTGCCTTAAAGTTTTTGTTTCCGGAAAAGAACAAAAATATGATCAGTTAAAAACGGAAGCCATGCGACTGGGATCTGCTTTTCAGAAAGTCAATTTCCTAAGGGATTTAAAAGATGATAATCTGGTTTTAAATCGAAATTATTTTCCCGGGATCAATTTAAATTCTTTTGATGAAAATGCCAAAAACGCCATTATTGCCGAAATAGAGGAAGATTTCAGAATTGCGTATCAGGGAATTGTAAAACTTCCTATGGAAGCCAAATTTGGCGTCTATACCGCTTTTGTTTATTACAAAAAATTACTGAAAAAGCTAAAAAACACGCCGTATCACCAAATTGGAAATGCAAGAATCAGGGTTTCCAATTACACCAAGGCAGGACTTCTGGCGCAGTCTTTTGTAACGTATAAGCTGAAGTTAGTATAATGACAGGATTGAGTTTACAATTAAAATAAAACGATAATTTTAATATTTCAACAAATACAAAATGATTTCTTTTTTAATATTTCTAAGTGTATTTCTGTTCATGGAATGCGTGACCTGGCTTACGCACAAATACATCATGCACGGATTAATGTGGTATTTTCACGCTGATCATCACCAGCCAAAATACGAGCATACGTTTGAGCTCAACGACATTTTCTTTGTCATTTTTGCGATTCCGAGTGTCGTTCTTTTTTATTTTGGGGTTCAGGGTGGGTTTAATTATCTGTTTTTTATTGCCTGCGGAGTTACTTTATATGGTATTTGCTATTTTTTAATTCACGATGTTTTAATTCACCAGCGTTTCAAGTGGTTCAAAAACACTAAAAACAAATACCTCATCGGATTGCGAAAAGCACATAAAATTCATCACAAACATTTAGGAAAAGAACATGGCGAGTGCTTCGGAATGCTGTTTGTTCCTTTTAAATATTATAAAATGTAAATTATTTTAGCTTTCTGCTAATCTTCACGGCTATGAAATTATACAAAATAGAAACGGTTCAGCATGTCAACGCAAGTATAGAAGAATGCTGGGACTTTTTTTCCAGTCCAAAAAACCTTCAGACTATTACTTTAGACAACATGAGTTTCATAATTCAGGATTTTGATGAAAAGCGCATGTATCCCGGTCAGATTATCACTTATACATTAAAACCACTTCTTGGAATAAAAATGTCATGGGTTACCGAAATAACTTTTATAAAAGAAAACCATTATTTTATAGACGTTCAGCGTTTTGGTCCTTATAAATTCTGGCATCATAAACACTTTTTTGAACCAACGGAAACCGGCGTAAAAATGACTGATGTTGTTCATTATGCCCTGCCTTTTGGTTATTTAGGGCGCTTGATGAACAAATTAATTGTAGAGAACAAACTCAAAAAAATCTTTGATTATCGCCATAACAAAATCGAAGAATTATTTAATTCACAAACGATAACGGCAAAAAGTCTCAGAAAAGATTCTTAATAATGACAAAACAAAAAGTTACTTTCTTTTGGTTCCGTCGAGATTTGCGTCTGGACGACAATTTTGGATTATTTAATGCCCTGCAATCTGATTTTCCTGTAATTCCTCTATTTATTTTTGATGAAGATATTTTAGAAAACCTTCCTAAAAATGATGCCCGTGTCAGTTTCATACACGATAGCTTACAGGAAATAAACAAACAGCTTTTAGAAATTAATTCCTCCCTCTTAATAAAAAAAGGAAAAACTCCCGAAGTCTGGAAATCTCTTTTAACTGAATTTGATATACAAGGCGTTTTCTTCAATAAAGATTACGAGCCATTTGCCATAAAACGTGATCTGGCTGTTTCTTCTTTATTGCAGGAAAATGATATTGAAGTTTCTTCTTTTAAGGATCATGTTATTTTTGAAGAAAAAGAAATCGTAAAATCTGATGGACTTCCTTACACGGTCTATACTCCGTATAAAAATAAATGGCTCGAAAAATATCATCTTTCCGGGCAAGCTGCTGAATACGACACCAAACCTTTATTAATCAATTTTAATAAAAATCATTTTGAATTTCCGGAATTGTCTGAAATTGGTTTTGACCGAAGTTCCATAAAAGTGATTCCGCACAATTTATCTCAAATTTCAAATTATAAAGAAATCCGGGATTTTCCGGCTATAGATGGCACTTCTTACCTTTCGCCGCATTTGCGATTTGGAACCGTAAGTATTAGAAAACTGGTCAATTGGGCCGACAGAAAAAATCAGACATTCTTAAGCGAATTAATCTGGAGGGAATTTTTTATCCAGATTCTGTTTAATTTTCCGAAAGTCGTAAATCATAATTTCAAATCCAATTATGACGGAATTCAATGGCGCAATAACGAAGAGGATTTTGAGCGCTGGCGTTTGGGAACTACAGGATATCCGATGGTAGATGCGGGAATGCGTCAGCTAAATGAAACGGGATATATGCACAATCGTGTACGTATGGTTGTTGCGAGTTTCCTTTGCAAACACCTGCTTATAAACTGGCAGTGGGGTGAAGCTTATTTTGCCGAAAAACTATTAGATTTTGAATTGGCCTCCAACGTGGGCAACTGGCAATGGGCAGCAGGAACGGGTTGTGATGCTGCGCCTTATTTCAGGGTTTTCAATCCGGAAATCCAACAAAAGAAATTTGACGAAAAAGGAGTTTATATCCGCAAATGGATTCCTGAATTTGATTTGGGGTATAATGAACCAATGGTAGATCATGCCTTCGCCAGAGATCGCGCTATTGCCACTTATAAAGCGGGAATTTTGAAATAAATTCCAGGTTTTTAAATTCCAAATTCCAATTTGGATAAGTTCAATTGGCTAAGACTTGGAATTTGGAATTTAAAAACCTGGAATTTGACATTAATATTTCAAATAATTACTAACGACAATTTTAGCTTTCAGATCAAACATTAAGTTATACAGACCGAAGAAAGTACGATTCATGTAAATAAAGTGCTTAGAACCACGATTTCCGTTCATTTTTCTAAGGTTGGTATCATTTGAGAAACGCTCTCCTAATTTTGCGATGCTGTCAAAAAAAGTTACATCTGCAAAATCAAAAGTTTCTTCTTTGAAGGGTTTTGTAAACAGCGACAACAGATCATGAAACATTTCTGTAAAATATTCTATTTCGGAAGGTGAATCATCCGGACGGAGAATTTCCAGTTCAAATAATTTTTCATTAAAAAGCTTCGGATCTGTAATTACATTTTTGTTGATTAAATCAAAATAAGGAACATAAAAATCTTCCGGAATTTGTTTCATACATCCAAAATCAAGTGCAATCAGCTGATTGTTCTCATTTACCAGAAAATTCCCGGGATGCGGATCGGCATGTACTTTTCTTAAAACATGAATCTGGTACATATAAAAGTCCCAAAGTGCCTGACCTATTTTGTCGCCCACTTCCTGATCTTTATTGATTGCCGTAAACTCAGAAAGGTGAATTCCCGTCATCCAATCCATTGTGATGATTTTCTCAGAAGAGAATTCAGGATAATAGTTCGGAAAAAGTATATTTTCGATTTTACTGCAGGCTTCTACCACTTCCCTGCTTTGCTCTAACTCTAATAAATAGTTAGTTTCTTCTATAAGTTTGTCCTCAACTTCTTTAAAATATTTATCAGAATCTTTTCCCTGCAGGTTAAACATTCTTATCGCAATAGGTTTTACCAAAGCCAGATCTGACGAAATGCTATTGGCAACTCCAGGATACTGAATTTTTACAGCCAGCTTTTTACCGTCTTTTACTGCCAGATGCACCTGACCAATACTTGCTGCATTTACAGAATTGGCATTGAATTCATCAAAGATTTCATAAGGAGTTTTTCCGAAATTGGTTTTAAAGGTTTTTAAGACCAGAGGCGCAGAAAGCGGTGGTACAGAAAACTGAGACAGAGAAAATTTTTCTACATAGGCCTGAGGCAGAAAATTCTTGTCCATACTTAGCATCTGTGCTACTTTGAGCGCACTTCCTTTCAGGCTTTTTAGTCCGTCGTATATATCTTCGGCATTGTTTTCATTCAGTTTATCACGTGTCAAATCCGGATTAACTATTTTTTCGGCATAATGCTTCACATAATTTACACCTATTTTTGCTCCGGTCTGAACGAGTTTTCCGGCTCTTTCTATTTTTGATGTGGGTATATAATCGATTGTTTTCATTATTTGCTGTAAATTTTTTCTTTAAAGAGAAATTTCCCTAAATCTATAAGATGGTTCAGTGGCGCTACGTTCATTAATTCAAATGAGGCATTAACTGATTTTTCAATAAAAATATCTGTTTTTTCAAAAGCCGGAGACGAATCGTCTGCCCAGAATTTTATGGTCATCATCAATTGCAGCCAGGCTGATTCCTGAATTGTTTTTTCCTGAAACTTCTGTAATTTTTCCTGTTCCAGCCTGTAATCATCTGTCAGGATTTCAGAGACATATTCTTTAAAACTTTCACGCAGTAAACTTAATTGCGTCAAATTTCGAAGCGGATTTGGATCTGATTTCAGGCTTTGCAAAACATAACTTCTGTTGGCCGTCAAAACTTCAAAAAAAGTAAAGTAAAAACTCAGCATTTTATTCTTCATCGTATATTCGGAATACTCTGTGTTTTTGTGCAGTAAATCGACTGTGTTTGCAAAAAACAATCTGAAAATTTCTTTTTCCAAGCCTTCAAGCGTTCCGAAAAAGGTATAAAATTCAGCTTCTGTAAAATCTTTTCCTTTCACAAAATGAAAAACAGAGGATGGTTTTTTTCCCGTTTCCAGAACTTCATCCATGTATATTGAAACGATATCATCTTTGGTAATTACCTTCTTTTTTGCTGCCATCTTATTAAAATTTAAAATTTGCCTTAAAGGTAAGGAATGTTTAAGTATCTTTATTAATGGTTAAACATAACGCGGTGTTAAATAAATTATAAAGCAAATGTCTGAAAATGTACTTATTACTGGCGGCACAGGATTTATTGGCAAATACTTAACAGAATTACTAATTGCCAACGGTTTTTCTGTATCTGTTTTGAGCCGCAGCGAAAGAAAAAACACCGATTTTGTCACCTATTATAAATGGAATTTAAAACAGAATTATATTGATGAAAATGCCATTCTAAACGCTGATTATATTATTCACCTTGCCGGTGAAGGAATAGTAGAAAAGCGATGGACCAATAATCGAAAAAAAGCCATTTTAGAAAGCCGTACAAAACCAATTGAGCTTATTTATGCTATTCTGCAAAAAAACAACAAAACAGTAAAAGGATTTGTTTCCGCTTCAGCAATCGGGATTTATGGCGCTGTTACGAGTCAAAAAATCTGTACCGAATATACGCTTCCTGCCAATGACTTTTTAGGAATCACCTGCCAAATATGGGAAGATACTGTTGACAAAATTGGTTCTCTGGGAATCAGGACTGTAAAAATCAGAACCGGAATTGTTTTAGGAAAAGACGAAGGTTTCCTGAAAAAAGTAGCTCCGAGTTTTAAAGCCGGTTTTGGTTCAATCCTTGGTTCAGGAAAACAATATTTACCGTGGATACATATTAATGACCTGACCAAAATCTATTTAAAAGCAATAACAGATACGCATATGCATGGGCCTTATAATGCAGTAGTTACAGACAATACCACCAATCTGACCTTTTCCAGAATACTGGCCAATTTATACGGATATTCGATCTGGCTTCCAAAAGTTCCTAAATTCATCCTTAAAGTTGTTTTAGGCGAAATGAGTGTTGCTGTCCTGAAAGGGCAAAGGGTTTCTTCTGAAAAAATAACAAAAGAAGGTTTTGAGTTTCAATTTACTGATATTGAAACAGCACTTTCTGACTGTATAAAATAAAAACATTATTTCATAATCCCGCTTAAATCTGTCTGGACTGTTTTTGAAATTTTATTGGCTACAACATACGGGATTTCGATATTAAAATCAGCAACCGAAAGCGGAAAATTAGAGACAATCTGTATTCCTTCGGGAACTTTTTTAATCAGCGCTTTTACAGAAATGATTTTATTTTTTCCGTGAAGGTATAGTTTGCCTTTTACATCATATTCTTTTTCAGTTTCACTAATGTCTTTCAGATCAAATTTTTCGATTTTTCCTTTAAAAACTGCTTTTGGGTAGCGTTTGCTCTCAATATAATTATCATTAAAATGTTCCTGCATCAGATCCATTTTAAAACGAAAATCTTTGATTATGACAGTACAGATTAATATACTTGTCTCAGGTTCCAGAATAATAGTGCCTAGTTTATTTACCGCTTTTACTTCTTCAAAAAAGGGAACAGAGGCTTCAAAATTTATAATTGCCGAATTGGTTTTAAATTTATCCTGAGCCAATAGAGAAAATGCGGTAAAGAGTAAAATAAATAAAGTAGTTCTTTTCATAATCGTCAGTAATTAAACAATTATGTCATTCGATTCTTTTTTTAAGAGGAGAAAAAACTGAACTTAAGCAAGTATGAAAAAAATCAAATGGCAATACTCCGTGAAAGTTTTTATAAGCCAGTGCTTACTACTTAAAGTTACGAAATTATTGCCATCTGAGTTCTGATTTACTGCTAAATATTTGTGAAAAGTTTTCACGTTTTAAGCGGTAAATTTTAGTTGTAAACCGGGTGGTTAAATTATTGCATTTCGGTACAGATTTCAATTAAGAAACCATCGAGATCCCGAACATAGGCAACAACTTGTCCCCAGGGTTTCTGAGTGGGTTCTTTTACTAAAACAGCACCAAAAGAAGTTGCTTTTTGTACTGTTTCGGGAACGTCGTCGGTTATAAAACCGATTTCTGTTGCAAAAGGTTTCTCTTCTAAACTACTTTCGATAAAACCATCTTTTAAGTTTTGAGCTGCGAGTGTCTTTGATGCAAAAGAAAGTGTCGTTTCTCCGGTGATTAATTCACCATAATCATTTTCAGGTGTGATCAATTTTCTTGAGAATCCGAATGCATTTTCATAAAACAAAACAGACTCTTCAACATTCTCTACATATAATATTGTATATCCGAACTTTATCATCTTTTTAAAATTTTAAATTATCATTCATTTCAAACTAAAGATAATCTTTCAAAAAGGATTATCCAATTTCTAACAATACATTGTATTTATCCAGACTTGCCAAATCTTCAATAGAATTTACATTGGTAATTTTAGCATGTTCTTCGATTTCTTTTTTGGCTTCAATTTGTTTGATACATTTTCTAAAGCGGCGTACTTCATCCAGGTTAGACAAAATAAGTCCGGGAACCTGTACACTTTTGCCTTCCTTGTCTTTGGCCACCATTGTAAAATAAGACGAATTACAATGTTTGACTGCTCCGGTCTGAATATTTTCAGCTTCAACGCGAATGCCGACAATCATAGAACTTCTTCCCACATAGTTAACAGAAGCTTTCATGGTTACCAATTCCCCGACTTCAATCGGTTTTAAGAAATTCACTGTATCAACAGATGCGGTAACACAATAATTTCCTGAAAATTTTGAAGCACAGGCAAAAGCGATCTGATCGAGCAAAAGCAAAATATAGCCTCCGTGGATTTTTCCGCTAAAATTAGTGTGTGAAGGCAGCATTAATTCGGAAATACTTACTTTGGACGAAGAAACAGGTTTAAAATCGGCACTCATGTTTTTGTTTTTTGGGGTTATTTATTTTAATCTAATAATTGATTTTCTTCAGTATTGGAAGCTCTGGCAAGTATATTTTCGGGAAGTGCTTTTTTGGCTTTTGCACCCATTTTTTTTAATTTCTCAACACTCGAAATTAAATTTCCGCGGCCATCAACCAATTTGCTCATAGCATTTTCGTATTCGGTTTTGGTGTCTTTGATTTTATTCCCGATCCTTACCAGGTCAGTTACAAAACCTTCAAATTTATCATACAAGGCACCCGCCTGTCTGGCAATTTCAAAAGCATTTTCCTGTTGTTTCTGGTTCGCCCACATGCTGTCAATGGTGCGCAGGGTTGCCAATAAAGTACTTGGTGTTACAATTACAATGTTTCTGTCGAAAGCTCTGTTGTATAAAGTAGAATCTTCGTTTAAAGCAATGGCAAAAGCAGGCTCTATCGGAATAAAAAGCAATACAAAATCAGGACTTTCTATTTGATATAAGTCATGATAATTTTTATTTCCGAGCTGTTCAACATGTCTTTTTATAGAGTTGACGTGTTCTTTTAACAAATCGATTTTTAAAATCTCCGATTCTTCGTTGACCCATTTTTCGTAGGCTACCAAAGATACTTTAGAATCGACAATCATTTTCTTTCCGTCCGGCAAATTGATGACTACGTCAGGAAAAACCCTTGCTCCTTCTGTGTTTGTAAAACTTTGCTGAACTTCATATTCGCGTCCTTTTTCGAGACCGGATTTTTCCAAGACACGTTCCAGAACCAGTTCGCCCCAGTTTCCCTGCATTTTACTGTCGCCTTTTAATGCTTTGGTTAAGTTTAAGGTTTCTTTGCTCATTTGAGCGTTCATTTCGCTTAAACCAATAATCTGCTGGCGCAAAGCAGCATGATAATCAATGCTTTCTTTGTGGGTTTGCTCTACTTTTTGTTCAAAACCATGAATTTTATCCTGCAAAGGCAAAAGGATATTTTTCATGTTTTCACTATTTTGTTCTGTAAATTTGGCTGATTTTTCTTCGAGGATTTTATTGGCTAAGTTTTCAAACTCTTTGGTAAATTTTTCCTGTAATTCGGTTATTTCGTTTTTTTGCTCTTTATGCCTTTCCCATAAATTTTCAAAATCAACTTCTTTTTTAGAAAGCTGAATAGCCAGACTGTCCTTTTCTGTACGGATGTTTTCTTTCTCCGTATTATTTAAATAAAATTGTTTTTCAAAAACATTCTTTTCCTTTTCAAACTGCTCTTTCTGCAATTCCAATTGATTTACCATCGCCGTCAGTCTTTCGGTAAGACTTACTTTTTCAGCTTGCGATTTCGCAGAAAACAAAAGCTTTCCTAAGTATATCCCCAGGAATAAAGCCACTATAAAAACCAATAAAAATGGTAGAAAATCAAACATAACTTAGGATTATTTTTAAGTAAAAGTACGCAATAATACGTAGTTCAAAATTTTAAAATCGAAATTTCACTAATTTCCAAATTAACTAAAGATTCTGAAACATTTTTTTAATATCAATATCGTTTTACGCAACCATTCAAAAAGAACGACATCTTGTAAATATAACCTATAATAAAAAACACACCATGAAAAAATTAATACTAGGCTTATTTGTAGCTTTTGGAATTAGCGCTTGCTCCCTGGGCAATGATGATCTTAATGTTGATTGCGGATCTAATGCAGATGTAGCTTTTACGGGATTTCCACTTTTATGTAATTACAGCGTAAAAACACAACAAAATAATCCTATTGCAATAGAAGTAAGATCAGAACAGGAATTGCTTACTTATTTTACAAAACATCCTAATACATGTCCAAATCCGAGTGACCCAACAATCGATTTTACTAAGTATAACTTTATAAGCATTTTTGCAGGAGCAAAACCTACCAGCGGATATGCGATAAAAATAAGTTCAATAGTAGAGAACAACTGCGAAATGGTGATCAACTTTTTTGAAAAAGCGCCACAGGCAGGTGAAGCTATAACATCGAATCCTACCTACCCTTCAGATCATATTCTGATTCCTAAAACATCTAAAAGATTGTTTTTTAACAGAGTTCAGGCAAGTCCGGATAACATCGTTATCGGAAGTTTTGCAAGTCAGTGTGCAGGAGGTGATTGTCAGAAATTCTTCCAGCTGAATGATTATAATATTTTGAAATTTCAAAATGTTGTAGCAGGAAGTTACGATTTTAGCCAGTACAAATATACGGCAACAACCAAAAACGGTGAATATACCTTATTTTCAAAAAATATCACTGCTGAAATTACTGCCTTGAAAGGTCAGATCAAAACATACGGTAATCCGACTACATCTGAGCAGGGTGGTGTTTATTTTGAATTGCATCAGGGTGCAACTGTAACTAAAATCTATATTGATAATGCAGACACTGCAGATCAGACAGCAGCCATAAAAGCATTCAAAAAAGCAATTCAGGATAAAATTACTGCTTTAAAATAATAAAGAAAATATTCCTTCATGATTTACTTCATGAAACGGAAGATATTGATAATCAAATTTTAAACAGTAAAGAGTTAGTTCTAAACTATTCATAAAAAATAGTTTTATGAGTTAAAAAAACTAATTTTGCCAAAACAAATCTAACCATTTTTTTGAAAGCCGATTTAGAAAAATATATTAAGCAATGCATGCAAAATGAAAGAGAGGGACAACTCAAAATATATGAGTTGTTCTCTCCCGTTTTGTATGGTATCTGTTTGAAATATATGAAAAACGAAGACGATGCCAAAGATGTATTTCAGGAGGCATTTGTGATTGTTTTTCAGAAAATAAATCAATACAAATTTGAAGGAAGTTTTGAAGGCTGGCTGAAGCGCATCTTCATTAATAAACTTATTGAAACCCTGAATAAAAAGAAAAAGGAAAATTTCTTTTTGGATGTCTTTGATCCTGACACCGATTTTGTAGAAGAAGAGGAATTAGATATCGCTCCGATTCAGCAGGAAAAATTATTAGAATTTATACGGGACCTGCCCGATCAGTACCGGACTGTTTTTAACTTGTATGTTTTTGAAAAAATGAAACACAAAGAAATAGCCGAATTACTAAAAATCTCTGAAGGAACATCAAAATCAAATTTAAACAGGGCAAAGCGAATTTTGCAAAAAAGAATTTTGAGCATAAAAAATTTTAAAACGGCATGAAAAAGCAAAATATAGAAAATCTTTTTTCATCAATGGAAAACTTTTCAAGTGTTCCGCCACCCGAATTATGGGGTCAGATTGAAGAAAAATTAAACAAACCCAAAAAGAAAAAGAGAGCAATTCTTTGGTGGTCGGCTGCTGCATGCTTACTATTAGGCCTTATGCTGCCTTCAGTACTTTATTTTAATTCCCTATCTGAAATCAAAACAGGTAATAATAGCTCTATAGAAAACAACAGTGTTGTTCTGGATGAAAATAAGGCAGATATCAACCAAAACAGAACAATTCCTGATGAGAATACAATCATTAATCAAAAATCAGACAACAGTCAAAATAGATCTTTAGAAAACAACAACACTACTAATGATCCTCAAAAAAACAATGCAACACAGGAAACAGCAGTTGCTGACGCTGATTCCCCAAATATAACCAATACGAAAGTTTCGTCTAAAAAATTAAGTATTGAAAAGAAAAGCACAAATGAAGTTATTGCTGAAAAGTCATCCGTTTCAGCAAAACAAAATGCATATAATACGCCATCTAAAAATCAAACACTAAATTCTGAAAGAAATACAAATCAGGCTGTAGCCGAAAAAACTGTAATTTCAGGAAATCAAAATGCATTTAATTCAGTATCAAAAAATCAAACACTCAATTCCGAAAGAAATACAAATCAGGCATTGGCCGAAAAAACTGTGATTTCAGGAAATAAAAATACATTTAATTCGTCTTCAAAAAACCAAATACTCAATGCTGAAAGAAATGCAAATCAGGGAATAGCCGGAAAAACAACAATTTCAGGAAATCAAAATGCATTTAATTCAGTATCAAAAAATCAAATAGCAGACGCTGAGAAAAAAAATGCAAATAAAATTCTGGCTGAAAAAACATTTAGTTCAGGAAAACAAAATCCATTTAATCCAACTTCAAAAAATCAGGTAGCTCATTCTCTTTTTGAAACAAAACCAAATTTGAAAAGCAATAAGAACAATACTAATCTACCCTATAACTCTCCTGATCAGATTGTAAGCACTGAATTGAATAATAAAGCAAAGAAGGACAATAGAGAGTACAAAAATGAACCTGTGATTTCTGAAAAAGCCATTGCTGATAATCAGCAAAACAATTCGAAATTTATTGATGCGCTGAGCAAACAGGATTCTGTACAACTGGCGGAACTTCAAAATTTGGAGAAAGGAATTACCAATCCGGAAGATAACAAAGAAAAAGAAACCAAACCAAAGTCTGAAAGTGAGAAATGGGCGGTTCAGGTTTTTGCCGGAGTTGCCAATTCTGAAAATTATAAAAATGACAAAACGTTGGGCCATGTAAATGACTCTAAACAGACGAGTACCTACGGTGTAAAAACAAAATACAAAATCAACAAAAAATGGGCTGTTGGTTCGGGACTAAAGATTAATGAATTAGGACAAAGTATTGCCAATGTTTCATATATGGATGTGAGTGAAAAAAACAGTGCTTTTTTTAGTCCGTCAGAGTATTTTGTTAAGAATGTAGCAACGCCTCAAATCGCCAGTAACAGAAGTTATGTATTTGTCTCCAATAGTACAAAAGATGCTTTGGCAAGTGAAAATGTCCAAACAGGAAATCTGGATCAAAGTTTACGATATATCGAAATGCCACTGGAAGTTTCTTATGCGGTTTTTAACAAAAACAGAACCAATATCAGTTTGAATACCGGAGGTTTTGTTGGTAAACTGATTTCGAACAATGTAGCTTTGGACGGTACAACCATAGGGAAAAATCTTGATGCAAACGACTTTGTTTACGGGTCTGTCCTGAGCAGCACGGTACAATATCGTATTTACAAAAAGACAAATGTTTTTGTTGAGCCTGCCATGAATTATTATATAAATCCGCTAAATAACCAGTCTTTTAATCAGCTTCAGTGGGGATTGAATTTTGGATTAAATGTTTCGTTTTAATATTTTATTTGTTGTAATTTTCTAAAAAAAAACAACAGAAGCAACTTTATTAAAATGAGCATTAAAAATGAGTGGAATAGTAATTCTTTTCCAAAAGATTTAATCACAGCCAAAGAAATGGTTTATGATGTACTGAATTTTGATTTTACAGTACCTCAACCTGAACTGGAAAGTGCAGAATATAGCGCTTATCGTTTTCAGCTGAACAATAAACATATTTGTTTTCGCGAAGCCAAAATAACCCCCACCAAAACAGGTCAGTTTGTCACTTTATGGAAACGCAATTCCTCCAAAACTATTGAGCCTTTTGATGCCTCGGATAAAATTGATTTTGTAATAGTAAGTGTTCGGAAAAATGATGTTTTCGGACAATTTATTTTTCCGCAATCGGTTTTACTGGAAAAAGGGATTTTTTCTACTCCAAAAAAAGAAGGAATAAGAGCGACAAGAGTTTATCCGCCGTGGGACGAGACCACAAGTAAGCAAGCTCAGAAAACACAAAAATGGCAATTGGACTATTTTTTTGAAATGAATCAGTCTGTGGATTTAAATCGGTTTGAAAATTTACTTGAAGCATTTTAAAAACCTTATATAAACAAAACAGGCAGCCGGTTAAGCTGCCTGTTTTTATTTAGAAGAGTCTTTATTTTTTAATGATTTTACTGCTGTAAATCACTTTATTGTTTTCTGTTAAGGTATAAATATAAACTCCCGTCTTAAGGTTGCTTATCTGAATTACCGAATCGCTTTTTTCCTGTGTGTCTTTTATATCAACCGGACTAATCACTAAACGCCCTGACATATCATAAAGTTTTAATTTCAGTTTTTTGTCTTGATTTGTTTTCACCACTACATTTACAACATCCAACGCAGGATTTGGATACGCCTGTACAAAATATCCGTTTTGGGTTTCAAAATCAGTTGTCGACAAATTATCCGGTTTTAATTCAAAACGGGCAATTACGGGGCCGTGATCCGACGTTGTGGTTGTATAAGATGGAATATCTGCCCTTGGATCATACACCGCAATAGAATTTGGAATATACTGATCTGTAAGTTCATTTGAAATAACAATATGGTCTAAGAATCCGCCTGAGCTTAAAAAGCTGTAAGCGCCCGCCTGGCTAATTCCTAAAGTAATTGGATTATAACGATCTGTATCTTCTACGATTTTTTGGTAAGAAGAAGGCTGCCCGGGAATAACCGAAGCTTTAACATCGTCATTAAAATCTCCCAAAATCATAAAATTTGAATTTGGATAATGAACATCCAGACTATCTTTCAATAACTCGGCATCATATTTACGCATGTTGTATCTTGAAATATCGCTTCCGCTATTGGCACGTGCATGAAGATCAATCAGGTTAATTTCCTTTTTGACCCCGCCAATATTAGTTTCAATTTTAACCAAATAAGGCAAACGTCCTGAAGAGAAAAAACTTGCTCCGTTTCCTCCCGGATAATTTGGTAATGTTACTGTCCCGGCACGAACATCATCATACAATTTCTTAAACATCACACGGGTGCTTTTTACCGTTGTTGTTTGTGTATTGTAAAGTACCACGAGTTTCTGAGGCGGAAAATTTGGATCCGGTTCATCAAACGAATAAGACCAGGATGTTGAAGTTGTTTTGTCAAACGTTTTTCCGTTAATATTTATTTTCTGAATCAAAACATCAATCGAAGGATCATCCGAAACTTCCTGAACCACATATACATCAGCATTTAGTTTATTCATTACCCTGGCAACATTATCAATTTGAAGGGCATCATCTGTCGGACCAAATTCTACTCCATCGGTACCTTTTACATCTGTTCCAAAAAATTCCAAATTATAACTTACAATATCAAAAGTATCTGCTTTTGGCAATGAAGATCCGGTTAATGTTCCTATTTGTTTGTCTAATGAAGTTCCGGTTACCCTTAAAGGACCTGTAATCACTAATGTTTTTACAGAAGGTGTAAATCTTGCATACAATACTTTTCCTGCCAGGGCATCTGCGGCACTGACTAAAACGCTGGATTGAAATGATACATTATCTAAAGAAACCTGGTAATCTGTCGGGGCTGTAATGGTTATATCGCCATAACCCGCAGCTTTAAAATCAAAAGACTGACCCGCTGATTCCGTATTAGGATTTACATCTCCAAAATCCAGAACCGGATTTGAAGCAACATAACCCATTTCATTCGTAATGGCAATATCATCTATAGACCATTCTGATGCATTATTTGTTCCGCCTGCTGTTGTTTCATAAACCCATGCTAAATAGGTATGATCGGTTTTATAGGTTGTTAGATCTATATATTGTGATTTTACATACGTTCCGGTTGTTGTTGGAAAATTACCGTTTATCTCTGTCCATGTTGCGGTTTCTGGATTGCTTTTGCCATCATAATTTACAGAAACCATTAATTTTAAACCTGGTCCTGCATAAAATTTACGAGAGTAAAAAGACAATAAAGGAAACTGGCTAAAATTATCTAAACGCAATCTTGGCGATATCAGCCAATCCCTGCTTGCTCCGGTATCAGAATAACCATTCATCAGAACGGCTCCGGTTCCAGAGTTTACATTTCTGGTAACACTTGTGTACGTCCATTTATTGGCAGTTCCGGAAACATTGTATTGCGTCCAGCCACTGTTTGTTAAAACATTTGTATTTTCAAAACCTTGCAGGTACGGATTGATTCCTGTTCCGCTAAGAATAACTATTTTGCTGGTGGCACCCGTTGATTCGTGTGTAATTTGTCCTGAGAATATAGCAGGGGCAGTTGGAGTAAACTTAACATAAACCGTTGGTTTTGCATTCGCAGCAAAATCAGACACCGGAAAAGTCAAAGAAGATGTAAAAGAAATATTGTCTTTAGAAATTGTGAAATTACTCGAAGCAGTAACGACAACATCACTGGTAAGATTATCTCCCTGAATCTGATAACTTAAAACTTCAGAATCGAAATTTGTTTCGGAAAATCCCAGATCAAGTAAAGCACTTGATGTCAGCAAAGAAGGAATTGCAACATTTGAAGTTGTTACATCTACTTTATTAATAACGGTCTGGATATTTCCGTATACATCTTCAGAAACAGAAAAAACGGAATACGCAGTATTGATCACTAATCCGGTAAAACTTTTTACAGATATCTGGGAAGGATCTGTAATATCCAAAAATCCTGATTGTATAGCTGTGGCTCCGTCTGCATCAAGACCGGCTTTTACCTGAGCTGCTGTAGGTGCTGCACTTCCAGAAGCCAATAGTACATAATATGTTTTTCCGGCCTCATTTAATTTATCTGAAAAATCAAAACCTTCCGATAAAATATTATCCGCTTTCGGATAACCCGCTTCACTAACAGGAGCCAGAACATCACTTCTGATATCAATATTATCAATTGCAAAAGACGGACGTGAACCACCACCGGAATTTTGTTTAGAAATCCACCTCACCTGAACCACCGGCTGATTATTGCATTCTGCCGGCAAAGTTACTTTTATGGTTATTGGATTTTGAGGATCTGTAACTGCTCCTATTTGTTGTATTTGATTGTTTACATAAGCAGTTGCGGGTAATGATGTAAAGGCAGCTGTAGTACCAACACGATATTGCAGAACCATTTCATTGATACGCTCCGATGTTGTGCTTCCCGAAACCAGTCCGTAAGGATTTCGAATCGTAATAGCATCGTACTGAACCTGAATAGCCGTTTGCCCTGTCGTTGAAAAAGCAAAACCAATAGTCAAATCCAGTGAACCTGTATTAAGGAAACCTATTTTGCCATTATAGTTATGGAAGTTACCACTTGTAGTTGCTGCTGTACTGCTCGCCACCAAAGGCCTGTCTGCAACCATAGTTGCGCTTGTGTTATACGCAGATCCGGGTGCTGTAGAGGCTGTCCATCCCTGAAATCCTGCAGGATATGTTATGGCTGTATAATCAAGTCCGGCAAAATTTTGTGCATAGGGCAAACTTTGCGCTACTGGCATTGTCTGTGCGACACCCTTTACAGAACAAAAACAAAAAAAACTTAAAAAAGCCATTAAATGGCGTAAGGGGTAAATGTTTTTCATAAGTTAGAAAATAGAGTTTTTAGAAACTAAATTTATGACCTTTAAAATTAAGCCAACGTTATAAAATTATAAATTAATTCTTTCATTATTTATTTACAACGGCCTATAAAAACAAAAAATTCTCACATAAAAATAAACAAACC
>NZ_QETH01000051.1 GCF_003105115.1 Flavobacterium sp. HTF | reverse complement strand
TATCTCCATTATATTCAAATTCAGTTTTATAACCAGTACCGGATGTTACACTTTTCAAAACATTTTTTTCATACACAAAATCTGATGTGCTTGTTTCTGAATCCCCGGAATAATAAACTGTTTCGGTTATTTTTTTTATTAGAATTGATTTTTCATCTGGTATTGTATCTTTGCTTTCGTCATTATTAGAACAAGAAGTCAGGAGTAAGATACAAAAAGTAATTACAGTTTTAATTGATAGGTTTTTTCTCATTTTATTATTTTTTTGCCAAAAATAGAAATATATATTCATTTAAGTTAATCGACATGAGTTTTTTAGATATTATTTTGGGAGCACTTTTGGCTTTCAGTTTATACAAAGGTTTCAAAAATGGACTTTTTGTAGAAGTTGCTTCTTTTATTTCTTTATTATTGGGAATCTATTTAGCGATAAAGTTTTCTTCATTTATGAAAGATATTATTGCAAAACATGTGAGCTGGAATCCCACTAATATTCAGATTACAGCTTTTATCCTAACTTTTATTCTGGTGGTTGTTGCGGTTTATTTACTGGCAAAATTCTTAACAGGAGTTGCCGATTTTGCACAACTTGGTTTAATCAATAAATTGGGTGGCGCTTTTTTCAGGGTTTTAAAAACAATCCTTATTGTGAGCATTTTTATTGCTCTTTTTGAAAAAATAAATTTCGATAATACTTTTGCCAAGAAGGAAACTTTAGATAAATCTATATTTTATAATCCGATTAAGAAAGTGGCTGCTTTTGTTTATCCTTCCATAGAAAAATGGTACGAGACTTTTAAGGAAAGCCAGAAGGAAAAGAACAAGGAAGAAACTGTAAAAGATCCTGAAAAACCAGCCGAAACTTCTGAAAAAGAATAATACATAAAAAAACCCGACAGTACCAAGGTTTCAGGACTGTCGGGCTTGAATATCTAATCGGTTTATTCTACCAGCTTATTTCTAATTTCTGTCCTTTTTTCAAAACGACTTCTTGTTTTTTATTTCTATAAACTAAAGCTGTTTTCCCTCCGTTTTTAGACGAAATAGTTAATACGGTTATATTTTTATTATTCCATTCCATTTCTATTTCAAATCCGCCTCTTGCACAAAGACCCTTTACAGATCCTGTTTCCCAGGCGTCCGGCAAAGCAGGAAGTAATCTTATTTCGTTTTCATCAGATTGCAACAACATTTCGGCAACGGCTGCGGCACCACCGAAATTGCCATCAATCTGAAATGGCGGATGCGCATCAAATAAATTCGGGTACGTTCCCCCTCCTCTTCTTGGTGTTTGTGTTTTTTTACCATCCGGATCTACGTAGCGTAATAATTCACGGTACATTTTGTAGGCACGGTTTCCGTCCCAAAGTCTTGCCCAGAGATTAATTCGCCAGCCTTTTGACCAGCCTGTAGTTTCGTCTCCTTTAATTTCGAGCGTTTTTTTTGATGCTTCTGCTAAATCAGGAGTTTTCAAAGGTGTTATGTGATTGCCCGGAAATAGTCCGAATAACTGTGACTGATGACGATGTTTTGGATCTTTATCGTCCCAGTCGAAATACCATTCCTGAAGATTTCCTTTTTTACCAATTTGATACGGATAAAGTTTAGCCAGTGCTTTTTCAAGTTTTTCTCTAAATTCAGCATCAGTATTCAAAACTTTTGATGCCTTTATTGTTTTATCAAAACACTCTCGAATCATGGCCAGATCTGCTGTTCCTCCATACATAGTGGCTCCGACAAAACCGTCCGGGGTTATATATTGATTTTCCGGAGAAGTTGATGGAGATGTGATCAGATTCCCTTTTTTATCGGTTATCATCCAGTTCAGGTAGAACTCGGCTGCTCCTTTCATTAAAGGATATCCTTCTTTTTTTAAATATACTGCATCCTGCGTAAACACATAATGTTCCCAAATGTGCGTACTCAGCCAGGCGCCTGCTAGTGGCCAGCATGCCCACATAGGATCTTCTTTTCCAAATTGACCTACCGGATTGGTCATTGCCCAGATATCCGAATTGTGCGCTGCCGCCCAGCCCTGATTAACTCCGTAAAAAGTTTTAGCAGTTACTTTTCCGGTTACTGAAAGGTTTTTTATAAAACTTAATAATGGTAAATGCATTTCTGAAAGATTCGTATTTTCTGCCAGCCAGTAGTTTTCCTCCACATTAATGTTCATCGTATAATTGCTGCTCCATGGCGGGCTAAGATGCGGGTTCCAGATTCCCTGTAAATTGGCAGGAACTCCCAAAGTTCTTGAACTGCTGATCAGTAAATAACGTCCGTAATTAAAATACAAAATTTCCAGATTTTTATCTTCTTTTCCGTCGGAATAGCGAAGCAAACGTTCATCTGTTGCCAGATCCGGTGCTGTTGTTTTTCCTAAATCCAAACTTACTCTGTTATAGAATTTCTGATAATCCGCAACGTGATTTTCTTTTAATCTATCAAATGGTTTTACAAATGCTTTATTTAAATTTTGTAATGCCATCGCAACATCGTCTATGCCTTCGGTTGCGGGATTTTTGTCAAAACCATTAAAACTTGTTGCAACTGAGACATAGATAAAAACTTCTGATGCATTTTTTACCGTTATTGTTGCATTAGAACTTGTCACTTTTCCGTCTGTATTTTTGACCTGAAGCAGAGTCGTAAACTTTGTTCCTCTTTCTTTTACTTCTAAATATTTTGGCAAAACAGTATAACCTGCATTTTCATGAATTGGCGCAACACCATTCATCATCATAGTGTTGTTTCTGACTTCGACATTTGACTTTAACAAACTCCTTAAATTGATATCAAAGTTTAAAGCTTCTTTTTGGCTGCTTGTGAGTTTGATTACCATAATTTGATCCGGTGCCGAAACAAAATACTCACGGGTAAACTTTACGCCATCCAGTTCATAACTTACTTTTGAGGTTGCATTAGAAATATCAAGTTCTCTGTAGTAATTGGTCGCTTTTCCTTTTTCGAAATTACTGATTTCTAATGTTCCCAACGGAGCATACGATTCTGAATTTTTTCCCTGAATCTTTTTGTTTAATTCTTCAGCTAGTTTGTAATTTTCGTTTTGTAAAGCTTCGCGAATTGCCGGAATATTTTTATAGGCTTCGGGATTCATGTTTGCATTTACAGGTTCTCCCGACCAAAGTGTGATATCATTCAGGTAAATTTTATCCGAATTGACTCCTCCAAAAACTGTTGCTCCAAGTTTTCCGTTTCCTAAAACTAAACTTTCCTCAAAGAATTCTGCCGGTTTATTGTACCATAAAACATTTTTGGATTGTGCTGAAATGTTTGTATAGCAAGATGTGAGAAGTAAGATGAAAAATGTTTTTATGATGGCTGAATTCATAAGCTGGTAGTTGTTGATGTTATTTTATTTTTCATGGTTTAGAATCTCGTATTTCTACAATTTTGTCATTCTGAGGAACGAAGAATCTTCATAAGAAACTCCGTAAAGTAAATCTTTAATGTTTGTCGATCTACTAACGAAGATTCTTCGTCCCTCAGAATGACATAAAACGTGATTATTTTGTTGCGTATGCGTGAGGGATAGGAGCTAACTACCGAAGTAGTGCGGATAGCTCGACCGTACCGGAATAAGAAGGCGTATTTAGGTAAAGTATATTTGCCTTCTTATCCCGGTACGGTCACGCCCTGATAATTTTATTTACTCACTTTATATTTTTCATTTGCTGTCATCATTTCCCAATTATCAGTCCTGAATGGCGATGCGGGAAATTTTTCTTTGTTATAAAGATTGATATTAGTGTCATCGTCTGCCCAACCGTAATGAACTGCCACCGGATTTTGAACCTGATCGCTGGAAACGATTATTTTGTTGTCTTTGATTATCGCTTTCGCGGAATGAAAAACTTTGTCTGCACCGGCGATTTCGAAACCTTTTAATTCTGTATTGTCCGGAGTGGATAATCCGCTGCCGGTATGGTTAAAAGTCAGGATAATCTGGTTTCCTTTTATTTCCTGAGATTTATAAACCGGACCGCTGAAAACTTGTTTTTTATTGTAAACATTATTTAATGCAATTGCTGCCAGACGCAAAGCTACATCTTGTTTGTTTGTTGGGTGAATGTCTTTTGCGTTCCCGATATCTGTCGTTACGGCCATTCCGGTGTTGGATAATTTTAAGGTTTCTGATTGTGCTTCGCGAAGTTCTGCCCAACGGCTTCCTTTTGCACTGTTTCCGCCAAACTCGTCGAAGGTGGCCAATTGTACAAAATAGAAAGGAAAATCCCCTTGTTTGAATTTGGTTCTCCAGTCCGTAATCATAAGAGGAAATGATTTTTTATATTCTTTTGCTCTCCAGACATTGGCTTCGCCCTGATACCATAAAACACCCTGAAATGCATAAGGAACCAATGGATTTACCATTGCATTGTATAATAACGACGGATAACTGTTTGGCGAAACTTCGATTCTTACTTTTATCACATTAAATTTCCAAAATCCTTCAAGCGGCAGATTTGAATCTTTAAAGTCAATTTTTAAATCGGCCGGGTCGCCATAAATTCCGCCACCACCGCTGTAATCTGTAATTCTGACTGCGATTGTGTTTGTTCCTTCTTTCAGGACATTTGAAGGGATTTTGTAAATTCTCTGTTTGTCCCAAAGATTATTGGTTCCCACTTCAACCCCGTTCACGAAAGTCTGGTCTTCATCATCGACTTTTGACAGATATAAAACGGCTTCTTTTTTGGCTTGTTCTGCTGTTAAAACAATTGTTTTTCTCATCCAGACAATTCCGTCTATATTTCCAAGCTGTTGATTTTCCCAAAGTGAAGGAACTTTTATTTCAGGCCAGTTTTTATCATTGAAGTTTGGATCTTTAAACCGGGCTTCGTTTTCCATTGAAACATCAAAACCCTGAACTTTTCTAACGTTTTCTAAAACTGATTTTTTATAGATTTCAAAAACTTCATCCATGTTTACAACCGGAACATCGGCAATCATAGCCTTAAAATCCTCACTGTTTTGAAATGCTTCCCGGCTTGTCCAGGTTTCTACGTTGGTTCCGCCCCATGAAGTATTTATGATTCCGATTGGGATTTTTAATTCGGCGTATAATTTTTTTGCAAAATAATAGCCGACTGCTGTAAAATTACCAACATTTTCTTTGTTTGAAACTTCCCATTTTGCAGATTTCAAATCGTCTTTTGGTGTTCCGCTTAAATCCTGCGCCACGCCAAAATGACGAATCATGGGATAATTTGAATCTTCAATTTCTTTCTGGGCATTCATCGTTTTGTACACCTGAAATTCCATGTTTGACTGTCCGCTGCAAATCCATACTTCGCCAACCAAAACATTTTTTATGATGATTTTATTTTTTCCTGTAATGGATAATTCAAAAGGACCGCCCGCTTTTTCAGCTTTTAGATTTACCGTCCATTTTCCGTTTTGATCGGCTGTGATTGTTTTAGTTTGTTTGTTAAAACGGATTTCTACTTTTTCATTGGCATCTGCCCAACCCCAAACCGGAATTGGTTTATTACGCTGTAAAACCATTCCGTCAGAAAAAACCAAAGGCATTTTTACATTTGCCGTTGCAGCTATACTGCATAAAAGAAAAAGAAAGGCTGTATATTTTTTCATTTCATTTATAAATTTAAATCTCTAAAATCAGATAAGTGATATAAGTAAAATTAAGCTAAAAATTAATTCAAACTTAAAAATACTTATACCACTTATGTAATTCAAAAAAGGCAATTGCTACTTTAATCCGTCATTCAATGCTTTTAAAGCTTGTGCATCATAAACTGTATTATTGCTTCTGTCAAATAAGGACATTGTGTTTACTCCCAAATTTCCTGCATCCCAATAAAAAGGAACCAGTCCGTTTGCAGTGGCTTTTTGAACCACATATTTCAGAAAATAAGCTCTGGATTCTAAATGCAGTGTCAGATCAGCACCTGTTAAATCAGAACGTCTTATTGCTCCAAATTCTCCTAATATTACCGGAACTCCTTTGTCTACAAATTTAGTTTTCATCGAATGGAAAAAGTTATCTAAATCTGTTTCCTCTCCCCAGGTTGAATTACGTGATACATCTGTTGTTGAATGGTAATTTGCTCCCCAATAGTAAAACATTTTACCCCAGTCTGCATCTTTGTCCATAAGGCAAAATTGATACGGAGTGTAATAATGAACCTCAGCCATCATTCTGTCTGCTACTTTATCTGTTGGTAAAGTATTCATGAGGTTGTTTGTCTTTTCTATATCTGTTGATGGCCCCTGAATAATTAAATTACGGTATGCATTTTTTCCTCCAGTAGAACGAACAGCATCAATAAAAGTTTGGTGATAAGATGTTAAAACTGCCATTTGTGTCGCATTTTCAACATTTGGTTCGTTGGCACTTGCAAAAAGTAAGTGTTCGTCGAAACCTCTCAAATGTGTGGCAATCTGTTCCCAAAATGCTTTTTGTTTGGCATTGTTTTCGTCTTTTTTGGCTTCTGTAACATTATTTTCAAGCCATCCGTTATCCCAGTGAATGTTGACAATTACATACATGTCATTATCCACACAATATTGCACTACTTCTTTTACTCTGTTAAGCCAGGTGGTGCTAATTTCCGCTTTTCCCGCATTTGATAAATACTGATTCCAGGAACACGGAATTCTTATCGCATTAAATCCGTTTGCTTTTACCAAATCTATCAATTGTTTGGTCACTTTTGGATTTCCCCAGGCAGTTTCTCCACCTGTTGCTTCCATCGTGTTACCGATATTCCAGCCCAATTTTAGTTTTGCTGCCAGTTGTACGGCTGTATTGCTCATTCCTGTAGCGTCTGCAGGAAGCGGATTTGTGTTATAGCTAGGATATGTCCCGTCAGAACCAATAGCAGCGGCCTGAGTAATTGCAATTTGAAGCGATTTAGCTTCGTTTGAAGTTAATGTTATAACTGCAGTTCTCGGAGTTGTCTTTGTATTTTCTAAAGCTGTAACTTTTACAACTGTCGTTCCTGTCGTTCCTCCTGCTTTGCTGATCTTTACCCAGCTAGCATCTGAACTTTGCAACAGCCATGCTGTCACTTCACTATTGATTGTCAAATCAGCATTACTTTCAGCACTCTGAAAATCAATTTTATTTGTGCTTATTGCTAAGCCTTTTACTGTTAGATTTTGTGGGGTTTCTTTTTCTGCACTACAGGATAAAAATCCTCCAAGAACAATAAAAAGTACAGCTGTAACGAGGCAATTTTTTATTCTCTTTTTCATGTTTATAAAAATTATGGTTAGTTAGTGTTTTTACCGCAAAGTCCGAAGGTTTACGATATGGTTGAAAAGATTTACCATATAAGGGATATAAGTTCATTTAAATCAAAAACTATATGGTGCCGACTTTAACCGCAAGGCCCGCAAAGGTTTACGCAATGGTCTCTATGATTTTAACCATATAAAGGATATAAGAAAATGTAAGCTTTGATTTAAATGAACTTATATCCCTTATATGGTTTTAAAAATTATTTGATTGTTACTGAAACTTCTTTTTTGATATCTCTTGAAGAGTTACCTATTTTCAGCGTATATTTTCCTGGTTCAACTGTCCATTTTTTGGCTGCAACGTCATAATATGCTAATTCTTTTACAGGAACTTTGATTGTAACTGTATTTGAACTTCCGGCTTTTACAGCTGTTTTTTTGAATCCTTTTAATTCCTGTGCGGCACGTGTAATCTTAGAATCAGATTTTGAAGTGTACAATTGAACTACTTCTTTTCCGTCTGTTTTTCCTGTGTTTTTTACCTCAACAGAAACTTCTATCACTTCGTTCTGGGCATAAGATGTTTTATCGGTTTTTGCATTGTCAAAAGCAAAAGTGGTATACGATAATCCATATCCGAAAGGATATAATGGTGCTACGTTTTTAGTATCAAACCAGCGATATCCTATTAAAATACCTTCTGCATAATTAACTGTTTTTCCGCCCGGGAAACTGTTTGTAGCATGCGCCGGAGAATCCATAATATTTTTCGGCATTGTCCATGGTAATTTTCCTGACGGATTTACTTTTCCTAACAATACATCTGCCAGGGCATTTCCTCCTTCAGAACCATTAAACCAACTCCATACTAATGCTGACGTTTTTTTACTTACTTCATTCACATCAAAAGGGGCTCCTGCAATCATAACTACAATTGTTCTTGGATTAACAGCCAGTACTTTTTTGATTAATTCTTCCTGTCCAAATGGTAAGTGTAAATCTCTGCGGTCAGAAGCTTCTGTTTCGTAATCACGGTTTGAACCCGCAAAAATGATCGCTACATCGGAATTTTTTGCTGCTTCTACTGCTTCTTTAACTTTTGCAGGATCTAACTGATCGATCGTTACTGGTCCGGTTGAAGTGATATTTCCTAAATTTCCTTTATTTTTTTCTTCGTAACGCTCCAGATAACCTTCTGCATAATTAATTTTTACTGATGAAGGAAGTCTGTTTTTCAGACCTTCAAGAGGTGTGACTTCTCTTTTGGTTTTTACACCTGCACCAAATCCTCCTAAAGCATTTTTCTTCGTCGCATTGTTTCCGATTACAGCAATAGATTTTACTCCGTCCAGTTGTAACGGAAGTGCATTATTTTCATTTTTTAATAAAACTACAGACTCAGCCGCAATTTTGTATGCATCCTGATAATGTGCTTCTGTCGCAATGCTTCCCTTGGCACGGGTTCCGCCTCCCATTGCTTTTACCTGATATAAAACGCGCAAAATTCGTTTTACATGAAGATTAATTTCAGCTTCTGAAACTTCTCCTGATTTAACTGCTGCAATCAGTTTATCGGCAAGGAAGAATTCGTTGAATGGTTTTGGAGTTCCCATTTCAATATCTAAACCATTTTTCAAAGATTTCCCTGTTGAATGCACCGCAGCCCAGTCTGAAACTACAATTCCTTTAAATCCCCATTCATCACGAAGAATTTTATTCAGCATATAATCATTCTCACATAAATATTCGCCTCTGAATTTATTGTAGGCACCCATTATAGAATACGATTTTGCTTCTTTTACTGATGCTTCAAAAGCCGGTAAATAAATTTCACGAAGGGCACGCTCGTCAATCTGAACATCTACAAAATCACGATTTGTTTCCTGATTATTTGCTGCAAAATGTTTTACGCAGGCCATCACATCTTTTTCCTGTAAACCAACAATCAGGGGTACCGCAATTTTTTTATTCAAAAACGGATCTTCAGACATGTATTCGTAAGTTCTTCCTCCAAGTGGAGTTCTTACCATATTGATGGCCGGCGAAAGCAGCATATCTTTATCTCTTGCACGTAATTCTTCTCCTAAACTATTTCCAAAAGTATGCGCCATTTCAGTATTCCAGGTAGCAGCCAAACCGCCTCCCGCCGGGTAATAAGTCGCAAAATCATTGGTAAGTCCTGCCGGTGCCCAGTTGTCACGGGAAATTTCCTCACGAACTCCCAATGGTCCGTCTGCCATTTTTAGTTCCGGAATCCCAAGACGTTTTACACCTCCATTGCTAAACATACTATTACCGTGTAACATTCCTATTTTTTCCTCAATTGTCATTTGAGCAATCAGCTTGTCTATTTCAGCATCATGTTCTGTGCCGATTTCTTTTCCTTGATATTCTTCTGTCTGAGCCGAATCAGTACCCGAACTTTGTACATCGTCTTTACAAGAAGTAAACGCTGCAAAAGCCAAAGCCGCTGATAGGAATATTATTTTATTTTTCATGCTTAATAATTTATTATGGTTTTCTGTATTAGCTGTTTAAAAGAGTTTATTGTTTGATAAGATTTACCAGCACAACATCATTTTCATTGATTTTAAATTCCCTGTTAAAAGTTCCTTTCGCATCAACGGTGATTTTTTCTGTTAGAACAGGAGATCCGTTGTTTTTCTCTTTGATGGTTTTTACTTGTTGAAGAGTTAGCTGGCCTGGTTTATTCAATGCCAGATAATCTGCATAGGCATCATTTACTTTATAACCCACTTTGTAAATTTCTACAATATATTTGCCTTTTTGTAACCCGTCAAGTTCAATTTTTACTTTTCCTTTTTCTTTAGATGGAAGGTCCTGAACATAATAGGTCTGGTTCCAGACTTTTTCTCCCGGATGCGTATTGGTAAAATCCCAGAATAATAATTGAACGTCCCCATTTTTACTTTTAGTTGCCCACGAAGAATTGTCTTTGTTCTGAAGTTCCGTATCGCCTAATTTGTTCATAAACGAATAAGAGAAATAAGCCGGTTTTTTGATTCCCTGCGTATTTAGTAATCCAAATCCACCATGGAACGGTGTAAATCTTGGTCCCGGTTCCTCAAAAATATCGGTAAAAACCCAATAAGACATAGAGTTAGCTGCGTCACCGCTTTGTTTTAGTTTATGTAAAATATAAGCTGCCGAATGGTAACTGTCGTGAATCGGGTCTGCAGGTGTATAAGAAGAACTCCATTCTGTATAATGCAGTTCAAGATTTGGCATAGCCGAATTGGTTATTTGCTTACGCGAATTGATAACATCGCCGCTCACACTATTATCGTCAGGACTCAGGACGGTTCCGGAAGTTCCGAATTCGTCTAAATATCCCTGGTTTACACCGTAAGTATGTGTCGAAATAAAATCCAGAGGTACTTTGTTTTTAGCACAAAAATCAATGGTTTCAGGAACCCAGGCTGCTCCTGCTGTTGCCGGGCCTCCTACTTTATAGCCTGGGTTTACACTTTTTATGCCTCGTGCTGCATATTCGTATAATTTAAAATATTCTGCTTGTGTACCTGTCCAGAAACCTGGCGATAAATTGGGCTCGTTCCAAACTTCAAAATACCATGTTTTTACTTCATCTGCACCATAACGTTCTGTAAAATGTGCCGTAAGGTTTTGAACTAAATCTTCCCATTTTTTATAATCTTTTGGAGGTGTAACATTTCCTTTCCACCAAAAAATAGTTTCTTTTCCACTTGCCAATGCTGATGGCATAAAACCTAATTCAACAAAAGGTTTCACTTTAATACTCAGAAGAAAATCATACAAAACATCGATATATTGATAATTGTATTCCGGATTTCCTTTTGCATCTTCTCTGTAAACGGCCATATCATCCGACAATAAACCGTGCATTCTGATGTATTTAAAATCGCATTCTTTTTTGGTCATTGCCAGTTGTTGCTGCCAGTCGGCTCTCAGACCTTCATTTGCTCTTCCGGCTCCAACACATTCTTTGAACATCGTGTTGAGTTTTCCGGCTGTTTTATTATAATCCACCTTAATAATTCTGGTATCAATGGTATTTTGTGCAAACAAAGTACCATTGACCAGAATTAATAAAACAAAAAGTGGTTTTAAGTTTATTTTCATAATGATGTTTTCTTAGTAAGAGCAGATTTATTCTGTCGTAATTACAATTGTAGAAGGTTTTAATCCATTTGCTTTTGCGGTTAATTCCAATCTTCCGGATTGCTTGCCGGATTGAACAATAACCAGACATTTTCCGTTAAGTGCCGTGTGTTTAGTTCCTTTGAAAGATTCGTGACTTACCGGATCTCCGCTGGAAACTCCAACAATTTTTCCATTTCCTTTTAATGAAAAACTAATTTCATTATTCGCGTTCGGCGCTAAAGTTCCTTTTTCATCCAAAATATCTACCGTTACAAAAGACAAATCATTTTCATCTGCTTTTATGGTACTTCTGTCTGCTGTTAATTTTAATTGTGATGGATTTTCGGCTGTTTTGATTTCGGTTTCCAAAACAGTTTTTCCATTTTTACGGGAAACTGCTTTTAACGTTCCCGGCTGAAAAGGAATTCTCCACATGACGTGCAAATCTTCTCCTTTTTTGCTGCGGACTCCAACTGATTTTCCATTAAGGAAAAGTTCCACTTCATCTGCATTATTGTAATACGCCCAAACGTCTACAGTTTGTCCTGCTTTCCAGTTCCAATGCGGAAAAATGTGCAGTACGGTTTTGTCTGTCCATTCGCTTTGGTACATATAATACACGTCTTTTGGAAAACCTGCTATATCTACAATTCCGAAATATGAACTTACAGAAGGCCATTCGTAGGGAGTTGGTTCACCGATATAATCGAAACCTGTCCAGATGTACATTCCCGAAAGGAAATCGTGTTTTTTAATCACTTTCCATGTTGCTTCATGTGTTGAACCCCAGGGTGCCTGCACCTGATCATAAGCCGAAACGGTATTACCGGGATTTCCTCCCGTGAATTTAAGATCCCATCTTACCGGCCATTTTTTTATGGTATCTGAAACAGCGTCATAATAACCGCGTGTCTGTAAACCCGAAGTAGTTTCGGTTGCTATAAATGGTTTGTCAGGGAAATTCTTTTTGTGATGTTCATACGTTTGATGCGCATAATTATAACCAATAAGGTCTAAAACTCCCGAAGCTGCAATGGCATTAAACTGAACGTTCTTTTTTTCAAACTGTAAAGTTACCTCGTCGATATTCATATTTACCGGAGGGTTCATTCCTGCTGTAAGCGGTCTTGTTTTATCATAGTGGCGGGTTATGGCTGCTAATTCTTTGGCAATTTCAACGCCGGTTTCATTCCATTGTTCCGGAATTTCATTTCCGATACTCCAGATAAAAACACTTGGGTGATTTCGGTCACGAAGCAATTGATCTATTAAATCGGTTTTATGCCATTTGTCCCAATCGGTTGCGTAATCGTATTTTGTTTTGCTTTGTTTCCACATGTCAAAAGCTTCGTCCATGACAATGAAACCCATTTTATCACAAAGTTCTAAAAGTTCGGGAGCAGGCGGATTATGAGAAGTCCTGATTCCGTTTACACCCATTCCTTTCATGATTTCCAATTGTCTTTCGATGGCGCGCGTATTGATTGCAGAACCTAACGGACCTAAATCATGATGAAGACAAACTCCTTTTATTTTTAGCTGTTTTCCGTTCAGAATGAAACCTTTATCAAGATCAAATTTAAAATCCCTGATTCCGAAATTGGTTTTGTATTGGTCTATTATTTTATCGTCAAGCGAAATTTCTGTAACTGCTGTATATAATTCCGGTTTTTCTACGGACCATAAAATGGGGGTTTCAACCTGCGCTTCTTGTTTAATGGTTTGTTTTCCGTCTGCAGCAATTGTTATATCTTGGGTAACTGATGTTACTTTGGTGTCTTCTTTAAAAATAGTAGTAATTATTGTTGCCTTTTTTGATTCTGAACTTTGATTCTGAATCGTTGTTTCAATAGCTACGGAAGCTTTTTCTGCAGTAACTTTTGGAGTTGTAACATACGTTCCCCAATGTGCTACATGAAGCTTAGCTGTGGTTTCTATCCAGACATTTCTAAAAATTCCTGAACCTGAATACCAGCGTGAATTTGGTTGTTTTGAATTGTCAACCTTAACAATTATTTCGTTGTTTTTATCTCCATAGTTTAAGTATGGGGACATGTCATATTGAAAACCTATATATCCGTTTGGACGTTTTCCTAAATAATGTCCGTTTATCCAGACTTCGCTGTTTTTGTAAACGCCGTCAAAAGTTATTGAAGTGATTTTTGTGCTGTCTTCAGCAGCGACTTTAAATGTTTTTTTGTACCATCCAAGACCACCATTAAGTGATCCTCCTCCATATCCGGCAGGGCTTTTTTCATCAAATTTACCTTCTACTCCCCAATCGTGCGGTACGTTTAGTGTTCTCCATCTTGTTGAAGTTCCGATCGTATCTTTATCTGCAATACTGTCATTTAAGTGAAAACTCCAATTGGCATTAAAAGAAACTTTTCGGTTTTTAAAAAGATCTTCTTTTTTACTGCAGGAGCCTAATAAAATTGTTCCAACAAAAATTAACAGAGGAAGCAGGCTTAAATTGTTTCTTTTGTGCATGAGTACTTTTTTGAAAATGGAATTAGAAAAATAATTATAAGCCTCAGTTTAAAAAACAGAAACTGTTTAGAAAACTGAGACTTAAAAAACTAACTTAACTATTGTTTTGCTACTAAATGATAAATCAAATTGTCGCCATCTGCTCTAATTGCTATAAAAGCCAGAGTTGTTTCTGTAAGTTCTACAATCTGAATATTTGTAAAACTAAATGAAGAACTAAAATAACTTGCTTCATTTGGGTGCAACATTTCTGTTCCTCCGTTGAAAACAATTCTATCATTGGTTTGCCCTGTAGTAAGTCCAAAATTAAAAGTCCCGGTTTTAGTTGTTTTTGCCGTACTTCCTATAGTTGGATTTGTTTGGGTAACCGAAACATTGTATCCTCCGTTAAGGTTAAAAGTAACTTCTCCCCAATCTTTGTTTTCTAATCCTGCCCATGAAATGTCTGAAAGATTTGGCCACCATCCATGACCACTCACAGCAATATTTTGGTAAGGAGTTGCTGGTTTTCCAATAAATTCAAGAGGTGCTGTCATATACAAAACCCATGTTTTTCCTGCCGCTCCATTAGTAAGTAAGTTCCATCTTTCATCAGCAAACTGACTCTCATCATTTTGAGCTATATTAATAGTTACAGGAGCCGCATCTACAGAACCACCTCTTGTATAAGCAGTGAAATAAACAGTGTATTTACCTGCAAATGGAAAACTTATTTGATCATTGCTTTTATTTGAATGTCCTATTTCATTTCCATTTCCGTCAACATATTTCCAGTATGGAATTACAGTTGGGTCTTCATTTTTTAAAGCTACAATGTTTGGATTTTCAGCTGTTGGTTTTACCGAAAACTTAATTGTTTCAGCAGTTAAATTTACCGCAGGCAGGTTTTCACGATCTTCAACAGGCTCGCATGAAAATAACAATGAACTTATCGTTACTGCTGCTATTATTATATATAATATACGTTTCATAATCATTTGTTTATTAGTTAATTCCAACCTGGGTTCTGTTTGATAGTTCCATTAGAAAGTACAATCTGAGATTGCGGTAATGGAAACCACCCTAAAGTTTCTGGTCTAAAAGTTACAGCAAATTGAGATCCTGCAGGATTTTTTTCAATTGCAGTTTTAGTAACCGCCATATCTTGTCTAATTAAGTCAAAATAACGCTGCCCTTCCAGAGCTAACTCTAAACGACGCTCTTCCATGATATTTTCTTTATTCACAGTTTTACGATTTGTAGTATTTTTAAAGGCACGGTCACGAACCTTATCTAAATTTGCTTGTGCCAGTACCTGGTTTGTACCTAAATTTAGTTCGGCAGCCATAAGCAATACATCCGCATAACGAATAATAGCATAATCCTGATAGTTATCAATCTGAAAATTTCCTCCGTTTGCTTCTACAATAGCAACTCCCGCTGCGTTGGTAATCGGGCAATATTTTTTCCAGGAATATCCTGTATACTGACGCTGTTCTCTTGCTTCTGCATCAAAATTCAAGCCTTCATCAACATAACTAATAATTGTTGCATCTCTGCGGGTATCTCCAGGTTCATATGCTTTATATAATAATGGATTTACTGTTGCTCCTCCCCATCCTGTGGCATATTTCCCTATAGCTCCTCCACGTGGTGCAATATTTACCTGAAAACGGTTTCCTTCGTGCAAATCCCAGTTTCCTTTTCCTGAACCGTTAAAACGAACGGCCCAAACCATTTCTGTATTATCTTCTCCTGCAAAGTTCTCAAAAGAAGCTGCTAACCAAAGATTAGCAAAATCAGATACTAATCCGTGTCCGCTATTGTTTACTACGTCATTAATATATGTTGTAGCCTGAGCTTTTGTAACTACTCCGGCTAAATCAGGTTTTTCATAATAATCTGTGTAGAATAAAAATGTTCTTGCCAAATAAGCTTCGGCAGCCCATTTTGTAATACGCCCGTAATTAGCATTTCCTGGTTTTGAATAATTTTCAGGTCCTAAATTATCTGCCGCAAATTTTAAATCGTTTGCAATTAAAGAGTAAGTAACTTCAGGAGCTTGTCTTGGTAATTGAAATTCACTTGTTGTCACAGTATGATCTAACGCAACAATATCTCCAAACATTTTAGCTGCCTGAAAGTGAAAATGTGCTCTTAAAAAACGAGCTTCTGCTTCATATTGGGTTTTCAGGGCAGTTTGAGATCCCCAGTTTACTTTATCCAGATTTTCTAATAAAATATTGGCTCTGTAAATTCCTAAGTAAGAGTTTGTCCAGATAAGAGCATTCATGTCCTTATCAGTAGTATATTCAAATCGGTCCCATTGCAAATCTACAGTTGGATCTGCTATACCAAAACCTCCATAACAATCATCGGATGCCTGCTCACTTACAATTAATTGTGTCCCATAAGCTTCTCTTTGCAATACATCATAAACGGCTACTAAGCCTTCGAAAGCATCAGATGGTGTTTTATAAAAATTCTCTGTTACCTTATCGGTGTAAGGTTCGTTCTCTAAAAAATCTTCCGAACAAGCTCCTAAAACTAATAAGCTTGAAAGGGCAAATAATTTTATATATGTTTTCATCGTTTTCATAAATTAAAAGTTAACATTAAGACCCATCATGTACGTTCTTGGCTGTGGATAAAATCCAACATCAATTCCTCTTGCCCATTCTTGGCCTACAGTAGTATTTCCGAAACCAATTTCTGGATCCATACCTTTATATTTTGTAAAAGTGTAAAGGTTGTTAGCAGCAACATAAAGTCTGAATTTACTAAAGAAACTTAACTGGTTTGTTAATTTTGTCAAATCACATCCAATAGTAACATTTTTAATTCTGAAGAAATCTGAATCCTGAACATATAAATCTGAGAACTTAGTGTAATTTCCATTAGCATCAGTTCCGTAAGTTACTCTTGGAATTCTGTTTGAAGTCCCTTCAGAAGTCCATCTGTTTAAAACCTCTGTTGTGTTATTCGTATAAGCACGAGTATAATCGTGAATTCCAAAAACGTTCTGACCACCCGCTGATCCGTAAGTATTAACCGTTAAATCAAATGCCTTATATGAAACATCAAAATTTACTCCATACGTATAATCCGGATTTGGATTTCCTATTTCTGTTTTATCGTTTGCATCGATTTTTCCATCTCCATTCAAATCAACAAAACGAACATCACCAGGTTGTGCATTTGGCTGAACACCCGCAGTAACTTCTGCAGCATTCTGAAAAATACCCGCTGTTTTTAATCCGTAGAAATACCCCATTGGTTTTCCAACTTCAACACGGTTCATCTCGTCTAAACCTTGAAACAATAAATTTGATTCTCCATGAATGATTCCTTCGTTGTTTGCAATTCTAAGTACTTCATTTTCGTTATGAGAAACGTTTGCGTTGATACCGAAATTCCATTTTCCGAAGCTTTTACGATAACCTATAGAAACCTCAAAACCTTTGTTGCTCACATCTCCACCATTTATATAAGGTGCTGCTGCTCCTGCGTATGTTGGGATAGAGGCCAATACTAACCAGTCTTTTGTTTTTTTATCGTAATAATCAAATGTTAAAGTAAAATTGGTAAACAATGTAGCATCAAAACCTAAGTCTAATTGCTCTGAAGTCTCCCACTTCAAATTAGGATCAGAAAGTTGATCAGGGCTTGAACCAACAATCAAAGTTTCGTCTCCTGTACCAAAATGATATGTTTTGTCTTTTGAACTAATGGTTGACATGTAAGCAAATCTTCTTGAGAATTGATCATTACCATTTTGTCCCCAGCTTCCTCTAATTTTAAATGTATTTAATACTGCATTTTCTTTAAAAAAACTTTCGCGATCTAAATTCCAACCTGCCGAGAACGAAGGGAAAATTGCATATTTGTTATTTGGTCCAAATTCTGAAGATCCGTCTCTACGAACTGTTGCAGAAAACAAGTATCTATTATTGTAGTCATATAATAAACGACCAAAATAAGATTGGATAGCGTAATCTTTACGATCTCCTTTTACAACATTTGATGTTGGATCTTTAGCATTATCCAGATAAGCATGTTCGAAATCAGTAAAAATTAAGTTTCTACCCTGACCCTCCATATAATCTGCAGTATTCTTTTTTGCAGAAGTACCTACTAAAACGTCAAAATTATGTGATCCTCCAAGTGTAATTTTATATTGAAGCGTATTTTCAAAAATCCATCCTAAACTTTTAGTTCCACTTTGTGTAACACTCGAAACAGTATTGTTATCGCTCGAAGACAGAGAATAAACTGGTCTGAAAGAACGGTAGTTACTATCAGTCATGTCTACACCATAACTAGTTCTGAATGTAAAATCCTGAAAGAACTTTAACTCCGCAAAAATGTTTCCTACATAACGGTTAACTTTAGTTTCGTTGAAGTTATTATAATAAAGTGAACCAACCGGATTACTAACATCCGCAGAAATATTCGATTTAGCAAAATTTCCATTAGCATCGTAAGCTGCATCAATTGGAGCGGCGTTTAAAAAACTTCTGATTCCGTTACTGTATATACCATCATCAGCAACTCCACTTGATTTTGTATTTGATAAAGTGAAGTTTTCTCCAATTTTCAAATGATTTTCAATTATTTCTGAGGTTGAATTTACACTAAAAGTAATACGATCATATTGTGATTGATTGTTTGCACCACCAATCATACCTTCCTGACCATAATAAGAAACACCTGTTGCAATAGTAGACCTTTTATCACCACCTGTAATTAAAAGGGAGTGATTTTGTTTCATTGCTCCTTCATTAAACAAATCATCCTGCCAGTCGTGATTTGGCAATGCTGCAACCTGAGCTGGTGTATATAAAGGCGTAAGTCCTGAGTTTACACGAGCTTCGTTCATGATTGTAGTATACTCCTGCGTATTCATCAAATCTATTTTTTTTGCAACTTGCTGAAAACCGGTATAAGAATTAAATGATACATTCATTTTTCCATCTTTACCTTTTTTAGTTGTTACTAAAATAACCCCGTTTGCCGCTCTTGCTCCATAGATAGAAGCTGCAGAAGCATCTTTAAGTACATCCACCCTTTCGATAACCGAAGGATCAAGGTATGAGATACCATTATCAACAACAACTCCGTCTACAACATAAAGCGGATCACTTTTTCCTGCAGTACCTGCGCCACGAATGTTTACCACCATGTTAGCACCCGGCTGACCTGATGATGAAGTAACATTTACCCCAGATGCCTGGCCTTGTAAAGCATTTACAACATCAAGACTTGCAACCTGTTGAATATCTTTTCCTGATACTAATGATGTTGCAGCAGTATTTACCTTTTTCTTTTGTGTACCATAACCAATAACTACAATCTCTTTAAGTTCTGCAGTTTCAGACTGCAGGGTTATGTTTATTTTTCTTTGTTCTCCAACGGTGATTTTTTGCGTTTTATAACCCATAAAACTGAATATCAGTACATCTCCGGCTTTTGCTTCGATTTTGTATAATCCGTCAAAATCAGTTGCAGTACTTGTTTTTGTTCCCTGGACCAGAACTGTCGCACCAGGAACTCCCATGTTATCATCTGCCGATGTGACATTTCCGCTTACAAACTTGGATTGCTCCTGTGCAAAACCAGATTGCAATGTAAAGACGCTTAGCAGCAACGCCATACAAAACGGAAGCATTGTTTTAATACAATATTTGCTTTTCATAATAATTAAGAATTGGTTTAAATTTATAGTTAGTTACCTGTAATTATTTAATACGCATTCGAAATAATCTGTTCGAATAATTCTTGTCTGCCGCTTAATGGCTGAGGCTCTCCGTTTGCACGGGCGATTTTACTAAGGTCTTCAAGAGACAGTTCTCCTTTTTCGAACTTAGCTCCGTTACCACCGTCAAACGAACTGTAACGCTGCGTGCGTAATTTTCTGTAATCTGTATTTTGTAAAATGTGATCTGCACAGATAAGTCCTCTTGCAAAAACATCCATTCCTGAGATATGAGCAATGAATTTATCTTCAAGGTCAATTGAGTTTCTTCTCACTTTGGCATCAAAGTTTACTCCGCCGCCCTGAATTCCGCCACCTTCTAAAATCACTAGCATCGCTTGTGTAACTTCCTGAAGATTAATTGGGAACTGATCTGTATCCCACCCATTTTGGTAATCACCACGGTTTGCATCAATGCTTCCTAACATTCCGGCATCTACAGCAACCTGCAATTCATGTTCAAAAGAATGTCCTGCAAGCGTTGCGTGGTTTACTTCTAAGTTTAATTTGAAATCATCCTGAAGTCCGTATTTGTTGATAAAACCTAACGAAGTCGCTGCATCAAAATCATATTGATGTTTGGTTGGTTCCATTGGTTTTGGTTCGATTAGGAAGTTTCCTTTAAAACCTTCTTTACGGGCATAGTCTTTACAAGTATTCAGGAATCTTCCCAAGTGGTCTAATTCTCTTTTCATGTCTGTATTTAACAAACTCATATATCCTTCACGTCCTCCCCAGAAAACATAATTTTCGCCTCCAAGAGCAATTGTTGCATCGATAGCAATTTTTGCCTGAGCTCCGGCATAAGCTAAAACATCAAAGTTTGGGTTAGTCGCTGCACCGTTCATGTAACGCGGATTACTGAACAAGTTTGAAGTTCCCCACAATAATTTAATTCCGGATTCCTGCTGTTTTTGTTTGGCGTATTCTACCATTGTCTGAATACGGGTTTCAAATTCTGCCAAAGTCGGAGCATCATCAACCACATCAACATCATGAAAACAATAATATGGCAAACCTAATTTTGTCATGAATTCAAAAGCTGCATCCATTTTGTCTTTAGCTCTTAAAATTGCATTTTCATTTTTATCCCATGCAAAAGTTTCAGTTGAAGCTCCAAACGGATCTCCTCCCGTATTACATAGTGTATGCCAGTAAGCCATCGAAAAGCGTAAATGCTCTTTTAATGTTTTTCCCGCAACGACACGATTTTCATCATACCATTTAAATGCTAACGGGTTATCGCTTTCTCTGCCTTCGAATTTAATCGTGTCTATGTTTTTGAAATAAGATTGTTTTGTTGTGCTCATTGTTATTGTTCGATTTTAATGTGATTTTTCCATTCCTGATATAAATCCTGATATTGACTGGTCAGGATTTTATTCGGTTCAATCCGGTCTAAACATTGCAGTCCCTGAAAAGCTTCGTCTAGTGAATTGTAATATCCGTAACCAAAAGCAGCGCCTCTTGCAGCACCCTCTGCTCCTGATGTATTGTATAATTCTAAAGTTGTTTGTGTTGTGTTGGTGAAAATTTCTCTAAAAACCGGACTCAAAAACAGGTTTGAATTTCCTGCTCTTACCACAGTTCCTGAAACACCAACTGATTTCATGACATCAAAACCGTAGTTCATGGCAAACACGATTCCTTCGCAGGCAGCACGCACAAGATGTGACGGCTGATGAATATTGAAATTTAAATTCTGAATTCCTGAAGTTGCATTTTTATTGTTAAAAATACGTTCTACTCCATTCCCGAAAGGGTAAAAACGAAGTCCGTTGCTTCCTGCTTCTACTTTTGCGGCTTCGGCATTTAGTTTTTCGTAAGCAATTAATTCGTTTCTTCCAACCGACATGATTTTACGCAGCCATTGGTATAAAATTCCGGAACCATTGATGCACAACATTACACCATTGTGTTTTTGCTGTTCGGTATTGTTTACATGCAAAAAAGTGTTGATCCTGTTTTGTTTGTCATAAGCATCCTGATCACTAACAGCATAAACTACTGCCGAAGTTCCGGCTGTTGTTGCAATTTCACCAGGTTTCAAAACATTCAGTGACAAGGCATTGTTGGGCTGGTCTCCTGCTCTGTATGTAATTTTTACATCAGAATTTAAACCCAATTCCTGAGCAGTTTCCGGATGAACTGTCGCCTGAATTCCAAAATTTGAAATAATTTCCGGAACAATATCTGCTGACAATCCCATTTCAGAAAGGATTTCTTTTGCCAGTCTTCCCTCAGAAAAATTCCACAAAGCTGCTTCTGATAATCCTGAAGTGCTGATTTGTGCAATTTTAGAAAGTTTTGCAGCAATAAAATCTCCCGGCAGCATCATGTATTTTGCTTTTGCGAAAATTTCCGGCTGATTATCTTTTACCCATTTTAGTTTTGAAGCGGTAAAATTTCCCGGGCTTCCTAAGATTTGTTTTTGGGAATTTTCAGCTCCGATCTTATCATAAATTTCGTCTCCGATAATCGCAGCACGGCTATCGCACCAAATAATTGAGGAACGAACCGGATTTAGATTTTCATCTGTTAAAACTAAACCGTGCATTTGGTAAGCAATTCCGATTCCAACGATTTTTTTTAAATCAATAGCCGATTTTGAACCCAATTGTTTAATTCCGTCTTGTACATATTGCCACCATGATTCAGGATCTTGTTCTGCCCAGCCAAATTTTGGGGCAATAATGGGCATTTCAAAATCAGGAACGCTAACCGCACCAATTGTTGAACCTTTTTCAGGATCAAAAACTGATAGTTTAATCGAAGAGCTTCCTAAATCAATTCCTAAAAATAACATCCTTGGTATTTTATTTAATTAAAGAAATATTGTTGCTTTGCAAATCTTATAGTCAAAATGAATTTATCTTATGGTAGATTTGACTACAAGTGTAAAACATTTTTTCTGTATTAACAAAATATTAGGGTTATTTTTTTGCAATTACGAGTTAAGCATACTGATTTTTATTAATACACTAAAAAAGGAGTTTAAATTGAAATAAAAATTATTGAAAAAATATTGATTTAGCGATTTGGCAATCAGACATTTAAGAATAAAAAAATTAAAATCAATAAATTAGCAGTCCAACAATCAACTGATTATCAGAAAATTGCTACGTTAAAAAAATATAAAAGATTTAAGACGTCTATTATTCATTTTATTTATTTAATTTGTCAAAATTTAGAGCAGGATATGGTTAAAAATGTAGATGAAGATTCACTTTTGAAAAGCGAACAAACCGCAATGAATGCAATCACAATTGACTGTGTCATATTTGGTTTTGATAAAGGTAGTCTTGAAGTACTTTTGGTACAGCACGGGGAAGGAATCAGCAAAGGAAAATGGGGTCTTCCGGGAGGCTGGATTTATAAAAGAGAAAGTACAGATAATGCTGCTCATCGTTTATTAAATGAACTAACCGGCCTTGACAATATATATCTGGAGCAATTAAAAGCATTTGGAGACCCGGATCGTTTCCCCCTCCGCCGTGTAATCACTATAGGATATTATGCTTTGGTAAAACGTGAAGACTATAATATTAAAGCAGGTTTTACGGCATCTGATGCCCAATGGTACAAAATCAACAGTATACCGGATTTGATTTATGACCATAACGAAATCCTGGCTTATAGTCTGAAACATCTTCGAAACCGCGTTCGTCAGGCACCGCTGGGATTTAATCTTTTACCGGAAAAATTTACTCTATTGCAATTGATGCATTTATATGAAGAAATTTTGGGAGTCGAAATGGATAAATCAAATTTCAGACGAAAGATTCTTCATATGAAATTATTGGTTGCCCTTGATGAAAAACAACAGGATGTTTCGCATCGTGCAGCCAAGTTATATAAATTTGACCCGGACATTTACAAAAAACTTACAGAAAGAGGATTCAATTTTGAGTTTTAAAATATACATTACCAAAAATGGAATCTTTACTTTCAAAAAATAACAATCAAAGCACTTTAGATATTAAGGAAATGAATGCAGATATTATAGAAGAAATTTCTATTGACTGCGTTGTATTTGGTTTCAACAAACAAAATCTGGAGGTTCTTTTAGTGCAGCATGCTGAAGGAGAAAGCAAGGGAAAATGGGGACTTCTTGGTGGCTGGGTCAAAACAAAAGAAAGTACAGATGATGCCGCACACCGGATTGTTTATGAACTTACCAGTCTTGAAAATATTTACCTCGAACAGCTAAAAGCTTTTACAGATCCTGATCGTGTTATTTCAGAAAGGGTTATAACCATAGGATATTATACTTTACTAAATCGCGAAGACTATAATATAAAAGCCGGCTTAAAAGTATTTGAGGCGAAATGGCATAAAATAAATGAAATCCCGGATTTGATTTTTGATCATAATGAGATTTTAAACTTCAGCCTGATGCATTTACGCAACAGAGTCCGTCAGGCTCCAATTGGTTTTAACCTTTTGCCTGAAAAATTTACTTTATTACAATTGATGCATCTTTATGAGGAAATTTTGGGAGTTGAATTAGACAAATCCAATTTCAGAAGAAAAATTCTTCATATGAAACTTCTCGTTGAACTGAACGAAAAACAGCAGGAAGTCTCGCACAGAGCGGCAAAGTTGTACAAATTCGATTCTGAAATTTACAAGAAACTGACTGAAAAAGGATTTAATTTTGAATTTTAAAAATGCCCAAAGAAAATCTTCAGGCATTTGTCTATTCTTTTAGATGCATAAAAATATTACATTGCAGTAACCTCCCACAATACCGGGATATTGATTCGGATCTTCTGTCCCTGAGTTAGCTGCAACTCCCATTCCGCTTGCGCAGATTGAAGTGGGTACTGGTCTCGGGCCGCAAATTGTTCCTAATGCTCCTCCTGTAATATTTTTCATTTCTTGTTTTGAAAGTCTGCCGAATTTTTCAGCCAGCTTCACGGTTTGTTTTTCCATAATTTGTTGGGTTATTAATTAGTAAAAAATAAACACTTCTTTTTTCCTGTAAATCCTGTACACAGATTTAGAAAAATTGAAAACCATAAACCGATCAATCTTATGGTTATAGTGACTACAAGTATACTTATATTTTGTTTAACCGACAATTATTCGTACAAAAAATAGAGATTTATCATTGAAACGCAATTTCTTGTTTTTATTTGGCAAACATTCAAACAATCAGATGGCTGAATAAAAACATTCCTCAGGATTTTGTTCCCTGTAATATTTCGTGTGAGGGCTATTTAAGATTCTAAAGGACAACTTTATAGCCTTAAAATTCAAAATCGGACAACTAGATTCCAGAATCCAAAACTTTGCGCTATCTTTGCCCCCAAATGACACGCTCTAAAGCAATTGCTGCGGAGTATATTTATACCCGAAATACTTAAAAACTCGTATAGAGAATTGAATATATAAAATGAAGAAGATACGTAACTTTTGCATTATTGCACACATTGACCACGGTAAAAGTACATTGGCAGACCGTTTACTTGGCGCTACACAAACCGTTACAGCTCGTGAAGAAAAAGCACAATTGCTTGACAACATGGATCTGGAGCGTGAGCGTGGAATTACCATAAAAAGTCATGCCATCCAGATGGAATATACTTATAAAGGAGAAGAATATATCTTAAATTTAATTGACACTCCCGGTCACGTTGACTTTTCATACGAAGTTTCACGTTCTATTGCTGCCTGCGAAGGTGCACTTTTGATTGTTGATGCTGCACAAAGTATTCAGGCACAAACGATTTCTAACTTATACTTAGCTCTTGAAAATGACCTGGAAATTATTCCGGTTTTAAATAAAGTAGATTTACCAAGTGCTAATCCTGAAGAGGTTAGTGATGATATTATCGATTTATTAGGATGTAAATTAGAAGATATTATTCATGCTTCGGGAAAAACAGGTTTTGGTGTTGAAAATATTTTAGCTGCCATTATCGAAAAAATTCCTGCTCCGAAAGGAAATAAAGACGAACCTTTACAGGCATTGATTTTTGACTCGGTGTATAATCCGTTTCGTGGAATCGAGGTTATCTTCAGAGTAGTAAACGGTGAAATCAAAAAAGGGCAAAAAATTAAATTCATGGCCACAGGAAATGAATATTTTGCTGACGAAATTGGAACGTTAAAACTAAATCAGGTTCCGAAAAATGTAATTTCTGCTGGTGATGTTGGTTATTTGATTTCCGGAATTAAAGAAGCAAAAGAGGTAAAAGTTGGTGATACACTGACCGATGCCAAAACGCCTACAACTAATATGATTACAGGTTTTGAGGATGTAAAACCAATGGTTTTCGCCGGAATTTATCCTGTCGATACTGAAGATTATGAAGATTTGCGTTCTTCTATGGAAAAATTGCAACTTAATGATGCTTCATTAGTTTTTACTCCTGAAAGTTCTGCCGCTTTAGGTTTTGGTTTCCGTTGCGGATTCTTAGGAATGCTTCACATGGAAATTATCCAGGAACGTTTAGAGCGTGAGTTTGATATGACTGTAATTACTACAGTTCCTAACGTTTCGTATTTGGCTTATACCAAAAAAGATCCCGAAACTGCATTTGTTGTAAATAATCCTTCTGACTTACCTGAACCTTCCCGTTTAGACAGAGTTGAAGAGCCTTTTATTAAAGCAACTATCATTACAAAAGCTGACTTTGTTGGAAACGTAATGAGTTTATGTATTGAAAAACGTGGTCAAATTACGAATCAAACATACTTAACAACTGAACGTGTTGAATTAAATTTTGATATGCCTTTGGCGGAAATTGTATTCGATTTTTATGATCGTTTAAAAACAGTTTCTAAAGGTTATGCTTCTTTTGATTACTCTCCTATCGGAATGAGAACTTCGAAATTGGTAAAACTGGATGTACTTTTGAATGCTCAGACTGTTGATGCACTTTCTGCATTAATTCACGAAGACAATGCTTACAACATCGGTAAAAAAATGACCGAGAAATTACGTGAACTGATTCCGAGACAACAATTTGACATTCCGATTCAGGCTGCAATCGGGGCAAAAATCATTGCCCGTGAAACGATTAAAGCACTTCGTAAAGACGTTACCGCAAAATGTTACGGTGGAGATATTTCACGTAAGCGTAAACTTTTGGAAAAACAGAAAAAAGGTAAAAAACGTATGCGTCAGGTAGGAAACGTTGAGATTCCGCAAGAAGCATTTATGGCGGTTTTAAAATTGAATGACTAGATTTAGTATTAAGATTTAAGTACTAAGTATCAAGATATGACCCAATGACGAAAGTTGTTGGGTTTTTTGTTTTATTATTTGATGTGATTGCAAAAATGGTTTCACTTGCGTAGAAATAGCAATGCGTCTCTACGAATGCAATTACAGATAAAATCTGTCCTAATTTGGAACAGATTTCTTATTTATTTAAACTCTGAACCTTTGTATCTTTGAACCTCTGAACCTTTAAAAGAAAAAAATGGACGAAACTCCAAAACGATTTGACCGAATTGTCGCCATCCTGATTCAATTGCAATCTAAAAAAATTGTAAAAGCACAGGAACTGGCTGATCGTTTTGACTGCAGTTTAAGAACCATTTACAGGGATATTCGAACTCTCGAAGCTTCAGGAGTTCCAATTTACAGCGAAGCCGGAGTGGGTTATGCTTTGATGGACGGTTACAGATTACCGCCTGTTATGTTTACCCGTGAAGAAGTCAGCAGTTTTATCGCAGCAGAAAAACTGATGCAGAAGTTTACTGATCCTTCTTTGGGAACACATTATGCATCGGCGATGTATAAACTGAAATCGGTTTTGAGAAGTGGCGACAAAGATTACCTTTCGAATATTGAATCCAGAATTGTCATGCAAACTACTGAACCTATGTTCAATGATAATTCTCCCAATACTCTGGCAGTTCTATTTGAAAGTATTGCCGAGAAAAAGCAAATTTTATTATCGTATAAAACCTTTGATAAAGAAGAAACAACGCAAAGAAATATTGAACCTGTGGGTGTTTTTCATGATCATAACAATTGGTATTTTTTAGGTTATTGCCATTTGAGAAAAGATTATCGCCAGTTTAGAACGGACAGAATTCTCGGAATCAAAAAAACAGATTGCGATTTCACCATTGAACACGATTCGTTAGAAACTTATTTAAATAAAAATGAAACCATCCCAACCACAAAAGTCCGAATCTTAATCGACAAAAAAATTGCGCGATATTTAGCGCATGAAAGAAAATATCATGGCTATGTTTCTGAAAAAGAAACAGACGGACAAATCGAAATGACTTTTATGTGCCGCGACATAGAAAGCGGTTTCCCCCGGTGGTTTTTAATGTTTGGCGATTATGCCACAATTCTGGAACCGGAAATACTAAAAAAACGAACTTTAGAATTGCTGGAAGTAAACAGAAAAAGACTTTCATAAAAAAACTCCTAAAGAACAAAGTTGCATTAGGAGTTTTTTTCAGGTCTATCTTTATCTTTCCCAAAAAAATGGAGGTTCAATATTCAAGGCTCTTAAATAAACATAACCTTGCCCACGGTGATGTACTTCATTATCAATAAAATACAAGATATTCTGAATAACAGGAAATTCATACTGACCAAAAAGATTAAAAGTTTCATTAAAATCTTCAATTGACAATTTCTCCCAGTATTTATTGATTTCTGCTGTTGCCTCATCCCATTTTTCAAGATATTGGGCTTTAAAAACCAACTTATCTGATTCTTCAGCAAATGCTTTAGTTTCTTTTGTCACGATTCCTTTAAGTCCCGGAACCGCAATTGCCAGAAGTTCATCAGCTAATTTGGCAAATGGTCTCATTCCTCCAATTGAAAATTCGAAAAAATCTTTTTCAGGAAAAAGCTCAATCACACGTCTTGTAAGCGCGCGGTGTCCTTGCCAGTGTTTCAATAAATCTTCAGGTGTAATTACTTGTGCAGCTAATGTTTTCATGATTTTAAAGTTTTAATTTGTTTAATACTTCAAAAGTATTGAGGGTCGGTGACAACAGTTTGTCAACAGGAAAAAATAAATTCTATTTTTTTTTAATTAGCTACAAAAAACTTAGAACCATAGCATCTCAGAATCTTAGTATCTTTAAAAAAATCCTTTGTACCTTTGCCCCTTACAAACTTTGGAACTTAAAAAAAATGATCGAAGATAAAAATCCACAACGTACCAGTATAGCTCAATTAGGCGAATTTGGCTTAATAGAACATTTAACCAAAAATTTTGATGTTACTCAGGAATCTACTTTAAAAAGTATTGGTGATGATGCAGCTGTTCTTGATTTTAAAGATAAAAAGGTAGTGGTTTCTACTGATTTACTGATTGAAGGAGTGCATTTTGATTTGGCTTACATGCCATTAAAACATTTAGGATATAAATCTGTTGTTGTAAATGTTTCAGACATTTGTGCCATGAATGCCAAACCAACGCAAATAACCGTTTCTGTGGCCGTTTCTAATCGTTTTCCTCTGGAAGCCCTGGAAGAGTTATTTGAAGGGATTACGCACGCTGCAAAAGAATATAAAGTTGATGTTATTGGCGGAGATACTACCTCATCTCAAAAAGGACTGATTATCAGCATTACCGCAATTGGTGAGGCCAATGAAGATGAGATCGTTTACAGAAACGGTGCTAAACAAACTGATTTATTGGTGGTAACCGGAGATATTGGTGCCGCTTATATGGGATTACAGGTTTTGGAACGTGAGAAGCAAGTATTTCAGGTTAATCCGAACAGTCAGCCTGATTTAGATCCTTATACGTATTTGGTAGAAAGACAGTTAAAACCGGAAGCCCGAAAAGATGTTCGCACACTTTTGCATGCTCTTGAGATTAAACCAACATCGATGATTGATATTTCTGACGGACTTTCTTCAGAAATTATTCATTTGTGCAGACAATCAAAAGTGGGATGTAATTTGTATGAAGATAAACTTCCTTTAGATCCACAGTTTATTTCGACTTGTGAAGAGTTTAATATTGACAGCACAACTGTTGCGATTAATGGCGGTGAAGATTATGAATTGTTATTTACGATTGATATTAATGATTTTGACAAAATAAAAGGAAATCCAAATTTCTCTATTATTGGTCATATGGCCGATGAAAGTGAAGGAATCCATCTGGTAACCCGTGCCAATACAAAAATTGCTTTAAAAGCACGTGGCTGGGATGCGCTGAGTGAGTAAATTTTAATAAATTTCAAATAAAAAATTCCAAATTCCAATAATGCTAGGTTGCCATTGGAATTTGGAATTTTTTATTGTTTGGAATTTTCTTTTTAAAAAAGCCCTTTACTTTTGGCTTCTTTAACCAAATCCTCATCAAGACCGGATCTTATTTTAAGTAATTCTTTTAAGTTGACTCTTCTCTTTTCTATGGCATTCAATGATATCGGAATATATTGAGGCATATCTGCAATCGGAGTTCCTTTAGACAAGTGAAATAAAATCTGTTTGTCAAACTCATCTACTTCTATTGAATTATGAGGCGACTGATTCAGCATTTTCTGTACCGACTGACTGTAATATTTTTCATTTTTCATCACTCTGTCAAAGGCAAAAAGCAGTTCATCAAAAGTCAGGTCGTTTTTAATAATAAGCCCATTAGGCTGTATGGTTCTGATGATTGTTTTTATCTTCAGTAATTCGGTATACATGGTTAATAAAACGATTTTGCAAAAAGGCATTTTTTTTGAAAGCAGTTTTGCCAGATCTTCTCCCGAAAAGATATCTTTTTCTTCATAGGCAGGCATACTGATATCCAGAAAAGCAACATCAAAATTGGGTGCCTGTTCATCTTCTATTAAGTCAAAAGCCGATCTGCAGTCATAAGCCTGAGAAATTTCAAACTCATATTGTTGCGGATTATAACGTGTTATGGCATTTTTGTATCCTTCAATTATAAATGGATGATCATCAACAATTAAGACATTTCGTTTAATTAATTGAGAAACGGAGGTTTTTGGGTCAACTGTCATTTCTTTTGCAGGTTAATTTTTTGGTCAATTGGTATTTTTACAAGAAGCATGGTTCCTTCTCCCGGGGCCGATTTTATGATTACGCTTCCTTTACATTCTGCCACTCTGTATTCGATATTGTGCAGCCCAATACCGTTTTTGGTTCTCTTTGGGTTAAAACCAATTCCGTCATCAAAAACAGACAATATCAGGTGATTCACTTCGTTTTTAAATTCAACTGTAATCGTTTTTGCCTTTGCATATTTATTACAATTCTGAAGCGCTTCCTGAATAATTCTGTACAGGTTAATTTTAACTGCATTACTGACGAGTTCCCATTTAATTTGGGAATCAAATGAAGTAATCAGTTGTGAAGGGTATGTATTTTGTTGATTTTCGAATAATTTATTCAGAATCAAAACAAAATTATTAATTAATTCTGATTTCTCACGGTTTAAATCATGCGAAATTTCCCGTATGTCTTCTTCTATATTTTTAAGTTCGGTCAGGTATTTTTTTCTTTTTGCAGCTGCTTCCTCTTCATTAATTTTATCCAGACTATCCAGACTTATCCTCACACCAAACATTCTTCCCAAAACGCCGTCATGCAATTCCTGTGCAACTTTTTTCTTTTCTCTTATACGTGTCAGCTCGATATCATTCTGTTGTGAAATCATCAGGTTATAAATATCCTCATTTGCGATTTGCTGTTGCTGTTTAAAAAGCAATTCCCGGTTTTTGGCCTGTTGGGTTTTATAAACGTAAAAAAACAAACCTATAAGGGTACAAATGCTAAAAACATACACTAATGTTTTATTCTTTTCCTGTAAGTTTGAATTTTGATCTTTTATTTCATTTGTTTCATATTCGATTCGGGAAAACTTCTCCCCCATATTACGTTCTGCTTTCAGCATTTTATCATTGAGTCGAATGTATTCTTTAGAGTATTTGGATGCATTTCGCGGGTCTACAACTGCGATTTGTTTAAGAGCAAGTAATGTATTGGTCAGTTTATCTGAAGACCGGGAAAGCAACAAAGCTTGTTTTGAAAACTGGATGGCCTTAAAAGTATCTTTTCTAAATGCATAATATTCAGACAAATGGATCTGATTGGATATTTTAGCCATTTTCAGGCCCAGACTGTCACGGATTTTTAAAGACCTGTAAAATTGATCCGGAAGTCCTTCCATTTTTTTGGACTTCAATTTAGAATAAGCCAGGTTATCCAGTAACATAGCGTACAAAAATGTCTTCTCTTCAAAGAGATTTTTTTCATTTAGCCCTTTTTCAAAATAAGAGATTGCCTGTTTGAAATTTTCCATGCGCATGTAAACAAAGCCAATATTGTTTAGAGAAGTGGCTTTCAGCTGCAGGTCTAACGGTATAGACTTATCGTTGAGTGTAATTAAGGCTTTGTTCTGAAATTCTAAGGCTCTCGCATATTCTTCTTTTTCATTATAAAGAATCCCGAGAAGATTGTAACATTCATAAAGCTGATCGTTTACATTTTTTTGCTGTTTTAATATACTCAAAGCCTTAAAAACGGATATTTCACTTTCAGAAAAATCGCCTTCATTATATTGCAAACTTGCCTTGCTCAATAATGTTTTAGATAAATTATACTTATCATCAATTTGCAGGTAGATTTTCTGTGCCTTAAAATAGTTTCTAAACGCACTGTCTGAAATTATATGCGCACTATAGTAATCTCCCAGATAGGTATATGCTTTTGCTATACTTGACGAATCTTTGGCTATTACAGATCTGTCCAGCACCAGCTCCGATATTTCACGATATGATTTGAGATCGTTCATATTGTAATACCGATTAGCAATCTTAAACAAATTTATTCTGCTGAGTGAATCGTTTTTTTGATTTATGATAATAGAAAAAGCCTTCTGGTTGTATTTTTGTTTTAGATACTGGCAATGGGAGAAAATTTCAGGAAATTTTTATTTCCTGAATAATGGATTATATATTAGTGCAACTGCTACAGGAACACAAGGAAATATTTATTTGA